>NZ_JBITEV010000022.1:0-109486 GCF_044455465.1 Streptomyces sp. NPDC051217
CGATGGTACTGCAGGGGGGACCCTGTGGGAGAGTAGGACGCCGCCGAACAATTTTTGTGGGAGTGCCCCGCACCGTTTATGGTGCGGGGCATTTCTGCGTTCAAGACCCTTTTACGCGCACGAGGTATTTCGCCCTCCCCGTACACGTCCCTTCAGAGGCGACCCGCGGCCTTCAGAGCCAGATAGGCGTCCGCCAATGCCGGCGCCAGTGCGTCGGGCACGGCGTCCACGACCGTAACGCCGTAGCGCTGGAGCTTCTCCGACGTACGACGTCGTTGGGATTGGGCCTGGGAGCCCGCAGCAGCCTCGTACACCGCGTCCACCGAACCGCGTGCCGTGCTCATGGCCTTTGCGTGCGGGTCGGCCACCGAGGCGACAATCACTGTGTGGCGTTGGGTGAGTTGAGGGAGGACAGGCAGAAGCCCCTCCTCAACCGGGGCCGTCTCAAGGCTGGTCAGCAGCACGACGAGTGAACGTCGTGGTGCGCTCTTCAGGACTGTGGCGGCCAGGCCTCGTGCGTCTGTCTCCACGAGCTCGGGCTCCAGCGTGGAGAGCGCGTTCACCATCGCGGGCAGTACGTCGCTCGCCGAGCGGCCCCGGACCTGGGTGCGTGTCCGGCGGTCGTACGCCAGCAGGTCGATCCGGTCTCCGGCGCGGGTGGCGAGTGCGGTGAGGAGCAGCGTGGCGTCCATCGCGGCGTCGAGGCGCGGGACATCGCCCACGCGGCCGGCCGAGGTTCGGCCCGTGTCGAGGACGACGAGGATGTGGCGGTCACGCTCGGGTCGCCAGGTACGGATCGCCACTGCCGACTGGCGGGCGGTGGCGCGCCAGTCGATGGACCGGATGTCGTCTCCCGGTACGTAGGGGCGCAGGCTGTCGAACTCCGTGCCCTCGCCGCGGGTGAGCACGCTTGTCCGGCCGTCGAGCTCCCGCAGACGCGCGAGTCTGGACGGAAGGTGCTTGCGGCTGGTGAAGGGTGGCAGGACGCGCACCGTCCATGGGACATCGTGATTTCCCTGGCGGGCCGCCAGGCCGAGGGGGCCGAAGGAGCGCACGGTTACTCGTTCCGTACGCCTGTCGCCGCGGCGGGTCGGCCGGAGCAGTGTGGTGATGCGGCGGCGTTCACCGGCCGGGACGGTCAACTCGTGGCGGGAGGCGGCCTGTTCGGTGCCGGCCGGCCAGCTGCTCGGGGGCCATGCGTCGCGGATATGGGCGCGCAGAGTGCGGCGTGCGGGGTTGGCGACGGTGAGCTGGACCTCTGCCTTTTCGCCGAGTCGAACTGAGGTATCACCACTTCGAGTGAACTGGAGCGTTCGCACTGGCGCGGCCAGGCAGTAGTCGCACAGAATTGCGAGTGAGAGGGGCGCGTTGACCGCCAGCATCCCGGCCCAACTGGGGGCGAGGATGCCGACGGGAAGCGAGCCCAGAGCGGCGAGGAGCGCCGCTCGTCCGGTGAGGGCCACGGTTCATCGCCTCATCGGGGTACGGGGACGTGGGCGAGGATCGCGGTGATGACGGAGTCGGCTGTGACTCCCTCCATCTCCGCTTCGGGTCGGAGTTGGACGCGGTGCCGCAGGGTGGGTAGTGCCAGAGCCTTCACGTCGTCCGGCGTGACGTAGTCGCGGCCGGTGAGCCAGGCCCAGGCACGGGCGGTGGAGAGCAGGGCGGTGGCGCCTCGCGGGGAGACGCCGAGGGAGAACGAGGGGGAGTCACGAGTGGCACGGCAGATATCGACGACGTAGCCCGCTATCTCCGGGGAGACGGTGGTCTTGGCGACCGCGGCGCGTGCCGCTTCGAGGTCGGCCGGGCCGGCGACGGGGCGTATGCCGGCCGCTTGGAGGTCGCGTGGGTTGAAGCCGTCCGCGTGTCGGGTCAGGACGCTGATCTCGTCGTCGCGTGACGGGAGGGGGACCGTCAGCTTCAGCAGGAAACGGTCGAGCTGTGCTTCGGGGAGGGGGTAGGTGCCCTCGTACTCGACCGGGTTCTGTGTGGCGGCGACCAGGAAGGGATCGGGGAGTGGCCGGGGCGTCCCGTCGATCGTGACCTGGCGCTCCTCCATCGCTTCGAGGAGCGACGACTGGGTCTTGGGCGGGGTGCGGTTGATCTCGTCGGCGAGCAGCAGGTTGGTGAAGACCGGGCCGGGCTGGAAGGAGAACTCTGCCGTTCGCGCGTCGTAGACGAGTGAGCCCGTCACGTCGCTCGGCATCAGGTCGGGGGTGAACTGGACGCGCTTGGTGTCGAGTTCGAGAGAGGCGGCGAGGGCCCGTACCAGGAGTGTCTTCGCGACGCCGGGGACTCCTTCGAGGAGGACGTGGCCCCGGCAGAGCAGGGCGACGACGAGCCCGGTCACGGCGGGGTCCTGGCCGACCACGGCCTTCGCGATCTCGGTGCGCAGGGCCTCCAGGGAGGCGCGGGCACTGTCCGAGTTCTCAGCGGTCTCGGGGGTCGGGGCACTCATGAGGCGCGTACCTCTCTTTCGAGGGCGTCGAGTTGGTCCGTCAGACGGATGAGAGCGGCATCGTCGGCCGGCGCCGGGCCGAAGAGCAGCGTGCGGAGATCCCGCGAGTCGTCGGGGAGTTGTGCTGAGACGGCGGGGACGAGGGCCTCCGGGGTGTGGGCCTCGGACGGTGGGACACCGAGGAGGGAAGCGAGGCGGGTGCGGGTCTCCGTACGGAGGACCGAGGCGGCGCGGTCGCGGGCGTTGGCCTTGCGGTAGAGGCGGGCGCGGCCTTCGGTGGCCTCGGAGGCGCGGATGGCGACCGGGAGCCGTTCGGCCACCACGGGGCCGAGCCGGCGGGAGCGCCACACGGCGGCGAGTACGGCGGCGAGGGCGAGTTGGAGTGTGCCCCAGAGCCAGCCGGAGGGGATCAGGTCGAGGAAGCTCGATTCGTTGTCTCCTCCGTCCTGGTCCTCCTCGCCGCTGCTGTCACCACTGTCGTCGCCATTGCCATTGCCATTGCCGATGCCGCTGCCGGATTCGGTGGCGGAGGGATCACTGAGTGAGGGGAGGTACCAGACGATATGAGGCCGGGAGCCGAGGAGTTGAAGGGCCAGCGAAGCGTTGCCCTGTTTGGCGAGGCGCTCGTTGTAGAGGAGGTCGGGGGAGCCGAGCAGGACGGTGTCGCCGTCGGCCGTGGTGTCGACTCGGAGAAGGGACGGCCGCCCGTCGGTCGGGTAGCAGGCGTCGCTGTTGGGCGAGTCGGTGGTGTAGCGCCATCCGCCGATGTCGACGGCGCCTGCCTCGCGGGCGGCCGGCAGGGAGCAGCGGGGGTCTCGCGCGGTTACCGGTGTCTCGGTGGTCGAGGTGACGCCCGGCGCGAGTGTGTCGACGGAGGGCGGCCCCGGCGACAGCAGGACGGTGCGACCGCCGGAGAGCTCCGCAGCGGCCTGCAGAGTGCGCTGCTGGTGGAAGGTCAGGAGATTGGGGGAGGTGACGACCAGGGTGGTGTCCGGGCCGGTTCCCGCGGTGGCTTCGGCGAGCGTGGTGACGACGCGGGTGGAGACGCCGCGGTCCTTGAGCAGTTCGGCGACAGCGCGGCTGCCGAGCGGGTCGGCGGAGCGGGGGTCGAGGCGGCCGTGCTGGTCGCCGGAGCGTACGGCCGCGAGTGCGATCCCGGCCACGAGGAGGATGGCGAGTGCGAACAGCAGCCCTCGGAGCCGCTTCCAGACCTGCTGGGCGCTGGGCGACATCGACGTGGTGCTGGTCGCGGGCCGAGTTGGGGCGCCGGTCCCGGTGCCGGTCATTCGGCCGCTCCCTGGGTGGCGCCGCTCAGCTGGGGTTTGCTGCTCTCCAGCGCCAGGTCCAGCTCGCGCAGGCGCAGGTATGTCTGCCGGTCCGCGGTGCGTCCGCCGTACGTGACGTCGTCGAAGGCTCTGGCCGCCGCGCGCAGGGCGGTCGCGTGCTCGGGGAGTGACCGGCCGGCGTCTGCGGCGGCCTCGTCGGCGGTGCGGCCGGGGCGCGGGTCGAGGATCGTGCGTTCTTCCAGGGAGCGGACGACGGCGCGCATCCGCTCCTGGACAGCTTGGGCCCAGCGTTCGGCAGCGGCGTGTTCCTCAGCGTTGACGCGGTGCTCGGCGGCGCCGCGCGGGCCGGAGTCGAAGAGCGCGTCCTTGTGGAGGGTGGTGCGCCGGGGAGTGCCGAGTCGCCACCAGAGGGCTGCGCCAAGTGCGGCGACGAGGGCGGCGATCACGGCGAGGCCGATCGGGCTCGCGACGCCGGAGCCGGCGACGGAGTTGAAGAGGTCTCCGATCCACTCCCAGAAGCGGTCCATGGCGCGCTGGAGGAGATTCGGGTCGTTCTCGTGGTACATCGGCTTGGACAGTTCGTCCTCGGCGGCCTCACGAGCGGGGACACGCGGGGTGTCCACCGGTATGTCGTCGCTCGTGAGTGCCGTCAGCCAAGCCGTTGCCGAGCCCCCCGTGCCGAACACCGCATCAGCCCCTGGGGGCGTCGTTGCCAGGCCGCTCGGCGCCGTAGCCCGGTACGCCGGCGGCGCGTGCGAGTTCGAGGTCCAGGGCTTCGCGGCGGATGCGCTGGTCCACGTAGAGAAGCACGGAGACACCCGCGGAGATCGGCAGGGTGATGGAGGTGCTGATCACGGTGCCGATGCCGGTGATGATCAGGAAGGGCCAACCGAAATCCGGGCCGGTCTCGGAGAACAGACCACTGACTCCGTCGCCGTCCACCGCCATGGCGACGAGGCTGAAGGGCACGGCGATGATCATGGAGACCACGAAGGTCAGCAGCATCGTCAGCAACAGGATGCCGAAAATCCGCCACCAGGTGCCCTTCACGAGCTTGGCGGAGCGGCGCATGGACGCCACGATCCCCTGCCGTTCGAGCATCAGGGCGGGCGAGGCGAGGCTGAAGCTGACCATCAGCCAGATCAGTACGACAGCGGCGGCCAGTCCGCCGAGCATCGTCAGTACGACTCCCGCACCGGAGCCGATCAGCACTCCCGGCAGGATGCCGACGGTCACGATGGCGGCGCCCATGACGGGCAACAGCAGCGTCAGGCCCAGCAGTTGAAGCAGCCGGGGCCGGGCCTCGGCCCAGGCGTCAGCCAGGGTGACGCCGCGGCCGAGCACGGAGCGGCTGATGACCACGGTCAGCACGGCCGTGGTGAAGAGCGTGCCGATGATGGTGATGAACAGGGATGGTGCCAGTGCGAGGAGGCTGGACTGCATCGCGTCGACGGCCTGGTTCAGGGCTTCCGTCGGGCTCGCGTCCCGGTCGATGTCCACCGGCTCCGGCAGGAGATAGCGCTGGACGAGTATGTCGCCGATCTGCGAGATCACCGCGACGACGATGGTGACGCCGAGGACGGTGCGCCAGTGCGCGCGCAGCGTGGACACGGCACCGTCGAGGATCTCTCCCACGCCCAAGGGGCGCAGCGGGATGACTCCGGGCTTGGCCGCGAGGGGCGGCTGTCCCCAGCCGGGGTGCCGTCCGCCGCCGGGGCCGGGGCCGCCCCATCCCGGTGCGGGCCTGGGTGCCGGGGGTACGGGGCCGGGGGTGCCGGGCGCGGACCACTGGCCGGGCGGCGGCTGGGTCTTGGACCACTTCGAGGGGGAGTCCGAGGGAGTGCCGGTGTCGTCGGCGGGCACGGCGGGCCGGGGCACGCTCGCGTCCTGGCGATCGGACGGGGCAGATCCGGGCGAGGCCCAGCCCGGAGTGTCGTTCACGGTCGTCCACCTCGTGGATTGGTTACGGAGGCAGGCTCGGGGAGCCGGCGCTTCAACGGTGCCTGTCTGCGAAGCAGAGCGGGAGGCTGGCAGCCATCGTGCCACGCGTGGCCCGCTGGTGGGCGGGGTGCTCCATCTCCTTCTCGCCTTCATAGTCCGAGCAGTACCGGGCAGACTGGGCGGATGACCGATCAGTACGCACCATCGCCGCTCGCTGCCGAGCCGTCCATGTCTCCGGCGCTGCGCTGGGACGAGCTGCCTGAAGGGCCCGTACTGGTCCTTCTCGACCAGACGAGGCTGCCGGTCGAGGAGACCGAACTGGTCTGTACCGATGTGCCGGCCCTGGTCCAGGCGATCCGGACGCTCGCGGTGCGCGGGGCGCCGCTCCTGGGCATCGCCGGGGCCTACGGCGTCGCTCTCGCCGCCACCCGGGGATATGACGTGGACGAGGCGGCGGCGCTGCTGGAGAGCGCCCGCCCCACCGCTGTGAACCTCGGTTACGGGGTACGGCGGGCGCTGGAGGTGCACCGTGCCGCGATCGCCGGGGGCGCCGACCAGGCGCAGGCGGCTGTGGCGACGCTGGCGGAGGCGAGGGAGCTGCACCGGCGGGACGCCCTGGCGAGCGCTCGAATGGCGGCATCCGGGCTGGCCCTCCTCGACGAGTTGCTGCCGGGCGGAAGCCACCGGATCCTGACCCACTGCAACACCGGGGCGCTGGTGTCGGGCGGCGAGGGCACCGCGTTCGCCGTGGCGCTGTCGGCGCACCGGGCGGGGCGGCTCAGGCGGTTGTGGGTCGACGAGACCCGTCCGCTGTTGCAGGGGGCGCGGCTGACGGCATACGAAGCGGCTCGCAACGAGATGGCGTACACGCTGCTCACGGACAATGCCGCCGGTTCGCTGTTCGCGGCGGGTGAGGTGGACGCCGTGCTCATCGGGGCGGACCGGATCGCCGCCGACGGCTCGGTGGCGAACAAGGTGGGCAGCTATCCGCTGGCGGTGCAGGCGAAGTATCACCATGTGCCGTTCATCGTGGTCGCGCCGACCACGACGCTGGACCTGGAGACCGCGGACGGCGCGGCGATCGAGGTGGAGCAGCGGCCGGGGCAGGAGGTCACCGAGCTCACGGCTCCGCAGGCGGCCGGGGCCGGGGTGGAGCTGGGCGGTGGGATGCCGATCGCGCCGCTGGGGACACAGGCGTACAACCCGGCTTTCGATGTGACGCCTCCGGAACTGGTGACGGCGCTGGTCACGGAGTACGGGGCGCTGTCGCCGGTGACCCGGGACGGGATCGCGGAGCTGTGCGCCCAGGCGCGACAGGAGGCGCGGGGCTGACGGGACAGGTGCGCGGGGAGTGGGGGAGACACGTTGTCGGGGTGGACCGGGCGGTCGGCTCGCTATGGTTCCTGTACGGAGAAGGTCAACGAGACAGGGCCTGACATCTGAGGTTGACGTCAACAGCAACGAACCGCGACGGTCCACGAAGGACAGCCGTCCACGTCGTCCCAGGTCAGTGAGCTGGATCACGCAAGTCTACGCAACGGAAATGAAAATGGGATGATGTCGATATGAAGGGACGCGTCCTTGTCGTCGATGACGACACCGCACTGGCCGAGATGCTCGGCATCGTGCTGCGAGGTGAAGGGTTCGAGCCGTCGTTCGTAGCGGACGGCGACAAGGCTCTCGCCGCTTTCCGTGAGGCCAAGCCGGATCTGGTGCTGCTGGATCTGATGCTTCCCGGCCGCGACGGTATCGAGGTGTGCCGGCTCATCAGGGCCGAGTCCGGTGTGCCGATCGTCATGCTGACGGCCAAGAGCGACACGGTCGATGTGGTGGTGGGGCTCGAATCGGGCGCCGACGACTACATCGTCAAGCCGTTCAAGCCCAAGGAGCTTGTCGCCAGGATCAGGGCGCGGCTGCGCAGGTCCGAGGAGCCGGCTCCGGAGCAGTTGGCCATCGGCGATCTGGTCATCGATGTGGCAGGTCACTCGGTGAAGCGTGAGGGGCAGTCGATCGCCCTGACGCCGCTGGAGTTCGATCTGCTCGTCGCACTGGCCCGTAAGCCGTGGCAGGTCTTCACCCGTGAGGTGCTCCTTGAGCAGGTGTGGGGTTACCGTCACGCGGCCGACACCCGCCTGGTCAATGTGCATGTGCAGCGGCTCCGCTCCAAGGTCGAGAAGGACCCGGAGCGCCCGGAGATCGTCGTGACCGTACGCGGTGTCGGCTACAAGGCCGGACCGAGCTGAGATGTCCAGCGGCAGTGCTGCCCCGAAGCCCGGGGAGCCGGGAGTCCGTGCGGGGCGGACTGCCGACCGGGATCGTCGGGCCTCACGCCTCGGCAGGCTTCTCCGCCGTGGCCGGCTGCTCCAGGACGGGGCGGCGGGCAGTCCGGTGCTGCGGCTCGTCGTGCGCTGGCTCAGGCGTCCGGTGCTGCCCGCCGTACGGCTGTGGCGGCGGAACATCCAGCTCAGGGTGGTCACCACCACCCTGCTGATGTCGCTGGGCGTCGTGCTGCTGCTGGGCTTCGTCGTGATCGGGCAGGTCCGCAACGGTCTGCTCGACGCCAAGGAGAAGGCGGCCCAGAGCCAGGCGGCCGGTGGTTTCACCGTCGCCAAGGAGAAGGCCGACGCGCCGGTCGAGCCGGGTGGCCAGGACGGTGGTGCGGGGGACGGCAGGTCGGGACGTAACTCCGTCAACTGGCGCTCCGACCTCGTCGTACAGCTGGCCAGTGGCGGACAGAGCGCGTTCAACGTGGTGGCGCTGAGCGCCGACGCGAACGGCGCGGGATCCAGCAGCCGCTTCCCGCGCGCGTCCGGCGGCGTGGACCACATCGCGAGCGTTCCGGCGGATCTGCGGTCGGACGTCGCCAAGGGCACGGGGACGTTCCAGACGTACACCCTGATCGAGTACACGGACGGCCGAGAGCCCGAGTCCGGGCTGGTGATCGGCAAGCGGCTGACTGATGTCGACGGCAATTCCTACGAGTTGTACTACCTGTTCCCGCTGACCCAGGAAGAACAGTCGCTCAACCTCGTCAAGGGCACCCTCGCGACGGCGGGGCTGTTCGTCGTGGTGCTGCTCGGGGCCATCGCCTGGCTCGTCGTACGGCAGGTCGTGACGCCCGTACGGATGGCGGCGGGGATCGCCGAGCGGCTCTCCACCGGGCGTCTCCAGGAACGTATGAAGGTCACCGGCGAGGACGACATCGCCCGTCTCGGCGAGGCCTTCAACAAGATGGCCCAGAATCTTCAGCTCAAGATCCAGCAGCTGGAGGAGCTCTCCAGGATGCAGCGCCGCTTCGTGTCGGACGTCTCGCACGAGCTGCGTACCCCGCTGACCACGGTCCGGATGGCCGCGGACGTCATCCACGAGGCCCGGGTCGACTTCGACCCCGTCACCGCGCGCTCGGCGGAGCTGCTCGGTGACCAGCTCGACCGGTTCGAGTCCCTGCTCTCGGATCTGCTGGAGATCAGCCGGTTCGACGCGGGCGCCGCGGCGCTGGAGGCCGAGCCCATAGACCTGCGGGTGGTCGTACGCCGAGTGATCGGCGGAGCGGAACCGCTCGCCGAGCGCAAGGGCACCCGGATCCGCGTCATGGGCGACGAGCAGCCGGTCGTCGCCGAGGCCGATGCCCGGCGCGTGGAGCGGGTGCTGCGCAATCTCGTCGTCAACGCCGTCGAGCACGGTGAGGGACGCGACGTGGTGGTGCGGATGGCGGTGGCGGGCGGAGCCGTCGCCGTGGCCGTACGGGACTACGGAGTGGGCCTCAAGCCCGGCGAGGCGACCCGGGTCTTCAACCGGTTCTGGCGGGCGGATCCGGCGCGGGCGCGTACCACCGGTGGTACGGGCCTCGGCCTGTCGATCGCCGTCGAGGACGCGCGCCTGCACGGCGGCTGGCTCCAGGCGTGGGGCGAGCCGGGCGGCGGGTCGCAGTTCCGGCTGACGCTGCCGCGCACCGCCGACGAGCCGCTGCGGGGCTCGCCCATACCGCTGGAGCCGGAGGACTCGCGGCGCGGCCGGGAGCGCTCCGCCTTCGACGCCAAGGAGAGCGCCCACCGCCTGGCGAGCGTGCCTTCCCAGTCGCCGACGCAGTCTCCGCTTCCGGTGCCGCCCCGGGCGCCGGTGCCACCCCCCGCCGGGGTGGTCGACCCGACGGCGCTGCCGGGCAACGGCGCGCGGGTGGTGCCGCGTACCGCCGGGGAGCCCGTGGAACGGGATCCCGACACCTCCGCGCCCACGTCTTCACCCTCGACGTCGAGGACCACATCGTCATCTGCCTCGGCGGCCGCGTCCGCGGCGCAGGCACCGCAGCGGGAGGACACAACTCGTGGGCGTTGACCGCCTTCGTCACGGCCGGGGGCGCGCGGCGCGGCTGCCCGTCGCGTTCGGGTGCGGTGCCCTGCTGCTGGCCGGCTGTGCGTCGATCCCCAACAGCGGGGACGTCGAGCCCGTCAAGGCGTCCCCGCGCGGCGACTCCCAGGTGCGGGTGTATCCCGTCGCTCCCGCCGAGGGGGCCGATCCGAACGAGATCGTCGACGGCTTCCTGGAGGCGATGACGAGCGACGACCCCGATTTCGCGGTGGCCAGGAAGTATCTGACCAAGCAGGCGTCGCAGAGCTGGCAGCCGGCGAACCGTACGACGGTGCTGGCGTCCGCCCCCGACCCGGCCGACCCTCAGGGCCCGTCCGGTCCTGACGGCCCCGGCCTCACCTACCCGCTGTTCGGCGATCAGATCGCCGCCGTCGACGCGGGGCACGCCTACCAGCCGGTGGCGCCGGAGCCGTACAGCGGCTCCATCCACCTCGTCCAGGAGAACGTGCTGGACGCCAAGGAATGGCGCATCGACGACCTTCCGCAGGGGCTGGTGCTCGGCGAGTCCGACTTCCAGCGCAACTACCGTGCGGTGAACAAGTACTACTTCGCGTCCGGGCAGGGCTGGCTCGTCGCCGACCCCGTCTACATCCGGCAGCGGATAGACCCCGTGACGCGGATGGACCCGGTCACCCAGGCCGTCAAGGTGCTCCTCGAAGGGCCCACGGACTGGATGCGGCCCGTGGTCGACTCGCCCTTCCCGACCGGTACGGAGCTCAAACGCGGCACCCGGACACTTGAGTTCGACGACCGGAACGCCCTGAAGGTGCCGCTCAACTCAAGGGTCGACAACGTCGGGCGCGAGCAGTGCCGCAAGATGGCGGCGCAACTGCTCTTCACACTCCGCGACTTGACGTCCACCCGGGGCGAACAGGTCGAGCTGCTGCGGCAGGACGGCTCCTCGCTGTGCGTGCTGAGCGGTGACCAGGCCGAGGAGTTCGCCGCCGACGACCGTACGTCCGGCAGCCCGGACAGTCCGTACTTCATCGACGCGAAGGGCCGCCTCGCGCAACTGTCGGCGAGCAGCAAGGAGCCGATCGACCCGCCGCGTGTGCGGGGCCCGTTCGGCGACGGCACGATGCCGTTGGGTCAGGTCGCCGTGGCGCGGGACGAGAAGCACGCGGCGGGCGTGTCGCAGGACGCCAAGTCCATGTACGTCGGGTCCATCATCTCGGCGGGCGAGGTGGGCGACGCCCTGGTCGTCAGCAAGGCCGAGAAGAAGGAGGACCGGCTGTCGGCGCCCAGTTGGGACGGCAACGGCGATCTGTGGATAGCGGACCGGGATCCGAAGCAGCCCCGGCTGCTGCGCCTCGCCGACGGCGCGGACGCGCCGCGCGAGGTCACGGTCGACGGCCTCGGTGACGCGCGTATCGAAGCGCTGCGGGTCTCCGCCGACGGCGTACGGGTGGCGCTGCTCCTCTCCGAGGACGGGCGTACGACCCTTCAGATCGGCCGCGTGGAGCGTCGCGGACCCGCTACCCAGCAGACGGTGTCGGTGACGGAGCTGAAGGCCGTGGCACCTCGTATGGAGACCGTGACCGCCGTGTCGTGGGCCGGTCCCAGCCGGCTCGTCGTGGTCGGCAAGGAGGCCGGCGGGGTGCAGCAGGTGAGCTACATCCAGACGGACGGTTCGACGTCGGCCGCGGGTGTGCTGCCGGGGCTGAATCAGGTCACGGGGATCGCCGCCACCGACGACGAACAGCAGCCGCTGGTGGCCGACTCGGACGACGCCGGCATCGTGCGGCTGCCGACCGGCGCGAACTGGCAGACGTTGGTGCAGGAGGGCTCGTCACCCGTCTATCCGGGCTAAGGGCTGTCCCGTAATCCCCGGCGGGCGCACGACGACAGCTACGGCACCTCGCCGTGTTGTCGGATCGCCCGTTTGTGGCCGGATCCCGAACCGGGTTATCCACAGGGGTGGCCGCAGGTCCGAGACCTTGGCACAGTGGATGACATGCGGGGGTGGTGGCGAGAAATCACCGGGCTGGTGCTTCCGGTCGCCTGCGGCGGCTGCGGGAGTCCCAGGACGCCGCTGTGCGACGCGTGCGGGAGAGCGCTGTACGGGACGTGGCCCGGCCGGGTGCGGCCGGTTCCCGAGCCCGTGGGGCTGCCGGTGGTGCACGCCGCCGCGCCGTACGAGGACGCCGTACGGGCCGTGCTGCTGGCCCACAAGGAGCGTGGCACGCTCGGGCTGGCCGAGCCCCTGGGCAGGGCACTTGCCGGGGCGATCGAGGCAGCCGTGCCGCAGGGCACCGGTGTCGGGCCGTTGATGCTCGTGCCGGTTCCGTCGACGAAACGCGCCGTCGGTGCCCGGGGACATGACGCGGCCCGGCGTATCGCCCTGGCGGCGGCCGGGGAGCTGCGCAGTACGGGTCGCTCGGCCCGCGTGCTCCCGGTGCTGCGGCAGCGGCGCGCGGTGGCCGACCAGTCGGGCCTGGGCGCCCGTCAGAGGCTCGCCAATCTGTCCGGGGCTCTGGAGGTCGCAGTCGGGGGCGCGGGGCTCCTGGCGGGCGGCAGAGTGGTGCTGGTGGACGATCTCATGACGACCGGCGCCTCGCTTGTGGAGGCTTCGCGTGCGGTGCATGCCGCGACGCGACCGGGGAACTCGCTATTCGCACAGGTGAGCGCCGCTGTGGTCGCCGCGCCTCCGCTCTCTTTCGAAATAAACCGGAACTGACCGCAAGTTTGCTTCGTTGCAGGTGGTGAGGGTCATAAAACACCGGAACGGACGTACGCGCGGGTAGCGGGTGCCGATACCCGTCCAAGAGAGCTATGTTCGGTTGTGAGGAAAGCGGAAGCTGTACTCACCGATATGCAGTGGCGTGTTGGAGCGTTTTCCAGAACCTCGGAGACAGAGGGAATGGGGATCTTGCCCACGGGGGAGGAGGAGGTGAAAGTCACCAAGTCCGAGGCCTCGATGACCATCGAGGTCGGGTGCAAGAGGGAGTAGCTCCGCAACGCGGCGGAGCGAATCCGGGAACGGAGTTCTGCGTGGACATCGTCGTCAAGGGCCGCAAGACAGAGGTACCCGAGCGGTTCCGCAAGCACGTGGCCGAGAAGCTGAAGCTGGAGAAGATCCAGAAGCTCGACGGCAAGGTGATCAGCCTCGACGTCGAGGTGTCCAAGGAGCACAACCCGCGTCAGGCGGACCGTTGCGACCGGGTGGAGATCACGCTCCACTCCCGCGGTCCCGTCATCAGGGCGGAAGCCTCCGCCGCCGACCCGTACGCAGCGCTCGACCTGGCCACCGGCAAGCTGGAGGCGCGGCTGCGCAGGCAGCACGAGAAGCGCTTCAACCGCCGTGGCAACGGCAGGCTTTCGGCCGCCGAGGTCGTCGACGTCGTTCCTGGGGTCGCCCAGTTGAACGGCGCGGGCCCCGCCCCCGTGAGCGAGTCGTCGAACGGCGTACGCACCACCAGGATCGGCTCGCTCGAAGTGCAGGGCGAAGGACCGCTGGTGGTCCGCGAGAAGACGCACACCGCGGCCCTGATGACCCTCGACCAGGCTCTCTACGAGATGGAGTTGGTCGGACATGACTTCTATCTGTTCGTGGATTCCGAGACCAAGGAGCCGAGTGTCGTCTACCGGCGGCATGCCTACGACTACGGCGTCATCCACCTGAGGACCGACCAGTTGGCCGAGTCCGAGGCGGCGGGCGCGGGCGGCGCGCTCGGCGGCTGAGAGAAACGACACCCCTCGGTGGTGCCCCCGCGGTCCTGATCCGGCCTCGGGGGCACCACCGCGCGACTACTGGATCACCGCTCTGTCGGCCGGGCATGAAATCATGGCCACGCACGCCAACACCCTTTCCCTGACCTGGGGTTGGTGTAGCTCGCATGTACTTCGGCCCATGGCCTTCAGGGGGAGGAACGATGGCGGACAGCTTCGGGCCGGTGCACCACGCTCACGGTGCCGGCGGTACGACCGGCGGTGCCGGACCGGGCAGCGGCGCGGCCCCGGACGACTCCGGCAAGGAACCGATCAGGGTCCTTGTCGTGGACGATCACGCGCTCTTCCGCCGGGGGCTGGAGATCGTCCTCGCCCAGGAGGAGGACATCCAGGTCGTGGGCGAGGCCGGGGACGGCGCGGAGGCCGTCGACAAGGCCGCCGACCTGCTCCCCGACATCGTGCTGATGGATGTCCGGATGCCCAAGCGCGGCGGCATCGAGGCGTGCACCTCCATCAAGGAGGTGGCCCCCAGTGCCAAGATCATCATGCTGACGATCAGCGACGAGGAGGCCGACCTCTACGACGCGATCAAGGCGGGCGCCACCGGCTATCTCCTCAAGGAGATTTCGACGGACGAGGTGGCCACCGCGATTCGCGCCGTCGCCGACGGGCAGTCACAAATCAGCCCTTCCATGGCCTCCAAGCTGCTGACCGAGTTCAAGTCGATGATTCAGCGCACCGACGAACGCAGACTCGTGCCCGCACCGAGGCTCACCGAACGCGAGCTCGAAGTCCTCAAGCTGGTCGCGACGGGAATGAACAACCGTGATATCGCCAAGGAGTTGTTCATCTCCGAGAACACCGTGAAGAACCATGTCCGCAACATCCTGGAGAAGTTGCAGCTGCACTCCCGGATGGAGGCCGTGGTCTACGCGATGCGGGAGAAGATCCTCGAAATCAGATGACGGCCCGCGTCAGCGCCGCCGCCAGGTCCGGGCGGTCGACGCGCTCGATCCGCACGGAGTCGCAGCCCACCCACTCGGCGGCCTCCCGCAGCGCCCGTGCCATCGGCTCGACGGCGGCGGGGGTGTCGAGCGACACCTGCCGGGCGACGAGCGTGCTGCCCTCACGCGCCGGGTCGACACGGCCGAGCAGCTTCCCGCCCGACAGCAGGGGCATCGCGAAGTAGCCGTAGATCCGCTTGGGCTTGGGGACGTATGCCTCCAGGCGGTGGGTGAAGCCGAAGATCCGCTCGGTGCGGGCGCGCTCCCAGATCAGCGAGTCGAACGGTGACAGCAGAGTCGTACGGTGCCGCCCGCGCGGGACGCTCGCCAGCGCGTCCGGGTCGGCCCAGGCGGGCTTCGCCCAGCCCTCGACCGTCACCGGCACCAGCCCCGAGTCCGCGATCACCGCGTCGACCTGCTCACCCTTGATGCGGTGGTAGTCCCCGATGTCCGAGCGGGTGCCCACACCGAGCGACCGGCCCGCGAGCCGTACGAGCCGGCGAAGGCACTCGGTGTCATCCAGATCGTCGTGCAGCACCTCGTCGGGAATGGCCCGCTCCGCGAGGTCGTAGACCCGCTTCCAGCTTCGGCGCCCGGTGCACACCACCTCGCCGTGCATCAGCGCCCGCTCGACCGCGACCTTCGCCTCGGACCAGTCCCACCACTCCCCGCCGTTCTTCGCGCCGCCCAGCTCGGTCGCCGTGAGTGGCCCCTCGGCCCGCAGCTGCTTGATCACCGCGTCGTACGCCCCGTCCGACAGTTCGTGGTGCCAGTGCGGGCGGGCGCGGTAGGCGCGGCGCCGGAAGGCGAAATGCGGCCATTCCTCGATCGGGAGGAGGCAGGCGGCATGCGACCAGTACTCGAAGGCGTGCGGCCGTGGCGGGTCACCGTCGGTGGCCGCCTGAGTCCAGTACGACTCCTCGACCTTCCTGCGGCCCACGGCACCCAGCCGCGCGTACGGAATCAGCTCGTGCGAGCGCGCGAGCACCGAGATCGTGTCCAGCTGGACGGCCCCGAGATGGCGCAGCACACCGCGCACGCCGCCGCGACGGTCGGGCGCGCCGAGGAACCCCTGGGCGCGCAGTGCCAGACGGCGGGCTTCGTCGGCGGACAGCTCGGCGGCGGGTGGCGGCACAGTGGTCATGCCCCGAACGATAGACGGCGGCACTGACAGCCCGCCGGGCGCTGAGCGCCGCCCTCAGGGGCGGGCGGGCAGATACGGATGCCTGGACGGCAGGCCGAGATCGGAGGGCAGCATCGCGCCGATCCAGACGTCACGCGTCGTCTCCTTCGTGAGGAGAGCGGCGCGCAGGGTGCCCTCCGGCACGAAACCGGCCTTCAGCGCGACGGCCCGCGATCCCACGTTGCCGGCCTCGGCCCGCCACTCGACGCGTTCGGCGCCCAGCTCCGTGAAGATCCAGCGGACCAGGGCGCACAGCGCCTCCGTCGTGTAGCCCCGGCCCCGGTGCTCCTTGACCGTCCAGTAGCCGACCTCCCACACACCGGTCTGGCTGTGGGCGTTGATCGAGGCCAGCAGCGGGCCGCCGCCGACCGGCTCGACCGCGAAGACGAAGTTGGTCCCGGCCTGCCACATGTCCGGGACGACCCGCTCGATGAAGTGCTCGGCGTGCTCTCTTTCGTACGGAGAAGGGATCGTCGTCCACCGCTGGACGTCGGGATCCTGGCAGGCCGCGTACACGGCGTCGATGTCGTCCGGGACCAGGGGCCGCAGCCGCAGACGCTCGGTGATCAAGGAGATGGCCGAGGCGTCCGGAGGGGCGGAATCGGGGGTGAGTGGCTCCATGGAGGGATTCTGGTGAGCGGGGTTCCCCGACGCGAGCGCTTTTCAACAGCTCACCGGCACCTTCGGCGCCTCCCGCGCGTTCTCAGGGCGGGTGACAGGAGGCCGGCGTCACGTGGCCCTCCCGAGGCGGCCGGGTCCTCGCTTACGATGGCCGTTGCGGTGGGGTCGGCCTGCCGCGCCCGCGCCAGTGTCCATCACCAGACCCAGTGCCAGGCCCGACCGGCAAGGAGACCAACCTCAGTGTCCGTCTTCAACAAGCTCATGCGTGCAGGCGAAGGCAAGATCCTGCGCAAACTGCACCGCATCGCGGACCAGGTCAACTCCATCGAGGAGGACTTCACCGCCCTCTCCGACGCCGAGTTGCAGGCCCTCACCGACGAGTACAAACAGCGCTACGCCGACGGCGAGAGTCTTGACGACCTGCTCCCCGAGGCCTTCGCGACCGTCCGTGAGGCGGCCAAGCGCGTGCTCGGCCAGCGTCCGTACGACGTCCAGCTGATGGGCGGCGCCGCGCTGCACCTCGGCCATGTCGCCGAGATGAAGACCGGTGAGGGCAAGACCCTCGTCGGCACGCTGCCCTGTTACCTGAACGCGCTGTCCGGCAAGGGCGTTCATGTGATCACGGTCAACGACTATCTGGCCGAGCGCGACTCCGAGATGATGGGCCGGGTCCACAAGTTCCTGGGCCTGAGCGTCGGCTGCATCCTCGCGAACATGTCGCCCGCGCAGCGGCGCGAGCAGTACAGCTGCGACATCACGTACGGCACGAACAACGAGTTCGGCTTCGACTACCTCCGCGACAACATGGCGTGGTCCCAGGAGGAGCTCGTCCAGCGCGGTCACAACTTCGCGGTCGTGGACGAGGTCGACTCGATCCTGGTCGACGAGGCCCGTACGCCGCTGATCATCTCCGGCCCCGCGGACCAGGCCACGAAGTGGTACGGCGACTTCGCGAAGCTGGTGACGCGGCTCACCAAGGGCGAGGCGGGCAACCAGCTCAAGGGCATCGAGGAGACCGGCGACTACGAGGTCGACGAGAAGAAGCGCACCGTCGCGATTCACGAGTCCGGCGTCGCGAAGGTCGAGGACTGGCTGGGCATCGACAACCTCTACGAGTCGGTGAACACCCCGCTCGTCGGTTATCTGAACAACGCCATCAAGGCCAAGGAGCTCTTCAAGAACGACAAGGACTACGTAGTCATCGACGGCGAAGTCATGATCGTCGACGAGCACACCGGCCGTATCCTCGCCGGCCGCCGCTACAACGAGGGCATGCACCAGGCGATCGAGGCGAAGGAAGGGGTGGACATCAAGGAC
The DNA here is from genome assembly GCF_044455465.1 of Streptomyces sp. NPDC051217. Taxonomy (NCBI): domain Bacteria; kingdom Bacillati; phylum Actinomycetota; class Actinomycetes; order Kitasatosporales; family Streptomycetaceae; genus Streptomyces; species Streptomyces sp. NPDC051217. Next base: position 17,848 of record NZ_JBITEV010000022.1, read on the forward strand.
GAGAACCAGACGCTCGCGACGATCACCCTGCAGAACTTCTTCCGCCTCTACGACAAGCTTTCGGGCATGACCGGTACGGCCATGACCGAGGCCGCCGAGTTCCAGCAGATCTACAAGCTGGGCGTCGTGCCGATCCCGACGAACCGGCCGATGATCCGGGTGAACCAGCCCGACCTGATCTACCGCACCGAGGTCGCGAAGTTCGCGGCGGTCGTCGACGACATCGCCGAGAAGCACGAGAAGGGCCAGCCGATCCTGGTCGGCACGACCTCCGTGGAGAAGTCCGAGTATCTGTCGCAGCAGCTCTCGAAGCGGGGTGTGCAGCACGAGGTGCTGAACGCCAAGCAGCACGACCGTGAGGCGCCGATCATCGCCCAGGCCGGGCGCAAGGGTGCGGTCACGGTCGCCACGAACATGGCCGGCCGTGGTACCGACATCAAGCTCGGCGGCAACCCCGACGACCTCGCCGAGGCGGAGCTGCGGCAGCGCGGGCTCGACCCGGTGGAGCACGTCGAGGAGTGGGCGGCCGCGCTGCCCGCCGCGATGGAGAAGGCCGAGCAGGCGGTGAAGGCGGAGTTCGAGGAGGTCGTCGAGCTCGGCGGGCTGTACGTCCTCGGTACGGAGCGTCACGAGTCGCGCCGGATCGACAATCAGCTGCGCGGTCGTTCCGGCCGTCAGGGCGACCCGGGCGAGTCCCGCTTCTACCTGTCGCTGGGCGACGACCTGATGCGTCTGTTCAAGGCGCAGATGGTCGAGCGCGTCATGTCGATGGCGAACGTCCCCGACGACGTCCCGATCGAGAACAAGATGGTCACCCGTGCCATCGCGTCGGCGCAGTCGCAGGTGGAGCAGCAGAACTTCGAGACGCGTAAGAACGTCCTGAAGTACGACGAGGTGCTCAACCGGCAGCGTCAGGTCATCTACGGCGAGCGCCGCCGGGTCCTGGAGGGCGAGGACCTCCAGGAGCAGATCCGGCACTTCATGGACGACACCATCGACGACTACATCCGCCAGGAGACGGCGGAGGGCTTCGCCGAGGAGTGGGACCTGGACCGGCTGTGGGGCGCCTTCAAGCAGCTCTACCCGGTGAAGGTCACCGTCGAGGACCTGGAAGACGCGACGGGGGACCGCGCGGGGATCACGGCGGAGTTCATCGCCGAATCCATCAAGGACGACGCGCACGAGCAGTACGACGAGCGCGAGAAGTCGCTGGGCCCGGACGTGATGCGCGAGCTTGAGCGGCGCGTGGTGTTGTCGGTGCTGGACCGCAAGTGGCGTGAGCACCTCTACGAGATGGACTATCTCCAGGAGGGCATCGGGCTGCGCGCGATGGCGCAGAAGGACCCGCTGGTCGAGTACCAGCGCGAGGGCTTCGACATGTTCACCGCCATGATGGAGGGCATCAAGGAGGAGTCCGTCGGCTACCTGTTCAACCTGGAGGTCCAGGTCGAGCAGCAGGTCGAGGAGGTCCCGGTGCAGGACGCGGCGGCGCCCGAGCGTACGTCGCTGGCGAAGGCGGACGCGCCGGCGGGCGCGGGCGCGGGTACGCGAGGTGGCGGTGGGCGTCCGGAGATCCGGGCGAAGGGCCTGGAGGCCCCGCAGCGCCGCGACCGGCTGCACTTCTCCGCGCCGACGGTGGACGGTGAGGGCGGCGTCGTCGAGGGCGACTTCGAGAGCAACGGCGGCGCGGATCGCACGGAGGCGGGTGCGGGGACGACTCGCGCGGAGCGGCGGAAGGCGCAGAAGGGTGGGGGGCGGCGCCGCAAGAAGTAAGCGGCGGTCGCTCTACACGGAACGGTGCGGCGGCCGGGCCTGGACACGATGTCCGGGCCCGGCCGCCGTTTGCTTGGTGTGAGGGGCCCGGGGGGCCGTACGGGGCCGTACGAGGGCCCTGTGGCCCTGGTGAGCGGTAGGGCCGGGTCCGTCCGGCGGCCGGTTCGTCCTCAAACGCCGGACGGGCTGAGGTGGTCCGTGCGGCCCGGTGGGTGTTGCCCTCAGGCGCCGGGCGGGCTGGGTGTGGCCGGGCGGGTTGGAACGGGTCCGTCCGGCGGCTGGTTCGTCCTCAAACGCCGGGCGGGCTGAGGTGGTCCGTGCGGCCCGGTGGGTGTTGGCCTCAGGCGCCGGGCGGGCTGAGGTGGTCCGCCCGGCGCTTGTGGGTCCGCGTTGGCGCACGCGCGGGCGCTTCGCCCCTACCCCCGGGGTCGGCGGGCCGCCACCTCGACCGCCGCGCAGCGCCAGCGGAGGTCTGGGCCCTGTTCCAGGCGGAAAGCCATCGCGCGGACGCGGTCGCCCGCCGCGATGCTTGCCCAGGCCTCGACCACTCCCGGGCGGGGGTGGAAGCTCCGGCAGGTGCGGATCACCGGGGTGGTGTTGCGGGCGCGGAGTGGGGTGGTCGGGGCCAGGTGGACCAGTTGGTCGTACGCCTCGCCGATTGTCTGGCCCAGCATCGAGTGGACCGGTCGCAGACCGCTGAGGACCGCGAGCAGCAGTTCCGCGAAGCGCTCGTGCGGTTGGAGCCAGGGCTGGCGGCGCTGGGAGATCACCCGGCCCGGCCTGCGTGGGTCGCGCCTTGTCGGTGGGCCGACCGTCCGTGCGGTCGGCCTGTCGTACGTCCTGCTGGTCTCTGTGTCGCTCACGCAGATCGCCCCCGTTCCGCCGGCCCGGTCCGCGATCGCGTTACCGGGCGGTAACTTGTGTTGGGGATCTTCTACGGGTGATCCGCGGCCGCCGCAAGGCCCGGATTCCGGGGTGGCGTGCTCGTCGGATGTCACCTGTCCGAGTGGCTGGGCAAGCCGCAGCAGGGCTGGAGGCGTCACTCTGTGTGTCCAGGTGGACGCTGAACGGCTCCGCAGTGTCACCCCGACGAGGGATCGCCCGGATGTGCCGCACGTATCCTTGAACCGCTCTTCCGACTACGAAAGCGGTCATCGCATGCGCGTCTACGTCCCCCTGACCCTTCCCGGTCTCGCCGAGGCGCACAAGACGGGCGAGTTGGGTCCCGGGCCGCTGACGGCCTACGCGGTGACGCCCGGACTGCGCGAGTGGTATCTCTCCGACGACATCGAGGAGTTGGAGTACGCGGCCCTCAACCGCGCCGCCGCCGGCTCGCTCCGGCTGCTCGCCGGTGACCCCTCCGCCGCGCGTCGCCGGGTCGTGATCGCCGTCGACGTACCGGACAGGGACGCCGCGGCCGATCCCGACCGCGGGGTGGACTCCGCCGGGCTCGGCGAGGTTCGGATCGCCTCTGCCGTCCCCCTGGCCAAGGCCGCCGCCGTGCACATCGACGCGGACGACGCCGAGGCCGACGTCTCCGCCGCCGCCGCGGCGCTGGGCGCCGCCGACCACGGCGACGACGACGCGCAGTTCACGGTGGACGGCGCCGAGGACCACGAACTGCTCTGGTTCGGGGTGCAGGAGATCCCGGGCATCGTCGCGTAAGGTTCCGCGGCGCGTTGTCGGAGTCGGCCGGTAACGTTTCCGGTATGGGGAAGTACGACACACATCTGGTCTGGGACTGGAACGGCACACTGCTCGACGACTTCAGCGCGGTCATCGGGGCGACCAACGCCGCCTTCGACGAGATCGGTCTTGAGCAGATCACCGCGGAGCGGTACAGGGATCTGTACTGCATGCCGATCCCGGTCTTCTACGAGCGTCTGATGGGGCGTCTCCCCACGGACGCCGAGTGGCTGGTCATGGACGAGACATTCCACCGGCACTATGTGGAGCGCCGCGTCGAGTGCCTGCTGACCGAAGGCGTCGAGGAGCTGCTGACGCAGTGGACGCTGGCCGGCCGCAGCCAGTCCATCCTCAGCATGTACGAGCACGACCAACTGGTCCCCGTGGTGCGGGGCTACGGGATCCACCAGCACTTCGTCCGGGTCGACGGACGGACGGGACCCTCCGGCGGCACGAAGGCCGTGCACATGGAGCGTCATCTGGCCGCGCTGGCCGAGGAGGGCCGGATAGCCCCCGAGCGTACGGTGGTGATCGGTGACGCCGTGGACGACGCCCTGGCCGCCGCCCATGTGGGGGCCAGGGCCGTGCTCTACACCGGCGGATCGCACAGCCGAAAGAGCCTGGAGGCGGTGGGCGTCCCCGTCGTCGACAGTCTCGCCGAGGCCGTCGAGCTGGCGCGGAGCATCGCGCGCTGACCGCCGCACACCACCGACCGCACACCATCAAACGCACACCGCCGGGCCTCCACCGACCCTCGCCCCGCCGCTTGTCATTGGCCGGAACGGCAAATTTCCTGCCCTTCTTTTGTACATATGCGGTTCATGACGGGGCCGGGGTGCGGCGGGATAACCTGGGGTCGTGATCAGTGCGATACGCCGTGGGAGCAGTGAAGCTCCCGGCCCGCGCCCGGAGTGCCACAGCGCCCCGGGCCTCCCTGATCCCCACAATCCGGCGTGGCCGTCAAATTTGGCCAATAACGTCCCGGACATCTCTCATCGCGGCATAGCGTCGACTCCGACCGGACACCCCGCGTCGTGGCGTCGTGCCGCTTCTTTCATCGACGTCACGCAATGGCGCGCGACAGGAGCCAGAGGACATGCAGACCAAGCTGGACGAAGCCAAGGCCGAGCTGCTCGCACGGGCGGCACGGGTCGCTGAGAACAGCCCAGCCGGGGGGGCTGGGGGTCTGGGGGGCGCCTCCCGGAACAACTCGGCCGCGACGGCGACCGACGACGGTACGTACGACGAGAAGCATCCGGACAACGAGGCGCTGCTCGCCTTCCTCCACAGGTACTACCTGCACACCGCCCCGGACGACCTCGCCGACCGCGATCCGGTCGACATCTACGGCGCGGCGCTCTCCCACTACCGGCTGGCCGAGAATCGCCCGCAGGGCACGGCCAACGTGCGGGTCCACACGCCGACCGTCGAGGAGAACGGCTGGACATGCACGCACACGGTCGTCGAGGTCGTCACCGACGACATGCCGTTCCTGGTCGACTCGGTCACCAACGAGCTCTCCCGGCAGAACCGCGGCATCCACGCCGTCATCCACCCGCAGATCCTGGTGCGCCGCGATATCACCGGCAAGCTCATCGAGATCCTTCCCGAGGCCCGTACCGAGGGCGCCGAGCTGACCCACGACACCCTGATCGAGTCCTGGATCCACGTCGAGATCGACCGCGAGACCGACCGCTCCGACCTCAAGCAGATCACCTCCGACCTGCTGCGCGTCCTCTCCGACGCCCGCGAGGCCGTCGAGGACTGGGAGAAGATGCGCAAGTCCGCGCTGCGCATCGCGGACGAGCTGCCGAACGAGCCGACCGCGGACGACCTGCGCGACCAGGAGGTCGAAGAGGCCCGCGAGCTGCTGCGCTGGCTCGCCGACAACCACTTCACCTTCCTCGGCTACCGCGAGTACGAACTGACGGGCGACGACGCCCTGACCGCCGTCCCCGGCACCGGCCTCGGCATCCTGCGCTCCGACCCGAAACACACCGACGACGAGGCCCACCCGGTGAGCCCGTCGTTCAACCGGCTCCCGGCCGACGCGCGTGCCAAGGCCCGCGAGCACAAGCTGCTCGTCCTGACGAAGGCCAACAGCCGCTCCACCGTGCACCGTCCGAGCTATCTCGACTACGTCGGCGTGAAGAAGTTCGACGACAAGGGCAACGTCGTCGGCGAGCGCCGCTTCCTGGGACTCTTCTCCTCGGCGGCGTACACCGAGTCCGTACGCCGCGTGCCCGTCGTACGGCGCAAGGTCGCCGAGGTCCTGGCGGGCGCCGGCTTCTCGCCGAACAGCCACGACGGCCGCGACCTGATGCAGATCCTGGAGACGTACCCGCGCGACGAGCTGTTCCAGACGCCCGTCGACCAACTGCGCTCCATCGTCACCAGCGTCCTGTACCTCCAGGAGCGGCGCCGGCTGCGCCTCTACCTCCGCCAGGACGAGTACGGGCGTTACTACTCCGCCCTCATCTACCTGCCGCGCGACCGCTACACCACCGGCGTCCGGCTGCGCCTGATCGACATCCTCAAGGAGGAGCTCGGCGGCACCAGCGTCGACTTCACCGCCTGGAACACCGAATCGATCCTGTCCCGGCTCCACTTCGTCGTACGCGTTCCGCAGGGCACCGAGCTGGCCGGGCTCACCGACCCGGACGTCGACCGCATCGAGGCGCGGCTCGTCGAGGCCGCCCGCTCCTGGGCCGACGGCTTCGGTGAGGCGCTCAACGCCGAGCTGGGCGAGGAGCGCGGCGCCGAGCTGCTGCGCCGCTACGGCAACGCCTTCCCCGAGGGCTACAAGGCCGACCACTCACCGCGCGCCGCTGTCGCCGACCTCGTCCGGGTGGAGGAGCTCAGCCGGGAGGAGCAGGACTTCGCGCTCTCCCTCTACGAGCCGGTCGGCGCCGGCCCCGGCGAGCGTCGTTTCAAGATCTACCGCACCGGCGAGCAGGTCTCCCTCTCCGCCGTCCTGCCGGTCCTCCAGCAGCTCGGCGTGGAGGTCGTGGACGAGCGGCCGTACGAGCTGCGCTGCTCCGACCGCGCGCACGCCTGGATCTACGACTTCGGGCTGCGCATGCCGTACGGCGACAGCGGTCACGCCAAGGACGACCACCTCGCCGAGGACGCCCGCGAACGCTTCCAGGACGCCTTCGCGGCCGTCTGGACGGGCGAGGCGGAGAACGACGGCTTCAACTCCCTCGTCCTGCGCGCCGGGCTCAACTGGCGCGAGGCGATGGTGCTCCGCGCCTACGCGAAGTATCTGCGCCAGGCGGGCGCGACCTTCAGCCAGGACTACATGGAGGACACCCTCCGTAACAACGTCCACACCACCCGGCTGCTGATCTCCCTCTTCGAGGCCCGGATGGCGCCCAACCGCCAGCGGGCCGGCACGGAGCTCATCGAGGGGCTTCTCGAAGAGCTGACCGGCGCCCTCGACCAGGTCGCCAGCCTCGACGAGGACCGCATCCTGCGCTCGTTCCTCACCGTCATCAAGGCCACGCTGCGGACGAACTTCTTCCAGAGCGCCAGCAAGCTGCACGACGGGACAGGCCGCAGGGGCGCGGGCGAGAAGCACCACACCTACGTGTCGATGAAGTTCGACCCGCAGGCCATCCCCGACCTGCCCGCGCCCCGCCCGGCGTACGAGATCTGGGTCTACTCGCCACGGGTCGAGGGCGTGCACCTGCGCTTCGGCAAGGTCGCCCGCGGCGGTCTGCGCTGGTCCGACCGGCGTGAGGACTTCCGTACGGAGATCCTGGGTCTGGTCAAGGCGCAGATGGTCAAGAACACGGTGATCGTGCCCGTCGGCGCCAAGGGCGGCTTCGTCGCCAAGCACCTCCCCGACCCGGCCGTGGACCGGGACGCCTGGCTGGCCGAGGGCATCGCCTCCTACAAGACGTTCATCTCGGCCCTCCTCGACATCACCGACAACCTGGTGGGCGGCGAGGTCGTGCCCCCGGCCGACGTCGTGCGGCACGACGAGGACGACACCTATCTGGTCGTCGCCGCCGACAAGGGCACCGCGAGCTTCTCCGACATCGCCAACGAGGTCGCGATCGCCTACGACTTCTGGCTCGGCGACGCCTTCGCCTCCGGCGGCTCCGCCGGCTACGACCACAAGGGCATGGGCATCACGGCGCGCGGCGCCTGGGAGTCCGTCGAGCGGCACTTCCGCGAACTGGGCCACAACACCCAGACCGAGGACTTCACCGTCGCGGGCGTCGGCGACATGTCCGGTGACGTCTTCGGCAACGGCATGCTGCTCTCCGAGCACATCCGGCTGGTCGCCGCCTTCGACCACCGGCACATCTTCATCGACCCGAACCCGGACGCGGCCACCTCGTTCGCCGAGCGCCGCCGTCTCTTCGAGCTGCCGCGGAGCTCCTGGGCCGACTACGACAAGTCGCTGCTGTCGCAGGGCGGCGGGATCCACCCCCGTACCGCGAAGTCGATCCCGGTCAACGCGCATGTGCGTGAGGCGCTCGGGATCGAGGCGGGCGTGACCAAGCTGACGCCGGCCGATCTCATGCGGGCGATCCTCAAGGCCCCGGTCGACCTGATGTGGAACGGCGGCATCGGTACGTACATCAAGTCGTCCGCCGAGTCGAACGCGGATGTGGGCGACAAGGCCAACGACGCCATCCGTATCAACGGCGAGGACGTGCGGGCCAAGGTCGTCGGCGAGGGCGGAAACCTGGGCGCGACGCAGCTCGGCCGGATCGAGTTCGCCCGGCGCGGCGCCGACGGCCAGGGCGGCAAGATCAACACCGACGCCATCGACAACAGCGCCGGTGTGGACACCTCCGACCACGAGGTGAACATCAAGATCCTGCTCAACGGCCTTGTCAAGGAAGGCGACATGACCGTCAAGCAGCGCAACAAGGTGCTGGCGGCCATGACCGACGAGATCGGCAAGCTGGTCCTGCGCAACAACTACGCGCAGAACGTGGCGCTCGCCAACGCGGTCTTCCAGGCCCCCTCCCTGCTCCACGCCCACCAGCGGTTCATGCGCCGGCTGGAACGGGACGGCAGCCTGAACAGGCAGCTCGAATTCCTGCCGACCGACCGCCAGATCCGCGAACTGCTCAACGGCGGCAAGGGGCTCTCCCAGCCCGAGCTGGCCGTCCTGCTCGCGTACACCAAGATCACCGTCGCCGACGAGCTGATCTCCACGAAGCTCCCCGACGACCCGTATCTGCGCAAGCTGCTGCACGCGTACTTCCCCGCGCAGCTCCGCGAGAAGTTCTCCGAGCACATCGACGCGCACGCGCTGCGCCGCGAGATCATCACGACGGTGCTGGTCAACGACACGGTGAACGCGGGAGGTTCGACCTTCCTGCACCGCCTGCGCGAGGAGACCGGGGCGTCGATCGAGGAGATCGTACGGGCGCAGACAGCCGCCCGGGAGATCTTCGGTCTCGGTCCGGTGTGGGACGCGGTCGAGGCGCTGGACAACACCGTCGGCGCCGACGTCCAGACCCGGATCCGGCTCCACTCACGGCGACTGGTCGAGCGCGGCACGCGCTGGCTGCTCGGCAACCGGCCGCAGCCGGTGGAGATCGCGGAGACGGTCGAGTTCTTCTCCGAAGGCGTGGAGCAGGTGTGGGGGCAGCTGCCACGACTCCTGCGCGGCGCCGACCTGGAGTGGTACCAGAACATCGTGGAGGAGCTCACCTCGGTGGGCGTGCCCGAGAAGCTGGCGCTGCGGGTCGCCGGATTCTCCGCGGCGTTCCCGGCGCTCGACATCGTGCAGATCGCCGACCGTACGGGCAAGGACCCGCTGGCCGTCGCCGAGGTGTACTACGACCTCGGTGACCGGCTGCGGATCACGCAGCTGATGGACCGGATCATCGAGCTGCCGAGGGCCGACCGCTGGCAGTCCATGGCCCGCGCGTCGATCCGCGAGGACCTGTACGCGGCGCACGCCGCCCTGGCGTCGGACGTGCTGTCCGTCGGCAACGGGACGTCGACGCCGGAGGAGCGCTTCAAGGCGTGGGAGCAGAAGAACGCGGCGATCCTCGGGCGTTCACGCACCACGCTGGAGGAGATCCAGAGTTCGGACTCCTTCGACCTGGCGAATCTGTCGGTCGCGATGCGGACGATGCGTACGCTGCTGCGGACGCACGCGTAACGGCACATGAGTGAGGGGAGGGGCGCCGGCCGGAGCCGGGCGCCCCTCCCGCGTTGTACGACGTTTCGTACGGCGCTACGTGATGGGCCGGGCGGGCGTGGCGGGCTTCTTCGCGGCGGGCTTCCCGCCGGGCTTCTTGCCCGTGAACTCCTCGTACGCCGCGACGACTTCCGCCGCGGGCCCGTCCATCCGCAGCGTCCCCGACTCCAGCCAGATCGCCCGGTCGCAGGTTTCGGTGATCGTCCTGTTGCTGTGGCTGACCAGGAAGACGGTGCCCGCCTCCGCACGTAGCTCGGCGATGCGCTCCTTGCTCCGCTTCTGGAACCGGGCGTCCCCCGTGGACAGTGCCTCGTCGATCAGCAGCACGTCATGGGCTTTCGCCGCCGCGATGGAGAAGCGGAGCCGCGCGCCCATGCCGGAGGAGTAGGTGCGCATCGGCAGGGTGATGAAGTCGCCCTTCTCGTTGATCCCGGAGAACTCCACGATGTCGGCGTAACGGCTCCTGACCTGCTCGCGCGTCATGCCCATCGCGAGCCCGCCGAGTATCACGTTGCGCTCGCCCGTCAGATCGCTCATCAGCGCCGCGTTGACCCCGAGGAGTGAGGGCTGGCCCCGTGTGTAGACGTTGCCCCGGCTCGGTGGCAGCAGACCGGCGACCGCCTTGAGGAGGGTCGACTTCCCCGAGCCGTTGGAGCCGATGAGGCCGATGGCCTCGCCCTTGTACGCGACGAAGCTCACGCCCCGTACGGCGTGCACCTCGCGCACTCCCGGGGCCGGCCGGCGCGAGACGATCCGGCTCAGCGCCGAAGTGGCGCTGCCCTTGCCGCCCTTGGTGCCGTGCACCTTGTAGGTGATGTGGACGCCGTCGACGACGACGGTCGGAACACGCTCGGTCTCAGCCACGGCCGTACTTCTCCTCCGCCTGCCAGAAGAACAGGAATCCGCCGGCCCCGACCAGCACCGCCCAGCCGGTGGCGACCAGCCAGACGTGGGGCGGGAGCTGACCGGCGGTGAAACTGTCGATGAGCGCGAAGCGCATCAGGTCGATGTAGACGGCCGCCGGGTTGCATTCGAGCGCCAGCCGGACCAGATGCGGTACGGCCTCGTCCTTGAACACCGTGTCCAGGCTCCACATCACCCCGGACGCGTACATCCAGGTACGGAGCAGGAACGGCATCAGCTGCGCGATGTCGGGCGTCGACGCGGTCAGCCGGGCGAAGATCATCGCGAGCCCGGTGTTGAACACGGTCTGGAGAGCGAGGGCGGGCACGGCCAGCAGCCAGGCGGGCCTCGGGTACTGCTCGAAGACGGCCAGGATGACTGTCAGCGCGCCCAGGGAGAACATCAGCTGCTGCAACTGCTGGAGGGCGAACGCGAGGGGCAGCGAGGCACGCGGGAAGTGCAGGGCGCGTACGAGACCGATGTTGCCGGACACGGCGCGGGTCCCCGCGGTGATGGTGCCGGCGGTGAACGTCCAGATGAAGACACCGGTGACCAGGAACGGGACGTAGTCAGGCACGCCGTCCTTGGTGTTGAGCAGGACGCCGAAGATGAAGTAGTAGACCGTCGCGTTGAGCAGCGGCGTCATGATCTGCCAGAGCTGGCCGAGCTTCGCCTGGCTGTACTGCGAGGTGAGCCGGGCGGTGGCGAGCGCGGTGACGAAGTGGCGGCGGGAGTACAGCCCGCGCAGATAGGCGAGGAGCGTGGGACGGGCGCCGCTCTCGGTCAGGCCGTGCCGGGCGGCGAGCGCGCGCAGGTCGTCCGGGAGCGGAAGGGCCGATGCCCGCGGTGGTGCTTCGGGGGCCCGGACCGGGGCGGGGGATGCGGTCGTCTGGCTCACAGAGGTCGCTTTCGACGAGGGACATCGAACGAAGACGGCGTGGGGGATAGCAGGGTCGGACCGACGGAACGGGACCGTTTCGTCGTAACGATGAGATTAGAGCGGAAGCACGTCGCAACGCAACCGTTTCGTCGTGACGTCCATGACGCTATGCTCGTCGGCATGCCCACGGACCCCCGCCTCTCGCGCCGCGCCCCAGCGGGAGCCGCCGTGCTCCGTGAGGATGTGACCGACGCCATCCGCTCCGCCGTCTTCGAGGAGCTGGCCGCCGTCGGCTTCGCGCGGATGTCCATCGAGGGCATCGCCCGGCGGGCCGGTGTCGGCAAGACCGCCGTCTACCGGCGCTGGAAGTCCAAACTGGCGCTGGTGCTCGACCTCGTCTCCGCCGTCGCGGCCCAGGGGCTGCCCGTCCCCGCGACCGGTTCGCTGTACGGAGACGTACGCGCCCTGCTCGAAGTGGCGTCGCACGCGCTGCGTCACCCGCTGGCCTCCCGAGTCATCCCCGACCTGCTGGTGGAGGCGGCCCGGCATCCGGAGATCTCCGAGGCGATCAAATCGGCGCTGCTGGACAAGGAGAAGGGCATCGCGGCCGTGGTCGTACGCGAGGCGGTCGCCCGCGGCGAACTGCCCGAGGGCACCGACCCCGACCGGGCGCTCGACCTCATCGCGGGTCCGCTCTACTGGCGTCTCGTCGTCGTACGGGGCGACCTGCCCGCCGGCTATCTCGACGACCTCGCCACCACGGCGGTCGCCGCGCTGACCCGCGACCGCACCGCCTGATCGAGCCGCGCCGCCCGCATCCCAACCGCCCGGCCCGACGCGCGACCTCACGCTCACCACGTACGCCCGCTCATCACGTACGCCCGCTCATCACGTACGCGCACGAGCGCGTCAACGCGCGCACCTTCGCATCTACGCGCTCCCCCTCGCGCCCATGCGCGCCCTCCCGGCCGCTCGCAGCCGCCGTACGGGTGACATGACCCCCGCCTCCGTAGCCCTGGTGGACGAACCTTCGTTGCCCGGTGGGGCGGACCAGGGCAGGTCCCTCCGCGAAGACGGGCGCGAAGCCGAACGCGCGAGGACGAGCCGAAGGACGGGCGCCATGACGGTCGCTTCCACACCAGATTCCGGGCGGCCCCGGGAGCCGGTCGCCGCGGGCGCCCGGGGACGCGGCCGGGGGCGGGTCGTCATGCTCGTCGACAACGCGGTCAACGGCGACTCCCGTGTGCAGAAGGCCGCCCGCTCCATGGCCGACGCCGGCTGGGACGTGGTGCTGCTCGGCCAGTCGCCGGACCGCGACCGGCACCGCTGGACCATCGGCGACGCTCAAGTCCAGCTGGTCCCCGTCGTGATGACCCTCGCCAAACGCCGCAGGGACTACCGCAGAGTCGTTCTGCCCCGGCTCTTCGCCTACCGGCGCGGCGGCATCGCCCACCACCGCAAGCAGTGGGTCAAGGCCTGGCGCGCCGATCTGCTGGCCCGCAGGTCCGCCGAGGGCCGGAGATTCCTGATCCGCCGTACGGCGGCCCGGATCCTGGCCCGCTGGGTCGGCTTCCGGCATCGCCAACTCGCCCTGGTGGAAGGCAGACGCAACCCGGACTCGCTGCCCGAGCGACTCCGTACGGCCATGTGGCGCGCCCTGCTCGGCGACCGCTGCTGGCGCAGACTCGAACCGTATCTGTGGGACTACGAGTTCGCCTTCGGCCCCGTCGTCGACGCACTCGAACCCGACCTCATCCACGCCAACGACTTCCGGATGATCGGAGTCGCCGCCCGTGCCGTGCACCGCGCGCGGGGCAGAGGCCGGAGCGTGAAGCTCGTGTGGGACGCGCACGAGTATCTGCCGGGCATCAAACCCCGTGCCGGATACCGGCGTTGGATGCCCGCCCATGTCGCGCACGAGCGGGAGTACGGGCGGTGCGCGGACGCCGTCGTCACCGTCTCCCAGACGCTGGCCGAGCTGCTTCACAAGGAGCACCGGCTGCCCCGGACGCCCGTCGTCGTGCTCAACGCCCCGGACGCCGGCCCGCCCGCCGGGCGGGCCCATGAACCGGTCCCGGATCTGCGGGAGTTGTGCGGCATCGACGCCGCCACGCCGCTGCTGGTCTACAGCGGCGCCCTCGCCCCGCAGCGCGGGCTCGCCACCCTCATCGAGGCGCTGCCCCAACTGCCGGGCGCGCACGCGGCGCTCATCGTCCCCGCGCCCGACGGGTGGGTCGTACGCAAGGTGCTGGACCACGCGGCGGAGCTCGGTGTCGCCGACCGCGTCCACCCGCTGCCGTACGTACCGCACTGGCAGATCGTGCCCTTCCTGGCCCCCGCCGACATCGGCGTCATCCCTATCCACCACTGGCCGAACCATGAACTCGCCCTGATCACCAAGTTCATGGAGTACGCGCGCGCCCGGCTGCCCATCGTCGTCAGCGACGTACGCACCATGGCCGCGAAGGTGCGCGAGACCGGGCAGGGCGAGGTGTTCCGGGCCGAGGACACGGCCGACTTCGTACGGGCGGCGCGGGCCGTGCTCGACGATCCGGCCGCCTACCGCAAGGCGTACGACCGCCCGGGACTGCTGGAGCAGTGGACCTGGGAGACGCAGGCCGACATCCTCGACGGGGTCTACCGGAAGCTGCTGGCGGCCCCGGCGAAGGCGACCGTCGCCGCGACGGTCCCGCTGGACGGAGCGGCCCTCGGCAAACCGGGGGTGGGCGAAACGGCACCCGGAGGCGGGCAGGCGCCCGGAGGCCGGCCAGGTCCGGGGGAGGAGACGGAGCCGGGCGACCCGGCGGGGGCGACCGCGAACTGACCGGTCGGGCCGACGGGTGATCACGTGACCATACGGCCGTACGGGCGTTGATGTCCTCGAACGTCGGGAGACGAGACGTGACCGGCGTCGGGGGAGCGCCGCACCCAACGAGCCGGATTTGAAAGTGAGTCACCGTGCACAAGTCCGCGTACGAGCAGATGGAGCTCTGCGTCAAGGAGTACATGCCCGCGTCCGGCCGCCACCGGGTGGTCGACCTGGGCTCGCGCATCTCGCCCAACCAGTCGCTCACCCACCGCGGTCTGCTCGACGGGCGCGATGTCGAGTACATCGGCGTCGACGTGCTCGACGGTCCCAACGTCGATATCGTGATGCCCCGGCCGTACCGCATCCCGGTGCGGTCCCGGACCGCCGACTTCGTGCTCTCCGGCCAGGCCTTCGAGCACATCCCGTTCTTCTGGGCGTCGATGATGGAGATCTCGCGCGTCCTGCGGCCCGGCGGGCTGGCGTTCGTCACGGCGCCCTCGCGCGGCCATGTGCACGACGCGCAGGACTGCTGGCGGTACTACCCCGACGGGTTCAGGGCCATGGCCGCCTTCGCCGGACTCGAACTGGCCGAGGCCTACACGGACTTCCCGCCGATGAGGGGCATCCGCTTCGACTACGCCGCCATCGACGGCAAGCGCGCCTACTGGGGCGACTCGGTCGGGGTGTTCCGCAGGCCGCGCCGGCCGAGGCGGCGGGTGTGGGAGTACGCGGTACGTGAACTGACCGTCCGGTACGCCAACCGCGTCGGCGGCGTCGACTCCGTTCCGCTGCCCGAGCCGGTCGCCGGTCGCGACCGCCGCGGCCGGGGCGCCCCCGCCAAGACCCCCGCCGCCCCCCTCGTACCCGCGCCGTCCCCGGAGGCACAGCCCGGAGCCGCGCAGCCCGTAACGGCAAAGAAAAACACGAAAGAGGCATAACCAAGCGGGAGTTGACGAAAGGTGACATCTGCTGAGTTCTGCGCGTACCGTCCGTCGGCATGGCATGGCGAAGCGCAGTGAACGGCGCACTCGAAAAGCTCACCGGATATCAGCTCAGGCGGCTCCCGGTCCCCGCTCCGCGGTCGGCGACGTCGGCGCCCGCCGCCGTACCGGCGCCGGACCGGCCGGCCACCGCGAAGGCCGGGGCACAGGCACCGGCGCAGCCCAAGCCGAAGCCGAAGCCCAAAGCGGCGGCGCTCCCCGCCGACTACGACGACGAGGCGAAGTCGATCATCCGCGCGGTCAAGCCGTACACGATGACCTCCCCGGAACGGCTCAACGCCTTCATCCTCGCCACCCGCCATGTCGTACGGCACAACATCCCCGGTGACATCGTCGAGTGCGGAGTCTGGCGCGGCGGCTCGATGCAGGCCTGCGCCAAGACGCTGCTCGCCCTCGGCGAGACGGACCGCGGCCTGCATCTCTTCGACACCTTCGAGGGAATGCCGCCGCCCACCGCCGAGGATCTGCGGCGCGACGGCAAGTCCGCCGAGGACCTGCTCGCGGCGCAGGGCAAGGACCGGCCGATCTGGGCCATCGCCTCGCTGGAGGACGTACAGGCGGGCTTCGAGCAGGTGCCCTACCCCGGCGAGCGGGTGCACTACGTGCAGGGCATGGTCGAGGACACCGTGCCGCAGCAGGCGCCGGAGCGGATCTCCATCCTGCGCCTGGACACCGACTGGTACGCCTCCACCAAGCATGAACTGGAGTTTCTCTACCCCCGGCTGGTGAGCGGCGGTGTGCTGCTCATCGACGACTACGGCTACTGGCAGGGCTCCCGCCAGGCCGTGGACGAGTTCCTGGAGAAGACGGGCGAACGGCTGCTCATGCTGCGCATGGACGAGGGCCGGATCGCGGTCAAGCCCTGAATCCACCGCCAGTCGACCGCTGTTCCGCATTCGGAAGTTCGGAAGTCCGGAAGTTCGGAAGGACCGTGCACCACGCATGACCCCCCGCCTCACCGTCGTCGTGCCCATCTACAACGTGGAGGACTATCTCGACGACTGTCTACGCTCACTGGCCGGACAGACCATGGCCGACTCCGAGATCGTCATGGTGAACGACGGATCCACGGACGGGAGCGCACGGATCGCGAGACGGTTCGCCGAACAGGACGAACGCTTCCGGCTGGTCGAGCAGGAGAACGCCGGGCTCGGCGCGGCGCGCAACACCGGAGTCACGTGCGCCCGGGGGGAGTTCCTCACCTTCGTCGACAGTGACGACGTCGTGCCGGAGGACGCGTACGAGCGGATGCTCGCGGCGCTCGACGCCTCCGGCTCCGACTTCGCGACCGGCAATGTGCTCAGGCTCGGTCCCGGCGGCGCGCTCGTACAGGCGCCCATGTTCCGTAAGTCGATGGCGACCGAGCGCTCCGGGACGCGGATCACCCGCGACTGGGTGCTGCTCGGGGACCGTATCGCCTGCAACAAGGTGTTCCGGAAGTCCTTCTGGGACCGGCACGGCTTCGCCTTTCCCGTCGGGGTGCTGTACGAGGACATCGCCGTCGTACTCCCCGCGTACTTCCTGGCGAGCGGTGTGGACGTGCTGTCCGGGCCCGTCTACCACTGGCGGACCAGGGACGGTTCGATCACCGCGAAGCGCGCCGTGCCGAGGGGGATCCGGGACCGGGTCACCGCCGTGTCGTCGGTCAGCGACTTCCTCGCCGGGCAGCGGCGTACGGACGCGGGCGGCGGCGACACCGACTGGGCCGACGCGGAGCGCCGTTACCACCACCATGTCCTCTCCGGTGATCTGTGGCTCTTCATCGAGGCGCTGCCCGACGGCGACGCCGAATTCCACACGGCCTTCCTCGACCACGCCAACGCCTTCGCCGCGAGGGTCGACCAGAGTGTCTTCGACGCCCTGCCGCTGCATCTGCGCGTCAAGTGGCATCTGATCCGGGAACGCCGGATGCCCGAACTCCTCGCACTGCTGGCCCATGAGAAGGCCGACCCCGGGGCCTTCGGCGTCCGGGGACTGCGCAGGTCCCGCGCCGAGTACCCGATGCTCACCGGCGGTCTGCCCCGGGCCGTCGCCACCCTCAGGCCCAAGGAGCTGCCGGTGACCTCGCATCTCACCGAGGCCGTATGGCGCGACGGGCGACTGCACCTCAAGGGCTACGCGTACGTACGCAACGTGCCGGCCGACGCGCGCCGCAAGTCCGTCAAGGTCGCCTGGCTGCGCACGGGGAAGCGGCGAGTGCTGCCGCTGCGGACGCGCACCGTGCGGATGCCGGCGGCGACGTACGAGTCCAGGCAGGGGCTGCACGCCTACGACTGGGCCGGGTTCGAGACCGTGGTCGACCCGGTCCGGCTCGCGAAGGCGAAGGCCGCTCGTCCCCGTATCTCCCGCACCGTGTGGAAGCTGGAGATGGGGGTGTTCGGGGCGGGACGGCTGCGCCGGGCACCGCTGCGGCTGACGGGTTCGGCCGCGGGGCCCGCCGTGCCGGCCGTGCATTACGTGGACGACACCACGCGCGTCGTGCCCACGCTCTCCGGCAATAAGCTCGAACTGCGCGTCGAGCCCGTACACGCCCTGCTCACCGGCCACGGCCACCACTCGACGGCGGACGGCGGCACGGACGCGGCGGACGGCGCCGTGCGCATCGAGGGGCTGCTCCACGCCACCAACCGCCCGCCGAGCGCGCTGGCCGTCCAGAACTGGTACACCAAGGACGTCCACGAGTTCCCGCTCCGCCTCGCGGACGGCACATTCAGCGCCGACGTCCCGCTGTCGGTCTTCGGCGACCCCGCGGCGCGACGGCGGTCCACCGTGCCCTGGGGCGTCCATCTCGTACGGGCCAACGGCAGCCGCTTCGCCGTGGCCGCCCGGGGCGCCGTCCGGCCCGGACACTACGGCCTCGGCGACGGCCGCGAACTGTTCGTCACCGCCAACGCGGCGGGCGATCTCGTCCTCAGCGACCAGACCGAGCAGCCGGTGGCCGACACGGTCGACTGGACGGCGGACGGCGAGCTGGTCCTGGAAGGCAGCCAACCCGCCCTGCGCGCCGCCGAGTTGGTGCTGCGGCACGTCGGTCACCGCGAGGAGAACGTCTTCCCGGTCAGCATCCTCCCGGACGGCCGGTTCCGGACAGCCCTGCTGCCCGGCGCCGTCGAGGGACTCAACGGCGTGCGCCAACTGCCCGAGGGACGCTGGCGGTTGTACGTCCGCGAGCCGGGCGAGAGCGACCCGGAACGCTACACCCCCGTCCGGATCCAGCCCTCGCGGCACCAGACGCTCCCCCTCGTACGGACCCTGGACGGACGCGAGTTCACCCTGGACCGGCACCAGCAGGACATGCTCCAGCTGCACTCCGGGTCCGTGCTCCCGGAGCAGGACCGGGGCGCCTACCGGCAGCAGCGGCTGCGCCGCGTCTATGCCAACTCCCGCGCGGCGGGCCCGCCGCGGGACGCCGTCCTCTACAGCAGCTTCGACGGAAGGCAGTACTCCGACTCACCACGCGCCGTCCACGAGGAGCTGGTGCGCCGGCGGGCCCCCGTGGAGCATCTGTGGGTCGTGCGCGACCGGCAGGTGGCCCTGCCGAGGGACGTCCGCGCCGTCGAACTGCACAGTGCCGACTGGTACGAGGCGCTGGCCCGCAGCCGATGCGTCGTCAGCAACACCCAACTGCCCGAATGGTTCGAGCGGGCGGACGGCCAGCACGTCGTCCAGACCTGGCACGGCACCCCGCTCAAACGCATCGGCCGCGATCTGACGGGCACCGCGCACGCCGACGAGGCGTACATCGCGACCCTGCCGAGGCGCGCCGAGCAGTGGAGTGTGCTCGTCTCGCCCAACAGCTTCTCCACCCCGATCATGCGCCGCGCCTTCGGATACGACGGCACGGTCCTGGAGTGCGGTTATCCGCGCAACGACCTGCTGTACGCGTCCGACCGGGCCAAGGTCGCCGCCGCCCTGCGCGACCACCTCGGGATTCCCGAGGGCAAGCGCGTGATCCTCTACGCGCCGACCTGGCGGGAGGACCAGCCCAGAAAGGGCGGTCGCTACGGGCTCGACCTCCGGCTCGATCTGGAACTGGCCGCGCGGGAACTGGCGGACGACCATGTCCTGCTGGTCCGCCGCCACTACCTGGTGGGCGGTACGGTCCCGGGCGCGGGGCGCGGCGCGACCGGCTTCGTACGGGACGTGTCGCGCTACCCGGACGTCGCCGAGCTGATGCTGATCAGCGACGCCCTGGTCACCGACTACTCGTCGCTGATGTTCGACTTCGCGCAGACGGGCCGGCCGATGTACTTCCACGCCTACGACCTGGAGCACTACCGGGACACCCTGCGCGGCTTCTACTTCGACTTCGAGTCCGCGGCGCCGGGGCCGGTGGTGGCCGACACCGCCGCGCTCGTGGCGGCCCTGCGCGCCCCCCGGACCCGGGTGCCCGGCGACGCGTACGACCGGTTCCGGGAGAC
This sequence comes from Streptomyces sp. NPDC051217, assembly GCF_044455465.1. Classification (NCBI taxonomy): domain Bacteria; kingdom Bacillati; phylum Actinomycetota; class Actinomycetes; order Kitasatosporales; family Streptomycetaceae; genus Streptomyces; species Streptomyces sp. NPDC051217. Next base: position 37,496 of record NZ_JBITEV010000022.1, read on the forward strand.
GTTCTGCGATCTGGACGACGGCACCGCCGCCGCCCGTGTCGCGGACCTGATGCCCGTGGGGGGCGGGGCATGAGCGCGGTCGAGATCAGCTGCGTCGTCACCGCGGGACTGGACGCGCAGGCGCTGCGCCGGTCGGTGGAGTCCGTCGTCGCCCAGACGATGCGCGCCACCGAGGCGGTGGTGGTGCTCGGCCTGACGGTCGCGGGGCCGGCGGGCATCGGCCCCGTTGACGGTGGGCCGGGCAGTGGCGCGCGGGCCGGGGCGGTGGGGTTCGCCGACGCCGAGTCGGCCGCCGAGGACGTACGCGCCGTGGCCGACGAACTCGCCGCGCTCGACCCCGCGCGCGTCAGGGTCGTCACCTCGGGAGCCGAGGCCCCCACCACCGCCGCGCTGCGCAACCACGGCCTGGACCAGGCACGAGGCCGGTACGTCACCGTCCTCGGCGAGGGCGAGCGCCTCCAGCAGGACGCCTGCCGGAATCTGTGGGAGGCCGCCGAACGTTCCGGCGCCGAACTCGTGGCCGGCCGGTGGACCCGGCGCGCGGGCCGCCGCGCCAAGGAGCAGCCCCCGGTCCGGATCGTCGAGAGTGAGCTGTACGCGCGCTCCCGCACCGTCGACGATCTGGCCGACGCCCCCGAACTCGTCGTCGCCGACGCCCTGGTGACCGGATTCTGTGTGAGTACCGCTCTCCTCGACCGGGCGGGGCTGCGTTACGCCGAGGACCTGGACCGCGCCGAGATCCTGTTCGGCGCCGAACTGGCCGCCGCCGCACGCCGGATCTCCCTCGTCCCCAACCTGGTCGTCAGCGGCCGGGCGGCCCCCGACCCGGCCGACGCGCTGGAAGGACAGCTCGCCGCGCACGTACGCGTCGCCGAACTGCCCCTGCTCCGCAACGATGCGGCCCTCCGCGCGGCCCGCGACCGGGCCTTCCTCGCCGACCAACTCGTGCCGCTCGCACGCCAGTTCCCGAAGCTCGACGCGGATGGGCGGGCCCGCGCCGCCGCCCTGGTCGCAGCGCTGCCCGCGGCCCGGACCGACCCGGAACTCCGGGCCGGCCTGCCGCCCCTGGAGCGGGTCTGTCTCCAACTCCTCGCCGACGGCGACGCCGACGGTGTACTGGCCGCCGGCTACGCGCTCGGCAGGCCCGACGCCGTAGCCTCGGCGCTGGCCGAGCGGGACGGCCGGGTGTACTGGCGCGCGGCGCTGCCCGACGACCCCGGGGAACGGGCGGAACTCGACGTCACGGAGCTGGGCCACCAGTACCGGCCCCTCGCAGGCACCCCCTTGATGAACCGCCTCACCCACTGCGGCCAGGAGGGCGAGAAGCTCGTCCTCGAAGGACGGCTTCCGGCGCCGCTCCGACTGCTCGCTCCCGACGCCCCGTTGACGGCCACACTGGAGTTCCTGGTACGCGGCAGCGACGGGCGGCGCAGGTTCCGGGCCCCGGTGGACGAGGTGTGGCGCGAGGGCGACGCCGTGCGCTGGCGTGCCTCCGTCGAGATCGGCGCGCTGCTGCGCGTCGGCGGGGCGCGGGACCGCGTGTGCGACCCGCACTTCGCCCTTCACACGCCGGTGGGCACCACCAGCGGCCCGCTGTTCCTGGAGCGGGACCGGGTCGAAGCGGCGGGCAGCTATCGGGCGCGGCCGCGCCGGGGCCGGCTGTTCGGCGACACCTGGAAGCCGTACGTCACGGTCAAGCACCACCTCGCGCTGCAACTCGAAGCGCGCCGCCGCCCCGGACGGATCGCGGCGGCGGCCGTCCACTACCTCACCCACTTCCGCCCGGCCCGCAAGCTGAGGAGGCTGGCCAAGGGGGCACGCCGGCGCTTCGGCCGGCTCTCCGCCCGCCCGTTCAAGACGCGCGTCTACAACCGGCTGCTGATCCGGCTCCCCGTCCGCAAGGGCTCGGTGGTCTTCGAGAGCCATATGGGCAAGTGCTACGGCGACAGCCCGCGCGCCATGTACGAGGAACTGCGCGCGCAGGGCCGCCGCAAGGTGCGCTGCACCTGGTCGTACGCGTCGTCCGCCGACGGTTTCCCGGCGGACGCGCGGCTGGTCCGGCGGCTGTCCTGGCGCTATCTGTGGACCCTGGCCCGCGCCCAGTTCTGGGTGGACAACCAGGGCTTTCCGCTCGACCTGAAGAAGCCTCCCCGGACCACGTACCTCCAGACGTGGCACGGCTCCGCGTACAAGCGCATGGGCTTCGCGGAGAGCCGGATCAAGGCGCAGAACGCCTCCGAGCGGGACAAGCTGAGCACCGCGCTCGCCCGGTTCGACCACTTCCTCGTACGGTCCGAGCACGACGTGACGACTCTCGCGCGCGACTACCGGCAGCCCGCCGAATCCCTCGTGCGCTGCGGCTATCCGCGCAACGACCGGCTCGTGCGCGCCCGCGCCACCGACGAGACCCAGGGGCGATTCCCGCGCCCGGCGCTCGCGACCGCGCTCGGGATCCCCGACCACCGCAAGGTGGCGCTGTACGCGCCGACCTTCCGGGGGATGCCGAAGAAGGGCCGGACAATCCAACTGCCGCTCGACGTGCGGCAGTTCGCGGAGCGCTTCGGTGACGAGTACGTCCTGCTCGTACGGGCCCACTATCTGGAGTCCGCCGTCCTGCCCGTCTGTCCGCCCGGCACGGTGATCGACGTGTCCGGCCACCACGACGTCAGCGAACTGCTCTGCCTCGCCGACGTGTTGATCACGGACTACTCGTCGATCATGTTCGACTACGCCCTGCTCGACCGGCCGATGGTCTTCTTCGCACCGGACCTGGACGCGTACGTGGCAGCGCGCGGCAGCTACTTCGACCTGCGCGCCGAAGCCCCCGGACCGGTGGTCGGGACACAGGACGAACTGCTGCGGGCGATGGACGAGTTGAAGCAGTCGGACACCGCGCACCGGGCCGACCGAGCCCGCTTCGCCCAGAAGTTCGGCGGCTACGAGAGCGGCCAGGCCGCGCGTACCGCCGTGGACGTGCTCTTCGCAGGAAGGACCCGCCGGTGACCGACACCGCGCTTGCCACCGTCCCCCGCGAGCTGATCCTCCTCGCCAACGCCACCGACATCCTCGGCGGTGTCACCGCCTGGACCCACCAGATGGCCCGCCTGTTCCGCGCGAACGGCCATCGCGTCCAGGTCGTCGGCATCCACGAGGCGGAGCTGAAACTGACCCTCCCCGAGCCGCCCGCCTATCCGGTGACCGCGCTCTACCCCGCCCACCCCCCGACCCCCTGGCAGCCGCGCACGCCACTCGACCGCTTCGACCTGCGCGCCCGCCGCCGCGAAGCGGCCAGGGTGGCGGACAAGCGGCGGGCCGTGGCCCGACTCTCGGAGATCTTCCAGACGGCCGGGCCCGGCGCACTGGTGATCGTCACCCAGGTCTGGCCGATGGAGTGGGTCCTGGAGGCCGACACCACGGGTCTGCGGCTGATCGGGATGAGCCACGAGTCGTACGAATACAGCAAGCGCTGCCACCGCTACCGCTGGATCAAGAACAGCTACCCCCGTGTCGACCGCTGGCTCACCCTCACCCAGGAGGACGCGGACGCCTGGATCGGCGAGGGCTTCGACAACGTCGGCGCCATGCCCAACGCACTCGGCTCCCTGCCCGAACTCCCCTCGCCCCGCACCGGGAAGACCGTCGCCAGCATCGGCAGACTGGACGACCAGAAGGGCATCGACCTGCTCCTGGAGACCTGGTCCATGGTCGCCGGAGAGCGCCCCGACTGGCGGCTGCGCATCTACGGCGCCGGCCAGGACGCGCCCGCACTGAAGAAGCAGTGCGCCGCGCTGGGGCTGGATGGTTCGGTCGACTGGCTGGGCCGCACCGACGACGTGCCGGCCGCGCTGGCCGAGAGCTCGGTCTTCGTCCAGTCCTCACGGGGCGAGGGGTTTCCGCTGGCCCTCATGGAGGCCATGGCGAGCGGGCTGCCGTGCGCGGCGTTCGACTGCGCGCCGGGCGTCCGGGAGATCATCACGGACGGCGACGACGGCCTTCTCGCACCCCCGGGCGCCACGGACGCACTGGCCGACCGCCTGCTACGGCTGACGGGCAACCCCCGCCTGCGGGACACCCTGGGAGACCGGGCGCGCGCCAACGTCCAGCGCTACTCCGAGACGGAGATCCTGCGCCGCTGGCACGAGTTGTTCGATCTGCTGGACCGGTAGGCAAAAGGCAATGGCAAGGAGAACTCTCTCCTTGCCACTCTCAACGTATAGCGCACCGGGGGGCTTGCGGCAAGGCCCGGGGGGTGGCGCAGAATCGGCGGCCGATGGCACAGCCTGCGGAAATGGGGGCGCGAAAGTGATCGAGCGGTACGTGTTGGATCTCCAAGACGTTGACGGGACGAGGGTCGCCCATGTGGGCGGCAAGGGCGCGCACCTCGGCGCGCTGGCGCGGATCGACGGCATCCGCGTGCCGGACGGGTTCTGTGTGACGACGGACGCCTTCCGGCGGGTGATGGCGGAAGCGCCGTTCATCGACGATCAGCTCGATCAGTTGTCGCGCGTGGACCCGGACGACCGGGAGGCGATCCGTACGCTCAGCGCGCGGATCCGCCGGACCGTCGAAGGGGTCGCCGTCCCGGGTGATCTCGCGGCGGCGATCACCCGCGCGCTTGCCCGGCTCGGTGAGGAGGCCGCCTACGCCGTCCGGTCCAGCGCGACGGCGGAGGATCTGCCGACGGCCTCCTTCGCCGGGCAGCAGGACTCGTATCTGAACGTCGTCGGGGTGGCGGAGATCCTTCGGCACGTCAGCCGGTGCTGGGCCTCGCTGTTCACCGAGCGGGCCGTGATCTATCGGCGGCGGAACGGTATCGACCACCGTACGGTCCAGATGGCCGTGGTTGTACAGCGCATGGTCGTCCCGCAGGCGGCCGGCGTCCTGTTCACCGCCGACCCCGTCACGGGTGACCGGAAGGTCGCCACCGTGGACGCGGGCTTCGGTCTCGGCGAGGCCCTGGTCTCCGGGCTGGTGAACCCGGACCTCTTCAAGGTGAGGCACGGCGAAGTCGTCGCCAAGGCGATCTCCGCCAAACAGCGTGCCGTTCACGCCTTGCCGGCCGGTGGTACGCGGGAAGTGACGGTCGACTCGCGGCGGCGGGAGCAGCCCGCGCTCACGGACGCGCAGGTCGTACGGCTCGTGGAGCTCGGGCGGCGGATCGAAGCGCACTTCGGGCGCCCGCAGGACATCGAATGGTGCCTGGCCGACGACGGCTTCCAGTTCGTTCAGAGCCGGCCGATCACGACGCTGTTCCCCATCCCCGAGACCGGCGACCAGGAGAATCACGTCTACGTCTCCGTCGGCCACGGGCAGATGATGACCGACCCCATGAAGCCCCTGGGGCTCTCCATATGGCAGCTGACGGCCATGGTGCCGATGCACGAGGCCGGCGGGAGGCTGTTCGTCGATGTCACCCGGCGCCTGGCCTCACCCGCGAGCCGCGCCGGCCTCCTGGACGCCATGGGGAGGGGCGATCCGCTGATCCGGGACGCTCTGGAGACCGTCCTCGACCGTGATGGCTTCATCCCGTCGCTTCCGGACAGGCCGCCCGTCGGCCGTGCGTCCGCCCCGGTCGAGCCCGATCCGGCCATCGTCACCGAGCTGATCGAGCGCAGCCGGGTCTCCGTCGCGGCCCTGGAGCGCGACATCCGGACGAAGACCGGACCGGCGCTGTTCGACTTCCTGCTGGAGGCCTTCGAGGAGCACAAGCGGGTCCTCGGTGATCCGCTGAGCCATCAGGCGATCATGGCGGGGATGGAGGCCACGTGGTGGCTCAACGACAAGCTGCGGGAGTGGCTGGGCGAGAAGAACGCGGCGGACACGCTGACGCTCTCCGCCCCCGACAACGTCACGTCGGAGATGGGACTGGCGCTGCTCGACGTCGCGGACGTGATCCGCCCGCACGCGCAGGTGGTGGCGTTCCTGCGGGGCGTCGAGCACGCCGAGGACGAAGCCTTCCTGGACGAGCTGGCGAGACTCGCGGGCGGGACCGAGGCGCGCGAGGCCATGGAGGCGTACCTCGACCGGTACGGCATGCGCTGCGTCGGCGAGATCGACATCACGAGACCGCGTTGGCGCGAGCGCCCCACCACGCTCGTGCCAGTGATCCTCGACAACGTCAGGAACTTCGGGCCGGGCGCCGCCGGGCGGCGCTTCGAGCAAGGGCGGCGGAAGGCGCGGGAGAAGGAACGGGACGTGCTGTCACGCCTGCGGGCCCTGCCGGACGGGGACCGGAAGGCCGATGAGACCAAGCGGATGATCGACCAGGTCCGAGCCTTCGTCGGATACCGGGAGTACCCGAAGTACGGCATCGTCAGCCGCTACTTCGTCTACAAGCGGGCCCTGCTGGAGGAGGCCGGGCGCCTCGTGCGGGCAGGTGTGCTTCCTGAGAAGGAGGACATCTTCTCCCTCACGTTCCAGGAGCTCCATGAGGCCGTGCGCTCGAACCAGGTGGACGGCCGGCTCATCCAGCGGCGCAAGGAGGCGTTCCGGTCGTACCACGCGCTCACCCCGCCCCGGGTGCTCACCTCGGACGGTGAGGCCGTCACCGGGGCGTACCGGCGCGACGACGTGCCGGCCGGCGCCCTGGTCGGCCTGCCGGTCTCCGCCGGGACCGTCGAGGGAAGGGCCCGCGTCATCCTGGACATGGCGGAGGCCGATCTCGTAGCCGGCGACATCCTGGTCACGGCCTTCACGGACCCCAGCTGGTCGCCGCTGTTCGTCGGGATCGCGGGCCTGGTGACGGAGGTGGGCGGCCTGATGACCCATGGTGCGGTGATCGCCCGGGAGTACGGCCTGCCGGCCGTCGTGGGCGTGGAGAAGGCCACCCGGCTGATCCGGGACGGTCAGCGGATCCGCGTGCACGGAACCGACGGGTACATCGAGATCCTGCCCTGACCGACGGGTACGTCGAGATCCCGCCCTGACCGACCAGCAGCCCCGCCGACGGCGCCTCAGCGCCTCACCTCCGACATGTTCCGCCCGTGCCGCTGCTGCGGCAGCGACACCGGGGAGGGCGCCGGGGTGCGCTTCTCCAGGGGGACCGGCGCCGGCAGGCCGGTCGTCTCACCGAGGAAGACCCGGCGTACCACCCGCTCGGCCGCGAGACCGTCGTCGTACGGGCAGAACCGGGCCCGGAAGGCCGCGCGCAGCTGGGCTGAGCGGGAGCCGCGCCAGTGGTCCGTGGTGAAGATGTCGATCAGGTCGTCCTCGTCGCGCGCCACCGCGCCCGGGGGGAAGGCGCGGACGTCGAAGTAGGTGCCGCGGGCCGCCTCGTACGCGTCCCAGTCGTCGATGTGGATCACCACGGGCCGGTCCAGATTCACGTAGTCGAACATCAGCGACGAGTAGTCCGTGACGAGCGCGTCCGCGGCCAGGCACAGGGACTCGACCCGGTGATGGCCCGAGACGTCGATGATGCGCGGGTGCGGAGTGTGCGGCAGCGGGGCCTCGTACGTGTGGTGGGCGCGGGTCAGCACCACGAAGCGCGGACCCAGCGCCTGGGCGAGCCGCTCCAGGTCCAGCGGGACGTACGGGGTGCGCCGGTAGTCGCGCTGTGTGGGCGCGTACAGCACGGCCGTGAAGCCGTCGGGGATGCCCAGGGACTCCCGCAGCCGGGCGACGTCGGCCGAAGTGGCCCGCTGGAACACGTCGTTGCGCGGATAGCCGTATTCGAGCGCCGTGTGCCCGGCCGGATAGGCCTTCTCCCAGACCAGGGTGGAGTGGCGGTTCGCCGAGAGGGAGTAGTCCCACTGGTCGACTCCCGCGAGGAGCCGGTCGAACTCGGTGCGGCGCGCGGCGGCAGGGTGGTCCTGGAGGTCCAGGCCCATGGATTTGAGCGGGGTGCCGTGGTGCGTCTGGAGGAGGACCTGCCGCGGGCGCTTGACGAGGCGCGGGTCGAAGTTGACGTTGTTGACGAGGTACTTGTCGCGGGCGAGCGCCGTCCAGTAGCCGAAGCTGCCCGGGCGCAGTTTGCGCGTGGCGGTGGGCACGGTGTGGTGGTACTCCGCGCGCCCGATCCACGACGTGGCGATGTGCGGGGCGAGTTCGCGGACCTTCTCCTCGATGGCCGCAGGGTTGCAGGCGTAGCCCCGGCCGTCGTACGCCGCGAAGACCGCCCTGTTCTCCCGTACCGGCAGGCACCGTTGGATCCGGTAGTGCAGATGCAGCGCCCCGGCGCGCAGGGCCCGGCCGAGCGTCGTGGCGATCCGGTGGGCGCCGAGTTGCAGGTGCTGCGCCGTCCACAGGGCGCGGTACGTGCGGTGGGCGCCGAACCGCAGCAGGGTGTGGCGCAGCCGGGCCCGCAGCAGCGGCGCGGAGCCCGGGGTGCGGTGCCGGCGGTGATGGGCGCGGGCCCGGCGGAAGAACTCGGGGCGGCTGCGGCGCGGCAACCGCCCGCCGGCCGCGACGAGTTTGGAGAAATGGTCGAGCATCCGTCGGAACAGCACGGGGCGCCAGTCGTCGAGCGCGGGCCGTGAGTCGATGAAGGCGAAGACGCGGTCGTACTGGTCGAAGATGTCGAAGTGCTTGCGGCTGGTGGTGGAGAGGATGTTGCCCTGGCGCCGCTGCCGGTAGTGCACGCAGACGCGGTCGAGCGTCGCGATCGACTCGGCGGCCATCAGGACGGGGAAGGTCCAGGGCGTGTCCTCGTAATAGCCGGGCGGGAAGCTGAAGCCCTGCCGGGCGATGTACTCGCGGCTGTAGGCCTTGTTCCAGACGACCATCAGTACCCTCAGCAGACCTGGCCGGTCGGTGAGTCGGAAGGGCGCGGGGCCGCTCTCGGCGAGCAGGTCGGAGAGGACGTTCCGGACGACCTCCCCGGACCAGTACGTACGGGCGTAGTCGTAGACAAGGACGTCGGGCCCGTCGGTCTCCTTGAGCCGGTCCGCGATCGTCTGGAGGGCGCCGGGGGTGAGGGTGTCGTCGCCGTCGAGGAAGATCAGATAGTCGCCCGTGGCATGGGCCATTCCGGCGTTACGGGCCGGGCCGAGGCCCTCGTTCTCCGGGAGATGCACGGCGACCACGCGAGGGTCCCCGGCGGCGGTCTCGTCGATGATCGCCCCGCAGGCGTCGGGTGATCCGTCGTCCACGGCGATGAGTTCGAAATCCTCATAGGTCTGGTCGAGCACCGACCGCAGACACTCCTGCAAGTACGCCTGGACCTTGTACGCGGGGACGATGATGCTGAACCGGGCCATGGCTCGGGAACGGCCGATGGAGTGACCTGGTTACGCCAGACGTGGCATACGGGGGACAAATACGCCGGGCGGGCCGGTAGTTGAACCGGCCCGCCCCTTTTGGCGTACTTCCGCGTCGAACGGGTGGCCGAAGCGGCCCTACTTGACCGCCCCCGCCATGACCCCGGAGACGAACTGCCGCTGGAACAGGAAGAAGACGGCCAGCGGGATGATCATCGAGAGGAAGGCGCCCGGCGCCAGCACATCGATGTTGTTGCCGAACTGCCGTACCTGCTGCTGGAGGGCGACCGTGATCGGCGGGGAGTCGGAGTCCGCGAAGATCAGCGCCACCAGCATGTCGTTCCAGACCCAGAGGAACTGGAAGATGCCGAGCGAGGCGATCGCGGGACCGCCGAGCGGCATCACGACCCGCGTGAACAGCCGGATCTCGCCCGCGCCGTCGAGACGCGCGGCTTCCAGGAGCTCCCGCGGGATCTCCGCGAAGAAGTTCCTCAACAGGAAGATCGCGAAGGGGAGTCCGAAGGCGACGTGGAACATCACCACACCGAAGGTCGTCTCGAAGATCCCGATCTCGCCGAAGAGTTCGGAGACCGGGATGAGCGCGACCTGGACCGGCACCACCAGCAGACCGACGACGAGCATGAACCACCAGTCGCGGCCGGGGAAGTCCATCCACGCGAAGGCGTAACCGGCGAGCGAGCCGATCACCACGACCAGCACGGTCGACGGGACCGTGATCATCACCGTGGACCAGAGGGAGTTGGTGATGATGTCGTTGGAGAGCAGCTCCGAGTAGTTCTCGGTGGTCAGCTGCGCCGGCTTGGTGAAGACCTCCCACCAGCCGCTCGCCGCGATGTCCGACGAGCCGCGCAGCGAGGAGACCAGCAGACCGATCGTCGGCATCATCCAGAACAGCGCGACCAGGATGAGGAAGACCGAGACCACTCCGCCGCCGGCCTTCGCCGCCATCCGGGCGGGCAGGGACGGCTTCGGCTTGACCGATGTCTCGGCCGGCAGGGGCCGCTTCGCCTGTACCGCTGTGTCAGTCGTACTCATCGGCGGTTCTCCTTCTGCATCCGGCGAATGTTGAAGAGCATCACCGGGATCACGAGCAGCAGGAGGAATACGGCGATCGCGCTGCCCACGCCGACGTTGGCGTCCGTGCCGAACGAGGAGCGGTAGAGCTGGAGCGCCAGCACGTTCGCGTCGTCCTGGGAGGAGCCTGGCGCGATGATCAGTACCAGGTCGAAGATCTTCAGCACATTGATCATCAGGGTGACCATGACCACGGCCAGGACCGGTGCGAGCAGCGGGACGGTGATCCGGCGGAACACGTTCCACTCGTTCGCGCCGTCGACCCGCGCCGCCTCCAGGAGTTCACGCGGCATGCTCGCCAGACCGGCGCCGATCAGCACCATCGCGAAGCCCGCCCACATCCACAGATAGCTGCCGATGATCGCGGGGGTCACGAGGGAGGGGCCGAGCCAGTCCACGCCGTTGTACGGCTCCCTGAAGTTGCTCTCGGGCAGCTGGAGTACGGCTCCGTCGGCCGAGGCCGGCAGGGTGAACGTACCGTCGGACGCCGCACTGGCCGACGCGACGACCTTGCCGTCCTTGACCGCCTCGATCGTGAGGCCGCCCAGGCCGAGTTCCTTGGAGTCGACGACGTTGGGCTTGCCGCCGCCGCCCTTGGTGAAGTCCAGCCAGGCGGTGCCGGTGATCTCGCCGCCGCCGCTCTCGGCCGCCTTGGCCGGCTCGGCGTCGGACGGCATCTTGCCCGGCGGCACACCGACCAGCGGGATCAGCACCGGAGTGCCCGCCGCGACCGGCTGCTTGGTGACGAACGAGCCCTTGGCGTCGCCCGCCTTCAGCGGATGCACCGGCAGCGGGCGGGCCTTGGGGTAGCCGGCCGATTCGGAGAACGTGTCGTGCACGCCCACGGCGACGGCGTTGGCGATGCCGCGCTCCGGAGACTGCTCGTACACCAGCCGGAAGATGATGCCCGACGCGAGCATCGAGATCGCCATCGGCATGAAGACGATCAGCTTGAACGCCGTTCCCCAGCGCACCCGTTCGGTGAGTACGGCGAAGATCAGACCGAGTGCGGTGGCGACCGTCGGGGCCACCACCACCCAGATCAAGTTGTTCTTGATCGCGGTCCGGATGGTGTCCTCGGTGAATATCTCCACATAGTTGTCGAAGCCCGCGAAGTTGTCGCCGGACTGGTCGAGGAACGACCTGTAGACGGAGAACCCGATCGGGTAGACCACGAGCGCGCCCAGCAGGACCAGCGCGGGCAGCAGGAACGCCACCGCGAGGCCTTTACGTGTGCCTGTCACGCTCTTGCGCTTCCCCTTGGCGGGGGGCGGGGGCGCCGGCACCGCGGTGTCGGTGCCCCCTGTTGTCGCCGACGTCACCGCGTCAGCTCTTGAAGGCCTTGGCGGCGTCCGACTCCAGCTGCTGCTGAGCGCCCTTGACGTCCTTCGGATTCTTCAGGAAGTCCTGGAGGGCCTTCCACTCGCCCTTGCCGGGCGTACCGCCGAACGACTGCGGCATCTGGTCCGACATGTCGAAGCGGAAGTCGTCACCGGCGTCGATGAGCGCCTTGGCGATGTCACGCTGCACGTCGTTCGGGTACGCCTTGCCGTCCAGGGCCTTGTTCGGCGAGATGAAGCCGCCGGCCTCCGCCTGGATCTGCGCGGCGTCCGTGGACGCCAGGAAGGTCAGCAGCGCCTGGGCGCCCTTGCTGTCCGTGAGCGCCACGGCCGCGTCGCCACCGGTCACCACCGGGGAGTCCGCGCCCACGGCCGGGAACGGGAAGACCTTCGCGTCCGTGCCGACCTTGGCGCCGGCCTCGGTCACGTTGACGCCGGCGAAGTCCGCGGCGAAGACCATACCGGCCTTCGGCGCGTCACCGCCGGTGAAGGTCTGGGTGACGGAGGCGGGGAACTCGGTCTGGAGCGCGCCGTCCGCGCCGCCGGCGATCAGGGCGGGCTTGCCCCACAGCTCGGCGAGCGTCGTCAGGGCGGTGGCCACCGACGGGTCGGTCCACTTGATCTCGTGCTTGGCCAACTGGTCGTACTTGTCCGGGCCGGCCTGCGACAGGTAGATGTTCTCGAACCAGTCGGTGAGGGTCCAGCCGTCGGCGCCGCCGACGGAGACCGGGGTGACACCCGACGCCGAGATCGTGTCGGCGGTCGCCAGGAAGTCCTTCCACGTCTTGGGCTCGGCCGCGCCCGCGTTCTCGAAAGCCGTGTTGTTGTACCAGACCAGCGACTTGTTGGCGGCCTTGTAGTAGACGCCGTACTGCTCGCCGTCGACCGCGCCGAGGTCCTGCCAGCCCTTGCTGTAGTTCTTCGTGAGCTGCGCCTTCGCCTCGGCGCCGACGGGCTTGGCCCACTTCTTCTCCACGGCCTGCGTGATCGCGCCGACCTGCGGGAGCATCGCGACATCGGGAGGGCTGCCGCCGGCGATCTTCGTGCCGAGGAAGTTGACGATCGGGTCCTGCGCGGGGACGAAGGTCACCGTCGCCCCGGTCCGCTTCTCGAACTCGTCCAGGACCTTGGTGAAGTTGGCCTGCTCCGGGCCGGTCCACACCGCGGCGACCTGGATCTTCTCGCCGTCCAACGTGGGCAGTTCGACCGTGGCCGCGGGCTTCTCGCTCGCGCCGCCACCGTCCTCCTTGTCATCGGAGCCGCCACCGCAGCCGGTGAGGACCACGGCGCCGACGACCACGGCCGCCACCGCCGCTCTGTGTGAACCTCGGCCTGCTGAGCGTGCTCCGGCTCCAAACGCCTTGCGGCCATTAAGAGTTGTACGCATGACTGCCCCGTCTCTCCCGTGCGCGTGCGGATCTTGACGCATGTTTACGCATGCGGACCGGCGCCCCGAGCGAGCCGACGACGCCGTCCTTGTCCCGTGCGGTAAGTCCTACGCGCCGTGACCGTAGGCCGCAATACTGTCTTGAGCTTCAATTCGAAGATCGTGATGGGCTCGTGACGTGGTTTACGGACGTAGGGGTAATTTCAGAGATGTGAAGGCAGGGCGGCTGCCGAGATCCGGACAGAAATGAATTCCGACCTCAGGATGTCCGCTTTCGGCCACTGGGCGACCCCTTGACCGCCCGACGGCCGAGGGGCGCCGTCAGACCCGGCCCAGGGGGCTCACCGGCACCGCCGACACCGAACGGGCCGCTCTTTCCAGGGCACTTGCGAGCAGGGCCAGGTCGGTGGGGCCGTTGCCCAGTTCCCGTACCGGCCGGCGCGTCGGCGGATCGCCCATGCGCTCCCACTCCAGCGGGACGACCGTGGGCCGCAGCGTCGCCGTACGCGGGATCCGGCCGGTCACCCGCCCGCCCTGGAACGGCGTCACCCGGCCGTCCGGATGCCCGAGCCTGCCGCGGCCCGGCAGCGGATCGTCCGGGCCGGGCGCTGCCGGTGGCGTGTCCAGCACCACCCGCAGCCGGGTGCGGCCGGCCAGGTCCGTCTCCGACGTTCGTTCGGGGCGGGCGGACGTGGCGACCAGATGGACGCCCAGCCGCTCACCGTCCCGGGCGATCGCCTCCAGGGCCCGTACGACCGAACCGGCCGCCGGGCGGCCCGGACTGCCCAGCGCGGGCGCGACCAGGGCGTCGTAGTCGTCGACGAGGACGATGAGCCGGGGGAGGACGGGGCCGGGGCCGGGCTCGCCGCGCGTACGGGCAGAGGTCTGGCGCAGCCGCAGGGTGCCGCCGTCCGGGGCGACGCCGGTGCCACTGCCCGCGCTGCCGGTGCCTGTGCCCGCGGCGGTCGGCTGCTGCTCCGGCTCACCCGCGACCGGCACACCAGAGGTGCCCCCCGAGGGCGCCCCGGGGCCGGCGACCTGCTGCTCGGCGCGCTCCCGCCGCGAACCGCGCTGCTCTGCCGGGCTCGGCGCGCGCTGGCCCACCATCCGCTCCGCGACCTCACGTCTGTTGTGCCACTCGGCGAAGTCCAGCCGCCCCAGCACCTCGGCGCGCCGCTTCAGCTCCGCCCCCAGCGCCTGCGCGAACTCCCGCATCCGGACCGGGTCGGAGGCCACGAGGTGCTCGGTCACATGCGGCAGTTCCGTACAGGCCCCCAGACCCTCGCCGCGCTCACCGCCCGCGCCGTCCACCAGGAGCAGACCGAGCCTGTCCGGTCGGCCGCCCGCGGCCAGCGAGGCCGCGACCGCGCGCAGCAGTTCCGTACGGCCGCTGCCCGGCGGGCCCTCGATCAGCAGATGGGGGCCCTCCTCCACCAGATCCACGGTCACCGGGCCGTGCGGCCCCGTGCCGAGCACCGTGGTGTTCCCCGCCGCCGACGCCCAGCGGGCCATCAGCGACGCGGGCGTCGCCCGCGCCAGCCCCAACTCGTCCAGCAGCCTGGCCGACCTGGGCAGCTCCGCGGCCGGCCGGCTCCGGCCCGAGGCGGCGGCGCTGCCCGCTTCCGTACGCAGAGGGGCCAGCGCCCGGCCGAAACGGTCGGCCCACGCCGGGGACACCGCGTCCACCGTCGCGACCGTGCCGTGCCCGGCGGGCTGTCCCACCGCCGTACGGAGGAGCCGCAGGGCCGTCGCCACATCGCCGCTCAGCATGGCCACCGCCCCGCACTCGCGGAAGGCCAGCGAGGCCGCGCACGCCGTCTCGTACGTCGCGGCGACCGGGGAGACGGGCGAGGCCGCCGGGGTCTCGGCGAGACAGATCACATGGACACCGGCCACGGAACCGGCGCCCGCCAGCCGCGCGGTGGTCTCGCGCAGTGCCGACGAACCGGGGTCGCCGTCCACGACCAGCAGCGTGGCCGTCCCCTCGTACCGCCCGGCGGCCTCGGCGATCGACCTGCTGTCGGCCGACGCCCACCCCGTACCGAGCGGCCCGTCGTCCAGCCTGCGCATCAGCTCGCCCAGCCGGGCGGTGGCCTGGTCCCGGTCGTAGGCGAGGAGCAGCCGGCAGTCCTGGCCGTGGGCGGGCCGCACATGCGGGAGCCAGCCGAGCCAGCCCCACTCCCGTTTGCGCTGCTCCACACTTCTCGTCCGGTCCGAGCTGACCAGCACGATCTCCAGGTCGGCGGGGGAGTGCAGCGCGGCGAGCTGCGCCACGGCCGACCTCGCGAGGCCGGTCAGCCGCTCCCTGGGGCCCGCGAGACCGAGCGAACCGGCCTCCCGCAGGCTCACGGTCACCGGGACCGAGGGCAGCGGGCCGGATCCGTCGGGCGAGGGGCGCTCCGTCGTGCCGAGGCGCAGGACGAGTGATTCGGGATGGGAGGGACCGCGCTCCCAGAGCCGGGGGCCGGGGCCCAGCGCCGTCATCAGTACGCAGGCGGGGTCGGGCCAGGTCTCGTCGAGGGGCGCCCGGCCCCTGGTGCGGGGGGCGGAGCCGGTGGAGGCCGGGACGCCGTCCTCGGGGAAGTCCTCGTCGCGGGTGCCGGCCAGCCGCCTCGCCCAGGCGCCTATCCCGCCGCGTCGCCTGCCGGGTCCCTCGGGAAGCTCCGTGCCGCGTGTGGGCGTGCCCTGGCGTCGGGAGACGGGCGTACGGCTGTGTCCCTGCGGGCCGTCGTCGTCGGCTGCGCCGTGAGTCTCGTCACTCTCGGCCCGGTCGTGCGCGGGACGCCGGGCGGCGCCGGGCACCGGCACGTACAGGGCGTCGCCGTAGCGGGTGTCGGCGTCCGAGCGGGGGGTGCGGGGGTCGGGCACGCGGGGTGTGACGGCGGGGCCGCCATGACCGCCGTGGGTGTGGGCCTGGACCGTCCGCCCGCCGGCGTCGGCGTCCGTTCCGTACGACCCGGAGTCCGCGCCGGACCGCGCGCCCCCGTAACTCCCCGGTCCCGGTCCCGCGTCGCCGCCGCCCGCGCCGGTCACGCCTCCGCGCGCGATCCGCAGATGCCCCTCGCCGTCCGGCGTGGCCGCCAGCGTCGGCGTCCGGCCGCCGGAGGTGAGCCGCAGCGCGGACTCGCCCAGCCGCAGCAGGGCGCCCGCCGGGAGCGGCACCGCCGCGGACCCGACCCGTACGCCTTCGAGCGTCGTGCCGTTCGTGGAATGCAGGTCCGCCACCGAGACGTGACCGTCGTCGGAGACGGTCACCGCGCAGTGCAGCCGTGAGACGTCCGGATCGTCGAGCGGTACGTCGGCGTCCGCCGAACGGCCGATCCTGACCTGTCCGCCGTGCAGCAGATGCACCCCGCCCGCGTCCGGACCCGCGACCACATGGAGCTGGGCCGGGACGTCGTCGGCGGGCGCGTCGTCCTCGCCGGGGACCTGGAGGGAGAGCACGGCGCCGTCCACCAGCGGCGGCTCGCCCAGGGTGCGGCGCTGTGCGTCCAGCCGCTCCCGCCCCGCGTACAGCACGACGGTGCCCGAGACGTCGGGGCCGGCGACGGCCGTGGCCAGACCGGAGGCGACGGCCGCGAGAGCCGTCCCCGCCGGGGCGGTGACGAGCACGTCGCACGCGCGCGCCGCGGGATGGCCGCCGCGCGGCGCGAGGACGGTCAGCCGGATCTGCATCGCCGTCAGCGGTCCCTTCTGCGCGGGGTGCCCGGCAGGGGTGCTGCCCTGTGTGAATCCCCCCACCCGGCACCGACACATCGTCCGGTACAGGTCGGCACGGACGGTGAGCGAACGACCCCACACACCGGGTGCTGGATGGCATCTTCGCACCTGCCACTGACAACACGCCCACGGACCATGGGTAAGTGATCTTGAATGGTCGGCTGTGGGTGCAAAAGTGCATGGTTGGGAGCGGGTTGGGATCATCCGTGGACCCCGCGGGTACACGTGACTGGCAACCATCCGTCAGGGGCGCGCGTCTTCCACTCGAACATGACCGCGACGGGAAACCTCGCGCGACCTCTTAGGGTCTGTCTTTCGGATCAGGCTGGATCAGGGAGCGTGCGTGCCGGACCCCGCGAGCCCGGCAAGATTCGAACGACAGGCCCTAAAGTGGGTCGGACACCCGGGTGGCCCCGGGGCCATGCAAGGACCACCAGCAGCAGGGAGAGCGTGACGTGCGGCCGGTAGGCAGCAAGTACCTCCTGGAGGAGCCCCTCGGGCGCGGCGCCACGGGCACCGTCTGGAGAGCCCGTCAGCGCGAGACCGCCGGTGCCGAGGCCGCGGTGGCCGGGCAGCCCGGCGAGACCGTCGCGATCAAGGTCCTCAAGGAGGAGCTGGCGAACGACGCGGACGTGGTGATGCGCTTCCTGCGCGAGCGCTCCGTCCTGCTCCGCCTGACCCACCCCAACATCGTGCGCACCCGTGACCTCGTCGTCGAGGGTGACCTCCTCGCCCTTGTCATGGATCTGGTCGAGGGCCCCGACCTGCACCACTACCTGCGGCAGAACGGCCCCTTCAGTCCCGTCGCGGCCTCGCTGCTCACGGCCCAGATCGCGGACGCGCTGGCCGCCAGCCACGCCGACGGCGTCGTACACCGCGACCTGAAGCCCGCCAACGTCCTGCTGAAGGACGACGGCGACCAGCTGCACCCGATGCTGACCGACTTCGGCATCGCCCGGCTCGCGGACTCCCCGGGACTGACCCGGACGCACGAGTTCGTCGGCACGCCCGCCTATGTCGCGCCGGAGTCGGCCGAAGGCCGTCCGCAGACGTCCGCCGTCGACATCTACGGCGCCGGCATCCTGCTGTACGAGCTGGTCACCGGCCGCCCGCCGTTCGCGGGCGGAACGGCACTCGAAGTGCTCCACCGCCACCTCAGTGAGGAGCCCCGCCGTCCGTCGAGCGTCCCCGAACCGCTGTGGACGGTCATGGAGCGCTGCCTCCGTAAGGAGCCGGACGAGCGGCCCAGCGCGGTGAATCTCGCCCGCGCCCTGCGCACCGTCGCCTCCGGCATCGGCGTGCACGCGAACTCCGCCCAGGTCAACGCCGCGATGGGGGTCGGGGCCCTGCTGGCGCCCGACCCGTCGCCCACCGCCGTCCCCGGTGAGCCGGGCGCCGCCGACCCGACCCAGGTCCTGCCGAGCAACGCGGGATCGTACGACCCGGCGGCCGCGACCAGCGTGATGCCGACGAACGCGCCGGGCGCCCCGGCCGGCGCGGCCGACCGGACGTCGGTGATGCCCGTCGGTCCGGGCGGCCCCGACGCCGGACCGCGGCCCGAGGACCCGCACCCCTGGCAGAGCCAGCTCAGGGCCGCGCGCGACCGCAACGAACAGACCCAGGTCCAGTACCTGGACCCGAGCGAGGACCCGCTCCGGCGCAGGCCGCAGCGGCCCCAGGGCCAGCAGCCCCCGCCGCCGCCCCAGCAGCAGCGTCAGCGTCAGCAGCAGCGGGCCCCGCAGCCGTACCCGCCCCAGCAGCCCCACCCGCCGCAGCAGCAGCGGTACGCGCCGCCCCCGCAGCAGCAGCAGCGCTACGCACCGCCGCAGCAGCCGCCGCCCCAGCAGCCCGCGCCGCGCCCGCCCCGGCAGCGCGGCGCCAACCCGATGCGGATCCCCGGCCTCGGCTGCCTCAAGGGCTGTCTGTTCACGCTGGTCCTGCTCTTCGTCGCCGGCTGGCTCGTCTGGGAGCTCACCCCGCTCCAGGACTGGATCGGCGAGGGCAAGAGCTACTGGAACGCGATCAAGGACACCGTCAACACGGTGTCCGACTGGGTCACGGAACTCGGCGGTTCGGACACCGGATCCACTTCGGGAACCACCTCCGGGTCCACCGGAGGCAACTGACACCGGCGCCGGTGGGGCTCCCACCGGCACCGGTGCGGCTCCGACGCTTCTGTCGCTTTGTCGACTCCCGCGGGATCAATTCCCCCGTAGAAGTGAACGTTGACGCGGTACCGGGCACTGAACACCCCGATACCCGCGTACTTTGATGGGCAAAGCCAGCCGCTGAGGGAGCAGTCTTGGCACGGAATATCGGCAGCCGGTACACCGCCCATCAGATTCTTGGGCGGGGCAGCGCCGGCACGGTGTGGCTCGGCGAGGGACCCGACGGGCCCGTCGCCATCAAGCTGTTGCGCGAGGACCTCGCCTCCGACCAGGAGTTGGTCGGGCGCTTCGTCCAGGAGCGCACCGCGCTGCTCGGACTCGACCACCCGCACGTGGTCGCCGTCCGCGACCTCGTCGTGGACGGCAACGACCTGGCACTCGTCATGGAGCTGGTGCGCGGCACCGACCTGCGCACCCGCCTCGACCGCGAGCGCCGGCTCGCCCCCGAGGCCGCGGTCGCCGTCGTCGCCGATGTCGCCGACGGCCTCGCCGCCGCGCACGCCGCCGGGGTCGTCCACCGCGACGTCAAGCCGGAGAACATCCTGCTCGACATGGAGGGCCCGATCGGCCCCGGCGGCTCGCACCCGGCGCTGCTCACCGACTTCGGCGTCGCCAAGCTGATCGACACCCCCCGCCGTACGAAGGCGACGAAGATCATCGGTACGCCGGACTACCTGGCGCCCGAGATCGTGGAGGGCCTGCCACCGCGCGCCGCCGTCGACATCTACGCGCTCGCGACGGTCCTTTACGAGCTCCTCGCCGGCTTCACGCCCTTCGGCGGCGGCCACCCCGGAGCCGTCCTGCGCCGCCATGTCACCGAGACCGTCGTCCCGCTGCCCGGCATCCCCGACGAGCTGTGGCAGCTCCTCGTCCAGTGCCTGGCCAAGGCCCCGGCCTCCCGGCTGCGCGCCTCGGAGCTGGCCGCCCGGCTCCGCGAGCAGCTTCCCCAGCTCGCGGGCATCCCCTCCCTGGAGGTGGACGAGCCCGACAGCGGGCCCACCGAGGAGGAGCGGCCGTACGGCGACGCCGACGCCCCGCAGGTACCGGCGGGCGAGCAGCAGCGCCGCCGGGGCGCCGTCTCGCTCGTTCCGGGAGCGGCCCCCGATTCCAACCGGGACACCCACACGAGCATGCGCGTCCCGGCCCCCGACGAGCTGGCGGGCGGTGCGCGCGGTACGGCCAGGGCCCCGCGCGCGGCCGGCCAGCGCAGGCCCGGGTCGGCCCGCCACAAGGCGGAGGCGGTGCGCAAGCGCCGTATAACGCTGGGTGTGACGGCCGTCCTGCTGGTCGCCGTCCTCGGCGTCGGCGGCTGGCTGGCGACGAGCAGCGACGGCGCGGAGTCCGACCCCGGGGGCTCGACGCGGTCGGCGTCACCGGTTCCGTAGCCCGCTCACCGCCCGCCGCCGGGTCCCGCGGGGACGGGCTCCGGGAGCGGCGGCGGGGTTTCGGCGCTCAGCCGTTAGGCTGGGTGCGTGGCAGTCGTCGATGTATCCGAAGAGCTGAAGTCCCTTTCCTCGACCATGGGGTCGATCGAGGCCGTCCTTGACCTCGACAACATGAGGGCCGAGATCGCCGTCCTGGAGGACCAGGCCGCGGCGCCGTCCCTCTGGGACGATCCGGAGGCGGCGCAGAAGATCACCAGCAAGCTGTCTCACCTCCAGGCCGAGCTGCGCAAGACCGAGGCGCTCAGGAGCCGGATCGACGACGTCGAGGTGCTCTTCGAGCTCGCCGAGAGCGAGGGCGACGCCGACGCCCGTCACGAGGCCGAGTCCGAACTCGCCTCGGTGAAGAAGGCGCTCGACGAGATGGAGGTCCGCACCCTCCTGTCCGGCGAGTACGACGAGCGCCAGGCGCTCGTCAACATCCGGGCCGAGGCCGGCGGCGTCGACGCGGCGGACTTCGCCGAGCAACTCCAGCGCATGTACATCCGCTGGGCCGAGCGGCACAACTACCCGACCGAGGTATACGAGACGTCGTACGCGGAGGAGGCCGGCATCAAGTCGACCATCTTCGTCGTCAAGGCGCCGTACGCCTACGGCACGCTCTCCGTCGAGCAGGGCACCCACCGGCTGGTCCGTATCTCGCCGTTCGACAACCAGGGCCGCCGTCAGACCTCGTTCGCGGGCGTCGAGGTGCTGCCCGTCGTCGAGTCCAGCGACCACGTCGAGATCGACGAGACCGAGCTGCGCGTGGACGTCTACCGCGCGTCCGGTCCCGGCGGCCAGGGCGTCAACACCACCGACTCCGCGGTCCGGATCACGCACATCCCCACCGGCATCGTCGTCTCGTGCCAGAACGAGCGCTCGCAGATCCAGAACAAGGCCAGCGCCATGAACGTCCTCCAGGCGAAGCTGCTCGAACGCCGCCGCCAGGAGGAGCAGGCCAAGATGGACGCCCTCAAGGGCGACGGCGGCAACTCGTGGGGCAATCAGATGCGTTCGTACGTCCTGCACCCGTACCAGATGGTCAAGGACCTCCGTACGGAGTTCGAGGTGGGCAATCCGCAGGGCGTGCTCGACGGCGAGATCGACGGTTTCCTGGAGGCCGGGATCCGGTGGCGCAAGCAGCAGGAACGCTAAGCCACTTCGTACGCCTTCCGCCAAGGTCAGAGCCCAACAGGGGCCCCTCACAAGGGACTCGCTTTATCGACAAAGTAACTGCCGCCCATGAGGCGGCAGTTCCCGTTTATGTCACAGTTACCCCGCGCGTGGCGGACAACTGACGTGAATCCGGGCATCGCGCGCGCAACGACCTTGACGCTCCTTCGAAAACTCGGAATGGTGACGCGCGGCATGCGTATTTCTGGGGCGCGTGCGAACGGGGGACCTGCACGCACGGACCTCCGACGGCCGGCCCCGGACCGCTGCACCACTCACGATTAGCTACTGGGGGTAGCAAGCACATGACCAAGAAGACGCGGATCCGCGTAGCGCGGATAGCCGCCGGCGCCGTGATCGCCGCCGGTGCTTCGCTGACCGCCGCGGGCGCCGCTTCGGCCGTCGGCATCGATGTCAATGTCGGTGGCCTCAGCGCCAACGCGGATGTCAACGAGGAGGGCCTGGACGTCGGCCTGGGCCTCGGCGCTCGCGACACCGAGGGCGCCACGGAGGGCGGCACCGAGGGCACCGACGGTGGCAACACCGTCGTCGGCACCACGGAAGGCACCTCGGAGGGTACGTCCGAGGGCACCAGCGAGGGTACGTCCGAAGGGACCTCGGAGGGCACCTCCGAGGGTACGTCCGAGGGCACCTCCGAAGGGACCAGCGAGGGTACGTCCGAGGGCACCTCGGAAGGCACCAGCGAGGGCACCTCCGAGGGCACCAGCGAAGGCACCTCGGAGGGCACGTCCGAGGGCACCAGCGAGGGTACGTCCGAGGGCACCTCGGAAGGCACCAGCGAGGGTACGTCCGAGGGCACCAGCGAGGGCACCTCGGAGGGCACCTCCGAAGGTACGTCCGAGGGCACCTCGGAGGGCACCAGCGAGGGCAGCACCTCCGAAGGCGCCACCGAGGGCCAGAGCGGTGGCACCGACGAGGGTCAGATCGGTGGCGGCACCGACGTCACCGCCGGCCCCGACACCGACAACGCCGGCTCCCAGCCGGTCGAGCAGGGCGAGGCCAAGGAGGAGCTGGCGGAGACCGGCGCCGCCGAGACCACGTTCCTGATCATCGGCGCCGCGACCATGATCGCCGGCGGTATCGGCTTCCGGATGCTCCCGCGTCTGGTCGGCAGCCGCGCCACGGCCGCCTGAACCAGCACGGCCTGAGGCGTCCCGCACGCACGGAAGGGCCCGGACACCGATCGGTGTCCGGGCCCTTCCGTATGGTCCGGAGACGGCTCAGGCCGTCTGATGCCCCACCGCCACCAGCGCCACCGCCGCTATCAGCACCA
The DNA here is from genome assembly GCF_044455465.1 of Streptomyces sp. NPDC051217. NCBI lineage: Bacteria > Bacillati > Actinomycetota > Actinomycetes > Kitasatosporales > Streptomycetaceae > Streptomyces > Streptomyces sp. NPDC051217. The sequence goes on from NZ_JBITEV010000022.1 coordinate 60,294, forward strand.
CCAGCAGAGTCAGCAGCGCCACCGGGCTCAGACCGCCGAGGGGGCCCGCCTGCTCCAGCCGCTGCCTGTTGGCACGGCAGACACGGCACCGGCCCTCGCTGACGGGTCCCGCGCAGTTGGCGCACACCAGCCGATCAAAGGTCATGCGCTCTCCTCCTCCCGCGCCGCGGAGCCGCGGGCACGCTCGCTCCGCTCAACGCTCCGGGAAACACCACCGTTCCCGGTACCACTGTGCCAGCTCCCGCTCATTTCGGCGCGCCCCGTCGGATTGCACCCGGTCCGTCCCCGCGGGCGGCCGGTCGGCATCCGTGATAAATCACCCATGCCCGGACCAACCCCGGCGGCCGACTGCGCGCCCCTCGCCGGTTCGCGTAAGGTCTCGCTCACCTACTCCCGGCCGACCGTGGTGCACCCGTGATCCGATTCGACAACGTCTCCAAGACCTATCCGAAGCAGAACCGACCTGCTCTGCGCGATGTCTCCCTCGATATCGAGAAGGGGGAATTCGTCTTCCTGGTGGGCTCGTCGGGCTCCGGCAAGTCGACCTTCCTGCGCCTCGTCCTGCGTGAGGAGCGCGCCAGCCACGGCATGGTGCACGTCCTCGGCAAGGACCTCGCGCGGCTGTCGAACTGGAAGGTACCGAGCATGCGCCGTCAACTCGGCACGGTCTTCCAGGACTTCCGCCTCCTGCCGAACAAGACCGTCGCGCAGAATGTCGCCTTCGCTCAGGAAGTCATCGGCAAGTCCCGCGGCGAGACCCGTAAATCCGTTCCCCAGGTCCTCGATCTCGTCGGACTGGGCGGCAAGGAGGACCGGATGCCCGGTGAACTCTCCGGTGGTGAGCAGCAGCGCGTCGCGATCGCGCGGGCCTTCGTCAACCGCCCCATGCTGCTGATCGCGGACGAGCCGACCGGCAACCTCGACCCGCAGACGTCCGTCGGCATCATGAAGCTGCTGGACCGCATCAACCGCACCGGCACGACTGTGGTGATGGCGACACACGACCAGAACATCGTCGACCAGATGCGAAAGCGTGTGATCGAGCTCGAAAAGGGCCGTCTCGTGCGAGACCAGGCGCGAGGCGTCTACGGCTACCAGCACTGAGCATCGCGAAGAGCATCGAAAGCTGAAAGGACGCCATGCGCGCCCAGTTCGTCCTGTCGGAGATCGGCGTCGGTCTCCGCCGAAATCTGACGATGACGTTCGCCGTCATCATTTCCGTAGCCCTCTCGCTCGCGCTCTTCGGCGGCGCACTGCTCATGCGCGAGCAGGTCAGCGTGATGAAGGACTTCTGGTACGACAAGGTCAACGTCTCGATCTTCCTGTGCAACAAGGGAGACGCCGAGACCACCGACAAGTGCGAGAAGGGCCCGGTCACCGCGGATCAGCGGAAGACCATCGAGACCGACCTCGGCAAGATGGAGATCGTCGACGAGGTCTACCACGAGACGGCCGACGAGGCGTACAAGCACTACCGCGAGCAGTACGGCGAGACGCCCATCGCCGGGATGATCACCCCGGACCAGATGCAGGAGTCGTTCCGGGTCAAGCTGAAGGACCCGGAGAAGTACAAGGTGGTGGCAACCGCCTTCGAGGGCAGGGACGGTGTGCAGTCCGTCGCGGACCAGCGCAACATCCTGGAGAACCTCTTCAATCTGATGCAGGGCATGAATGTCGCCGCGCTCGGAGTGATGGCGCTGATGCTTGTCATTGCCCTGATGCTGATCGTGAACACCGTCCGGGTGTCCGCGTTCAGCAGACGCCGGGAGACCGGCATCATGCGGCTGGTGGGAGCGTCGAGCTTCTACATCCAGATGCCGTTCATCATGGAGGCCGCGTTCGCGGGGCTGATCGGCGGCGTCGTCGCCTGCGTCCTGCTCCTGGCCGGGCGTTACTTCCTGATCGACGGCGGCATCGCACTTGAGGACAAGATGCAGCTCGTCAACTTCATCGGCTGGGACGCCGTACTGGCCGTCCTGCCACTGGTGTTGGTCATCGGTCTGCTCATGCCGGCAGTTGCGGCTTCGGTCGCGTTGCGCAAGTACCTCAAGGTGTGACAATCGCCCCTGGCGTCGTCTCGCCAAGCCGCTCTGCGGCGCCGGGGGTTGTCCTACACTCGTCGCCATGCCGGGCCACGAAAATCGCCTCAGGCCCCACGGTTTCTACCGCGGGGCGGCCCTGACCTTGCTCTTCGCGAGCGTGCTCGCCACCGCCGCGGCCACCGACTCGCTGCCTCGGGCCGACGAGGAAGCCGCCCGCATAAGCACCCGCTCCGTCGCCTCCACGGCCGACAAGGACGAAGTCGCGAGGGCCGCCGCCGAAGCCATGGCCGACGGGAAGTCCGCCACCGAGGCCGCCGAGGACGTCGTCAGCCGCAGCGGTGACCGCTGGGGCGCGGTCTACGACAAGGGTGAGTACGAGGAATTCGAGCAGGCCCTCGACGGCAAGTACACCGGGGTGGGCCTCTCGGCCAAGCGGCTGGCGGATGGCCGGATCGCCGCGAGCAAGGTCCAGCCGGGCGGCCCCGCCGCACGGGCCGGCATAAGGGCCGGTGACATCCTCCGTACGATCGACGGCGAGCCGGTGGGCACCCGTCCCGTGACCGAGGTCGTCGCGCTGCTGCGCGGGGACGGTACGGACCGGGACACCGGCCGGTCCCAGGACGCGTCCGAGGGCACCACCGTCGTCCTCGGGCTCTCGCGCGGCGGACACGAGTGGACCGAGACGCTGCGCCGGGCCAGCCTCAGTACCGACGCCGTCACGTTCGACACCGACCCCGACGGGGCGCTCGTGATCAAGGTCGCGGCCTTCACCAAGGGCAGCGGCAAGCAGGTCAGGGACGCCGTCCTGGAGGCACCCAGGGGCGCGGGCGTCCTGCTCGACCTGAGGGGGAACGCGGGCGGGCTGGTCACCGAGGCCGTCCAGGCGGCCTCCGCCTTCCTCGACGGCGGCCTCGTCGCCACGTACGACGTCCAGGGCGAGCAGCGCTCCCTGTACGCGGACCCGGGCGGCGACACCGAGCGGCCCGTGGTGGCGCTCGTCGACGGCGGCACGATGAGCGCCGCCGAGCTGGTCACCGGCGCACTCCAGGACCGTGGCCGGGCGATCACGGTCGGTTCTCCCACCTTCGGCAAGGGTTCCGTGCAGATGCCGAGCCGGCTGCCGGACGGTTCCGTGGCCGAGCTCACAGTCGGGCACTACCGGACACCGGCCGGTCACAAGGTCGACGACAAGGGCATCACACCCGACCTGGTGGTGGCCGAGGAAGCCCAGGAACGGGCCCGCACAGTATTGAGTGGCCTCGGAGGCGGGTCGTAGTGCGAAAATGGACGCACTATGGCAAAGGAAAAGGACACAGGGCGCAAGCTGGTCGCGCAGAACAAGAAGGCGCGGCACGACTACCTCATTCTGGACACCTACGAGTGCGGTCTCGTGCTGACAGGGACCGAGGTCAAGTCGTTGCGCCAGGGACGCGCCTCCCTGGCGGACGGCTTCGTACAGATCGACGACCACGAGGCATGGCTGCACAACGTGCACGTGCCCGAGTACACCCAGGGCACCTGGACCAACCACTCGGCGCGGCGCAAGCGGAAGCTGCTGATGCACCGCATCGAGATCGACAAGCTGGAGCAGAAGTCGAACGAGTCCGGTCACACGATCGTGCCGCTGGCCCTCTACTTCAAGGGCGGCCGGGCCAAGATCGAGATCGCGCTGGCGAAGGGCAAGAAGGAGTACGACAAGCGCCAGACCCTGCGTGAGAAGCAGGACCGGCGTGAGACGGAGCGCGCGGTCTCGGCCGTGCGCCGCCGTCAGCGGGCCTGACCGCCCCAGCGGGCCTGATCGCACCACGGGCGGAATAAGGTGGCAGTGCCCGGCGTTGGTCACGTACGATGGACGGTGTCCCGCACAGCAGGGACGGCGTTTGAAAAATCAACATGGGGATGATCGGTTTCGACAGCGGATGTCGAGGCAGGGGAAGCGAGTCGAGGAAGCGGCAATGATCTCGTTAACCATATGTCGCAAACAATAATCGCCAATTCCAAGCGCGATTCCTCCACCTTCGCTCTCGCTGCTTAATTAGCAGCTAGCGAAGACTCCGTGGAGTGTCAGCCCGGGAGTGTTCCCGACCCGGATCCTGGCATCACTCAGGGAACTAAACCACCGTGTTCGGTCACGGGGCACGGTGGGAAATCAAACAGTGACTGAGCCCGTCGGAGACTTGTTCGTGTGATCTCCGGGGCCGAGAAAAGCGCAGCGAACTGCACTCGGAGAAGCCCTGGTTCCGCACCGTTGGACGCGGGTTCGATTCCCGCCATCTCCACAGTTCCCATGTGAGGCGAAGGCCCCGCTGCCCTGGTGGCAGCGGGGCCTTCGCCGTGCGCCCGAACGGGCAGAGGGAATTTTTCCCTCAAGATTGGCCGTTCGGCAACGAAGTCGTACAGACGCCTAACAACTGCTGAAGTAGGCGCACGGGTGTGGTCGCCGTACGCTACATTCTGGGTCCGGGTGCAAGTGGTGGGGGCGCTCGGTTCGGGTGGGGGCCCGGCCGACGGCCGTATTCCGGCCAGATTTCATGGACGCACCCAGTGATCCGGTGTGGGGGATGTGCGTACAGCAGTGAACAATTGGCGAGAAGATGCCCAAAAGGGGCATACGCATGAGCCGATGGATGTCACCGTCGAGCTCGACGGTCTGGGACGGCAGCTCTCCGAGCTGCCCGGCCCGGCCACCGAGGCCGACGGCGGATCCGCGGCGCGCGCCGCGGACAGCTCCGACGGTCCCGTCTTCGTCGACGCCAGCGGTCGGCGGAGCAAGAAACTCCGGCGTCTCGGCTGGGTGTTGGCGATAGCCAGCGCCTGTTACGCCGTCGCCCTGGTCGCCTCCCTGATGGGCGGCAATTCCAGCGCTCCCTGGCTCCAGATACCCGGCGTCAGTGACAAGCGCGACTCGGACAAGGTCGAGATACAGCCGCCCCCGAAGGACCGGCCCACCGTGGTGGCCACGCCGGGTGCCGGGGGCCTCGACCCAAGCCCGACGGAATCCGTCGCAGGCTCGCGGGCGCCGAGCGGCGCGAGCACCGGAGCCTCGGACGGGCCGGACCCGTCCGGCTCGCCCTCCGGGAAGCCCGACCCGGACCCGGATCCCGGTAAGCCCGATCCGAAGCCGGACCCCGGCGATCCGGATCCGAAGCCCGACCCCGACCCCGATCCCGACCCCGGTGAGTCCGACCCGGGGCCGGTCGATCCCGGTCCGGATCCCGATCCCGACCCCAGCCCGACGGACTCAGCGCCCGTCGATCCACCCGTTGATCAGGACGGCCAACAGGCAGTCGCGGAAGGCGCCCAGTAGAAATGAACCCTTCTGGCAGACGGGCCCCGTCCCACAAGCACGGCCAGACCAAGCGGAAGCCGGGGCGCGTCGCCAGACGCAGACTGCCCATGCGCTATCTGCTGCCCTCGCTGCTTCTCGTGGCCCTGCTCGCGATGCTGATGCTCCGCGGGTATGTGCACAGCGAGATCCTCGCGGACCATCGCGTACGCCCGCCGGCCCCGACCAACCAGGTGCCGGACCGGATACTGGGCGGCGGCCCGGTCATAGACGCGCGCGGGACGACCACGGCCAAGGCGCTCAGGATTCCCGACCGCAAGCTCGTGCTGACCTTCGACGACGGACCCGACCCGGAGTGGACGCCCAAGGTCCTCGACAAGCTCAAGGAGTACGACGCGCACGCCGTCTTCTTCGTCACCGGCACGATGGCCTCGCGCCATCCGGACCTGGTGCGGCGGATGGTCGACGAGGGCCACGAGATCGGGCTGCACACCTTCAACCACCCTGACCTCGCGTACCAGTCCGAGTCCCGGATCGAGTGGGAGCTGACCCAGAACCAGCTGGTCCTCGCGGGCGCGGCCGGTATCCGCACGTCCCTGTTCCGGCCGCCGTACTCCTCCTTCGCCGACGCGATGGACAACAGGTCCTGGCCGGTCACCGAGTACATCGGGGGCCTCGGCTACATCACCGTGCTCAACAACACGGACAGCGAGGACTGGAAGCGACCGGGCGTCGGTGTGATCAGTCGTAACGCCACGCCGAAGAGCCCGCGGGGCGCGATCGTGCTGATGCACGACTCCGGCGGCGACCGCTCGCAGACCGTCGCCGCACTGGGTCACCTCCTGCCGAAGATGCAGGACAAGGGGTACGAGTTCGCCAACCTCACCGAGGCGTTGGGCGCCCCGAGCGCCCATACGCGCGTCTCCGGTGTCGAACTCCTCCAGGGCAAGGCATTCGTCGGCGCCGTCGCGGTCTCCGAGGCCACCACCAGCGCGCTGGTCGCCGGGCTCGCCGTGATCGGCGTGCTGGTCATCGCACGGTTCGGACTGATGCTGGTGCTCTCCTTCGCGCACGCGCGCAAGGTGCGCAGACGCGGCTTCAGTTGGGGCGAGCCGGTCACCGAACCGGTGACGGTGCTCGTGCCCGCCTACAACGAACGCGAGTGCATAGCCAACACGGTCCGCTCCCTGATGGAGAGCGACCATCCCATCGAGGTCATCGTCATCGACGACGGCTCGACGGACGGGACGGCGGACATCGTCGAGGCCATGTGGCTCCCGAACGTACATGTCGTACGGCAGGTCAACGGAGGCAAGCCCGCCGCCCTCAACAACGGCATCGCGCACGCCGGTCACGACATCGTCGTGATGATGGACGGCGACACCGTCTTCGAGCCGTCCACCGTGCGTGAGCTGGTCCAGCCGTTCGGCGATCCGAGGGTCGGGGCCGTCGCCGGCAACGCCAAGGTCGGCAACCGCGACACCCTCATCGGTGCCTGGCAGCACATCGAGTATGTGATGGGCTTCAATCTGGACCGCCGTATGTACGACCTGATGGGCTGCATGCCCACCATCCCGGGCGCCGTCGGGGCCTTCCGCCGCCAGGCCCTGGAGCGGGTCGGCGGGATGAGCGAGGACACCCTCGCCGAGGACACCGACATCACCATGGCCCTGCATCGTGACGGCTGGCGGGTGGTGTACGCGGAGCGGGCCCGTGCGTGGACCGAGGCGCCCGAGTCCGTGCAGCAGCTGTGGTCCCAGCGCTACCGCTGGAGCTACGGCACGATGCAGGCGATCTGGAAGCACCGCCGCGCGGTCGTCGAGCGGGGGCCCTCGGGGCGCTTCGGCCGCGTCGGACTGCCGCTGGTCTCGCTGTTCATGGTGCTGTTCCCGCTGCTGGCGCCGCTCATCGACGTGTTCCTGCTGTACGGCCTGGTCTTCGGCCCCACGAGGAACACCGTCATCGCGTGGCTGGGTGTGCTGGCCGTACAGGCGGTCTGCGCCGCGTACGCCTTCCGGCTCGACCGCGAGCGCATGATCCATCTGATCTCGCTGCCACTCCAGCAGATCCTCTACCGGCAGCTGATGTACGTGGTGCTGCTCCAGTCCTGGATCACCGCCCTCACCGGCGGCCGGCTCCGCTGGCAGAAGCTGCGCCGCACGGGCGCCGTGGAGGCGCCGGGGTCCACGGCCGGCCGGCGGCGCGACGACGTCCGGGGGCCGGTGGCATGAGCGGGAGCTCCGCCGAAGGCGAGCGCCCGTCCGGGCGTGACCGCTATCTCGACCTTCTGCGTACGGTGGCACTGGGCCGGGTGGTGATCTACCACATCTTCGGCTGGGCCTGGCTGACGGTCCTCTTCCCGTCCATGGGTGTGATGTTCGCGCTGGCGGGCTCGCTGATGGCCCGCTCGCTCGGCGGCCGGCCGACGTCGGACGTCGTCCGGGGCCGGATGCGCCGGCTGCTGCCGCCGATGTGGGTGTTCGGGCTGGTCGTCGTCCCGTTGATGTTCGTGATGGGCTGGCGGGGGGCCGGCGAGGAGGGCCTCTGGTGGTTCCTCAAGTCGGCCAACTACCTGTTCCCGGTCGGGGCGCCGCCGTTCCCGGCGGAGAGCGGCGATGCCGGGGGGCTGCTCGAACAGGACTGGGCCGACCAGGCGGTGGGTCCGCTCTGGTACATCCGTACCTATCTCTGGTTCGTACTGGCCTCGCCGCTGCTGATGTGGGCCTTCCGGCGGGCGCCGTGGGCGACGCTGCTCGCGCCCCTCGCGCTGACGGCGGTCATCGGCACCGGTTGGGTGGAGATCCCCGGCGAGACGGGCGAGGCGCTCACGGACTTCGCGGTCTACGGCGCGTGCTGGATTCTCGGCTTCGTCCATCACGAGGGCCTGTTCAAGCGGCTGCCGCGGTACATCACGGTCTCGCTGGCCTCCTTCGCCATGGTCTTCGGGATCTGGTGGGCCTCCGGGCATCTCACCGAGGAGGGCTGGAATCTGGACGAGATCCCGCTGGCCCAGGCCACCTGGTCGCTCGGCTTCTGCGCGATCCTGCTCCAGTACGCGCCCTCCTGGCGGCAACTGCCCGGAAGACTGGCGCGGTTCGACTCCACGATCACGCTCGCCAACAACCGTGCCGTGACGGTCTATCTCTGGCACAACCTGCTGATCATGGCGACCTTCCCGGTCATCGACCTGCTCTACGACGCCCCTGTCCTGTCCGCCCACGGTGACCTGGTGGACCTGCTGTATCCGGTGCTGCCGCTGGTCCTGATCTGGCCGTTGCTGGCCCTCGCGATCCTCGCCTTCGGGTGGGTCGAGGACATCGCGGCGAAACGGCGGCCGAGGCTCTGGCCGAACGGCCGGGGCGGCTCGGGCACTTCCGGCGGCCCAGGCGGGTCGAAGGGGTCGCACCGCTCCGATCCGGCTACGTCCGGGCGCCAAGCGCCGCCCGCGCACGCGGGCTCGCCGGACCGCCGCTGACCGTCGGCTCCGCTGGTGGGCGGCTGTGTCATGTACGCACCAAAAGCGCGCCGCGCCCGTCCCCGAGATGGCCTCCGGAGGCGAGAAACAAGGCCGGGACCCCCTTCCGCTTTCCCCCGGCGGAAGGGGAGTCTCGTACCTGTCCGGCCGGTACGTCCTCTTCGTACGCGGCCGGTACGCCGTCCCGTACGCGACCGATACGGGACCGGGACGAGCCGCACAGGAGCGACACCGTGACCGACACCTCCACCGACCCGGACACTCCCACCACCGGCGCCGAATGGCACGTGGACGAGCGCTGCACGGACTGCGACGTGTCCCGCCAGCTCGCGCCGGGTCTGATCGCCGCCGTCGGCGGCCGGTCCGCCGTCGTCCGCCAGCCGCGCGACGCGGCGGACGAACAGCGGCTGCACGCCGCCGCCTTCGCCTGCCACACCCGCTCCGTCCGCCCGCCGCCGGGCCGCCGGCTCGATCCGGAGCTCGACCCGTACCCGATGCCGCTCGACGCCACCGTGCGCCTCTGCGGACACAACGCCCCCACGACCGCCGCCGCCAACTCCTACCTGGTCCGGCGTCCGTCCGGGAGCCAGGTCATGGTGGACACCCCGCGCTGGAGCGAGGCACTCGCGGTCCGGTTCGAGGCGCTCGGCCCCGTCTCCGACGTCCTGCTCACCCACCGGGACCACGCGGCGCACGGCCGCGCGTACGCCGACCGGTTCGGTGCCCGGCTCTGGATCCACGAGGGCGACCTCGACGCCGCGCCCGACGCCGACCAGGTGCTGCGGGGCACCGGGGCCGTCGAGATCACCGACGGGGTCGTCGCCCATCCGCTGCCCGGCCACACGCGCGGCAGCGTGGTGTACGTCGCCGACGAGCGGTACTGCTTCAGCGGCGACAGCTTCTACTGGTCCCGCACCACCGGTGACATCGAGGTGGTCGAGAACGTCACCTGGTACTCCATCGAGGAACTGGCCGCCTCCCTCGCCCGTACCGTCGGCGTCGATGCCTTCCGCTTCGAGTGGCTGCTCCCCGGCCACGGCGACCGCAACCACCTGACGGCCGCCGAGGCGGACCGTCGTATGCGGGCCCTGGCGATCCGCACCGCGGCCCTGCGCCCCCGGCCGGTCGACTTCACGGTGACGCGCTGGTGAACGCGTCCGGGGGGCGGGCTCACAGCCGCGCCCGCCCCCGGGTGAGAGCAAGGTTGCGTGCCGGTCATCTCGGGGCACCCCGGCGAAACGCGGCGTCCCTACGGTCGGGAGTCTTCGAACCGCACCGTCAGTGGAGGCGCGATGACCGGCCCGACGATCACCGATGCGGCGCCCGGCGCCGAAAGAGGACGATGGATCGAGCGGTGGGATCCGGAGGACCCCGCCTTCTGGGAGCGGACGGGCCGCAGGACCGCCCGTCGCAATCTGCTCTTCTCCGTGCTGTCCGAGCACATCGGATTCTCCATCTGGACCCTCTGGTCGGTGATGGTGCTGTTCATGGGGCCCGAGTACGGCGTCGACCCGGCCGGGAAGTTCTTCCTCATCGGCATGGCCACCTTCGTCGGCGCGCTCGTACGGATCCCGTACACCTTCGCCGTCGCCCGCTTCGGCGGACGTAACTGGACCGTCGTCAGCGCCCTCCTGCTGCTTCTGCCGACAGGCGCCGCCTACGCGGTGATGGAGCCGGGGACCTCGTACACCACCTTCATGGCCGTCGCCGCGCTCACCGGCCTCGGCGGCGGCAACTTCGCCTCCTCCATGACCAACATCAACTCCTTCTTCCCGCTCCGTGAGAAGGGCTGGGCGCTCGGCCTCAACGCGGGCGGCGGCAACGTCGGCGTACCGGTCGTGCAGCTCGTCGGCCTGCTCGTGATCGGGACGGCGGGCGCCACGCATCCCCGGATCGTGCTCGCGGTGTATCTGCCGCTGATCGTCGCCGCCGCCGTCTGCGCGGCGCTGTTCATGGACAACCTGGCACCGGTGCGCAACGACACCGGGGCCGCCAAGGAGGCCGTACGCGACCGGCACACCTGGATCATGGCCGTGCTCTACATCGGGACGTTCGGCTCCTTCATCGGCTACAGCTTCGCCTTCGGGCTGGTGCTCCAGACGCAGTTCGGGCGTACGCCGCTGGAGGCGGCTTCCCTGACCTTCGCCGGCCCGCTGCTCGGCTCGCTGGTACGGCCCGTCGGCGGCCGGCTCGCCGACCGGCACGGCGGCGCCCGCATCACCCTGTGGAACTTCGCCGGGATGGCGGCGGCGACCGTCGTGGTGATCTTCGCCTCGATGACCGGGTCGTTGCCCGTCTTCCTCGTCGGCTTCACCGCGCTGTTCCTGCTCAGCGGCCTCGGCAACGGCTCGACGTACAAGATGATCCCCGGCATCTTCCAGACGAAGGCCCTGGCCAGGGGCATGACGGGGGAGGAGGCGGCGCGGTACGGACGCAGGCTCTCCGGCGCCTCCATGGGGATCATCGGTGCCGTCGGCGCCCTCGGCGGGCTCGGGGTCAACCTCGCCTTCCGGGGGTCCTTCCAGCAGTCGGGGGGGACGGGCACCGCCGCGTTCGTCGCCTTCCTCGGCTTCTACGCGGTGTGCTCGGCGCTCACCTGGGCGGTATACCTTCGGAAGCAGGCGGCCGGACCGGCGACGGAGGCGGACACCGGAGCCGGGGGCGGCATGCGGCGTGGTCTCGATTACGCGGAGGTGTGAGCCCGGCTCCGCGTCGGAGCCGTACGGACGAGAGAGCGGGACACCAGACCATGTCCGAACAGCAGCAGCACGGCCCACTCGCCGGATTCACCGTCGGGGTCACCGCCGCCAGGCGCGCGGACGAACTGGGGGCGCTGCTCACGCGGCGCGGCGCCGTCGTCGTGCACGCCCCCGCGCTGCGCATCGTGCCGGTCTCCGACGACACCGAACTCCTCGCCGCCACCAAGGAGTTGATCGCCACCCCGCCCCATGTGGTGATCGCCACGACGGCCATCGGCTTCCGCGGCTGGGTGGAGGCGGCCGACGGCTGGGGCCACGGCCAGGACCTGCTCGACACCCTGCGCGGCACCGAACTGCTGGCGCGCGGGCCGAAGGTGAAGGGCGCGATCCGCGCCGCCGGGCTGACCGAGGAGTGGTCGCCGGAGTCCGAGTCCATGGCCGAGGTGCTGGACCGGCTGCTGACCGAGGGCGTCGAGGGGCGGCGGGTGGCGCTCCAGCTGCACGGTGAGCCGCTGCCCGGATTCGTGGAGGCGCTGCGGGCCGGGGGCGCCGAGGTCGTCGTCGTACCCGTCTACCGCTGGATGCCGCCCGAGGACATCGCGCCCGTCGACCGGCTCATCGAGGCGACCGTCGCGCGCACCCTGGACGCGGTCACCTTCACCAGCGCGCCCGCCGCCGCCTCCCTGTTCTCCCGGGCCAGGGAGCGCGGTCTGCTGGCCGGTCTGGTCGACGCGCTCCACCACGACGTGCTCGCCGCCTGTGTCGGGCCCGTCACCGCCCTGCCGCTCCAGGAGCAGGGCATCGACACCGTCCAGCCCGAACGCTTCCGCCTGGGCCCGCTCGTTCAGGTCCTCTGCCTCGAACTGCCGGGCCGTACCCGGACCTTGACGGTCGCGGGCCGCCGTTTTGAGATACGTGGCCACGCGGTCCTGATGGACGATGGGTTGAGGCCCGTACCGCCCGCCGGAATGGCCCTGGTGAACGCGCTCGCCAAGCGGCCGGGCTGGGTCGTCTCGCGGGCCGATCTGCTGCGGGCCCTGCCGGGGGCGGGCAGCGACGAGCACGCCGTCGAGACGGCCATGGCCCGGCTCCGTACGGCGCTCGGGGCGCCGGAACTGATCCAGACGGTGGTCAAGCGCGGCTACCGGCTGGCGCTGGACCCGGCGGCCGGCACGAAGTACGGGGGCGCGTGACGGCAGCCGCCGTGACCAGGGGCGCATGACCGTCCGTCGATCGAGGTCACCGCTGCGGTACCGAACCGGAACCGGGGCGTCTATTTTAATCGGATGGTCAACGACTCTCCTCAGTTCCGGCCCGCGCGAGCGGAGGACGCCGGTGCTCTCGCCGAGGCGCTCCTGCGCAACAGGGATCACATGGGTCCCTGGTCGCCGTACCGCCCGGCCGACTTCTTCACCCCCGAGGCGCAGGCCACCCTGCTGGCCGACCCCTCCGCCCTCCGCTGGCTCTTCGTCGACGGGGCCGATGTCGTGGGCCAGGCCACCCTCTCCACCCTCGTTCTCGGGCCGTTCCGCAGCGCCGGCCTCGGCTACTGGGTCGACGCCGCGTACACCGGGCGCGGACTGGCCACCCGTGCCGTCGAGGAGGTCTGCCGGGCCGCTCTGGAGGATCTGGGGCTGCACCGGATCGAGGCGAGCACGATGCCGTCCAACATCGGCTCGCAACGGGTCCTGGGCAAGTGCGGGTTCGAGCTGATCGGGACGGCGCCGTGCTATCTGCACATCGACGGGGCCTGGCGCGACCACCTTCTCTTCCAGCGGATCCTGCATGACGGGCCGCCGAACACCGCGCTGTAGGGCGGCTGGAGCACCTCGCCCTGAAACCGGCCGCACCGTAAAACCGTAAGAGGGCGCTTTCGGGGGCCGGGGTTCCGCCCCGCGCCCAGAATTCACCGGCCGAGGTTGAAGTGAGTTGCTTCCGGAGGGGTGCCGGAGACGTGCCGGGGCATGCACTCTGGGGAGTAGGCGGCAGTACGGTACCGAGGCGGTGACAGGCACATGACTACGGGCGTGGGCTCGTACGAGTGGAGATTCGACTCCGGGCGCGTCTGCCTGGATCTGGTGGCCACCGGCGAGCCGGACCCGAAGGGGTTCGACGAAGGGCCACGGGCCGACGACACGGGACTCCTCGGCAGCTGGCTCACCGGCTCGGGCCTCGTACCCCCCGGTACCCCGCTCGTCGGCGTCGACACCGGCTGGGTCCAGCGCTTCGCCGAACTGCGCGACTGCGTCGGCCAGTTGGTGCGCGCCGAGATCGACGGGCGGTACGCGGCAGCCGCCCTGGACCGCGTCAACGCGATCGCGGCCGGTGCGCCGCCCGGGATCCGGGCCGTACGTGAGCCGGGCGGAGGCCTCGTCCGGACGCTGAGCGACGAGCCCGAATGCGGCGCGCTGCTCGCGGCGGTGGCCAGGGACACCGTGGACCTGCTGACCGACCCCGTCGCACGGGCGCGGCTGCGGCAGTGCGAGGGCGACAGCTGCCGGCGGGTGTATCTGGACACCTCGCGCGGGCGGCGGCGGCGCTGGTGCTCCAGCGAGGTGTGCGGCAACAGGGAGCGGGTCGCGAGACACCGGCGCCGGGCGGCGCTCGCCCGCGCCTGACCCCTGCCCCGGTCCGGCCCCCGGCACCGGCCCCCGGCACCCCCGTAAAAGATCTTGAAAGATTTCCGCTGCGCCGTTGAGCAGATCTTCCCACCGGTCCGTAAGTCACCGTGATGGGAACAAGCAGCCGTCTCAAGGTCTCGACCCGGGAGGTTCAGGTGCGCGAGGATGCGGCCGTGGCCGATGACCGACCTCACCGGGCCCGGCACCGGAGCGAGGCACAGCGCACCAACACCTCCGTCCCCGACGAGGAGCTGATGCGAGCCCTCTACCGGGAACACGCCGGACCGCTGCTCGCCTACGTCCTGCGCCTCGTCGCGGGTGACCGGCAACGGGCCGAGGATGTCGTGCAGGAGACGCTCATCCGTGCCTGGAAGAACGCCGGTCAGCTCAATCGGGCGACCGGCTCTGTCCGACCCTGGCTGGTGACGGTCGCCCGACGCATCGTCATCGACGGTCACCGCAGCCGGCAGGCCCGGCCGCAGGAGGTCGACCCGTCGCCGCTGGAGGTCATGCCCGCGGAGGACGAGATCGACAAGGCGTTGTGGCTGATGACGCTCTCTGATGCCCTCGATGATTTGACCCCCGCCCACCGGGAAGTTCTGGTGGAGACGTACTTCAAGGGACGCACGGTCAACGAGGCCGCCGAGACGCTTGGTATACCCAGTGGGACCGTGCGTTCGCGTGTGTTCTACGCACTGCGGTCCATGAAGCTCGCGCTGGAGGAGAGGGGGGTCTCGGCATGACGACGTACGAGCAGTCCGGGCAGGGCGACGGCACGACCGCGCACGACGCGGCGGCGGCGTACGTGCTCGGCATTCTGGACGAGGCCGACGCCACCGCCTTCGAGGCGCACCTCGCCGGCTGCCACATCTGCGCGCTCCATCTGGAGGAGTTCGCCGGGATGGAGCCGATGCTGGCCATGCTGGCGGACAATCCGGACCCGGTCGGGCGGTCCTCGCCGTTCGGCAGGTCCGACCCCTTCGCCCAGCCCGCCGCGGTCCCCTCGGCCTCCCCGTTCGGGCGCGCCGCCGCGCCCGCGCCGCCGACGGCGCCCGCCGTCACCGTGCAGCCCAGCCCGCGGCTGCTCGACCGGCTCGTCGACGAGGTCGCGGTCAAGCGCGCCAAGCGCAGGCGCCGCTCGATGTATCTGGTGGCCGCGGCCGCCGCGCTGGTCATCGGCGGTCCCGCCGTGGCGGTCGTCGCCACCTCCGGCGACGGTGGCACGAGCAACCAGGCCGCGGACCCGCACCCCACCAGCCCCGCCGAGGACGCCTTCTTCGAGCACATGCCGGAGAAGGTCGAGGCGACGGACCCCACGACGAAGGTCAGCGCGACCGTCGGCATGGAGCCCAAGGGCTGGGGGACGCATGCCGTCCTGGAGCTGAAGAACGTCAAGGGGCCGCTGAAGTGCAGCCTCATCGCCGTGTCCAAGACCGGCGAGGAGGAGATAGTCACCTCCTGGGCCGTGCCGAAGTGGGGTTACGGCATCCCGGACAGCACGCACGACGTGGCGAAGAACCCGCTGTACGTGCACGGCGGCTCGGCCATGGAGCGGAACGACATCGACCACTTCGAGGTCCGGACATTTGACGGCAAGCGTCTGGTGGAGGTCGAGGCCTGACATACCCGCCCCCTTCGCGTACGGTTGACGGCTGCCCAGTGCACGTCAGAAGGGGGCCTCGGTGGCCGCGCAGGATGCCGCTGTTGAATCCGCCGGATCGGTTGTCGATCCCGTACGGGACAAGGGAAACGACGCCATAAGCGACCCCGTGTACGCGACGGGGAAGGACCCCGCGAGCCCCGCGGGGGCCGACTCCGTGCGCGACCGCGAGATCGGTGTCGAGCAGGAACATCTCGATCAGGTCTACCGCCGCCTCGAAGAGAAGATCGACGAGGCGGAATTCCTGATGAACGACGCCGCCAAGCGCGGTCAGGTCGGCACACCGGGCGCGCTCGCCGAACGCGACGCGCAGGTGTTCCGGGCCGGAATCCATCTCAACCGGCTCAACAACGAATTCGAGGACTTCCTCTTCGGGCGGGTCGACCTGCTGCCCGGCAAGGACGGCAAGAAGGGCCCGGACGGCGCGTACACCTCCGTCGAGCCCGCCGACGACGCCGTACGCGACGACGACACCGCCGACATCGCCGAGACGCTGCACATCGGCCGGATCGGAGTCCTGGACTCCGACTACTCGCCGCTGGTCATCGACTGGCGCGCTCCGGCCGCGGCGCCGTTCTACCGCTCGACACCGGTCGACCCCGGCCGGGTCGTACGGCGCCGTGTCATCCGCTCCAAGGGCCGCAAGGTCCTCGGCGTCGAGGACGACCTGATGCGCCCGGAGCTGACCGCCACGCTGAACGGCGCGGCGCTCCCCGTCATCGGCGACGGCGCGCTCATGGCGGCCCTCGGCCAGGCCCGCAGCCACACCATGCGGGACATCGTCTCCTCCATCCAGGCCGAGCAGGACCTGGTGATCCGGGCGCCCGCCGCGTCCGTCACCGAGGTGTCCGGCGGTCCCGGCACCGGCAAGACCGCCGTCGCGCTGCACCGCGCCGCGTACCTGCTCTATCAGGACAGGCGGCGGTACGCGGGCGGCATCCTCGTCGTCTCGCCGACGCCGCTGCTCGTCGCGTACACGGAAGGTGTGCTGCCGTCCCTGGGCGAGGAGGGGCAGGTCGCGATCCGCGCGGTCGGGTCGCTCGTGGACGGCGCGGAGGCCACCGCGTACGACGAACCCGCCGTGTCCCGCGTCAAGGGCTCGGCACGCATGCTCAAGGTGCTGCGCAAGGCGGCGCGCGGGGCTCTGGAAGGGGACAGGGCGCCCGCCGGGGGCCGCGGTGGGCGCGGCGGCCGTCCGGCGGCCGGTCAGGGAGCCGGCCAGCTCTCCTTCGGGGACGGCGGCAGCGGCGATTTCGACTCGTCGCGCGGCGGTACGTCCCCGACATCCGGGCGCGGCGTGACACCCACCCGGCTGCGGGTGGTCGCGCTCGGCCGCCGCCTGGAGCTGGAGTCAGACGAGCTGTACCGCATCAGGCAGTCCGCCCTCACCGGCACCGCCCCCGTCAACCTGCTGCGCCCGCGCGCCAGGAAGCTGCTGCTCGACGCGCTCTGGGCGAAGTCCGGCGCGGCGTCCCGGGCCGGGGACCACATGGCCGCGGGCGACGCCCAGCTGGCCGCCGAACTGCGCGGCGGCTTCGACGAGGACGTGGCGTCCGAGGACAACTTCATCGAGTTCCTGGACGCCTGGTGGCCCGAACTCACCGCGCGCGGAGTGCTCGCCGCGATGGCCGACGAGCGCCGGCTCGGCCGCTGGGCCCGCCGTATCCTGAACCCGACCGAGACCAGGAAGGTCGCCCGCTCCCTGCGGCGCGCCGGTCCCGACGGCACGGGGCCGCTGTCCGTGCACGATGTGGCGATCCTCGACGAGCTGGAGCAGCTGCTCGGCTCACCGCCCCGCCGGCGCAAGCGCCGCGAGCTGGACCCGCTGGACCAGCTGACCGGGCTCGAAGAGCTGATGCCGCAGCGCGAGGAGTCGCAGCGGGAGCGCGCGGAACGACTCGCGGCGGAGCGTACGGAGTACGCCCACGTCATCGTGGACGAGGCGCAGGACCTCACCCCGATGCAGTGGCGGATGGTCGGCCGCCGTGGCCGGCATGCCACCTGGACGGTGGTCGGCGACGCCGCCCAGTCGTCCTGGTCGGACCCGGACGAGGCGGCGGAGGCGCGCGACGAGGCCCTGGGAAACCGCCCGCGCCGCCACTTCACCCTCACCGTGAACTACCGCAACCCGGCCGAGATCGCCGCCCTCGCCGCCAGGGTGCTGGCCCTCGCGATGCCGGGCATGGAGTCCCCGGCCGCCGTCCGCTCCACGGGCGTCGAGCCGCGCTTCAGCGCCGTACGCGGCGGTGACCTGGCCCGGACCGTACGGGAGGAGGCAGCGCGCCTCCTGGACCGCGTCGACGGGACGATCGGCGTGGTCGTGGCCATGAGCCGCAGGGAACAGGCGGCAAGCTGGCTGGCGGGGCTCGGCGACCGGGTGGTGGCGCTCGGCAGCCTGGAGGCGAAGGGGCTGGAGTACGACGCCACGGTGGTCGTCTCGCCGGCCGAGATCGCCGACGAGTCCCCGGCCGGACTGCGGGTGCTGTACGTGGCCCTCACCCGCGCGACGCAGCAGCTGACGGTCGTCTCGGCGGACCGCGACGACCCCGACGAGCAGGGAGTTCCCGACCTCCTCAGAGAATGATCGTCAAGTCAACCCAGCTACGGGAATCACTTTCCGGGGTGGCTTTGTTAGCCTGACACTGGCACCGACTCGATCCAAGCCCCCGGGCCCAACCTTCGTCGCTTCGAGCGACCACTTGCCGCGAGGCGAGCATGGCGGGTCGGTGCCATCTTTTTCTTCTTAGTGTTCACGGACATTCACCGGAATACGTCTTCACAGGAGCGGGTCCGCGTCACACACTGACGCGGACCCGCTCCTGATTTCCCGGCCCGCCCCCCGTTACCGCCTACCAGCAGGTAGGTGCGACGATCGGAAAGTTCCGCCGGACCCCAGGGGCGAGGCGGTGCGGCAAGTGAAGCCAGGGAAAGCAGAGGAACACGGTCATGGCAACGGCGCCAAGCGTCTCGTACTCGATGACGGTCCGGCTGGAAGTACCCGCGAGCGGTACCGCGGTGTCCCAGCTGACCACGGCCGTGGAATCCTCCGGCGGCTCGGTGACCGGTCTGGACGTCACCGCGTCCGGCCACGAGAAGCTGCGGATCGACGTCACGATCGCCGCCAGCTCCACCAGCCACGCGGACGAGATCGTCGAGGAACTGCGGGGCATCGAGGGCGTCACCCTCGGCAAGGTCTCCGACCGTACGTTCCTGATGCACCTCGGCGGCAAGATCGAGATGCAGTCCAAGCACCCCATCCGCAACCGTGACGACCTCTCGATGGTCTACACGCCGGGTGTGGCACGGGTCTGCATGGCGATCGCCGAGAACCCCGAGGACGCCCGCAGGCTCACCATCAAGCGCAACTCCGTCGCGGTCGTCACCGACGGCTCCGCGGTGCTGGGTCTCGGCAACATCGGCCCGATGGCCGCGCTGCCCGTCATGGAGGGCAAGGCGGCCCTGTTCAAGCGCTTCGCCGGGATCGACGCCTGGCCGATCTGCCTGGACACCCAGGACACCGACGAGATCGTCGCCATCGTCAAGGCGATCGCGCCCGGCTTCGCCGGAATCAATCTGGAGGACATCTCCGCCCCCCGCTGCTTCGAGATCGAGGCGCGGCTGCGCGAGGCCCTGGACATCCCGGTCTTCCACGACGACCAGCACGGCACGGCCATCGTGGTGCTCGCCGCGCTGACCAACGCGCTGCGCGTGGTCGGCAAGGAGATCGGTGACGTACGGGTCGTCATGTCGGGCGCGGGTGCCGCCGGTACAGCGATTCTGAAACTTCTTATCGCGGCCGGCGTCAAGCACACGGTCGTGGCCGACATCCATGGGGTGGTGCACGCCGACCGCGCCGACCTGGTCTCCGCGGCGGCCGAATCGCCCCTGCGCTGGATCGCCGACAACACCAACCCGGAGGGCGTCACCGGCACCCTCAAGGAGGCCGTCGTCGACGCCGACGTCTTCATCGGTGTCTCCGCCCCGAACGTCCTGAACGGCGAGGACGTCGCGGCCATGGCGGACGGCGCGATCGTCTTCGCGCTGGCCAACCCCGACCCCGAGGTCGACCCGGCAATCGCCCGCGAGACAGCGGCAGTTGTGGCCACCGGCCGCTCCGACTTCCCCAACCAGATCAACAACGTCCTGGTCTTCCCCGGCGTCTTCCGCGGTCTTCTCGACGCGCAGTCACGCACCGTCAACACGGAGATGATGCTCGCCGCCGCGACGGCCCTCGCGGACGTTGTCACGGGTGACGAACTCAACCCGAACTACATCGTTCCGTCGGTCTTCAACGACAAGGTCGCGGGCGCTGTGGCGGGTGCCGTACGGACCGCCGCCAAGGCCGCCGGCGCCGTTGTGACAGGCGCCACGTCCGTCTGACGCCCGGCGCGTCGCGATTCGCGGCACCGTGAACCCACCTCTAGGGTGACGGACCATGAGCCCGCTGCTCCAAGGGGGTTTCAGGGCCCGGATTGGCTTTCCCGCCGCTGGTGGGGGCAGGATGCTTTCTCAAGGACTATGTCCAGGGGATACCCCACTGGGGCGCGAAGACCTGAAAAACAGACCCGCTCGACGGGACTGTCAGAGGGTCCTGGCAGCATCGGCTTCGATCTCACGCCTCACACGCAAGAAGAACACGGGAGTAACAACATGAACCGCAGTGAGCTGGTGGCCGCCCTGGCCGACCGCGCCGAGGTGACTCGCAAGGATGCCGACGCCGTGCTGGCCGCCCTCGCCGAGACGGTCGGCGAGATCGTCGCCAAGGGCGACGAGAAGGTCACCATCCCCGGCTTCCTGACCTTCGAGCGCACCCACCGTGCCGCTCGCACCGCTCGTAACCCGCAGACCGGCGACCCGATCCAGATCCCGGCCGGTTACAGCGTGAAGGTCTCCGCGGGCTCCAAGCTCAAGGAAGCCGCCAAGGGCAAGTAACCCTCAGGCACGGCACAAGGGCGGTCACCCCGGTCGGGGTGACCGCCCTTGGCGTTCGAGGACGAGGTGTCAGACGACGGAGCCGCCCGGGAGTTCGACCTTCGCGCCCAGCTCGACCAGCTTCTCCATGAAGTTCTCGTAGCCGCGGTTGATCAGGTCGATGCCGTGCACCCGCGAGGTGCCCTGCGCCGCCAGAGCCGCGATCAGATACGAGAAGCCGCCCCGCAGGTCGGGGATGACCAGGTCGGCGCCCTGGAGCTTCGTGGGGCCCGACACGACCGCGGAGTGAAGGAAGTTGCGCTGGCCGAAGCGGCAGTCCGAGCCGCCCAGGCACTCCCGGTACAACTGGATGTGGGCGCCCATCTGGTTGAGCGCGGAGGTGAAGCCGAGCCGCGACTCGTACACCGTCTCGTGGACGATGGACAGGCCCGCCGCCTGCGTCAGCGCCACCACCAGCGGCTGCTGCCAGTCGGTCTGGAAACCGGGGTGTACGTCGGTCTCCAGGGCGATCGCGTTGAGCGGGCCGCCCGGGTGCCAGAAGCGGATGCCCTTGTCGTCGATCTCGAAGGCCCCGCCGACCTTGCGGAAGGTGTTCAGGAAGGTCATCATCGACCGCTGCTGCGCGCCGCGTACGTAGATGTTGCCCTCGGTCGCCAGCGCGGCCGACGCCCAGGACGCGGCCTCCAGCCGGTCCGGCAGGGCGCGGTGGTTGTAGCCGCCGAGCGTGTCGACCCCGGTGATCCGGATCGTCCGGTCGGTGTCCATCGAGATGATCGCGCCCATCTTCTGGAGCACGCAGATCAGGTCCTCGATCTCCGGCTCCACCGCGGCGTTCGACAACTCGGTGACGCCCTCGGCCAGAACGGCCGTCAGCAGCACCTGCTCCGTCGAGCCGACCGAGGGGTACGGCAGCCGGATCTTCGTGCCGCGCAGCCGCTGCGGGGCCTCCAGATACTGCCCGTCCGCGCGCTTCTCGATCGTCGCGCCGAACTGGCGCAGCACCTCGAAGTGGAAGTCGATGGGCCGGCCGCCGATGTCGCAGCCGCCGAGGCCGGGGATGAAGGCGTGGCCGAGGCGGTGCAGCAGCGGGCCGCAGAACAGGATCGGGATGCGCGACGAGCCCGCGTGGGCGTCGATGTCCGCGACGTTGGCGCTCTCGACGTGCGAGGGGTCGAGGATCAGCTCGCCCGGTTCCTCACCGGGGCGCACGGTCACGCCGTGCAGCTGGAGCAGCCCCCTGACCACCCGTACGTCACGGATGTCGGGCACGTTGCGCAGTCTGCTTGGCCCGCTGCCGAGAAGGGCGGCGACCATGGCCTTCGGCACCAGGTTCTTCGCGCCTCGGACGCGGATCTCACCCTCCAGCGGGGTTCCGCCGTGGACAAGCATTACATCAGCTGTGCCGGTCATGAATCTCGCGTTCCGGTGTCGTCGGACAGGGGGCCAAAGCAAAAGAGTAAGGGGCTCGCACCCCTGTGCCGTAAGGCATCGGACAGGCCGAAGCCGCAGAGAAGACGGCCGGACACTTTCCGTCCGCCGTCCCTTGCGGAGAGTCACCCTTCTTGCCGTGTCCGCTTCGGTCCAGGGTGCGGCGGTTCCTTGCGCTCCCCGTGCCGCCGTGCGCCTGAGCTGCGATCACGCGCACTCTGCCGCGCGGCCCCCGCGGAAGGCGAATGTGCGGGATCATGTCTCGCATGACCGAGGTGTCCTCGCTCACAGGGCGGCTGCTCGTCGCGACTCCGGCCCTGGCGGATCCGAATTTCGACCGCGCGGTGGTGCTCCTGCTCGACCATGACGAGGAGGGGTCACTCGGCGTGGTCCTCAACCGGCCCACGCCCGTGGACGTCGGGGACATCCTGGAGTCCTGGGGCGGGCTGGCCGGCGACCCGGGTGTGGTCTTCCAGGGCGGACCGGTATCCCTCGACTCGGCGCTCGGGCTCGCGGTCATCCCCGGTGACGAAGGGCCCCTCGGCTGGCGGCGGGTGCACGGCGCGATCGGCCTGGTCGATCTGGAGACGCCGCCCGAACTGCTCGCGCGGGCCCTCGGCTCGCTGCGGATCTTCGCCGGTTACGCGGGCTGGGGGCCGGGCCAGCTGGAGGACGAGCTGAGCGAAGGCGCCTGGTACGTGGTCGAGTCGGAGCCCGGCGACGTGTCGTCGCCGCGGCCGGAGAGCCTGTGGCGCGCGGTGCTGCGCAGACAGCGCAGCGAACTGGCCATGGTGGCGACCTATCCGGACGACCCCTCGCTCAACTGACGCGTGAGCGGGCGGCTGCGGAGTGTTCGGACACCGCCCCTGGGCCCGGAGCCCTCAGGATGGCGCGAGCGTGGGTACCCTTGGCGGTTATGAGCACTCTTGAGCCCGAGCGCGGGGCAGGTACGGGCACCCTCGTGGAGCCGACACCGAAGGTGTCGCACGGCGACGGCGACCACGAGCGCTTCGCCCACTACGTCCAGAAGGACAAGATCATGGCGAGTGCCCTCGACGGCACTCCTGTGGTGGCACTGTGCGGAAAGGTCTGGGTACCGGGGCGCGACCCCAAGAAGTACCCGGTCTGTCCGATGTGCAAGGAGATCTACGAGTCCATGGGCCCCGGCGGGGACAAGGACAAGGGCGGCAAGGACAAGAGCGGCAAGGGTAAGAACTAGGCGTGTTCTGAAAGTACCGTCGTCCGCCCGCAGGGCGGGAGCCGGACGGGACTCTCACCACACGGCCCGGAGCCCGTCGTTCTTCGTCGAGCGCCGGACGGCTCCGGGGCGCGCACTCGCGCGCCCCGGAGCCTTTCGCGTCGGCGGGCGCGTGAGCGGGTAGGTCGGAGGTGCACGGACGGACCGGGCGCACAGACGTGCCAGGGAACGCTCACGTGTGCCTGATCACCGAATGGTTGAGACCGCTTGTCCGTTCGTCAGGGCCGGGCCTAGTGTCCACGTGCACGCTCCAACGACCCATTGACTCCGGCATATGCCAGCCGAACGAGGACTGAGGACTGACGTGATGGACCTGATCCCGGCGCCTGTCAGTGTCGAAGGCCCACAGAGCGGTGGCTTCGTCCCCGACTCGGCCACCACCCTCTGGGCGGCGCCCGGGACCGAGACCACCGAGCGCTGGCTGCGCGCCACCCTCGGGGCCGCGCTGGGGCTGCCGCTGGCCCCCGGCCCCGCGGGCGGCAGCAACGCGGTCTCGCTGAGCATCGACGAGTCCATGGCCCCCGAGGCGTACCGGCTGGACATCACCGCCGAATGGGGCGCCGAGATACACGGCGGCAGCGCGGCCGGCGTCTTCTGGGGCGCCCAGACGCTCCGTCAGCTCCTCGGCCCCAAGGCATTCCGTCGCGCGCCGCTGTCCCCCGGCGTACGGCAGGAGATCCCCCGTCAGGTCATCGAGGACCAGCCCCGCTTCGGCTGGCGCGGCGTCATGCTTGACGTGTCACGCCACTTCATGCCCAAGGACGGCGTCCTGCGCTTCCTGGATCTGATGGCCGCGCACAAGCTCAACGTCTTCCACTTCCACCTCACCGACGACCAGGGCTGGCGCGTCCAGATCAAGCGTCACCCGAAGCTGACCGAGGTCGGCGCGTGGCGGTCGCGGACCAAGTACGGCCACCGGTTCTCGGACATGTGGGACGAGAAGCCGCACGGCGGTTTCTACACCCAGGACGACATCCGCGAGATCGTCGCGTACGCCGCCGAGCGGCACATCTCCGTCGTCCCCGAGATCGACATCCCCGGCCACTCGCAGGCCGCCATCGCCGCCTACCCGGAACTGGGCAACACCGATGTCGTCGACACCTCGGCGCTGGACGTCTGGGACACCTGGGGCGTCAACCCGAACGTGCTCGCCCCCAGCGACAACACCCTGCGCTTCTTCGAGGGCGTCTTCGAGGAGCTGCTGGACCTCTTCCCCGCCGCCACCTCGCCGTTCATCCACATCGGCGGCGACGAGTGCCCCAAGGACCAGTGGAAACGGTCGCCCGCCGCCCAGGAGCGGATCCGTGAACTCGGCCTGGCCGACGAGGACGAACTCCAGTCCTGGTTCATCCGGCACTTCGACGGCTGGCTCTCCGCACGCGGCCGGCGTCTCATCGGCTGGGACGAGATCCTGGAGGGCGGGCTGGCCCCCGGCGCCGCCGTCTCCTCGTGGCGCGGTTACGCGGGCGGGATCGCGGCGGCCAAGGCCGGCCACGACGTGGTCATGTGCCCCGAGCAGCAGGTGTATCTGGACCACCGTCAGGCGGCGGGCGAGGACGAGCCGATGCCCATCGGATACGTCCGCACGCTGGAGGACGTCTACCGCTTCGAACCCGTACCGCCGGAGCTCACCGGCGCCGACGCCGCCCATGTCCTCGGCACCCAGGCCAATGTGTGGACCGAGGTGATGCAGGACCGCTCCCGTGTCGACTACCAGCTCTTCCCGCGCCTCTGCGCCTTCGCCGAGGTCGCCTGGTCCGCCCTGCCCGCGTCCCCGGACCGCGCCTTCACGGATTTCGAACGGCGAATGGCCGTGCACTACAAGCGCCTCGACGCCCTCGGGGTCGATTACCGGCCGCCCGGGGGCCCGTTGCCCTGGCAGAAGCGCCCGGGGCCGAACGGGGACTCGGCCGTTCTCGGACGTCCGATCGAGGGAGCGCCCCCGAACGTGTGATCCCCCCGACCGGGCTCCCCGGGCCCTCCGTACGAATAAGTCGTACATGGAGTACCGAATGCTGGCATTCCGTATGTGTCGGTGAAGAGGCGTGAAAACGGACCTTCCCCTCGTTCAGGGGCGGATGCGTGCTTCATGGACCCTCGGACCGGTAGGCCCGGAAGATGTGCCAGAGTTGCCTCGTCCGGCCTGTGAGCACGTACGGTACGGCCAACACAGACGGACAGCCGGGACACCGGGAAGGGGCAGCTGGGTTGACCACGCACGCACCGCAGACGGCGCAGTCCGTGACGCTGCCGGCCTCGCTCGACGAGGCCGTGGCGGCGCTGAGCGCCATGCCTGCCGCCGTGCCCGTCGCGGGTGGAACCGATCTGATGGCCGCTGTCAACAAGGGCCTGCTCAGACCGGCCGGCCTGGTCGGCCTCGGCCGGATCAGCGAACTGCGCGGCTGGCACTACCAGGACGGACACGCCCTGCTGGGCGCCGGACTCACCCACGCGCGGATGGGGCGGCCCGACTTCGCCGCCCTCATCCCCGCGCTGGCCGCGTCCTCGCGCGCCGCCGGGCCGCCCCAGATCCGTAACGCCGGCACGCTCGGCGGGAACATCGCCACCGCGGCGCCCACCGGCGACTCGCTGCCCGTGCTGGCGGCCCTGGAGGCGGACCTCGTCGTCGCCGGCCCCGGGGGCACCCGCCGCGAGATCCCCGTCGCCCATCTGCTGGCCGGCCGCGAGATGCTGGCGCCCGCCGAACTCATCGGCTTCGTACGGGTCCCGCTGCTGCACGCCCCGCAGGTCTACCTCAAGGCGACCGGCCGCACCGGCCCCGGCCGGGCCACCGCGTCCGTCGCCGTCGTGCTCGACCCGGCCCGCCGCGGCGTGCGCTGCGCGGTCGGCGCCATCGCGCCGATGCCGCTGCGCCCGATGGAGGCCGAGCGCTGGATCGCCTCGCTGATCGACTGGGACGCGGACCGCGGGCTGGCGCCCGAGGCCCTGACGGCCTTCGGCGAGTACGTCGCCGCGGCCTGCATCCCCGATCCGGCTCCGGCGGCCGACGGGAGCGAGCCGCCCGCCCTGCCGCCCGCCGTGCTGCACCTGAGGCGTACCGTCGCCACTCTGGCTCGACGAGCACTGGGGAGGGCGCTGCCGTGACCACCGACGAGAACGAGAACTCCGGGACTCCGGAGGGGCGTCGACAGGACCCTTCGCACGGGCACCCGCGGGGGCGTGGCGCCTGGCAGCCGATCCCGCAGGGTGGCGAGTACGACGCCGAGGCGACCGCGTTCGTCCAACTGCCGCCCGAGGACAGGGCGGACGCGCCGCTCGCGGCACGCGGGCACGGGTACGTACCACCGACGATCGACCAGCGGCAGCCGGACGGGGGTGCCGGTCCCGCGGGTCCGGCGGCCGCCGGTCAATGGGCGGCGGGGACGCCGCAGGCGCAGCCCGATCCGTACGGCTACGGGTCGGGTCACGGGCAGGGGCACCCTCAGGGGTACGGCGCGAGCCAGGACGTCGGGCCGGGCGCGCCGGGGGTGTCGCACGATCCGCGGGCGACCGGTCAGTGGTCCTTCGCCGACGCGGACGGCGCCGCCGCCGACCCCCGTACGGAGCCGGCGCCGACCGCTCCGTCGCAGCTCACCGGCCAGTGGGTGATCCCGGTCATCGGGGAGGAGCTTCCTGACGAATCGGGCGAGTTCACCACCTCGATGCCCACCACGTCACAGTGGTCGGGCGGTGCCCCGCCGGCCACCCTTCCGGGTGGTGCTCGCGCTCCGTGGGCTCCGGAACCGGAACCGCTTCCGGAGCCCGTGGCGGAACAGCGGCCCGAGGCCGTGGACGTACCGGCGCCCGCCGCGCCCGCGCACGAGACGGACGGCGAGTCCGAGTCCGCCCCACCGGCCGGGGTGACCGGGGCGGTAGCCGTACCGGAAGCGGAAGCGGAACTCGCGCCCGAGCCCGCGGCCGACCCGGAACAGGCACCGGAGCCCGAGCCCGAGCCCGAACCCGCCCCCCTCACCAGCAGCAACGACAGCGCCGAACACCCCGCCAACTCCTACGTCCTGCGCGTCAACGGCGGCGACCGCCCCGTCACCGACGCCTGGATCGGCGAGTCCCTGCTCTACGTCCTGCGCGAGCGCCTCGGCCTCGCCGGCGCCAAGGACGGCTGCTCGCAGGGCGAGTGCGGCGCCTGCAACGTCCAGGTCGACGGCCGTCTCGTCGCCTCCTGCCTCGTCCCGGCGGCCACGGCGGCCGGCTCCGAGGTCCGTACGGTCGAGGGTCTGGCCTCCGACGGCGAACCGTCCGACGTCCAGCGCGCGCTGGCCAACTGCGGCGCCGTGCAGTGCGGTTTCTGTATCCCCGGCATGGCCATGACCGTCCACGACCTTCTCGAAGGCAACCACGACCCCAGCGAGCTGGAGACCCGCCAGGCGCTGTGCGGCAACCTCTGCCGCTGCTCCGGATACCGGGGTGTGCTCGACGCCGTCGGCGAGGTCGTCGCCGAACGCGCGGCGAGCGCCGAGGCCGCCGCCGACGAGGCCCGCATCCCGCACCAGGCACCACCGGGCGCCGGCGGCGCCCACCCCGCACCTCTCGACCCGCACGACGGAGGCATGGCGTGAGCAACGACGCGGCCACCGAGACCCAGGCACTCGACGGCCCCCAGCAGGAGCCGCCCGCGCTGGGTCTCGGCGCTTCTCTCCCACCGGCCGACGCCCGCGCCAAGACCGAGGGCACGTTCCCGTACGCCGCCGACCTCTGGGCCGAAGGACTGCTCTGGGCGGCGCTGCTGCGCTCACCGCACCCGCACGCGCGCATCCTGTCGATCGACACGTCGGCCGCCTCCGAAATGCCCGGCGTACGGGCCGTGGTGACCCATCTCGACGTACTCGGCGACCCCTCCTACGGGCGGCTCGTCGCCGACCGTCCCGTCTTCGCCTCCGAGGTCGTACGTCACCACGGGGAGGCCATCGCCGCCGTCGCGGCCGACCACCCCGACACCGCCCGGCTGGCCGCCGCCGCCATCGCCGTCGAGTACGAGGTCCTCGACCCGGTCACCGATCCGGAGAAGGCCTTCGAGGCCGAGCCGCTCCACCCCGACGGCAATCTGATCCGCCACATCCCGCTGCGCTACGGCGACCCCGACCTCATGGGCGAGGTGGTCGTCGAGGGCCTGTACCGCATCGGCCGCCAGGACCCGGCCCCCATCGGTGCCGAGGCCGGACTCGCCGTACCGCGTCCCGACGGCGGCGTGGAGATCTACACCGGCTCCACCGACCCGCACACCGACCGCGATCTGGCCGCCGCCTGCTTCGGTCTCGAACCCGACCAGGTGAAGGTCGTCGTCACCGGCGTCCCCGGCGCCACCGGCGACCGCGAGGACCCCGGCTTCCAGATCCCGCTCGGCCTGCTCGCGCTACAGACCGGCTGCCCGGTGAAGCTGGCCGCGACCCGCGAGGAGTCCTTCCTCGGCCACGCCCACCGGCACCCGACGCTGCTGCGCTACCGGCACCACGCCGACAGCGAGGGCCGGCTCGTCAAGGTCGAGGCGCAGATCCTGCTCGACGCGGGCGCGTACGCGGACGCCTCGGCCGAATCCCTCGCGGCAGCCGTCGCGTTCGCCTGCGGGCCGTACATCGTCCCGCACGCCTTCATCGAAGGCTGGGCCGTACGCACCAACAACCCGCCCTCCGGCCATGTCAGGGGCGAGGGCGCGATGCAGGTCTGCGCCGCGTACGAGGGCCAGATGGACAAGCTGGCGGCCAAGCTCGGCATCGACCCGGCCGAACTGCGCCTGCGCAACGCGCTGGCGACCGGCGACATCCTGCCCACCGGGCAGACCGTGACCTGCCCGGCGCCCGTCGCCGAACTGCTGCGCGCCGTACGCGACTTCCCGCTCCCCGCGCTCCCCAAGGACGTCCCCGAGTCGTCCTGGCTGCTGCCGGGCGGCCCGGAGGGCGCGGGCGAGCCCGGCGCCGTACGCCGCGGCGTCGGCTACGCGCTCGGCATGGTCCACATGCTCGGCGCCGAGGGCGCCGACGAGGTCTCCACGGCCACGGTCAAGGTCCACGACGGCGTCGCCACGGTCATCTGCGCCGCCGTCGAGACCGGCCAGGGCTTCTCCACCCTCGCCCGCCAGATCGTCCAGGAGACGCTCGGCATCGAGGAGGTGCACGTCGCGTCGGTCGACACCGACCAGCCTCCGGCGGGCCCCGCCACGCACGGCCGCCACACCTGGGTCTCGGGCGGCGCGGTCGAGCGGGCGGCGAAGATGGTCCGTACACAGCTCCTCCAGCCGCTGGCGCACCAGTTCGGCATGTCGACGGAGCTGCTCCAGATCACCGACGGCAAGATCACCTCCTACGACGGGGTGCTGTCGACCACCGTCACCGAGGCGATGGACGGCAAGGAACTGTGGGCCACGGCCCAGTGCCGCCCGCACCCCACCGAGCCGCTGGACGAGGCGGGTCAGGGTGACGCGTTCGTGGGGCTCGCGTTCTGCGCGATCCGCGCGGTCGTGGACGTCGACATCGAACTCGGGTCGATCCGCGTCGTGGAGATGGCGGTCGCGCAGGACGTCGGCCGGGTCCTCAACCCGGCGCAGCTCGCGACCCGTATCGAGGCCGGTGTCACGCAGGGCATCGGTACGGCCCTGACGGAGAACCTCCGTACGACCCGCGGTCTGGTACGCCGTCCCGACCTCACCGGCTACGCGCTGCCGACGTCGCTGGACGCGGCGGACATCCGTATCGTCAAACTGGTCGAGGAGCGGGACGTGGTGGCGCCGTTCGGGGCGAAGCCCGCGAGCGCGGTGCCGGTCGTGACGTCCCCGGCGGCGGTCGCGGCGGCGGTACGCGCGGCGACGGGCCGACCGGTCAACCGGCTGCCGATCAGGCCGCAGTCGGCCGTGGTGACGGCGGGATGAACGAAGCCCTCCCCGAAAGAACTTCGGTGAGGGCTTCGAAAGGGACTTCTCAGGAACTTCTTGAAGAGGCCGTGGCGGGAATCGAACCCACGTAACTCGATTTGCAGTCGAGCCCCTGAACCACTCGGGCACACGGCCGTGCGTGCTGATGACTCGACCGTAAGCGGGGCGGCGTACGGCCCTCAAGGGCGCCTGGCACCCCGCAACGCGACTGCCATACGCCGTTCATGGTCGTACGACCAAGGGACGAGGCCCACACCGACCAGCGACAGGGCTCAACCGGGTCTAC
This sequence comes from Streptomyces sp. NPDC051217, assembly GCF_044455465.1. Classification (NCBI taxonomy): domain Bacteria; kingdom Bacillati; phylum Actinomycetota; class Actinomycetes; order Kitasatosporales; family Streptomycetaceae; genus Streptomyces; species Streptomyces sp. NPDC051217. The sequence continues at coordinate 90,864 of NZ_JBITEV010000022.1, forward strand.
GCCCCTTACTCTGAGCCCATGACCGCCCTGGAACCGAGCGACGCCGACGTCGCCGCCGAAGCCGCCCCGCTGCCTGGCCCCTTCGACTCGGGCCAGGACGGCATCCTCGGCAAGACCCACCGGGCGCTCAGCGTCGGCATCGTCTGCGTTGTCCTGCTGATCGCCTTCGAGGCGACGGCGGTCGGCACGGCGATGCCGGTCGCCGCGCGGGAGTTGCGGGGCGTCTCGCTGTACGCGTTCGCCTTCTCCGCGTACTTCACCACCAGCCTCTTCGCGATGGTGCTCTCCGGGCAGTGGGCGGACCGCAGCGGCCCGCTCCGCCCGCTCGTCACCGGGATCAGCGCGTTCGCGGCCGGACTGCTGCTCTCCGGCACCGCCGGCGCCATGTGGCTCTTCATCGTGGGCCGGGCGGTCCAGGGGCTCGGCGGCGGGCTGGTGATCGTCGCGCTGTACGTGGTGGTCAGCCGCGCCTACTCGGAGCGGCTGCGGCCCGCGATCATGGCCGCGTTCGCCGCGAGTTGGGTGATCCCCTCGGTGGTCGGACCGCTCGCCTCCGGGACGGTCACCGAACACCTCGGCTGGCGCTGGGTGTTCGTCGGCATCCCGGTGCTGGTGGTGCTGCCGCTGGCGACCGCGCTGCCCGCGATACGCGCGATGGCGAGCGGGCCCGCCGACCCCTCGGGGCCCGTACCGGCCTTCGACCGGCGCCGGATCCGGCTGGCACTGGCGATCTCGCTCGGCGCGGGCCTGCTCCAGTACGCGGGCCAGGACCTGAACTGGTGGTCGCTGCTCCCCGGCGCGGCCGGCGCCGCGCTGATCGTGCCCGCCGTCCTCGGCCTGCTGCCACGCGGCACCTACCGCGCCGCCCGCGGTCTGCCGTCGGTCGTTCTGCTGCGCGGCGTGGCGGCGGGCTCCTTCATCGCGGCGGAGAGCTTCGTCCCCCTGATGCTCGTCACCCAGCGGGGCCTGTCCCCGACGCTGGCGGGCCTCTCGCTGGCCGTCGGCGGCGCGACCTGGGCGCTCGGCTCGTACATCCAGTCCCGCCCCCGCGTGGAGCCGCACCGCGAACGGCTGCTGATGGGCGGCATGGTGCTGGTCGCGGCGGCCATCGCCGCCGCGCCGAGCGTGCTGATCGACTCGGTCCCGGTCTGGATCGTGGGCGTCGCCTGGGCGGTCGGCTGCCTCGGCATGGGCGCGGTGATCGCGTCCACGAGCGTGCTGCTGCTGAAGCTCTCGCCTCCCGAGGAGGCGGGCACCAACTCCGCGGCGCTCCAGATCTCCGACGGCCTCTCGAACGTCCTGCTGCTCTCGGCGGGCGGCGCGGCGTTCGCGGCCCTGGGCGGCGGCGCGGTGGGCGCCCACGACCTCTCCGCGGCGGACGCCTCCCACCCGGCGGCCTTCGCGGCGGTGTTCCTCCCGATGGCGGCGGTGGCGCTGGCGGGGGTATGGGTGGCCACGCGGGTGCGGACCGCGCACGGCGGGGTGTGATCCCCGTCCCAACCGGTGGGGGACAGGTGTTCGTACGAGGATCGGGCCGGGCCGCCGGTAGGGTGGCCCGGTTGTCGTATCCGAGCCCGCGTATCGTCGTCCAGCCCGAGTACCCGAGCGTCCGCGAAGCGGAGACCGTGACTACTACCGCCTCCCACCACCTCTCACCCGCCTTTCCCGGCCGCGCCCCCTGGGGCACGGCCAACAAGCTGCGCGCCTGGCAGGAGAAGGCGCTGGAGCGCTATCTCCAGGAGCAGCCACGTGACTTCCTCGCCGTCGCGACCCCCGGCGCCGGGAAGACCACCTTCGCGCTGACCCTCGCGTCCTGGCTGCTGCACCACCACGTCGTGCAGCAGATCACCGTCGTCGCGCCGACCGAGCATCTGAAGAAGCAGTGGGCGGACGCCGCCGCGCGGACAGGGATCAAGCTCGACCCGGAGTACAGCGCGGGACCGCTGAGCAAGGAGTACCACGGCGTCGCCGTGACGTACGCGGGCGTCGGCGTACGCCCCATGCTCCACCGCAACCGCTGCGAACAGCGCAAGACCCTGGTGATCCTCGACGAGATCCACCACGCCGGTGACTCCAAGTCCTGGGGCGAGGCGTGTCTTGAGGCCTTCGAGCCGGCCGCCAGGCGCCTCGCGCTGACCGGGACGCCCTTCAGGTCGGACACCAACCCGATCCCGTTCGTGGCGTACGAGGAGGGCAAGGACGGTATCCGCCGCTCCTCCGCCGACTACACCTACGGCTACGGCAACGCGCTCGGCGACGGCGTCGTGCGCCCCGTCATCTTCCTCAGCTACAGCGGCAACATGCGCTGGCGCACCAAGGCCGGTGACGAGGTCGCCGCCAAGCTCGGCGAGCCGATGACCAAGGACGCGATCTCGCAGGCGTGGCGCACCGCGCTCGACCCGCGCGGCGACTGGATGCCCAATGTGCTGCGCGCCGCCGACCAGCGGCTGAGCGAGGTACGCAAGTCCATCCCGGACGCCGGCGGTCTGGTCATCGCCACCGACCAGGACCAGGCTCGCGCGTACGCCAAGCTCATCCGCGAGATCACCGGCGCGAAGGCGACCGTCGTGCTCTCCGACGAGGCCGCCGCCTCGCGGCGTATCGACGACTTCAGCGCGAGCGACGAGCGCTGGATGGTCGCCGTCCGCATGGTGTCGGAGGGTGTCGACGTGCCGCGCCTCGCCGTCGGCGTGTACGCCACCACCATCTCCACGCCCCTGTTCTTCGCCCAGGCCGTCGGCCGTTTCGTCCGCTCCCGGCGGCGCGGCGAGACCGCGTCCGTCTTCCTGCCCACCATCCCCAACCTCCTCGGCTTCGCCAACGAGATGGAGCTGGAGCGCGACCACGTCCTCGACAAGCCCAAGAAGGAGAGCGAGGAGGACCCGTACGCCGAGTCCGAGAAGGAGATGGCGGAGGCCGAGCGCGAACTCGACGAGGACACCGGCGAGCAGGACATGCTGCCCTTCGAGGCGCTGGAGTCCGACGCGGTCTTCGACCGGGTGCTGTACGACGGCGCCGAGTTCGGCATGCAGGCGCACCCGGGCAGCGAGGAGGAGCAGGACTACCTCGGTATCCCCGGCCTCCTGGAGCCCGACCAGGTGCAGATGCTGCTCCAGAAGCGGCAGGCCCGGCAGATCGCGCACAGCCGCAAGAAGCCCGACTCCGAGGCGGATCTGCTGGAGCTGCCGGCCGCCCGGCGCCCGGTGGTCTCCCACAAGGAGCTGCTGGAGCTGCGCAAGCAGCTCAACACGATGGTCGGCGCGTACGTCCACCAGAGCGGCAAACCGCACGGAGTGATCCATACCGAGCTGCGCCGCGTGTGCGGCGGACCCCCCAGCGCGGAGGCGACCGGGGGCCAACTCCGGGAGCGGATCAGAAAAGTTCAGGAGTGGGCGACCCGGATGCGCTGAGCGCGAAGGGTTGTTTTCCGCCTTTTCAGATGTCACCGCAGCGTCTGAAGAGGCGTTTCTACGCGCGTCCATTCATGGGAAATCATGCGATTGGTCAGAGCGATTCCCTTTTCGGTGCCTGTTCCGACCCGAACAGGGAGCAACTGCCCGTCCATGACCGGATTCTGGACGAGGTCTTCCGCTGAGCGGTACGGATCGCTAATGTCCCGTCATCACATACGCGCCGTGGCAGCGCCGCCGCGGAGCGCAGCCGGTGCGCCATGGCCTGCCGGCGGCCTCTCTCCGTGTCGCCGCTGGGACCGGCGCCGCGGGCTCCGTGAGAGTGCCGTCGTCACTCACTCCGATACTCCGAAGGAGAGGGCGTCGTGACCGCGGAGACCTCCCAGACGCTCGACCGGGGACTGCGCGTCCTCAAACTGCTCGCCGACACCGACCACGGGCTGACCGTCACCGAGTTGTCCAACAAACTCGGCGTCAACCGCACCGTGGTCTACCGACTCCTCGCCACTCTCGAACAGCACGCGCTGGTCCGCCGCGATCTGGGCGGACGCGCCAGGGTGGGCCTGGGGGTGCTGCGCCTGGGCCGCCAGGTGCATCCGCTCGTACGGGAAGCCGCGCTGCCCGCCCTGCGTTCGCTCGCCGAGGACATCGGGGCCACCGCGCACCTCACCCTCGTGGACGGCGCCGAGGCGCTGGCCGTCGCGGTCGTCGAGCCGACCTGGACGGACTACCACGTCGCCTACCGCGCCGGCTTCCGGCACCCGCTGGACCGGGGCGCCGCGGGCAAGGCGATCCTGGCCGCCCGGCAGGGCTCGTACACCGAGGCGAGATGCACTCTCACCCACGGCGAACTGGAGGCGGGCGCGAGCGGCGCCGCCGCCGCGCTCGTCGGGGTGACCGGCATCGAGGGCAGCGTGGGTGTGGTGATGCTCGCCGACGCGGTACCGGAGCGGGTGGGCCCACGCGTGGTCGACGCCGCGCGCGAGGTGGCCGACGCACTGCGCTGAGGCGGCCACCGAGGGCCCCGGGACGGGCTCTGGACCGGGCCGGCGGACCGGCCGATAGATTGGCGCTGTGCTTTCTCGTCTCTCCGGCCTCTCGCGCCCCCGCTCCCTCGCCCTCTCGGCGGTCCCCGTCGTCGCGCTGCTCGTCGTCGTCGGGGTCGCCCCGCTGCCGTACGCGGTGGCCCAGCCGGGCCTGACCGCGAACGTTCTCGGCGCCTACGAGGGCGAGCCCGTCATCTCGATCAAGGGCGCGGAGACCCGAGAGCCGCAGGGGGAGCTCCGGATGACGACGATCCTGGCGACGGGACCCTCCGCCGACGTCGACTTCGGGGACGTGCTCGACGGCTGGATCCGGACCGACCGCGCCGTGCTGCCGCGTAACTCCGTGTACCCGGCGGGCCAGTCCGACAAGGAGATCGAGCGGCACAACACCGAGGAGATGGTGAAGTCGCAGAACGTCGCCGTCGACGCGGCCCTCGCCCAGCTCGGCCGGAAGCCGGACTCCGTCGATGTCACCCTCCACCTCGCCGACGTCGGCGGCCCCAGCGCGGGCCTCCTCTTCGCCCTCGGCATCGTGGACATGCTGGACGGCGACGGCTCGGGCGGCGACCTCACCGGCGGCCGCGCCATCGCGGGCACCGGCACGATCAGCCCGAACGGTGACGTGGGCGCGGTGGGCGGCGTCTCCCTCAAGACCCAGGCGGCGGGCCGCGACGGCGCGACGGTCTTCCTGGTCCCGGAGGCGGAGTGCGCGGACGCCCAGTCCGAACTCCCCTCCGGAATGCGCCTGATCCCGGTCAGGACTCTGAAGGACGCGGTGTCGTCGCTGCGGGCGCTGGAACAGGGCGGCAAGGTCCCGGACTGCTGACGCCGTCGCCGGCGTCCCCGGCCGCCGGGCTCACCGTGTCCAGGCCGCGCCAGACCGGGAGCAGGGACGGGCTCAGCGTTGCCAGGAGGTAGATGCCGCCCATCAGCAGCAGGGCGGGTGTCAGGCCGGTGCCCTCGACCAGGAGGCCCGCCGTCAGGGCGCCCAGGGGCATCGTGAGCTCGCAGCCGGCCGTCATCGCGCCCGCCACCCGGCTGCGGAGTTCGTCCGGGACGCGTTCGTACGTCACCGTCGTCAGGATCGGGTTGATCATGCCGCCCGCCACTCCCGCCGCGGCCATGGTCACCGCGAGTGCCACCGTGGAGTCGGTGAGCCCCGCCACCGCGAAGCGTGGTGCGCCGCAGAGCAGGACGGCGGCGGCGAGGACCGCCCGGCGGGTGAAGCGGTGGCCCGCCGCGCCGTACAGCAGCGCGCCCAGCAGGCCTCCGGCCCCGAACACCGCGGTGAGCAGGCCCAGTTCGGCGCCGCCGCCGAGGTTGCGGTCGGCGTGGACGGGGAGCAGGACCCCGTTCCAGCCCTGGTCTACGCCGTTCATGAACATCGCCATGAGGACGACCGCCGCCAGCAGCCGGGTGCGCGCCAAGTAGGCGTAACCCTCGCGCAGTTCGGCGGCGTACGTACGCGGCGAGACCGGAGGCATGTCCTTGACCGGCTGCGCTCCCCGTACGCCCCGCAGCCCCGCGCCGACCAGCAGCGCCGACAGCAGATACGTCAACGCGTCGAAGAACAGGGCGACTTCGGCGCCGAGCAGTGCGATCACCAGGCCCGCGAGCGCCGCGCCGAGCATCCGGGCGCCGCGCTCGACCGCGTCGAAGAGGCTCGCGGCGCGGATGAGCGTGGTGCCCGCGTGTGCGGCGAGATCCGGTACGAGGACGTAGCGGGCCGTGTCGCCGGGCGTGTAGGCGAGGCCGTGGAGCGCCACCAGTGCGCAGAGCGCCCAGAACGGGAGCGCATCGGCGCGGTGCAGCAGGGGGATCGCCCCGAGGGAGAGCGCGCACAGCACGTCCGACGCGATCGAGACGCGGCGCCGGCCGATCCGGTCGATGACGGGGCCGCCGATGAGCGCGGAGAGCACGACAGGGAGGGTGGCGCAGAAGGCCACCACGCCCGCGCGGCCCGCACTGCCGGTGGTCTGGAGGACGAACCAGGGGATGCCGATCAGGCTCAGGGTCCGGCCCAGGGCGGATATCGCGTTGGCGGTCAGGACGGCGGTGAGTGGCCACCGCCGTACCGGCCCGGTGCTCATACGGGGCTGAGACGGACCCGCGCGGGGCGGTTGACCAGGCGCAGGCCGTACTCGACGAGGAGCCAGCCGAGCCGGGTCTGCCATCGCGGGGCGGGGGAGGGCGAGCGGTACGCGGCGGCTTCGGCTCGCAGTTCGGTCGCGCGTATGGAGTGGAGCTGGAGGTGCACATCAGAAAATGGCATGACAAATCGGCCCTTCGCGCTTCAGGAATGAGGGGAGGAGGCGGGGCGGGTCAGGCGTTCGGGTCGTTGAGCTGCTTCTGGGGGAGCGCGTGCAGATGGATCCGGACCTGTGCCACGGACTCCTCGCCCTCGGGCACCGCGCGGTCCTCGTAGCTGGAGATCAGGTCGTGCATCCGGCTCCCCAGCTCGGCCAGCAGCTCCGGCGTGAGTCGCAGGGTGTAGTCACTGAGGTCGACCTTCGCCGACCAGGCCTCCGGCCAGTCGTGCATGGTGCCCAGCCAGGTGCTCACCTCCCGGTCGTGGATGGAGGCGACCTCGTGCATGAAGGTGTGCAGCGCTCCGCGTACCTCGGGATTGGGGTCCTGGTGCAGCGTGTTGTTGACCCTGATCCCCTTGTCCGCCGCATTCCACCAGCGCTCCCGGCCCTTGCCGCGGCCCGGGTCGTCCACGACGAACCCGTGTTCGGCGAGCTGGCGCAGGTGGTAGCTGGTGGCGCCGCTCGACTCGCCAAGCCGGTCGGCGAGCTGGGACGCGGTGGCCGGGCCGTCGTGGCGCAGGGCGGTCAGCAGCCGCATCCGCAGGGGATGGGCGAGACCGCGCAGCGAGCGCGGGTCCAGGGTGCGGACATCCTGCACGGGGACTTCTGGTGCGGGGGCGTCGGGGTTCTCGGGCATGGCCTCAGCGTAGAGATGCAAAGAAGTAGTTGCAAGGGTTGCTTTGCAACTACTTCTTTGCAAGTCCGGGCCGGAGGCCGAGTGCTCAGCCCTCCTTGATGAAGCCCTCCTCGATCAGCCAGTCCTTCGCCACCTCGTGCGGATCCTGGCCGTCCACGTCCACCTTGGCGTTCAGCTCCTGCGCGATCCCGGTGTTCAGCCGCTCGCTCAGCGGATCGAGCAGACCGGCGATCTCCGGGTACTTCTCGTACGTCGCACTGTGGATCACCGGCGCCGCGTTGTAGTTCGGGAAGAAGTGCTTGTCGTCGGCGACCGTGTCCAGATTCATCGCCTTGATCCGGCCGTCCGTCGTGAACACCTCACCCACCAGGCAGGAGTTGGACTTGGAGGCCTGCGTGTAGATGATCCCGGCGTCCATCTTCTTCACGCTGGAGGCCGGGATCTTCATCCCGTACGCCTTCACCATCCCCGGCAGCCCGTCGTCCCGCGACGCGAACTCGTTCTCCACACAGATCGTGACCCCGCCCGGCTGCTTCTTCGACAGCGCGGCGACGTCCGACATCGTCTTGAGCTTGTACTTGGCGTTGTTCTTCTTGCTGATGCCCAGCGAGTAGGTGTTGTTGAGCGTGGACGGCGCCAGCCAGCTGACGTCGTGCGAGCGGTCCGCGTCCCGTACGGCCGTCCACTGGTCCCGCGAGCCGACGATCGGCTTCTCGTTGCCGAGGTAGGTGATCCAGGCCGTGCCCGTGTACTCGTACATCGCGTCGGCGTCGCCCTTGACTATCGCCTCGCGCGCGCTGATCGAGCCCGGCAGATTCGTCCGGTCCAGGACCTCCGCGCCCGCCGCCTTGAAGATCAGGCCGATCATCTGGCCGAGGATGATGTTCTCGCTGAAGTTCTTCGAAGTCACCGTCAGCGAGGCGCCCTTGAGGGGTTCACCCTGGCCGACCGAGCCGGGGGCGACGTCGTCCACGAGCGGGGAGCCGCTCTTGAGGCCGCATCCGCTGAGGGTGGCGGCGCTCAGCAGCAGCGCGACCCCGCCCGTCATTAGCCTTCGGTTGACGTACCGCATCAGCGCTCCTCCAGTCCGCGCGGGGTGAGGACCACTTCGACCAGCGACGCCAGCCAGTCGATCAGCAGCGCCAGCGTCACCGTGAGCACCGAGCCCAGGATCAGGACCGGCATGCGCTGCGTCTGGATGCCCGAGGTGATCAGGTCACCGAGCCCGCCGCCACCGCCGAAGGTCGCCAGTGTCGCCGTACCCACGTTGAGTACCAGTGCCGTCCGTACGCCCGCCAGGATCAGCGGTACGGCCAGCGGGAGTTCGACCCTGCCCAGCGTCCCGAGCGGCGACATCCCGATGCCGCGCGACGCCTCGACCAACTGCGGGTCGATGGCCTTGAGACCCGCCACGGTGTTGGCGAGCACCGGCAGCACCGCGTAGATGACCATGCCGATGATCGCCGTCGACGGGCCGATGCCCAGCCAGATCACCAGCAGCGCCAGCAGTCCGAGGGCGGGGGTCGCCTGCCCGATGTTGGCGAGCGCGGTCACGGCCGGCGCCGCCCTGGACAGCCCGCGCCGGGTCAGCGCGATGCCCAGCGGGATCGCGATGATCAGCACCCAGAAGGTGGAGACCGCGGTCAGTTCGATGTGCTGCCACAGCCGCAGCCGTACATTTCCGTTGGCGAGCGAGTTCGTGGCGATCGAGTCGAGCGAGACGTTCGTGATCCAGGCGAAGGTCGCCAGCAGGACGACCGCGACCACGGCGGGCACCGTCAGCAGCTTGGCCCGGGTTATCCGGCGCTTCGGCGCGGGGGGCGGCGGGGCAGGCCGCGACTCCTCGTCCCGGAAGGCGTGGCCCTTGACGTCGTACTCGCCCGGTGGGCGCTGGTTCCGCGCGGGAGAGGTCATGCGTCCGCACCGCCCTCCAGCTCCTGGCCGGTCCGCTGCCGGCGCCGCTCCGCCAGCTCGTGCTGGTGCTCGAAGGCGGTGAGCCGGTCCGCCTCCAGCATTTCCTGGACGGACGTCATCAGCGTCTCCATGTCGACGACACCGATGTACTCGCCGCGCCTGCCGGTCACCGCGACCCGGCCGCCGCTCTCGGTCAGGACCGCCTCCAGCGCGTCGTGCAGGGTGGCGTCCCTGGTCACCGTGTGGTGCACCAGCTGCCCGGCGTTGGCGAGCGAGCCCTTGGCTCGCGACAGGTCGCCGCGGCGCAGCCACTTGTACGGGCGGTTCTTCCGGTCCAGCATCAGCAGCTCGTTGTGCGGGCCGCTGCTCAGCCTGTTGAAGATCGACTGGAGCGGGTCCTCGACCGTCACCGACGGGAAGTCGGCGATCTCCACCTCCCGTACACGCGTGAGGTTCAGCCGCTTCAGCGCGGCCCCCGCGCCCACGAAGCCGGACACGAAGTCGTCGGCGGGGTTGGTGAGGATCGCCTCGGGGGTGTCGAACTGGGCTATGTGCGAGCGCTCCCGCAGGATCGCGATGCGGTCGCCGAGCTTGATCGCCTCGTCGAAGTCGTGCGTCACGAACACGATCGTCTTGTGCAACTCGTGCTGGAGCCGGATCAGTTCGTCCTGGAGATGGTCGCGCGTGATCGGGTCGACGGCGCCGAACGGCTCGTCCATCAGCAGCACCGGCGGGTCGGCGGCGAGCGCCCGCGCCACGCCCACGCGCTGCTGCTGGCCGCCGGAGAGCTGGCGCGGGTAACGGCCGTGGAACTCGCGGGGGTCGAGCCCCACCAGGTCGAGCATCTCCTCGACCCGGCCCTTCACCTTCGACTTGGACCAGCCGACCATCTTCGGTACGAGCGCGATGTTCTCGCCGACCGTCATGTGCGGGAAGAGACCGGAGGACTGGATCGCGTAGCCGATCTGCCGGCGCAGCTTCACCGGGTCCATGTCGGTGACGTCCTCGTCGCCGATCCTGATCCGTCCGGAGGAGGGCTCGATCAGCCGGTTGATCATCTTCAGGGTGGTCGACTTACCGCAGCCGGAGGGGCCGACGAGGATGACGGTCTCGCCCGCCTTGATCTCCATCGAGACGTTCTCGACGGCCGGGTTGGCACTGCCCGGATAGCGCTTGGTGAGTCCGTCGAGCTGGATGGTGGCGCCGCTCGTGGAGGCGGTGCCGCCGGTGGTGGTGTTCGTGGACGCGGCCTCGGCCGTGGCGCGGGCCGTGGCCTCGGCCCTGGCACCGTTCGGGGCCTCGTCCGCGGCCCCGGCCGGCGTCGGGTCAGCGGTCTCAGACACGGATCCCCCTCGGGATGGTGAGTCGGCCGAGCAGGACGTACGCGGCGTCGAAGAGCAGGGCGAGAATGACGATGCCGATCGTTCCGGCGAGTACCTGGTTGATCGCGTTGGCGCTGCCCAGCGAGGCGATGCCACGGAAGATCTCGTTGCCGAGGCCGGGCCCCGACGCGTACGCGGCGATGGCGGCGATGCCCATCAGCATCTGGGTGGAGACCCGGATGCCGGTGAGGATCGGCGGCCAGGCGAGCGGCAGCTCGACCTTGAGCAGCCGGGCGGTACGTGACATGCCGATGCCCTTGGCCGCGTCCACCAGGTCCGGGTCCACGCCGCGCAGTCCGACGACCGCGTTACGGACGATGGGCAGCAGCCCGTAAAGCGTCAGCACGATCACCGTGGGCGCGACGCCGAGACCGACCAGCGGGATGAGCAGACCGATGGCCGCCAGCGAGGGAATGGTCAGGATGGCGGCGGTGGAGAGGATCGCCAGATTGCCGCCCCAGGGGCTGCGGTAGGTCAGTACGCCGATGACGACACCCAGGACGGTGGCGATCACCATGCACTGGAAGACGGCGCTGGCGTGCTGGAACGAGTCGGTGAGCAACTGCTGGTGGCGATTGGCCAGATAGTCCCAGAAGTCCACGGCGCTCCTCTCTGGTGGGTCGGAGTCGGTTCAGTCGTCCGGCCGGTCGTCCGGCCGGTCCCCGTCGGTGTCCTGGGCGGCCTGCTCCACCAGCGGGATGATCCGCAGCGGAACGGGGTTCTCCATGACGATCGCCGTGGAGGCCCGCTGAATACCGGCGAAACCGACAACCCGGTCGATCACCCGTTGGAGATCGGCGTTCGAACGAGCGACGAGTCGGCAGAGCATATCCCCGGTTCCGGTGGTGGTATGCAGTTCGAGAACCTCTGGAACGCCACTCAAATGTGCTCGAACATCCGAACCTTGACCCTGCTTGATCTCCAGGGTTGCGAAGGCCGTAACTGGGTAGCCGAGAGCGGCCGGATCGACGTCCGGACCGAACCCCCGGATGACGCCGTTCGCCTGAAGTCGGTCCAGCCGCGCCTGCACGGTGCCGCGCGCCACCCCCAGCCGGCGCGACGCCTCCAGCACCCCGATGCGCGGCTCCCGTGCCAGCAGGGCGATGAGCCTGCCGTCGAGCCCGTCGATACCCATGGCGCCTCCCGAGGCGGTTCGCGGTGGTCATCCTGTGCAGATGGTCCGGTCATCCTCGTCCCCGGCTGTACAGACTGCCCAGCGAATGCGCGAACTGTTGCGCACCTTGCGGAACGGCGAGACGCTGCCGTCATGGCAGACACCTCGGTGAACCTCGACTCCGCCCCGTCCACCGCGCGCGACGCAGACCCCTTCCCGGTCAGGGGAATGGACGCCGTCGTCTTCGCCGTCGGCAACGCCAAGCAGGCGGCCCACTACTACTCGACGGCGTTCGGCATGAAGCTGGTCGCCTACTCGGGCCCCGAGAACGGGAGCCGCGAGACCGCGAGCTATGTGCTCACGAACGGCTCGGCCCGCTTCGTCCTCACCTCCGTCATCAAGGCGTCCACCGAGTGGGGGCGCTTCCTCGTCGACCACGTCGCCGAGCACGGCGACGGCGTGGTCGACCTCGCCATCGAGGTGCCGGACGCGCGTGCCGCGTACGCCTACGCCACCGCGAACGGCGCGACCGGCCTCCAGGAGCCGTACGAGCTCAAGGACGACAGCGGCACGGTCGTGCTCGCCGCCATCGCCACCTACGGCGACACCCGCCACACCCTGGTCGAGCGGACCGGGTACGAGGGCCCCTACCTGCCGGGCTTCGCCGCCGCCGAGCCGGTGGCCGCCGCCCCCGCGAAGCGGACCTTCCAGGCCATCGACCACTGCGTGGGCAACGTCGAACTGGGCCGGATGAACGAATGGGTGGCGTTCTACAACAAGGTCATGGGCTTCACGAACATGAAGGAGTTCGTGGGTGACGACATCGCCACCGAGTACTCCGCCCTGATGTCGAAGGTCGTGGCCGACGGCACCCTCAAGGTGAAGTTCCCCATCAACGAGCCGGCGGTCGCGAAGAAGAAGTCGCAGATCGACGAGTACCTGGAGTTCTACGGCGGCGCGGGCGTCCAGCACATCGCGCTCGCGACGAACGACATCGTCAGCTCCGTACGCACGATGCGGGCGGCCGGTGTCCAGTTCCTCGACACCCCCGACTCGTACTACGACACCCTCGGCGAGTGGGCGGGCGAGACCCGGGTGCCCGTGGAGACCCTGCGCGAGCTGAAGATCCTCGTGGACCGTGACGAGGACGGCTATCTGCTCCAGATCTTCACCAAGCCGGTCCAGGACCGGCCGACGGTCTTCTTCGAGATGATCGAGCGTCATGGCTCGATGGGCTTCGGCAAGGGCAACTTCAAGGCCCTGTTCGAGGCGATCGAGCGGGAGCAGGAGAGGCGCGGCAACCTCTGAGAGGTCCGTTCGACACGTCGTCCGGCAGGTTGAACACGGCGCGGCCCCACGGGAGTTCACCGTGGGGCCGCGCTTTCTTCGCTTCATGGGCCATGTGGGCGCCTCTCCGTCAGACTGGGGCACATGGCACAGCACGAGCAGAACCAGGACAGCCGTGACCAGGACCGCTACTTCCGGGACGAGACACCCATCGACGTCGCGTCCGCCGAGAACACCGCCGCGCTCACTCCGGTGGCCTCCGGAGGCACCGGCAGTTCCCCGTACAGCTGGCAGTGTCGGGACAGGGTGAATCCCTGCTCCGTGGACGTCCCGGGCAGCATGGACTTCCCGCAGTCCGGCGACGGCACCTGCGAGCACGGCAGGCTCGTCTACCGTCTCCGCGACCGCGGTTGACCGTGGGGGTCATCCAAGCGCTCGCGTCCGGGCCCGCGAAGCGCTGGACGGCACTGATCAGCGGGGGAGCGTACGCCTTTCTCGCCGTCGTCGTCCTGCTGCTGCGCCCATGGGCGGCCCCGGCCGCCACGGCCTGTGCGGGAGACGGACTGCGCGCCGCGACATGCGATCTCGCCGACCTCGCCGACGGGGGACCGCCGGCGGTGACCGCCCTCGGCGTCCTGGCCGTGGTCGCGGCCAGCGGCCTCTCCCTCGTCGTCGCGGCGCTGGCGGCGCCGGTTCTCCGGCTGCTCGCGGGCACCTCGCTGCCCACGCGTGGTGTCCTCCTCGCGCCGCTGGTCCGGCTGGCGTTACGGCGGCGGTACGCGGTGAAGCGCCGGCTGACCGTGCTGGCGGAGGCGGACACGGCGGCACCGGCGGCCGACGCGGGTACGGCTGACGCGGGATCGGCCGTCGCGGGCCCGGATACCGATGCGGACCCCGCCGTCGCGGTCCCGGCCGTCGCGGCCACGACCGACGCGGGCACAGCGCACGCGGGCCCGCCCGACGCCCGCGGGCAGCCGACTCCGGCGGACGCCGCACGCCGCGCGCAGACCGCGACCCGCGCCGCCCGCGCCCGTCGGAAGCTGTTCCGTCTGCCCGTCCATGACGACCTGATGCTGCCCACCCGGATCGGCAACAGCTTCGCCGCCATGAACGGACGCGTCCTCGGACGGCACGGGATCGACCCGAGCCTGAGCTGGCCCCTCCTGGAACAGCTCTTCGACGACGCGGCGCGCCGGCAGCTCGAACGGGGCTCGGACCAGGTCCTGAGCCGCGTCCGCAATCTTCTCTGGGCGGTGCTCACGGTGCTCGTCACCGTCCCGGCCGCCTTCCTCGGCCGGGTCCACGACCTGCCGGCCGGGCTCGTCGCGGGGACCGGATGCGTGATCGCCCTCCTGCTCCTCGTCGGCCTCGGCAACAGCGTGGACGAGTACACGGACACGGTGGAGGCGGCCGTCCTGCGCCACCAGGACGCGCTGTACGAGGCGGCCCGCTGGCCGCTCCCGGCGGACTCCGAGGCGGCACGGCTCACCGGCGCCGAACTCACCGCCTACCTCAGCCGCGTCGGCCGGGCACGGCCACAGGTCACCTTCGAGCGCCCGCCGCCACCGGAGCCCTTCCCGCCGCAGCCGCCCCCGTCCACCCCGCAGCCCGTTCCTCGGCTTCCGCCCCAGCAGGAAGGCTCCGCCCAGTGATCGACCAGAACCGTCCCGGACGGCACCCGGCACCGGACGAGGACGAACTCGCCGCCGTTCTGCGTACCTCCTCCGCACGCGCGGAGGAATTCCTCGGCTCCCCGGACAACATGCGTGTGCTGGACGCCCTCCAGTGGTCGCTCGGCGAGGTGCGGGCCGCCTCCGACGCGTTCGCCGGCCGGCAGGGTCCGCCGACCGTTCCCCTGGCCGACGCCCTGGAGAGGTGGCTCGCGCTGGCCACGCGCTGTTTCGACCCCTACCGGCGGCTGCTGGACGACCGCGGCCGGATCCCCGGTGTGCGGGACCAGGACCCGTACGAGGACTGCGTCGCCTATCTGGGCACGCTCTGCGACGTGCACGAGGAGACCGACCGGTGCCTGCGCACGCTGGTCGCCCGGCACGACGGAATCCCGCCCGCGCGAACCCTTGAGCGCATGGTGGGCGCCAGATCGGCCCACCAGCGCGTCGTCCGGCTCTGTCTGGGACTCCTGCGGAAGGACGACGCGCGCCGGGACCAGTGGCGGTACGTCAACGCCTTCCTCACCCAGCGGCTCGCCGAGTACGACGCGGCGAGCCGCACCGAACTGGTCCGCGCGCACGCGGAGGCACAGGAGTTGCGGCGGGCGGGCAGCGTGCTGGACGACGACGTACGCCAACAACTGCGCGAGATCGCGTCGAGTCTCACCACGTACATCCACACGGGCGGAGACCCGAGCCGTACGACGGGCCTGGCCCAGGACGTCCTCGACCACCGGGCGAACTGGCTCGCGGCACCCGGCAATCCCCTGGCCGCCGCCCGGTTCGGGGGCGAGCTGTTCCGCGCGGTCCAACTGGGCATACCCGTCGACGGGCTGGGCCTGGCGGACGCCCTCGCCGCGTTCGACTCCGCCGTACACGACATGGACTCCGGCTTCCCGGAACTTCCCGAGCTGCTGACCGTACGGGCCCTCGCGTACGCGCAGTCCGTCGCCATCGGCGTGTCGGCGGACCGTGAGGTGGACGAGGCGCTGAGACAGCTCGACGCCGCCCGCGCCCTGCTGCCGCCCGAGCACGAGCACATGATCAACCTGCTGCTCGCGCTCGGCCAGTTGCTCACCTCCCGAGCCGATCACACCGGCTCACTCAGCGACATCCGCTCCGCGCTCACGCTGCTGCGCCGGGTCCGGGCGGAGCAACTGACGGACCCGCTGCACCGGTTGTACGTCGACTCCGCGTTCGCCTCCACGCATCTGCGTTTCCACTTCCACGCCGGATCCGACGACGCGGACTGCACGGGCACCGAGGACGAGGCGGGCCCGGCGGAGCATCGCACCGGTCACTCGGCGCGTACGCACCAGCAGTTGCGCCTCTACGCGGACGAGGCGCGGACCCTGGCCGCCGAGCGCAAGGATCACGCGGACGAGGTGCTGGCCCTGATCCTCCAGATGCTCGGCGGGTCCCTGCTGCTCGCCGCCACTTACCCCGACGGGCCCGGCGCCGGTCCGCACCGGGGCGCCGCGCGTTACGACCTGGTGGGCGAGGCCCGGCAGGTGATGGCCGACTCGCTGGCGCGTACGGCCCGGGAATCGCCCAACTGGGCGGGCCGGGAACTGTACTTCCGCATCGCCGCGCTGACGGAGGCGCGGAACGGACCCGGCGGCGAAGGCGCCGCCCGTGAGCACATCGAGGCGCTGGCGCTGCTCGCGGAGCGCCCCGACGTGGTGGCCCGCCCGACGCTCCAGGAGATCGTCCGCTCGGCGCACTCCTACGCCTCGGGCGCGGGTACGGGTGCGGGAGCGGCCCTCTCACGCGCCGAGCAGCTGCGGGCACTTGAGGCGCGCCGCGCCGCACATCCGCACGCCGTGCACGCGGCGGCGGTGGAGGTGCGCATGCATCTGGCGCGCGTCTACCGCACCGACGACGAAGCGTCGGCCTCGGCCGGTCCGCTCGGTGCCCTGCTCACGGCGGTGCGGGGGCACGTGGCGCCCGGGAGGCGTGCCGGCGGCGCCGACCGGCGCCGCGCGAGGGAGCTGGGCACCGAGGTGCTCGGCATGCTGGCACGTCGCGCGCTCGTGCAGGGCGTGGCCGCCGACGCCGTACTCACCGCCGAGCGGGCCGGCGCCCTGTCGCGCGAGATCGCCGGATGGTGCGTCCAGGACGGGATGTACGAGGAGGCGGTCGCGGTCCTGGAACGGGGCCGGGCACTCGCGCTGCACACCGAGATGGCGGGAGCCGATGTACGGGCGCGGCTGGCCGAGTTGGGGCACGCCGAACTGGCCGAGCAGTGGCATGCCTGGCGCACGGACTCCCGCGCCCCGGACCCGGCGGCGCCCGGCACCCGCGGCACGACGGGAACCCCAGGCACACCCGGAACCCCTTGGGACTCGTACGTCGAACACCCCCTGCCGGACCAGCTCGGCGTCCGGGTACGCGACGTGCTCGAACAGCACGGCGTCATCGAGGAGTTGCTCGGTCCGCCGTCGGTGCCGGACGTCGCGGCCGCGCTGCGGCGCGCCGGGGCGGACGAACTGGTGTATCTGCTGCCGGCCGGGTCCGGCGCGGACTCCGGTGGCGCGCTGCGCGTCGGCCGCGACGGCAGGGTCCGGTGGAGCGCGCTCCCGGAACTGGTCACCACCTCCTACCTGGACGCGTACCTCACCGCGCTGGAGTCGCTGCTCGCCCAGCCCGGTTCACGGGACGCGCCGGAGGAATGGCAGGCGAGGCTCCGGGAGTTGTGCGCGTGGGCCGGACCGGCCGTGATCGAGCCGCTGACCCGGCAGCTGGGGCCCGGCGCGGGGCCGGACGGCGTGCCGCACCTGGTGCTTGTGCCGCTCGGCCGGCTGTCGGCCGTCCCCTGGACCGCGGCCCGTACCACCGGTCGTACCACCGGTCGTACCACCGGCCGCCGCCGGCTCGCGGTCGACACCCTCGTCCTGTCGTCGGCGCCGTCCGCCCGTATGTTCGCCGCCGCGGCGGCCCGGCCTTCCGTACGCGCCGCCGACTCGGCTCTGCTGGTGCTCGGCCTGATGGGGGAGGAGGGCCAGGTCTCGTCGAGCCGGGGGCTGAACCTGCTGTACGGCCGCCGGCGCCTGCTGGCCCCCGACGGGGGCCGGGAGTGGAACACCCGGCCCGCGACCATCCTCGCCGAGATCCAGTCCGCCTGCGACGAGCACGGGATCGTGGACATCTCGGCCCATCTGATGCCGGACCCGTCGGACAGCTGGCGCAGCCATCTGGCCTTCGGCGACACCGGGTCCTCCGCCGGAACCGGTACCGCCCCCGGCGCGGGTTTCGACCGGCTGTCCGTGCAGACCATCGCCGCCCAGCGGTTCACCGTGCCGGCCGCCGGACCGGGGCTCTGCGTCTCGCTGGCCTCGTGCATCAACAGCCTGCCGCGCCGGCACCACGACGAGTCCTTCACCATGGCCGCCGCGTTCCTGGCGGGCGGTGCCTCGTTCGTGCTGGGCTCGCTGTGGCCCGTACGGCTCCACGCGACCGCGCTGCTCGACCTGTTGTTCCACCACCGGCTGCGGGAGGGCGACGCGCCCGCGCACGCCCTGCGAAACGCCCAGCTGTGGATGATCGATCCGGCCCGGAGCGTGGAGGCCGCGTTCCCGGAGACCGTACGCCCGCTGGCGGACAAACTGCTCGGCGCTCTCTTCAAGGCGGGCCGCGACCCGGCCGACCCGGCGCTCTGGGCCGGTCTGGTGGCGGGGGGGGGGGGGGGGGCCGCCGCGCCCCCCCCCCCCCCCCCCCCCCCCCCCCCCCCCCCCACACCAACCCCCCCCCCCCCCCCCCCCCCCCAAACCCCCCTATTCTTTTTTTATGATACGTCGACCACATAGATCTACACATCGTGTAACTGTCTTTAACTACTGGACGCTCTTACGA
This sequence comes from Streptomyces sp. NPDC051217, assembly GCF_044455465.1. Lineage (NCBI taxonomy): Bacteria > Bacillati > Actinomycetota > Actinomycetes > Kitasatosporales > Streptomycetaceae > Streptomyces > Streptomyces sp. NPDC051217. Next base: position 109,485 of record NZ_JBITEV010000022.1, read on the forward strand.
TT
>NZ_JBITEV010000023.1:0-80191 GCF_044455465.1 Streptomyces sp. NPDC051217
TAGGGCCCGTAGTCCGCACGGGCCTCCTCGTCGGTGGAGAAGCTGATGACCGTGGTCGTACGCCCGTGGAAGTTGTCCGCCGCGACGATGATCCTTGCGGCGCCGTCCGGCACCCCCTTCCTCCGGTAGCCCCACTTGCGGGCCGTCTTCACGGCCGTCTCCACCGCCTCCGCGCCCGTGTTCATCGGCAGCACCATCTCCATGCCGCACAACTCGGCGAGCTCGGTGCAGAAGCCGGCGAACCGGTCGTGGTGGAACGCCCGTGAAGTGAGCGTCACCCGCTCCAGCTGGGCCCTGGCGGCGTCGATCAGACGCCGGTTGCCATGGCCGAAGTTGAGCGCCGAGTAGCCGGCGAGCATGTCGAGGAACCGGCGCCCCCCGACATCCGTCATCCACGCACCGTCCGCCGACGCGACGACGACGGGCAGCGGATGGTAATTGTGCGCACTGTGCGCCTCCGCAGACGCGATGGCACTCTCCGTTGTCGCCACGGGTTCTCCGTTCGGTCGGGACAAGCCATCCGGTCGGGGCGGGGTAGCGCCCCTGTTTCTATCGTTACTCGCCAGTGTGGACGAAGAAACCTTCCCCCCGGCGTGGCCTGGGAGACAACCCCACGAGCGGGGCCGGTTGGATCACGTGTCCAGCAGCTGCCGGCGAGGGCCTGCCTCGGGCCTGTCCCCTCCCCGCCCGAACGGCGGGCGGGGCAGCCGGCCCGCCAGCGGGCGCAGCACCAGACCCAGCACCACGCCGGCTCCCAGCGCCGGTATCGCCCACCACCAGCCGTCCGTGCCGCCGGAGGAAGCCCCCGCCGCCCCGGACCGCTCCTCCGGTGTCCGCTTCTGATCTTGCGAGGGAGCGTCGGCGGCGGTGGCCGGGTCGTCCGCCTCCGAGGTGGGAGGCACCGCCGCACCGTCAAAACCCCGCGGCTCACCCATGACGCCGATTTTCTCCAGCAGCGCGTGCAGCGAGGCCGGTTGCTTCGCCTTGTGCCAGACGCCGGTCTGGGCTCCCTGGGTGTCCGTCGACGTATATATCCAGACGGTCGAGAGGTCCGCGCTCGGATATACCTGGTCCAGCCGCCAGGGGTGCACATCGTGGGCCATCCACGTCACGTTGATCTGCCGGGAGCCCACCGCCGAGTCCACCGACGACGGGCGCTTCTTCTGGCCGTCCGGCAAGACCCCCACGCCTTGGGCGCCGAGCTGCTTCGACAGCGCCTCGTACTCCGCGTCGCTGTAGTAGAGAGCGGCCGTCTCCTGGCTCTCCGGGGAGGCGACCAGCACGCTCGTGGGCCCACCGGCCACCGCGCTCGGAGCGAACACCCAGGTCAGCGCCGTCACCGCGATCAGGGCCGCGAACCGTCGGACCGTGCCCGTACATAGAAGTCGCATGATTCCCCCTGCCGACGCCCGGCCCGGACCCTCCGGACCGCCTTCGCGTCACTTCCTGTACACCGCCCGACCCGAACCGGTTCCGTATTCCCGGAACCCTTTTCCGGGTGTCCGACGAGCGAGGGAGGGCCTTGACCGAATCAGGGCATCGACTGCGCGACGGCCGTCGCGCGAGCCGACGAGTCCACGCCCTCCAGCCGCAGCGTCAGCCGTTCGTCGGTGCTCCCTCCCGGGCCGGTTTCCTCCCAGAGCAACGTCGGACCCGTCAGCCGCGCCGAATGGGACCAGCGCGCCCCCCGCTCGTCGATCATCCGGAACCGCAGGAGATGAGGATCGGCGAACCACAGGGCCGTGGTCTCGTTCAACTCCCCGACGTTGAGGGGCACCCACTCCGGCATGTGCCGCACCTGCTTGGCGAACATCATGTCGAGGCCGGCCCGGAACTCGTCCAGGCGTATGGTCCGCCCGCCGGAGTCCGCCCAGCACAGGCTCATGACCGGACGGTCCGCCGACACCCACTCCAGCGACACCTGGTCTGGCGCCCCGAGCTCGGCCGGGATCCGGGGCGTGAATCCCGCTCTCCGTGTCGCTTCCCCGATCGGCATCGGATCGGCGCATCCAGGCACTCGCGCGCTCGGAGCGGGTGTCGCCTTCGGGTCGTACCGCACCTGGACCCCGCCGAAGTCGAACCAGTCGGCCACCGCCGCGCGCACCGGCGGCGTCAGCACCAGCACGACCAGCAACCCCGACAGACCGGCCACCAAGGCACGCCATCTGCGGCGCAGCAGGCGACGGAGCCGTACGCCACGAGCCGCCCACCCCCGGACCGGAGCCGAGGCCGGGGTGGGCGTCGGCGCGGGCGCCGCGTCGGCGAGGAGCTGTGCCAGGACACGCTCGGCCATCGTCTCGCCGTCGACATCCGGAACCGGCATACCGCGACCCAGCGCCCGCAGCTCCTCCGCGAGATCCCCCGCGCGCCCGTCCTCGTCCTCACGCTCGCCGTCAGTCATGCCCGCCACCTCCTCCCCTCTCCGATTTCTCCGACCCCGACCCCGACCCCGACGCGGGCGCCAGCAGCCCGCCCATCAGCTTCAACGCGCGACTCAGCCGCGACTTCACCGTGCCGCGCGGCCAGCCCAGCGCCTCCGCTGTCTCCGCCTCGTTCATCTCCAGCAGATAGCGGCACGCCACCACATCGCGGTGGTCGTCGCTCAGCTCGTCGAGCGCCGCCCACAGCTCGGCGCTCCGCTCCTCCTCCACCGCGGCCACCGCCGGATCGGCGGAATCCGGTATCCGCGGCTCGCCCCGCAGCAGCGCCGCCTCGCGCCCCGCCACGGCCCGCAGCCGGACCGCCGACCGCACGGTGTTCCTCGTCTCATTGGCGACGATCCGTATCAGCCAGGGTCGGAACGGCGCGCCGTCCTTGAAACTCCCCAGGGACAGGTACGCCTTGATGAACGCGGTCTGCACCACATCCTCCGCATCCGCACCCGCGCCGCAGGCCACCGCCACCCGGAGCGCGATCCCCGTATGGGCGCGCACCAGCTCCGCGTACGCCTCCCGCTCCCCGGAACGCACGCGCGCGATCACAGCCGACTCATCCGCAACCGTCAGGATGCGGCCCCCCTCCAGGGTCCCCTCCCGTGTCCTCACGCTTTGATACACCGCTCACCGGAGATCCGTTCCCGACTTGGCGGTGCCACCTGAGAGAATGTTCAGCATGGCCACTCGTCCTCGCGCGCTCTCCGGTATCCAGCCCACCGCAGGCTCGTTCCATCTCGGGAACTACCTCGGTGCGATCCGGCAGTATGTGGCGCTGCAAGAAACCCACGACGCGTTCTACATGGTCGTGGACCTTCACGCGATCACCATGCCGCAGGAGCCCGCCGACCTGCGCGCCAACACCAGGCTCGCGGCGGCACAGCTCCTCGCCGCCGGTCTCGACCCCCAGCGCTGCACCCTGTTCATCCAGAGTCACGTACCCGAACACGCCCAGCTCGGCTGGGTGATGAACTGTCTGACGGGCTTCGGCGAGGCCTCACGTATGACGCAGTTCAAGGACAAGTCAGCCAAACAGGGCGCCGACCGCGCCACCGTCGGGCTCTTCACCTATCCGATCCTCCAGGTCGCAGACATCCTGCTCTACCAGGCGGACTCGGTCCCCGTCGGCGAGGACCAGCGTCAGCACGTCGAGCTGACACGTGACCTCGCCGAGCGGTTCAACACCCGCTTCGGGAGCACGTTCACGATCCCGAAGCCGCACATCGTCAAGGAGGTCGCGAAGATCTACGACCTCCAGGACCCGTCGATCAAGATGAGCAAGTCGGCGTCCACGCCGAAGGGCCTGGTCAATCTGCTCGACGACCCCAAGGTCACGGCGAAGAAGATCAAGAGCGCCGTCACCGACACCAGCACCGAGATCCGTTTCGACGCCCAGGCCAAGCCGGGAATCAGCAACCTCCTCACGATCTACTCCACCCTCACCGGCGCGGGCATCGCGGATCTTGAGCGGAGGTACGAGGGCAAGGGATACGGCGCCCTCAAGGTCGACCTGGCCGACGCCATGGTCGACTTCGTCACACCGTTCCGCAGCCGCACCCAGGAATATCTGGAGGATCCCGAGACGCTGGACTCGATCCTGGCCGAGGGTGCGGAGAAGGCCCGCGCGGTCGCCGCGGAGACGCTGGCCCAGGCGTACGACCGGATCGGCTTCCTGCCCGCGAAGCACTGAACCCCTCCGGGGCGGGCCGGCCGATCCCGGACCGCCCGCCCCGGTCGGCTGCCCGGCCCCTTACCGCATGCGCGCCACCCGCGTACTGCTGACCAAGGACTCTGGCCAGCCGGGCGGTGCGAGCGTCACACTGACGCAGGGACGGAATCGGCCACACCGCATCCAGGGTGTGGCCATACGTACCACCCGAGGCGGCACGCACCACCGCCTCACCACGCAGTACCGCGACACCACGCAGCACCGCGACACCACGCAGCACCGCGACACCACGCAGCACCGCGACACCACGCAGAAGTACCAGGCAGCACGCACCACCCGCACACACACGGAATGAGGAGAACGACGTGGGGACCGTAACGCTCGGCGTTTCGATCGCGGTCCCGGAGCCGTACGGCAGCCTGCTCCAGGAGCGCCGCGCGAGCTTCGGCGATCCCGCCGCGCACGGCATCCCCACCCACGTCACGCTTCTGCCGCCGACCGAGGTCGACGCCGCGACGCTGCCCACCATCGAGGCGCATCTCGCCTCGGTCGCCACGGCGGGCCGCCCCTTCCCGATGCGGCTCTACGGCACCGGCACCTTCCGCCCGCTGTCGCCGGTGGTCTTCGTCCAGGTCGTCGAGGGCGCCGCGGCGTGCACCTGGCTCCAGAAGCGCGTCAGGGACGCGTCGGGGCCGCTGGTGCGGGAGCTCCAGTTCCCTTATCACCCCCATGTGACCGTGGCACACGGCATCTTTGAGGAGGCGATGGACCGGGCGTACGAGGAGCTGGCCGACTACACGGCCCAGTGGAGCTGCGCGTCCTTCGGCCTCTACGAGCAGGGCGCCGACGGCGTGTGGCGGATGCTGCACGAGTACGCCTTCGGGGGCGGTACGGAGATCACGGGAGTGCCCTCGCAGAGCACCCCCGCCGACCTGCCCGCCACCTCGTCCCTGCGCCAGTAGCCGCCGCCTTCCCAAGAAGCCAGAGGCCCGGCGTCCGTCAGACCGGCAGCCGCCGGAAGAGAGACCTCGGCAGATGCCTGAGCACCGACATCGCCACCCGCAGCGCGCCCGGCACCCACACCGTCTCCGAGCGCCGCCGCAGCCCCAGCTCCACGGCCACCGCGACCGCCTCCGGGGTCGTCGCCAGCGGTGTCTCCTCCCGCCCGGCCGTCGTCCTCGTCCGTACGAAGCCGGGCCGCACGACCATCACATGCACCCCGGTGCCGTACATCGCGTCCCCGAGCCCCTGCGCGAACGCGTCCAGGCCCGCCTTGCTCGACCCGTAGATGAAATTGGCGCGCCGCGCCCGCTCACCGGCCACCGACGAGAGCACCACCAGTGAACCGTGCCCCTGCGTCTGCATCGCCGCCGCGCACACCAGACCGGCCGAGACCGCCCCCGTGTAGTTGGTCTGCGCGACCCTGACGGCGGCGGCCGGATCCGCCTCGTCGTGAGCCTGGTCGCCGAGCACGCCGAAGGCGAGCAGTGTCATGTCGATGTCGCCCTCCGCGAAGACCTTGCCGAGCACTTCGGCGTGCGAGGCCGGATCGAGCGCGTCGAAGTCGACGGTGTGGACGTCCGCGCCCTGGGCACGGAGATGGTCGGCGGCGGCGTCGAGCGCGGGTGACGCGCGGCCGGCCAGCCAGACCGTACGCGTACGGCGCGCGATCAGCCGGCGCGCCGTGGCCAGCGCGATCTCGGACGTCCCACCGAGGACGAGCAGGGACTGCGGGATGCCGAAGGCGTCCTTCATGGTGCGGTGCTCCTTGCAGCGAGGGTGCGGGGCGAGCGTCACAGAGGGGTCAGTGGGGTCGAAGCAAGTAGGGAGAGAACGTCAGATCGAGAGTCGGCGGGAGAGATCGGAGACGAAGACCGCGCGCGGGTCGAGTTCGGCCCGCAGCGCCCGGAACTCGTCCAGCCGCGGATACATCGCGGCCAGCAGTTCGGGACGCAGCCGGGAGTCCTTCGCGAGACAGACCCGGCCCCCGGCGGCGGCGACGTCCTCGTCCAGCTCGTCGAGGAAGGGACCCAGTCCGGTCCGGTCGGTGGGGACGTCCAGCGAGAGAGTCCAGCCGGCCATGGGGAAGGACAGCCAGCCGGGATCGCCCGCGCCGAAACGCTTGAGTACGGCGAGGGGGGAGGGACAGCCGCGCCGGACGATGCGCCGCACGATCCGGATCAGCGCCTCCTCCTGGCCGCGTCCGACCACGAACTGGTAGCGGACGAAGCCGCCGCGCCCGTACAGGCGGTTCCAGTGCGGCACGCCGTCCAGCGGGTGGAAGAACGCCGAGATCCGCTGGAGTTCACCGGTCCGCCGGCGCCCGGCCCCGCGGTACCAGAGCTCGTTGAAGAGCCCGACCGTCGTTCGTCCCAGCAGCCCCTGGGTTACGTAGGAGGGCGCGCCGGGCAGCTGTCCGGGCCGGAAGGCGAGCGGCTGTCTGCGGGCGCGCGCCGCCGCGCCCCGGCTGCCCCACTCACCCCAGCCACCCCAGCCGCCGCGCCCCCGCGCGGCATGCGCGGACAGCGTGTCAAGTGTCGTGTGTTCGCCGTGCGTCAGGACGGAGCGTCCCAAGGAGGAGCCGCCGGCCAGCAGATCGACCCAGGCGACCGAGTAGCGGTGGCGCCGGCCGGACGTGGTGAGACGGGCCATCAGATCGTCGAGGTCCGTGGCGCGTTCGGTGTCGACGGACATCAGGGAGGTCTCGACGGGGTGCAGCCGGAAGGCCGCGCTGAGGATCACTCCCGTCAGCCCCATGCCGCCCGCCGTCGCCTCGAACAGGGGCGTGCCGGGGACGACCGTACGTACGTCGCCGTCGGCGGTGATCAGGTCCAGGGAGAGTACGTGGCGGGAGAACGAGCCAGACACCTGGTGGTTCCTGCCGTGGATGTCGGAGCCGATCGCCCCGCCCACCGTGACATGGCGGGTCCCGGGGGTCACCGGCACGAACCAGCCCAGCGGCAGCAGCACCTCCATCAGCCGGTGCAGGCTGATCCCCGCCTCGCACTCGACGATCCCGGCCTCGGCGTCGACCGACAGGACGCGGTCCAGGGCGGTCATGTCGATGAGGGAGCCGCCCGCGTTCTGCGCCGCGTCGCCGTACGCGCGGCCGAGACCGCGCGGGATGCCGCCGCGCGTACCGCAGTCGCGTACGGCGCGGGCCGCCTCCTCATAAGAACGCGGCCGGACGAGACGGGCGGCGGCCGTGGGGGCGGTGCGGCCCCAGCCGGTGACAGGGTCGGCGATCTCGGCAGGCATGGTCGAGACGGTATCGCCCTAAACGTCATTCTTTGCGTTGTAAGCCGTATTTGCTGCTGTGCTCGTATGAATGGGTGGTTGGCTGGGTGTCGGTGAATGATGACGTGAGGATCGGCTCTCGGGGTACCTGACCGTTGGTTCTCCGATCCGAGGGCAGGTCTCCGTCATGGACTGGCTGAAAAAACTCCCCGTCGTCGGCCCGCTCGTGGCCAGGCTGATGCTGACCCATGCCTGGCGTTCCTTCGAGACCCTCGAACGCACCCACTGGACCCGGCTCGCGGCGGCGATCACCTTCATCAGCTTCCTGGCGCTCTTCCCGCTGATCACCGTCGGCGCGGCGATCGGGGCCGCGCTGCTCAGCACGGACCAGCTCGACCGTCTCAAGCACAACATCACCGAGCAGGTCCCGGGCATCTCCGACCAGCTGGACATCAACTCGCTGGTCGACAACGCGGGCACGGTGGGGCTGGTGGCAGGCGCCCTGCTGCTGTTCACCGGAATCGGCTGGGTCGGCCAGGTGCGGGAGTGTCTGCGCGCCGTCTGGGAGCTGGACGACGTGGACGAGGGCAACCCCTTCCTGATGAAGGGCAAGGACGCGATCATCCTCGTTGGCCTCGGCGTCACCGGTCTCGCCTCGATCGGCGCGTCGGCCCTCGGCTCCACGGCCATCAGCTGGACCGCCCACCGGCTCGGCATCAAGGAGGACGGCGTCGGCGGTGTGCTGCTCCAGATCGCGGCGATCGCGATCGCCGCCACCGCGGCCTTCCTGATCCTGCTGTACGTACTGACGCTGCTGCCCGGCGTACGGCCCCCGCGGCGCCGGCTGATCGTGGCCGGGGTCATCGGCGCCGTCGGCTTCGAAGTGCTCAAGCTGCTGCTGGGCGGCTACGTGCGGGACGTCGCGGGCAAGACCATGTACGGCGCTTTCGGCGTGCCCGTCGCGCTGCTGCTGTGGATCAACTTCACGGCGAAGCTGATGCTGTTCTGCGCGGCCTGGACGGCGACACCGAGCAAGCCGGACCGGGAGGAGCGGCCGGACGGACCGCCGGAAGGGGAAACGGACGGGGAAAGGGACGGAGAGACGGACACACCGAGCACCCCGCCGCCCGGCGCGACCCGGTACGCCGGTGGCTAACGCCCCGGCAGGCGCTTGACCAGGTCCGGCAGCGGCCATCGGCGGTTCACCAGGAACACGGCCGCCGCGAGCAGCAGCAGCGCACCGCCCGCGATGGCCACCGCGGTCCCCGCGCCGTTCGACCCCGACGCGGAAGCCTTGTCGCCCAGCCCGGCCTGGTCCGTGCCGCCGCTGCCGCCGGCCTCGCCCTTGTCGCCCGAGTCGTTCCCGACGGCCTCCTTGTCGGAGCCGCCGTCGGCGGATCCGGGCTTCACCAGCTCACCGATCGGTTCGACCTTCCCGGCGGCGGTGAAGCCCCAGTCCAGCAGCCGGGCCGTCTCCTGGTAGACCGCCAGGCCCTCCTCCTCGGACGGGTTCATGACGGTGACCAGCAGGACCCTGCCGTCGCGCTCGGCGACGCCGGTGAAGGTCGAGCCCGCGTTGGTGGTGTTGCCGTTCTTGACCCCGGCGATGCCCTTGTACGGCTCCAGGCCGGAGTCCCCGGTCAGCAGCCGGTTGGTGTTCTGGATCTCGAAGGTCTCCCGCTTCGGGGCCTTCTTGCCCTTCTTCGGCTTCTTCTCCTCGCCCGGGAACTGCACCCGGACGGTGGAGGAGTACTCCCGGAAGTCCTTCTTCTGCAGCCCGGAGCGGGCGATCAGGGTGAGGTCGTACGCGCTGGAGACCTGCCCCTTCTCGTCGTAACCGTCCGGCGAGACGACATTCGTGTCGAGCGCCTGGAGGTCGGCCGCGTGCTTGTTCATGTCGGCGACCGTCTTGCCGACGCCGCCGTTCATCCGGGACAGCACGTGCACCGCGTCGTTGCCCGAGCGCAGGAAGACACCCATCCACAGATCGTGGACGGTGTACGTGCTGTTCTCCTTCACCCCGACGAGACTGCTGCCCTCGCCGATACCCGCCAGGTCCTCGGGCGTCACCTTGTGGGACTCGGTCTTCGGCAGCACGGGCAGGACAGTGTCGGCGAACAGCATCTTCAGTGTCGACGCCGGCGGCAGCTGCCAGTGCGCGTTGTGCGAGGCGAGGACCTCGCCGCTCTCGGCGTCCGCGACGATCCAGGACTTGCCGGTCAGCTTCTTCGGCAGCACGGGCACGCCGGGGGCGAGATTCACCTGGGTACCGGGTTTGCCGAGGAGAGTGCCGCCGACCGTCGACATCGCCGCCGGTGGCTTCGGCTGCTTGTCCTCGGACTTCTCCGCGTTCACGTCGTCCGCCAGGACGGGCGCGGCGGTCAGAACGGGCAGCAACGCGGCGGCTAGGACCGTCAAGGCGGTCTTTCTCAATGCGGACACGGTCGAGAACGTACATGGCCTGACGGGCGATCCGAACACCGGCGGGCGGACCGGTCGCTTCCACCGGCGGGACAGACCACTTTCCGGCCACCGGCGAACTGCCGCGTCGGTGGACTCGCCGCCTCCCTGGCCGGGCAGCCCCCGGCGAAGCGTCGGGGAGGGCTCCGGCGATACTGGATCCATGAAGCTCAGCCGCCCCGTGTCCTGGTTCCTGCTCGCCTTCGGGGTGTGGAGCTGGTTCATCTGGATCACTTTCGTCAAGAACTTGTGGCAGGACGGCAGCGGACTCGCCTTCGACGACGCCGGTGACCCCACGGGTTACTTCTGGGTCCATCTGCTGCTCGCCATCACGTCCTTTCTTCTGGGGACGGGAGTCGGGGCGGTGGGGTTCCGTGGAGTCCGCGCCTGGCGGGGCGAGTTGAGGAACGAACGCGGTGACGAGCACGTAGTACAGAGACAGCGACAGGGATAAAGGGGAATCGGCTCGTGATCGTCGTGGTAGTCCTGATGGCGCTTGTCGCCGTCACACTGGTGGCAGGCGCGCATTACTACATATGGCGGCGCCTGGTCCGCGACACGACGGCGGCGGGAGGTACGGCCCGCAGGACGGGCACCGCCGTGATCATCCTGCTGCCGGTCATGACCTTCGCCGGCGTGGGGATGAGCCGGGGCGACGTGCCGTTCTCCCTGAAGCAGATCTTCGGCTGGCCCGCGTACATGTGGCTGGCGACGCTGCTGTATCTGCTGCTGGCGCTGCTGGTGGGCGAAGCCGTACGGCCGCTGCTGAGCCGGGTGCTCGACCGCCGGGCGGCGGCAGCGGGGGCGGCGGGGGGTACGGCGACGGCCACCGCGCCCGCCGAGGAGCCGGTGACCGTCGGCGCCGGGTCGACCGCGCCCGCCGCGCCGGAGACCGACACCGACACCGACACCGCCGAGGTCTCTCCGGCCGCCCCGGCGCCCGATCCCTCCCGGCGGCTCTTCGTCTCCCGCGTCGTCGGCGGCGCCGCTGCCGCCGCCGCGCTCGCCACGGTCGGCTACGGCACGGCGAACGTTCTGCGCGGCCCCAGCGTCAAGCGCGTCACGGTGCCGCTCGCGAAGCTGCCGCGCGCCGCGCACGGCTACCGGATCGCGGTCGTCAGCGACATCCACCTCGGCCCGCTGCTGGGCCGGGCCCACGCGCAGCGCGTCGTGGACACGATCAACTCCACCAGCCCCGACCTCGTCGCGATCGTCGGCGACATGGTCGACGGGACCGTCGCGGACCTGGGGCCGGCGGCCGAGCCGCTGGCCCAGTTGACGTCACGGCACGGTTCGTACTTCGTCACCGGGAACCACGAGTACTTCGGCGACGCGGCCGAATGGATCGACCTCGTACGCGAGTTGGGCGTGCACCCGCTGGAGAACGCCCGCGTGGAGATCGCCGGATTCGATCTCGCGGGCGTCAACGACATCGCGGGCGAGGAGGAGGGCCGGGGCCCCGACTTCAAGAAGGCGCTCGGCGGACGCGACCCGGCGCGCGCGTCCGTACTCCTCGCGCACCAGCCCGTCGTCATCCATGACGCGGTGAAGCACGGCGTCGACCTCCAGCTCTCCGGGCACACGCACGGCGGTCAGATGTGGCCGGTGAACTACATCGCGGCGGCCTCCAACCCGACCCTGGCCGGTCTGGAGCAGTACGGCGACACGGCGCTCTACGTGACGCGCGGGGCCGGGGCGTGGGGCCCGCCGGTACGGGTCGGTGCGCCCTCGGACGTCACGGTCGTGCAGCTGGCGTCCCGCCAGGCCTAGGGCGTGTCCGCAGAGTCCCGCCTGGCCCGCGACGCCTGGCACGGACCTCGCCGCGTTGTCTTCAGCCGGCCACGTACGTCCGGTCCATCCACAACGCCGATCCTCCGCCTCGCGACGCACCGCACCAGCCGCCGCGGGCCCCGCCCTGCGGGCGGACGGCGCTACTTCGCGGACACGCCCCAGGAAGAGAGGCGGAGGCCGAGCACGGCGTGCGGCGTACGGCCGGGGACGGCGTACGGGGAGGGCAGCCCGTGCGTCATCTCGGCAGCGTGACCGTCACCGCCAGGCCCGCTCCCGGTGCCGTCCGGATCGCCACCTCGCCGCCGTGGGAGCGGACCACCGCGTGGACGATCGCCATCCCGAGGCCGCTGCCGGCACCGCCACCACCGGCCCGGAAGAAACGGTCGAATATCCGGTCCGCGTCCTCGTGGGTCATCCCCGGGCCGTCGTCGGTGACGCACAGCCGCACCACGCCCTCGTCCGAGCGGCCCAGCTCCACCCGGACGGGGGCTTCGGCCGGTGTGTGGGTGCGGATGTTCGCCAGCAGGTTGCCGATGACCTGCCGCAGCCCGGACTCGTCCGCCCGGACGAGCATCGAGCCCGCCGCCGCCACGTCGAGCGGCCGGTCCGGCTGCTGCGCCCGCAGATCGTCCGCCGCGTCGCGGACCAGCCGGCTCAGGTCCACCGGGCGCAGCCGCAGTACCGGCCGCTGGTCGAGCCTGGCCAGGGTGAGCAGTTCGTCGACGAGGCGGCCCATCCGGTCCGCCTCGCCGGTCATCCGGGCCAGGGCGCGCGTGCGTTCCGCCGGTTCGCCGAGCATGCCCTTCTCGTACAGCTGGAGGTAGCCGCGGATCGCGGACAGCGGCGTACGCAGCTCGTGCGACGCGTCCGCGACGAACCGCCGCAGTTGCGTCTCGCTGCGTTCGCGCGTCACGTACGCCGACTCGACCTGCTGGAGCATGGCGTTGAGGGCGAGCCGCAACTGCTCGATCTCGGTCACCGGGTCACGCCGGCCGGGGACCCGGCGGGTCAGATCGCCCTCGGCGATGGCCGTCGCCGTCTCGACCATGTCCCCGAGCGGCCGCAGCGTACGGTTCGCACTCATCAGGGTGATCAGGGCGAGCAGCACGAGCAGCAGACCGCCGATCGCGGCGTCGAACTTGAACGCCAGGAAGAGACTCTTCTGCACCGCCTTGGTGGAGGTCGACATCAGCACGGTGGAGCCGTCGCTGAGGCGGGCGCCCACCACCCGGTACGGGTCGCCGTCCACCGTCACGTCGCGGACGCCGTCCTCCTGGCTCAGCGCCGTGGGGTCGGTCACCGCCCGCGCCAGCGCGATCTGCCGCTCGGTCACCACGACCCCGGCGAAGTTGATCGGCCTGCGCTGCGCGTCGACGAGGACGAAGACCGACTCGGGGGGCGGCAGCATGCCCGTGCCCGGCCGGCGCGGGGATATGTGTTCCACGATGGTCGCGAGCGAACTCAGCGACTCGATCTGACTGACCGTCAGCTCCGTACGCTGCAACCCGTCTCGGGACCTGGTCAGTTCGGAGTCGATGTTCTGGAGCAGGTAGTGCCGCAGCCCGAAGAGGCTGACCCCGGTCGCTATGGTGATGCCCAGAGCGAGCAGCACCACGTTGATCAGCGTCAGCTTCGTACGCAGCGAGTGCGTACTGGGTCCGGGCCCCCGCGGGGACCACGGACGGCCGATCCGGACCGCCCCGCGCGACACCGCACCACGCCACGCCTCGGCGCGCAGCCTCATCGTGAACCCGGGCTCGCGAGACCGTAGCCCACCCCGCGTCTCGTCATGATCAACGGCGGCCCGTACACGTCGAGTTTGCGCCTCAGATAGCTGATGTAGGTCTCCACCACCGTGGACTCCGCCGCGTGCTCGTACCGCCAGACATGCCGCAACAACTGCTCCTTGGTCACCACCGCACCGGCGTTGCGCACCAGGAACCTCAGCAGCGCGTACTCGGTCGGGGTCAGGTCCACCGCGCGCCCGGCTCTTCGCACCGTGTACGTCGCCTCGTCCAGCTCCAGATCGCCGTACCGCAGCGGCGGCCGCACCGCGATCCGGTCGCCCGGCAGGGTCCTGCGAAGCACCGCGCGGACCCGGGCGACCACCTCGTCCACGTTGAACGGCTTGGTGATGTAGTCGTCGCCGAGCGACAGCCCGCCGACGATCTCCGCGGGCGCGTCCCGCGCGGTGAGGAAAACCACTGCCATCTCCGGTCGGGACACCCGTAGTTGGTGGGCGATGTCGCGGCCGTCGCCGTCCGGGAGCATCACGTCGAGCAGCGCCACGTCGGGGCGTGTGCGCCGTACGGCCTCCGCCGCCTCCCGTACCGAGCCCGCCACCACCACCTCGAACCGGTGGTAGCGCAGGGCGATGGTCAGGACGTCGGCGATGCTCGGCTCGTCCTCGACGAGGAGCACGGTGGCCGCCGCGTCGGTCGTGCCCGCGTCCGTCAGGGCTGCATCCGTCATGGCATCAGTATCCGCGCGCCCCCCGCGCCGATCGCCGGGCGCCGTCTTGGAGTTCCTTGAGAGTCACGCCGACGACACCGCCCCCGCCGGTGCCTCCACCCGATTCTGGGTCTGTCCGAAGCGGCCGATCATCAGCGGAAGGAACAGATCGTGGAGGCATGGGCACGGTGGTGCTACCGGCACAAGCTCCTGGTCCTGGTGCTGTGGGTGTCGGCGCTGGCCGGTCTCGGGGCGGCCGGGACCGCGGCGGGCGGCAGTTACGCCAACATGTTCGGCATCCCGGGCACCGACTCCTCCCGGGCTTACGACCGGATGGCCGAGGTCTTCCCGGAGAGCGCGGGCGACACGGTCAACGTGGTGTGGCGTGTCGACTCGGGGGCCGTCGGCGACAGTTCCGTACGCGACCGGCTCGAACCGGCACTCGACCGCATCGGCTCCCTGCCCGGCGTCGGCGACGTCGTCGGCCCGTACGGTCCGGGCCCCGACGGGGCCGCGCGGATCAGCGAGGACGGGCGGACGGCGTACGCGCAGGTGACCTTCGCCCAACAGGCCGACGCCGTACCGAAGGAGCTCGTCCAGGACGTCGTGGACACCGCGCGGAGCGCCGAGCGTGCCGGACTCCAGGTGGAGCTCGGCGGGCAGGCGATCACCCGCATCTCCGCACCGCCCACCGGCATCGCCGAGGTGGTCGGCATCCTCGCCGCGGGCGTCGTCCTCTTCCTCGCCTTCGGCTCGCTCTTCTCCATGCTGCTGCCGATCACCGTGGCGGTCTTCGGAGTCGGTACGGGACTCATGTCGACGCTGCTGCTGAGCCATGCCGTCGACGTGCCCGAAGTGGCCTCGCTGCTCGGCTCGTTGATCGGTCTCGGCGTCGGTATCGACTACGCGCTGTTCATCGTCACCCGGCACCGCAGAGCACTCCTCGGCGGCAGATCACCCGAGGAATCGGCCGTCCAGGCGCTCAACACGGCAGGCCGCGCGGTGCTCTTCGCGGGCGGCACCGTCTGCGTCGCGCTCGCCGGCATGCTGGTGACGCGGATGAGTTTCCTCGAAGGCGTCGTCATCGCCACGTCGTTGACGGTCGTCCTGAGCGTGCTGGCCGCGATCACCCTGCTGCCCGCGCTGCTCGGACTCCTCGGCGAGCGGGTACTGAGCCGCGGGCAGCGCCGCAGGCTCGCGGCCGAGGGACCGGAGCCCGCCGAGGCGAAGGGCGCGGCGGCCCGCTGGTCGGCCACCGTGCAGAAGCGCCCCAGGGCCGTC
This sequence comes from Streptomyces sp. NPDC051217, assembly GCF_044455465.1. Classification (NCBI taxonomy): domain Bacteria; kingdom Bacillati; phylum Actinomycetota; class Actinomycetes; order Kitasatosporales; family Streptomycetaceae; genus Streptomyces; species Streptomyces sp. NPDC051217. The sequence continues at coordinate 15,322 of NZ_JBITEV010000023.1, forward strand.
GCGGCGGTCGCGGCAGTCCTGATGGCCGCGCTGGCGATCCCCGTCCTGTCGCTGCGGCTCGGCGCGACCGACCAGGGCAATCATCCCGAGGACCGGACGACCCGGCAGGCGTACGACCTGCTCGCCGAGGGCTTCGGCCCCGGCTTCAACGGACCGCTCCAGCTCGTCGTGGAGACGGGTGAACTCGGCGCCCCCGGCGACCCGGACGTGAAAGCGGCCGTGGACGCGCTGGTCGAACGGGTCGCCGCCGACGACGGCGTGGCGATGGCCGCCGCGATGCCTCCGCCGCCCGGCTCGAAGGTCCCCGTGACGGTCGTCCAGGTCGTCCCCACCACCTCGCCGCAGGACGTGCGGACGGACCAGCTGATCGACCGGCTGCGCGACGACGTCATCCCCGGCTCCGGCATGGAGGTCCATGTCGGCGGAGTGACCGCCGTGTTCAAGGACTTCTCCTCGGTCACCGCCGACCGGATGCCCCTGTTCATCGCCACGATCATCGGCCTGGGCTTTCTGCTGCTGCTTCTCGCCTTCCGCTCCGTCGTGGTGCCGCTCACGGCCGCCGTGATGAACCTGGTGGCCGCCGCCGCGTCCTTCGGGGTGCTGGTCGCGATCTTCCAGTGGGGCTGGGGGGCGGAACTGCTCGGCTTCGGGAGGGAGGGCCCCATCACCGCGTTCCTGCCGGTGATCATGCTGTCGATGCTCTTCGGGCTCTCGATGGACTACCAGGTCTTCCTCGTCAGCCGTATGCACGAGGAGTGGGTGCACACCAAGGACAACGCCCGCGCCGTACGGGTCGGGCTCGCCGAGACCAGCCGCGTCATCAACTCCGCCGCGCTCATCATGATCTGCGTCTTCGGAGCGTTCGTACTGAGCGGCGACACCGAGGGGGCCGTGGCGGGGGTCGGACTGGCCGCCGCCGTCGCGCTGGACGCGTTCGTCCTGCGTACGGCGCTGGTCCCGGCGGCGATGCACCTGCTCGGAAGGGCCAACTGGTGGCTGCCGGGCTGGCTGGAGGAGCGGCTGCCGCACCTGGCCGTGGAGCCCCCGGAGCCGGCCACGCGGACGACGGCTCAGGTCCCCGGCACGCACGCGGACAAGGGAACGGCCTCCGGCGGCGGCACCACTGTCGTACACGGCTTCGTCCTCGACCAGGAGGGCGCGCCCGTCGCCGACGCCGTACTGACCTTGGTCTCGCCCGCGGGCAAGCAGCTCGACCGGGTGGCGACCCTCGCCGACGGCGGGTACATTCTCAGCGCCCCGGCCGGCGGCTCGTATCTGCTCGCCGTGACCTCCGACGGCCACGAACCGTGGACCAGGCACATCCTGGTCGGCGGCGAGCCGCTGATCCACGATCTGACGCTCAGCCCTTCGGAGGCCGCGTCACCATCGCACCCGGCATGAACTCCAGCAGAAGTTCGTGGAGTTGATGTACGACAGGGCGCAACAGCCGGTACCGGGAGAGTGCTATCACGCGGGCGACCACCGGTGTGGCACGCACCACCAGCCTGCGGCTGCGCCCGGCGTCCTCCGTCCGGTCGTACACCCAGTACAGGACCAGACCCATCTGCATCAGCCACAGCAGGTGCGGCAACTGCTCCGCCAGTTGGGGGTCGATCCGGGCCGACGAGCCGGCGAGCACCCGCTCGTGGATGGCGACGGCGGCCTCGCGGGCCGGGGCCGAGTCCGGCGAGAAGGGGCTGAGCGGGCTGTCGGGGTCGGCGGCGTTCTTGAAGAACTGCGCGGCGAAGCGGTGGTACGGCTCCGCGATGTCCAGCCAGGTCAGCAGGACGCCCGTCAGGCGGACCGCCAGATCGGTCTCGTCCGCGAGGACCGGCCTCACGGCGGCCGCGTGCTCGGCGGCTATTCGGTCGTAGAAGCCCTGGACGAGATGTTCTTTGGAGGAGAAGTAGTAGTACGCGTTCCCGACGGAGACGCCGGCCTCCCCGGCGATGGACCGCATGGTCGTCCGGTCGTAGCCCTTCTCCTCGAAGAGGCGCAGCGCTGTTTCGAGGATGAGTGTGCGGGTCTGCTCGCTCCGGGAGGCCTTGATGTCGTCTCTGTCCTTCGGATCCTCGGGGCCCGTCGCTTCCCTCACGCCGAGCGGGCCTGAACGGTGGAGCACGCCGCACCACCCGTCGAAATATGATGCCGTCCGCCGCCTCTTCGGGAAGAGTCGGGCCCATGATGCGTGCGGAGGATGTGCTGGCCGTCCTGGACCTGCTCGACCGGGCCGGTGTCGAGGTCTGGCTCGACGGCGGCTGGGGCGTCGACGCCCTCCTGTGCGAGCAGACCCGTCCCCACGACGACCTGGACGTCGTCGTACGGGCCGAGAGCCTGGCCCACCACGAACGGACGATGCGCGACCACGGCTTCCGGCCGCTGTGCGAGGACGGGCCGTACAACCACGTGCTGGTGGACGACGCCGGCCGAACGGTCGACGTCCACGTGGTGGACCTGGGCGCCACCCGGACGGACGAGCGGGGCGTCAAGGTGCACGGGCCCGGCGGGCTGCCCTATCCGGTGGGGTCGCTGACCGGCGGCGGCCGGGTCAGGGGCCGCCGGGTCGGCTGCTGCACGGCGGAGTACCAGGTCGCCTCGCACACCGGGTACGCGATCGACGAGGACGACGAACGGGACGTCCTGGCCCTGCACCACCGCTTCGGCGTACCGCTGGCCGGGCGGGTGCGCGCGTGGCACGAGGAGGAGGGCTGGGGCGTGCTGGACGCCGCCAACCTCCGGGAGGACGTGTGGGCGCACTTCTCGGCCGTCGCCGGCGAGGAGTATGCCGAGCCGACGGTGGGTCAGGCCGTCACCTTCTCCGTCGAGGAATCGGAGCGGAACGGCTACCGCCGCCGCGCGGTGGCGGTCTGGCCGGAAGGCACCGCGCCCGAAGGCACGGCGCCCGACGGCGCCGCGCCCTCCACCGTTACATCGAGCTGAGCGAACGGGCGTAGCTGATCTGCCCCATGACGATCTGGAAGCTGTCCGGACCGGTCGCGGGGAGCATCGTCGAGTGGTGCTTGCCGCCGCTGGTCACCGTGACCTGGATGAAGCCGGTGGTCGTCTTCTCCTTCATCAGGAGGAAGAGCAGACCGAGCAGACAGAAGATGAAGAAGACGATCGCCAGGATGATGGCGTGGGTCGGGATCTTCTCCTCCGTCCGCGACATGTCCGTCGCGTTCCACACCGCGCCGCGCAGCGGCAGCGTGCCGGACGGCGTCACGATGCCGTCGTTCATGACGGTGATGTCCCCGATCGACACCAGCGGCGTGCCGCCGTAGGACGTGGGAACGAGCTGGCCGGCCGCCAGCGTCGGGTCGTACCCCGGGCTGCCCTGACCGGGATAGCCGTACCCCGGCGCCGGATTGGGATAGCCGTAGCCCGGCTGGGTGGGGCCCCATCCATAGGCCCCGTCCCCGTCCGGATTCGGGTTCGGATTCGCCTGGCTCATGTCTCCCCGCTTCCCCTGTTTCCGCTTGGTCTGACTGAATCCTGGCACAGAAAGGGCCCGTACCGTACTGGCCGTTACGGCTTTGTACGGAAACGGGCCCTCACCGCGCGGGCGGGCGCCGGGCGCTCAGAAGCGCCGTGTGATCAGCGCGCGCTTCACTTCTTGGATCGCCTTGGTGACCTCGATACCGCGCGGGCAGGCGTCGGTGCAGTTGAACGTCGTGCGGCAACGCCACACGCCGTCCTTGTCGTTGAGGATCTCAAGACGCTGCTCGCCCGCCTCGTCACGCGAGTCGAAGATGAACCGGTGCGCGTTCACGATGGCCGCCGGGCCGAAGTACTGCCCGTCGTTCCAGAACACCGGGCACGACGACGTGCACGCGGCGCACAGGATGCACTTCGTCGTGTCGTCGAACCGCTCGCGGTCCTCCGCCGACTGGAGCCGCTCACGCGTCGGTTCGTTCCCGGTGGTGACCAGGAAGGGCATCACGTCGCGATACGCCTGGAAGAACGGCTCCATGTCCACGACCAGGTCCTTGAGGACCGTGAGGCCCTTGAGGGCCTCGACCGTGATCGGCTTCGTCGCGCCGGTCTTCTTGTCGAACGACGTGATGTCCTTGATCAGCGTCTTGCACGCGAGACGGTTCTTGCCGTTGATCCGCATCGCGTCCGAGCCGCAGATCCCGTGCGCGCAGGAGCGCCGGAAGGTCAGCGAGCCGTCGACGTCCCACTTGATCTTGTGGAGGGCGTCGAGGACGCGCTCCTTGGGGTCGATCTCTATCGAGAAGTCCTCCCAGTGGGACTCGTCGGAGATCTCCGGGTTGAAGCGGCGGATCCGCAGCGTGACCGTGATGTACGGCGATGCCGCGGCCTCGGCCTCGACCTTGTCCAGTAGGGGAGTTGCCATCAGTACTTACGCTCCATCGGCTGGTAGCGGGTCTGGACGACCGGCTTGTAGTCGAGACGGATGGACTCCGTGCCGTCGTCGCCGACCTCGCGGTACGCCATGGTGTGGCGCATGAAGTTCACGTCGTCCCGGTTGGGGAAGTCCTCGCGGTAGTGGCCGCCGCGCGACTCCTTGCGGGCGAGCGCCGACACGGCCATCACCTCGGCCAGGTCGAGCAGATTGCCCAGCTCGACGGCCTCCAGCAGATCCGTGTTGAAGCGCCGGCCCTTGTCCTGGATGGACACGCGCAGATAGCGGTCGCGCAGCTCGCCGATCTTCTCGACGGCCGTCTTGATCGTCTGCTCGGTGCGGAAGACCATGACGTTCGCGTCCATGGTCTCCTGGAGCTCGCGGCGGATGTCCGCCACCCGCTCGTTGCCGGTCGAGGAGCGCAGCCGCTCGACCTGCGCCTCGACCAGCTCGGCCGGGCTCTCCGGGAGTTCGACGTGGTCGTGCTTGGCCGCGTACTCGGCGGCGGCGATGCCGGAGCGCTTGCCGAAGACGTTGATGTCGAGCAGCGAGTTGGTGCCCAGCCGGTTGGCGCCGTGCACCGACACGCACGCGACCTCGCCTGCCGCGTACAGACCGGGCACGACCGTCGTGTTGTCGCGCAGGACCTCGCCCCGGACGTTGGTCGGGATGCCGCCCATCGCGTAGTGCGCGGTGGGCTGGATCGGGATCGGGTCCGTGTACGGCTCGATGCCCAGGTACGTACGGGCGAACTCGGTGATGTCCGGGAGCTTGGCGTCCAGCTGCTCCGGCGGCAGGTGCGTCAGGTCGAGGTAGACGTGGTCGCCCTCGGGACCGCAGCCGCGGCCCTCGCGGATCTCGGTGTAGATCGACCGCGAGACGACGTCACGCGAGGCGAGGTCCTTCATGACGGGCGCGTACTTCTCCATGAAGCGCTCGCCGTCCTTGTTGCGGAGGATGCCGCCCTCACCGCGGGCGCCCTCCGTAAGGAGGATGCCCATGCGCCAGATGCCCGTGGGGTGGAACTGGAAGAACTCCATGTCCTCCAGCGGCAGTCCGCGCCGGTAGCAGGCCGCCTGGCCGTCGCCGGTGAGCGTGTGCGCGTTGGACGTCACTTTGAAGAACTTGCCGGTGCCGCCGGACGCGTAGATGACCGCCTTCGCCTGGAAGACATGGATCTCACCGGTGGCCAGCTCGTACGCGACCACGCCCGCCGATGTCTTGACGCCGCCGATGTCCACGATCAACTGGTCCAGGACGTAGAACTCGTTGAAGAACTCCACGCCCTCCTTGACACAGTTCTGGTAGAGCGTCTGGAGGATCATGTGGCCGGTGCGGTCCGCCGCGTAGCAGGACCGGCGGACCGGGGCCTCGCCGTGGTTACGGGAGTGGCCGCCGAAGCGGCGCTGGTCGATGGTGCCGTCCGGCGTCCTGTTGAACGGCAGACCCATCTTCTCCAGGTCCAGGACCGCGTCGATGGCCTCCTTCGCCAGGATCTCGGCGGCGTCCTGGTCGACCAGGTAGTCGCCGCCCTTGATCGTGTCGAAGGTGTGCCACTCCCAGTTGTCCTCCTCCACGTTGGCGAGCGCGGCGGCCATGCCGCCCTGCGCGGCGCCCGTGTGGGACCTGGTGGGATACAGCTTCGTCAGCACGGCGGTACGGCTGCGCTTGGTCGACTCGATGGCCGCGCGCATACCGGCGCCGCCGGCGCCGACGATGACGGTGTCGTACTTATGGATCTTCATTGCTCTCGTCAGCCCCGGGCCTTAGCGGATGTTCGGGTCGAAGGTGAAAATCACCAGCGTGCCCAGAAGGATGGTGAACACCGTGGCGGTGTACAGCAGACCCTTGAGCCACAGGCGGGTGTTGGCACGCTCCGCGTAGTCGTTGATGATCGTGCGCATGCCGTTGCCGCCGTGCAGCATCGCCAGCCACAGCATCAGCAGATCCCAGGTCTGCCACCACGGGGACGCCCAGCGGCCGGCCACGAAGGCGAAGCCGATCCTGGCCACACCGCCGTCCAGCACCAGTTGGATGAGCAGATGGCCGACGACCAGGACGACCAGGACGACGCCGGACAGGCGCATGAACAGCCAGGCGGCCATCTCGAAGTTGCCGCGCGTCGCCTTCGGCGTCTTCGCGGTGCGTTTGCGTGGCGGCTCGATGAGCGGAGCCGGGTGGTCGACGTCGAAGACGCTCACGCCCTCGACGGGACTGATCGCGGCCGTGGAGCCGTTCGCGGTGGTGTCTGCGGACATCGGTCAGCTCCCCCAGAGTTCGCGTGCGGCATGACCGAGTACGGGGTAGATGGCGCCCAGCATGAGGACGAGCCAGACTCCCACGACGCTCCAGAGCATCTGCTTCTGGTAGCGCGCGCCCTTGGACCAGAAGTCCACGGCGATGACACGCAGGCCGTTGAGCGCGTGGAAGAGGACGGCGGCCACGAGGCCGTACTCCAACACGCCGACGATGGGCGTCTTGTAGGTCGCTACGACGTCGTCGTAGGCCTCGGGGGAGACGCGGACGAGTGCGGTGTCCAGTACATGGACGAACAGGAAGAAGAAGATGGCGACGCCGGTGACTCGATGAGCCACCCATGACCACATTCCTTCCCGGCCGCGGTACAGCGTTCCAGCCGGCACGGAAAAGCCCTCCGGGAGCGGGGATCGGGGCCGGCCGCCATCTTCTACTCGATGAAGCACAGTGGTGTCGGTCGCGCCCGGCCGGGTACGGTCCACCGGCCCTGGCCATCGTAGCGACGCTTTGTCGGCTCGACTGCCCGGGGGCCCGCTCGTGTGATCAAACAGGCAGTCAAACAGCCACGGACGGGCTATCCGGACGGCCGTAGTCGTTCGATTCCTGCGAAACACGGGGAGCGGGCGGTTCCGGTTGGCGGCCCGCCAGGTGCCCGTCGGGGTGGTCGGGCTGGTGGGGCTGGTCCACCAGGCGCGCGACCCTGGAGCGCGCGAGCCGGCGCAGTTCGTCGGCGGCGACGGCGCGCTCCTCGTCCGGGTCGTGGGCCAGCCGCTCGCGGATCCGGGTCAGCACCTGGTTCAGGCGTTCCTCGGGGCGGTAGTGGTCGAGACTGATGACGAACGCGTGGCCGAAACTGCTCTCGTACGCGGCGTGCGCCGCCCGCAGCGCCGTCCGGGCGGCGAGCGGCGCCCCGTGGTGCGGGTCGGCCGACGTCTCGTCGGCGAGTGCTCCGGCGAGGTCGGCCAGGGACAGGTCGTAGCTCGCCTCGTCGGCGGCGGCCAGGAGCGCGTCGACGGTCGGATAAGGGCGATGGTCGGTGAGCCGGCGGGCCCAGCGGCGGTTTCCGCAACAGGCCAGCAGCGCGTGCTCGACGGTGTCGGCCGGGGCGGCGTTGAAGCGCGCCAGACCGGCGTGGGAATCGCTGGACAGCGTGGGCTCCTCGGACGCGGCGTCACAGCTCGGGCGGCAAAGGCCGCAGGCCGAACGGGTGACAGGAGGTGATAGGAGTAGTGACGGAAGTGAGGGCCGATAAGGGCGAGACGGATGTTTCGCAACGCTAACCATGGCCGGTGGCGGGCGCCCGACAGATGCGCGAATTTCACCCGGACGGGACGGCTTCGGCTCGCGCGACGGACGCGGACATGGGACGTTCGCCCTACTTCCTTCCTCTTTCTTCTATTAGGGATGGTCACGGATGAGGTGGAACTCCCCAGGGACTCTGGTGGGCGGCGCCGCTGTCGTGGCGGCCGCCGTCACCCTCACGGTGGTGGCCTGGCCCGACGCCACCCCGCCCGACCGCGGCGCGTCGGCGGGAACCACCGCAACGGCGCCCGCCGCCACCAGCGAGGCGTCGTCGGCACGGTCCGACACCCGCCCGGCCGCACCCGACCCCTCGCGCAGCTTCGCGCTCTCCAAGGCGCCGCGCACCGTGCCCTCCGTACGGCAGCACGAGGCGGCCCGCGGGCCCGGCTGGCGGCCCGGCGGCGACAGCGGTGTCGTCATCGCGAAGAACAGCGGGAAGCTGGCCGACGAGGGAAAGCTCCTCGCCACGGAGCTGAAGATCGACTACCGGGGCGCGGTCGCGGCCAAGGCCGGTGACGTCGAGCTGGCCCTGGAGTCGGGCAAGCAGGCGGGCCCCGAGTCGTACACCCTCACCGCACGCGACGGACGCGTCCGGATCGCCGGGCCCGATGAGGCCGGGGTCTTCTACGGGACGCGCACGCTCAAGCAGTCGGTACGCGCGGACGGAGGGATACCGGAGGGTGTCGTACGGGACCGGCCCGACCGCCCGCAGCGCGGACTCAACCTGGACATCGCGCGCAAGTACTACACACCCGGCTGGATCGAGGACCGGCTGCGCGAGATGGCCGACCTCAAACTGAACCAGCTGGGCCTGCACTTCTCCGACGACCAGGGCTTCCGTATCGCGTCGGACACCCATCCCGAGATCGTGTCGGAGCAGCACCTCACCAAGGCCGAGGTCCGCGGGATCGTCGCCCTCGCAGGGCGGCTGCACATCAACATCATCCCGGAGATCGACTCACCGGGGCATCTGGGCGCCGTGATGGCACCCCATCCCGAGCTCCAGCTCCGGAACGTCAACGGGCAGCCCACCCGCGGGGCCATCGACATCTCGAAGCCCGCCGCCGCGAAGATCGTGGACGAACTGCTGCGTGAGTACGACACGTTGTTCCCCGGGCCGTTCTGGCACATCGGCGCCGACGAGTACCAGGCGCTCGTGGTCCGTAACCCCGAGGCGTCCTTTCCCCAACTGGCCGCCGCCGCACGGAAGAAGTACGGCGCCGACGCCAAGGTCCAGGACCTGACGACCGGTTGGATGAATGACCGCGCGGCCGTGGTGCGGGCGCAGAAGAAGGACGTCCATGCCTGGAACGACGGCTTCTTCGCCGGCGGTGTCGTCAAGGCCGACCAGAACCTCCAGGTCGACTACTGGACCGGCAAGGAGATCGGCGCGCGGCCCCCGCTGGACTATCTGCGGGAGGGCCGGCCGGTGGTGAACCTCAACGACGAGTTCCTCTACTACGTGCTAGGCCAGCCGAACGACTTCGTGTACCCGACCGGGCAGCGGATCTACGAACAGTGGACCCCGTTCGTGCTGCGCGGCACGACGCCGGTGCCGGAGAGGTACTCGAAGCTGATCCTCGGCGCGCGGTTCGCGGTGTGGGGCGACATCGCGACCGCCCAAACACAGGACCAGGTGGCGGACGGGATCCGGCTGCCGCTGGCGGCGCTCTCGCAAAAGGTGTGGAACCCGGTCAAACCGGGGCTCACCTGGGCGCAGTTCAGATCGCTGGCGAACGAGGTGGCCGGGTAGGCGCCGGAGTTCTGTCCTTGATCGCCGAACCCGCTGTGTTCTGTCCTCAATCGCCGGACGGGCTTGCTGTGTTCTGTCCTCAGTCGCCGGACGGGCTTGAATCAGCCTGTCCGGCGATTGAGGACGTAGCGGTCGTTGGGTGGGTCTTCCTCGCGAACCGAACCGGTTTTTCTGAGCCATCAGTGACGTTTTTCAGCCGCCGGGCGCTTTAATGAGCAGTATTCTGCCCGCGACGGGAGACGTGAATGAGCCTGGTGGAACTGATCGTTCAGGCGGATGAGCGAGGGCTCGCCGCGAGTGGGGTCGCCTGCCTCGACCGCTGCCTGCCGCTGCTCGCCGACGAAGGCGAGGTACTGCGCCCGCTCTGGTCGGGCATCGCGGACGGCGCCGAGACCTGGGCCCCGCGCCTCGCGGCGGCCAGGGAAACCATGGAGGCGGCCGTCATCAACGACGAAACGGCCGTCCTCGTACGGAAGATGCTCGCCGCCGCGCCCTCCGAGTGGTCGGCCGAACCACTGCGCGCCTGGTCCGACAGCTGCTCGGTGGTGGCGCTGGAGATCCACCAGCAGTTCGATGTGGTGGGCGACCGGGTCATCGGCGCGGCCGGCACCGCCGTGGGCGGCGCGTACAGCGACTGGGTCGAGCGCTGCCGTACGGGAGTGGCCGACGGCGACGAAGGGAAGCCCGGCATCGGACCGTTCACCGCCGGGCCGCTGGTCTCCGGTGAACTGCGCCGGCAGATCCAGATCCTGGAGATCCTGTCCGAAACAGCGGGCGCGGCGGGCTTGCGCCAGGCGCTCGACCTTTCGATCGAGGGCCAGCGGGTGCTGCGTGCCGTCGTGTCGCGCCGGGCCAGGGCCCAGGGCTGACCCCGGGCTCGTACGGCATCGCGGCCACGGGTGTCAGAGGCGCCACAGGGCCGCTCCACGTCTGCTGAGAATCAGCGAACGGGCAGGTCACAGCTGTGCACGCGGGGGGTGGAGAGGACGACCGGGGCCGCCACCCCCCACAGGAGAGGCCCCGGTCGTCTTCCGGCGGGGACGCTCTGCGGCCCCGTACTCATGTCAGCGTCAGGAGAGCGTTTTCTGTCACACCGGGGTCGGTCAGTTAGTTGTTGCCGGTTGTACAAAATATGGACTTGGGCATCCGAGAGGCCGTAGCGTGCAGGAGCGCGTGGGGGCGCGCGGCAGTGACCAGCCGCGATTCAAGACAGGTTGTGTGGAGTGCTGGGGGACGACGCGGAGCTCACCGCCGCGGTGCTCGCGGCACAGGACGGGGACGAGACTGCGTTCCGGACTGTGTACCGCGCAGTGCACCCGCGGTTGTTGGCTTATATACGAACGCTCGTCGGCGAGCCTGATGCCGAGGACGTGGCTTCTGAGGCCTGGCTCCAGATAGCCCGCGACCTCGAACGCTTCAGCGGCGACGCCGACCGCTTCCGCGGCTGGACCGCGCGCATAGCCCGTAACCGCGCCCTCGACCTCATACGGATGCGCGGCAGGCGCCCGGCGGCCGGCAGCGACGAGACCGAACTGGCAGGCAAGCCCGCCGATTCGGACACCGCCGACGAGGCGATGGAGGCCCTGTCCACCGGCACGACCATGGCACTGATCGCGCAACTGCCGCAGGACCAGGCGGAGGCCGTCGTGCTGCGCGTCGTGGTCGGGCTCGACGCGAAGAGCGCGGCCCGGACACTCGGCAAGCGGCCCGGCGCCGTACGGACGGCGGCCCACCGAGGGCTCAAGCGGCTGGCCGAGATGCTGGGCGCCGACGGCCCGGAACCGCTGGACGGCCCCGACGGATCCGACCGTTCCTCCTCGGCGGACGCCGCCGAACGCACCCCACACGGTGCCATCGCGCACGGTGGTGCGGTCAACGGCCTGGAGCTCGGATCCGTACCGCCGCAGCGCGGCCGTCACCAGGACGCTCCCGAGCCCGCCGGTGTGACGCATTCGCCGCCGGGGACGCAGAAGGACATGTGATGGCGCACGAGCGTGAGACGTGGCTCAACCACGGCGTCGCGGAGCTTCTGCTGCGCGGCCGGCCGGTCGAGACCGCCGATGAACACGCCCAAGCGCAGGCCGACCGGCTCGCCAGGGTCCTGGCGGAAGCCGCGCGCGTCGCGAGCCCGAGCGAGGGCGGGGGCGACCGCGAGGGCGGGGACGCGCGCGCCGGTGTCGCCGCGGGCTCGGGCGAACTGCCGGGCGAGGAAGCCGCGCTGGCCGCGTTCCGGCAGGCCGTCGGGACGTCGGGACGGACCGTTGCGCGGAACCGGGTCACGGACGCCGATGCCGACGCCGATGGGATCGGGACCGTACGCCTCGGACCCGAGCAGCGGCGCCGGGTAACTCTGCCGAGCTTCGGACGCCCGATCCGGCTGGGTCTGGCCGCGGCCATGGCCGGGTGCGCGCTCAGCGGGGTGGCCGCCGGAGCGGGTTATCTGTACGCGCCGTCCGCCGGTGAGAGTTCGCCCAGGCCGGCGAATTCCGTCTCGGGCGCCATGACTCCGGAGGCCCTGGTGTCCGAATCGCCGAGCACCGGCGTCAGCCCGCCGCCCCTTCCGGGCGAGTCGTCGGGCAGCGACGGCTCGGGCTCGGTAGTGCCCGGGGCCACGGGCACGCACTCGACGGCGGGTACGCCCGGCTATGGCGGCCCGAAGGGCGGCAAGGACAAGGGCGACAAGGGGCAGGTGGCCGGCGACGGCTGGAAGAGCGGAGACGGCGAGAAGCGGTACGCCAAGCTCGTCCAGGCCTGCCACGAGTACCGGAACGGCACGATCGCCGCGGGAAAGAAGAAGCTGCTGGAGGAAGTGGCCAAAGGGCCCGAGGGTGTCACCCGGTTCTGTGACGAGTTGCTGAGCAGCGGCTCGGGCGGCGACGGCCATTACGAGGGCGCTCCCGGCCACGGCGACGACGGCGGCAGTACCGGTGGCGACGACGGCGACGACGGTGGCAGTGGCGGTGGCGACGACGGCGACGACGGTGGCAGTGGCGGTGGTGACGGGCCGCAGAACGGCGGCCCAGCCGACGGTGGCGGCACCGGCGGAGGCACCGACGGTCCTGGCACGGACGGCGGCGGTACCGACGGTGATTCCGGACAGCCGTCGACCGGCTGGCCGGGCGGCAACTACGGCGAGACCATCGGGATGGACCCGGACCCCGAGGGAACGGACTTGCCTCCCCTGCTCCCGGTGACGCCCAACGAGGGTACGGACGCCGGTACGGACTCCGACGCGGGCTCGGATCCCGGTACGGACCAAGCCACCCCGTAGCCACGCGCAGGGTGACCGCGCACGTGGCCGGTTCCCGTCATCCGCTCCCGAAACTTATTCCGGGTCATCGCGCCCGCATCCACCCGAACCGCCCGCGCCGCCCTCGATTTTCGGCCAGGATCGGCGCCCGGGACGCCGGTGTGACGTTTTTCCGCGCAGTGACGCAGTAAAGAGTGAGCCGACTGGTCATCGGCCGCGTCTGAGCCGGGGTTCCCCCCGTACCTTCGGCTCGACGCACATTGGCGCGGGCGGGATACGTTCCCCCGGTCCCGCCCGCGCCTCTCAACTCCCACCGCTTCGGGCCGGTCCGGTCACTCCGGCCGGCCCGTCGCTGTCACCGTCACCAGTAGACGACGACCTTGTCGCCGGTCCGCACCTGGCCGAAGAGCGACGCGAGCTTCTTCTCGTCCCGTACGTTGACGCATCCGTGCGAGGCCCCGCTGTAGCCCCTGGCCGCGAAGTCCGCCGAGTAGTGCACCGCCTGGCCGCCGCTGAAGAACATCGCGTACGGCATCGGGGTGTCGTACAGCGTCGAGACGTGGTGCCGGGACTTCCAGCCCACCTTGAACGTGCCCTCGCGGGTCGGCGTGTACTGCGAGCCGAACCGGACGTCCATCGTCGACATCACCTTGCCGTCGATCACCCAGGACAGCGACCGGCTCGTCTTGCTGATGCACATCACCCGGCCCGTCATGCACCGCGGGTCCGGCTTGGGCGCGGGCTTCTCGACGGCCGGCGGGCGCAGCTCGGCGGCCGTCGGCTTCTTCGTCATGCCGAGAAGCCGCTCCCAGGTGACGGTGTCGGTCGTGCCGGTGAGCGGCAGCCCGCGCTTGGCCTGGAACGACGTCACGGCATCGGCGGTGACCGAGCCGTAGTAGCCGGTGGGCGCGCGGTTGAAGTGGGCGATCTGCCGGAGCCTGGCCTGGAGTTCACGTACCTGCTCGCCCTCGGCGCCGCTCGCCATGACCGTCTTCGGCTTCGGCTCGGGCTTCGGCGGCGCCGGCTTCCGGCTCGCGCTCTTCGACGGCTCCGCGGACGGTGTGACCGGCGGCTTCGACGCGGCGGCCGGCTTCGCCGAAGGGCTGCTCGACGCGGGTCCCGCCGGCTCGATCCTGACGCCGCTGCCGGCCTTCTCGTCGGCGCCACCGGCCGGATCGGTCACCACCTGCGCCGAGCAGCCGACGGTGACAGCGAGCACGGCACCGGTGGCGAGCACGGCGCGGAGCGTGGCCGTGCGCGGCTGCCGCGGTCCCGTCCGCGTCCGCGTTGCGGGCCGCGTGGATGTTCTGGGCACGTTCGTCCCCCTGTCTGCCACTGAGCTGTCCGATGGCGAGTATCTCCGAGCCGGTTGAGCCGGCATATATCTCCTGAGACAACTCAGGACCCGTTCCGGTTGCCCGGACGGCCCCGTCGTCGCCGAAAACTTACCGGCAGATGAATTTCACATTGCCGATCCGCGAAAGATAAGCATGTCTCGACCGGTGAGCCTTCCTGACCGACGCCGTCGCGCGCAACCATGCGAAACCGGAAATCACAGCCGGAGCCCAGGAGAAGCGCGCCCCGACCGACCGAAGGTTCATATCACCATGACGACAGTTCACGACGACAAGCCGCGCCCAGGCGAACTCGCCGACGTACGAGGCTGGTTCCCCCATCTCGACCAGCTGATTTTCGGCACACTGCTCGACCGCCAGGAGGAACACGGAGAGCCGGGTGATCTGCTGGAACTCGGTGTCTTCATGGGCAAGAGCGCGATCTTCCTCGGACACCATCTGCGCGACGGCGACCGCTTCACCGTCTGTGATCTCTTCGAGTCCGACGCCCCGGACGCCGCGAACAGCGCCGAGACGTCGCGGTCCTACCGGATGCTCACGCGCGAGGCATTCGAACGGAACTACCTCTCCTTCCACGACACGCTCCCGCGCGTGCTCCACGGACCCAGCTCGATGGTCCCCGGCGAGGTCGAGCCGCGGTCGTGCCGATTCGTCCACATCGACGCCTCGCATCTGTACGAGCACGTCCGCGGTGACATCGTCGCGGCCCGCGACATCCTGCTGCCCGGCGGCATCGTCGTCCTGGACGACTTCCGTTCCGAGCACACACCGGGCGTCGCCCTCGCCACCTGGGAGGCGGTGCTCGACGGCGATCTGCGCCCGGTCTGTCTGACCACACAGAAGCTGTACGCCACCTGGGGCGACCCCGAGCCGCTGCGCAAGGCCATGATCGCCCTGGCCGACAGCCGTACCGACTGCGACGTGAGCGTGGAGGAGGCAGCCGGGCAGCAGCTCGTACGGCTGAAGGCGCGTGGCATGGAGGCGCCGCCGTTCCCCCGCTCCAAGTACTACGAGGAGCCCGCGGCGCCCGAGCCCGACCCCGCGCCCGCCCGGCGGTCGCCGCGGGCGCGGGTGCGCCGTGTCGTCATCGACCTCCTGCCGCCGCTGGTGACACGCGCGGTGATGCGCTCCCGTGCGCGGCGGCGGGAGGCGGACGCGCGCAAGATATAGGGGGACGGCACCCCCGAGCGCGGGGCCGGCCACCCCGAGTGCGAGCGAGCGATGGAGGCGGAGCGATGGCACCCGAGCCCGGCGAGAAGGGAGCGGCCCGGCGGACGGAGAGCGGGGTGCCGATCGAGCCCGTCTACGGCCCCGGCGCGCGGGCCGGCTGGGACCCGGCCGAGCGGCTCGGCGAGCCGGGCTCGTATCCGTACACCCGGGGTGTGCACCCGTCGATGTACACCGGCCGGCCGTGGACCATGCGCCAGTACGCGGGCTTCGGCACCGCCGTCGAGTCCAACGCCCGCTACCGGCGGCTGATCGAACACGGCACGACCGGCCTCTCCGTCGCCTTCGACCTGCCGACCCAGATGGGCCACGACAGCGACGCGCCGATCGCGAGCGGTGAGGTCGGCAAGGTCGGGGTCGCGATCGACTCCATCGACGACATGCGGATCCTCTTCGACGGGATTCCGCTGGACCAGGTCTCCACGTCGATGACGATCAACGCGCCGGCCGCGCTTCTGCTTCTCCTCTACCAATTGGTGGCCGAGGAGCAGGGCGTACCGGCCGCCGCGCTCACGGGCACCGTGCAGAACGACGTACTCAAGGAGTACATCGCCCGCGGCACTTACATCTTCCCGCCGAAACCCTCACTGCGGCTGATCGCGGACATTTTCCAGTACTGCCGGACGGAGATTCCCCGCTGGAACACGATCTCGATCTCCGGCTATCACATGGCCGAGGCGGGGGCGACGCCCGCGCAGGAGATCGCGTTCACGCTGGCGGACGGTATCGAATATGTTCGTACGGCCGTCGCCGCCGGAATGGACGTGGACGACTTCGCCCCCCGGCTCTCGTTCTTCTTCGTCGCCCGTACGACGATTCTCGAAGAAGTGGCCAAATTCCGTGCCGCGCGCCGTATTTGGGCGAGGGTGATGCGCGAGGAATTCGGTGCGAGGAATCCCAAGTCCCTGATGCTCCGCTTCCACACCCAGACGGCGGGGGTGCAGCTCACCGCGCAGCAGCCCGAGGTGAATCTCGTACGGGTGGCGGTGCAGGGGCTGGCCGCCGTCCTCGGCGGTACGCAGTCCCTGCACACGAACTCCTTCGACGAGGCGATCGCGCTCCCGACGGACAAGTCGGCGCGGCTCGCGTTGCGCACGCAACAGGTGCTCGCGTACGAGACGGATGTCACCGCGACCGTCGACCCGTTCGCCGGTTCGTACGCCGTCGAGAGCATGACGGACGATCTGGAGGAGGCGACGCTGGCGCTGATGGCCCGCGTCGAGGACCTCGGCGGCGCGGTCGAGGCCATCGAACGCGGCTTCCAGAAGGGCGAGATCGAGCGGAGCGCGTACGCCGTCGCGCGTGAGCAGGACAGCGGGGAGCGTGTCGTGGTCGGCGTCAACCGTTACCGGCTGGCCGAGGAGGACCCGTACGAGCCGCTGCGTGTCGACCCGGCGATCGAGGCCCAACAGGCGGCCCGGCTGGCCGCGTTGCGCGCGGAGCGTGACCGGGACGAGGTGGACGCGGCGCTCGCCGAGCTGCGGCGGGCGGCGGGGGGTACGAGCAATGTGCTCCACCCGATGAAGCGCGCGCTCAAGGCGCGGGCGACGGTGGGCGAGGTGTGCGGCGCGCTGCGGGAGGTGTGGGGCGCGTATGTGCCGACGGAGACGCTCTGACGCGTCCCACGGCCCGGCCCCCCTGTGCTATTGGGGCGCCGTCGCGATCTGGATCAGATTGCCGCAGGTGTCGTCGAAGACGGCGGTGGTGACGGGGCCCATCTCCAGGGGCTCCTGGGTGAAGCGCACGCCGAGGCCGCTCAGACGCTCGTACTCCGCCGTCACGTCATCGACGGCGAACTGGGCGAGCGGGATGCCGTCCGTGACGAGCATGGAGCGGTACGGCTTGACGGCCGGGTGGCCGGCGGGCTCCAGGAGGAGTTCGGTGCCACCGGGCTCGTCGGGCGAGACGACGGTCAGCCACCTGTCCTTCTCGCCCACCGGGACGTCGTGCTTCTTCACGAATCCGAGGATCTCGGTGTAGAAGCGCAGGGCTTTGGCCTGGTCGTCGACGAAGACGCTGGTCAGATGGATCTTCATGGGGTGCTCTCCTCCGGTGTGGATGTGCGGGCGGATGTGCGGGCGGATGTGCCGGGCACGGGCCATCGCTCGGCGATCTGCCGCAGCGGGGCTGTGTTCAGGTCATGGAACTTGTAGCGGCCTTCCCGCCTGGTCTCGACGAGCCCGGCGGATTCCAGCACGGCGAGGTGCTGGGAGACCGCCTGGCGCGAGATGCCGAGGTGGTGCTTCATGCTCAGTCGCGAGCAGATCTCGAACAGGGTCTGTCCGGACTTGTCGGTGAGCTCGTCGAGGATGGTGCGGCGGGTCGGGTCGGCCAGGGCTTTGAAGAGGTCGTCGGCCACACCCACAGTATAGGCAAGTCCATGCTTGCCTATCAAGCTGTACGACGCGTGCCATACTCCGCCGCATGCTGGGTGCCACGGATCTGCCGACCTACCTCGTCGGCGTTGTCATGATCATTCTGCTGCCGGGACCGAACTCGATCTATGTGCTGTCGCTGGCCGCCCGACGCGGCGTCCGCGAGGGCTACAGAGGCGCGGCCGGGGTCTTCTGCGGAGACGCCGTGCTGATGGTGCTGTCGGCGGCGGGCGTCGCCTCGCTGCTCCAGACCAACGAGCTGACCTTCTCCGTGGTGAAGTACGCGGGCGCGGGCTGTCTCGTCTATCTGGCCGTCGGCATGATGCGTACGGCCTGGTCGATGTGGCGGACGCGGCACGAGAGCGTGCCGGACGAGCCCGTGGCCGAGGCGCCTGCGGTCACGGGGGAGGAGCGGCCGTTCCGGCGCGCGTTCGTGATCTGTCTCTTCAATCCGAAGGCGATACTTTTCTTCGTCTCCTTCTTCGTGCAGTTCGTGGACCCGGCCTACGCCCATCCCGCGCTGTCGTTCCTGGTGCTCGGCGTGATAGCGCAGGTGGTCAGCCTCCTGTACCTGACGGCGCTGATCTTCGGCGGCACGGCTCTCTCCACCGCCTTCCGCCGCCGCAAGCGCCTCTCGGCCGCGGCGACGTCCGCGATCGGCGCGCTGTTCCTGGGCTTCGCGGCGAAGCTGTCGCTGAGCGGCGCGTAGCGCGCGCCGCGCCGCGGGTCGCCGGGCCGCGCAATCCGCCGGCCGCGGCCCTCGCGTGCCCCGTCTCCGGCGTGTGGCGCGCAGGATCACGCCAAATCCCGTGCGCCGTACGGAAATCGCGTGCGGTCTCCGCACCCCCTTCCACCGGCCCCTATGTACCCGTGACCATGTTTCGGGTTCCCGGCGTTCCTCCTGTCGACGCAGTCAGTTCACCTTCCCGTCGTGCGGGTTTCCTAGCCTGTCGCCGACCCGCAACCTGATCGCGGGCAGACAGACGCTGGGAGCACCATGACGAAGGTCCGCAACCGATGGCTCAGGCCGCGCGACGGGGACGGTCCGGCCGGGCCGCCCGACGGGGCCGGGCAAGCCCCGGGTCGGGGGGACCGGATCACACCGACCGAGCTGGACGTGTGCCTGCGGGCCTGCGCCGTGCACAGCGGGAAGATGGTCGGCAGCCTCGACCGCAAGCGCGGTGAACTCGCCGAGAAGCTGCGCCTCGTCCTCGCCGCCCACGCCGCAGGCTCCGGCGAGAGCGCCCAGGCCGCGCCCGCGAGCACGCCGCTCATCCGGCGGGCGGCCAAGAAAGTGGTCGCCGGGCCGACGGGCTCCCTCAGCGGAGAGCTGCTGGACGCGCTGCTGGCCGTCGGCAACAAGTCCCTGGAGTGCGGGTACGACGACGAGCTGAAGCTGGCGCTGCTCATCAGCGACGCCGTGCTGACCCAGCGCAAGAACTCGCGCGCGGGCTGGCGCCTGCGCGCCCGCACGCTGGAGGCCATGGGCGACGAGTCGGCGACCATCGCCGCGTACCAGCGCTATCTCGACCTGACCGAGGAGGACGGCTTCGGTGTCGCCCCCCGGATCGCCGGTCTGCACACCGGCGGCGAGAAGCAGGACGAGATCCTGCGGCTGCTCGAACGCGGCTGCCCGGGGGCCGCGGTATACGCGGACGGCCCCGCCACCGACGTCTGGGCCGACGGTGTCGCGCTGCACGACGCGGGCGACGTCGCCGGCGCCGAGGCGCGGCTGATCGGCGCGCTGCTCGCGATGCGCGGTGAGAACAGCCCGGTGACGGACCTTCAGGTGTCCATCGGGCAGTACCTCGACCTGCGGCTGAGCCGTCCCGACGCCCTCACGGCCGACGGCGATGTGCGCCAACTGGCCGAGCTCTACGGTGAGATGCGCCGGAACCGGCAGCGCGGTCCGGTCCCGGACCCCACCTTCGGCGATGTCCAGTGGCTCACCCTGGGCGAGTTCCGCAACCAGATCGCGGGCAAGTCCATCTGTCTGATCGCCAATTCGCAGAGTGTCGGGCGCGGTTCGCTCGGGGCCGAGATCGACGCGTACGACCTGGTGGTCCGCTTCAACTCGTACAAGATCGACGCGGCGGCGACCGGCAAGCGCACCGACATCCACGCCTCGATCCACAAGCACGGCTTCAACTGGGACAAGAAGGTCACCACCCGGCTGATCTTCGGCGGCCTCAGCGGCGACTGGAAGAACTCGCTGCGCAACCGGCTCGTCCCCGGCGCGCAGACCTACGTCAACGACGAGTCGCTGCGCTGGCCGCTGCGGAACATCGGCCGCGTCGGCAACGACGAGTGGTCCGCCATCCCGACCAGCGGCTTCAACATGCTCTGGCTGCTGGACTTCCTGGACGCCAGCCCGAAGCTGGACCTGATCGGCTTCGACTTCTACGAGAGCGGCGCGTACCGCATCAAGGAAGCGATGCGCATGCCCATCACGTCCGTGCACGAGTACACCAGCGAAAAGGCGTGGGTCATGGAACGCGCCCAGAGCGTGACCGACACGAGGATCTCCCTGCGATGACCGCCACCCCCCATGCCCCGGTCGGGGCGGCCTCGGCCGCAGCCGCCACCGCGCCGCTGTCCGCCAACGCCCTGACCGGCAAACGACGTCTGGCGTTCGCGTCCTTCGTCGACGAGAACTATCTGCCCGGTTTCCTGGCGCTGCTGCGCAGCCTCGCGCTGTCCAACCCCGGTGTGTGCGAGGACTTCATCGTCCTCCACGACGATCTGCGGCCCCAGTCGGTCGCCTCGATACGAGCACTGCACCCACGGGTCCGGTTCCACCGTGTCGACGCCGCGCGCTACGACAGCTACGAGAAGGGCGACCAGGACAACTACCTGGTCCGCAAGGCGTACTTCATCCTCGACGTCTTCCGGCTCCGCGACTACGACACGATCATCACCCTCGACACCGACATGGTGGTCCTCGGCGATCTGTCCGAACTGCTCCAGCTGCGCGAGGGTCTCGCCGCGGTCCCGCAGTTCTTCTACGGGCAGCACAAGCTCAACAGCGGGCTGCTGGTCATCCAGCGCGAGTATCTGAGCGACGAGTTCTGCGCGCGGATCGACGCCACGGGACGCAGCGGCGACTACGAGCTCGACAAGCACGACCAGGGCATCCTCAACTCGGTGCTCGACGGCGACTTCGTGCATCTCGACTCGCGCTACAACTTCGTCAAGCGGCGGCTCTCCGGCGACAAGCCCGTCCCCGACGACACCGCGATCCTGCACTTCACCGGGCGCCACAAGCCGTGGCAGGGCGGCGAGTCCGGTTACACGCAGGCCGAGGACCGCTGGCGGGAGTTCGAGCTGACGGACGCGGAGTTCTACGCCGCGTACATGGCCGTGTCCGGCACCATGCACCACGACCTGGTCGTCAAGTACGGCACCGAGCACGTCGCGCGCACCGGGGACGTCGAGAGCGCCCGCAAGGTCGCGCACGCGCACATCAACGCCGGCGGGTTCCAGGAAGCCGCCGACATCCTCGGGGGCGTGCACATCCCGGTCGACGACACCTGGCCGCACGAGGTGCTCGGCCACGCCCTGATGAGCGTCTCCCGCTACGAGGAGGCCAAGGTCCAGCTGCACCTCGCGGCGGGCTCGCCCGTCCGCGCAGCCACCTCCTTCGGGCGGCTCGCGCAGATCGCCTGGATTCACGGCGACGACTCGGCGGCGCACGCGTACGCCATGCAGGGGCTGGCCGTCGACCCCACGCACCGGCCCAACCGGCTGATGCGGCTGCGCACCCAGGGCCACGATCTGCCGGCCCCGCGCGAGGGCAGGCCCGAGGACCAGCTCGCCCATGTGGCCTTCTACATGCCGCAGCAGGGCAACGCGGGCGACAAGCTGCTGCCGGAGTCCGTGCGGCTCGCCGTCGGCACCAGCACCGGTGCGAACGGCGGCGCCGACACCGAGACCGGTGACCGCCGCTGGCACTCCATCCATGCCCACCGGCTCTTCGACAAGGCGGCGCTGGAGCGCGTCAACGCCCGTCGCGGCCTGGTCATCGGCGGCGGCGGACTCTTCATCCCGGACACGGCGCCCAACGGCAACAGCGCCTGGCAGTGGAACGTCCCCGACGAGAACCTGAACGCCATCGACGTACCGATCGTGGTGTACGCGGTCGGCTTCAACGCCTTCGACGGCCAGTCCTACCGCGCCGGCCGCTTCAACTCCTCGCTGCGCCAACTGGTAGAGCGCAGCGCCTTCTTCGCGCTCCGCAACCACGGCTCGATCCAGAAGGTCCGCGCGCTGCTGCCGGCCTCGCTCCACGACAAGGTGCGCTTCCAGCCCTGCCCGACCACGGTCACCCGGCAGCTGGTCGACGGCTGGACGGACCCGGCCCCCTCGCAGCGCGAGAACACCGTCATGATCAACGCCGCGTACGACCGGGCGGGGCTGCGCTTCGGCCACGACTACGCGCACTTCCTCGCCGAGATGGCGAAGGCGGTACGGGCGCTGGACCAGCACGCCGAGGTCCAGTGCGTGGCGCACTCGCTGGACGACGAGAAGATCGCCTTCGACCTGCGGCGCGAGCATGACGTGTCGCTGCCGGTCATCCCGATGTACGACTTCGACAACGACGCGATCAGGGACACCTACGCCCGTACGAAGCTGGTCATCGGCATGCGCGGCCACGCGGGGATGATCCCGTTCGGCTGCGGCACACCGATCATCTCGCTGATCTCGCACCCGAAGATGGCGTACTTCCTCAGCGACATCGACCGCCCGGAGTGGGGCGTCTCGGTCCATGACAAGAACCTCGGCTCGGTGCTGACCGAGCGGGCCCTGGGGCTGCTGGACGACCACGCCGGGTCGGTCGCCGACGTGCACGGCAGGCAGCAGGAGCTGTGGAAGGTGACGCAGTCGAACGCGGCGGACCTGCGGGCGATCCTGGGGGCCTGATCCCGGGGACGTACAGAGCACGAAGGGGGGCGGGGCGCCGAAAGCGCCCCGCCCCCTCGTGCTGTCGTCCCGTCCGTCAGGAGTGGACCTGCGTGGGGAACGTGGCCGTGGGGCTGAAGAGCGCCGCGTAGGCCTCTTCGTGGTGTCTGCGGTGCCGGCCCGACCGGTTCGCGTCGGTGGCCTGGGAGGACGCCGGAGTCAGCATGCCGCTGTCGGCCAGGGCCTGTACGCGCAGCAGCAACGCCCGCACGTCCAGGCCCAGTTCGCCGGCCACCGTCTGGAGGTCGAGTCCGGACTGCCAGCTCCAGAGCAGTACCGAATCCATGCTCGACGACCAGACCACCGGGTTGTTCTCGGCCTCGGAGGTGTGCAGCACGGGGGAGGCGGAGTCCTGGTGGGCCATCTCCTGGAGCGGCGCTGCCTCGGTGCGCGGATGCGGCAGATGGACCTCGCCGGGACCGCCCGGGGACGCCTGGTGCTGGTGATATGCCTGCGATGACTGGTTTGCCTGAGATGACTGGGCCAACAGGGAAACGTGGGGTGTCTGGTCGGTAAAAGGTTCCTCCACCGGCTGTGCGAGCGGCGCCGACGCCGCGGAGGCCGGTTGTGCCTGCGGGATCGGCTGTGTGCTGGCCCCCGGGTAGCGGTCCAGCAGCTCTTCGGCGACGCTGCGCGCGTTGGTCTTGCCGACCGTGCGCCGCGCCAGCCGTACCTCGCGCTCGTTCAGACCCATCAGATCCGCGACGGCCCCGTCGTTGCCTACGGTGACGGCGAACGCGGCGAGCGTACGGCTCCGTTCGGCCTGTGCCTCGTCCAGCACGGCCTGGGCCTGCCGCACCTGCTCGTCGCTGGCGCAGAAGGCCTCGGCGAGGACGCTGTTCCGATCCCAGAGTTCACGTGGTTCCACGTGGCTATCAACGCTGTCGCGGCGATGAGGAATACGACTTTCCGTCGATTGCCGCCAAATGGATCAAAACTTCACTATCGTCCGAAAGGGTGGCAGATTAACGGTTAGCAGATGAACGGGCGACAGAAGGCCGTCCCCGGCCGAAGACACCGCCCGCGGACAGGGCTTAGGCGCGCAGCCTCAGTACCGCCCTGCGCAGCCGCCTCGCCCGGCGCACCACACGCTGCGCCGCCGCGTTCTGCGGGATACGGACGAGCTGTGGGCCGACCGCGCCCGGCAGTCCGAGCGTGGTCAGCCGGCGCCGCTTGAAATACCGCAGCGTGTGCGGATCCAGCCGCGTGGCCAGGAACTTCTCGGCCCCCGGCCGCAGTTCGGGGTGCATCTGCGGCTGCATCACGAAGCCGACGGCCGCGACCAGTTCGGCGGGGTGCTCCTCCGGCCGGTACGTACCGTCGTCGTCCAGCGGCGGGACCAGCGCGTCCACCAGCGTGACCGGCACCCGGTTGCTGTTCTGGTACGGGGAGAGCCGGTCGAGCAGCATGTCCGTGCCCGTGCGGGCCACCGGGACGCCGTAGAACGCCGACGCCGTGAACAGCGCCGTGGAGAAACAGCCCACGACCAGGGCCGGCTTCAGCCGCATGTACAGCACCTCGGCGAGCACCGGGCTGTCCAGCACGGTCAGTTCGGCGCCGAGCTTCGACGCCTCCTCCTCCAGCCGCCGGGACCAGATCGCCGGCGCGGTGGGGTGCGGCTTGAACACCACGTTCCTGTGGCCGAGTTCGACCACGCCCCGCACCATCCGCAGGTGCAGCTCTTCCTCCTCGCGCTCGGTGATGATGCCCAGCGTGGAGAGGTACTGCCCCAGCAGCAGCGCGGGGGCCACGTCCGGAGTCTCGAAGTCCCGTGCCGCGTCCGCCAGTTGGTCCAGCACCCGCAGGAAGTCCGGCGTCGGCACCGTCTCGGCCGGAACGCCGAACTCGGTGAGCAGCAGCGGTACGAGACCCGGTACGAGGTCGAGATGCAGCAGCCTGCGGATGCGCGCGCCGACCTGGAGGTCGAGCCGGTTGCGGGTGGGGCCGTAGCTCATCAGCCCGTCCGCGTACACCTCGATCCGGGCGGCCGTGAAGATCTCCGCGAGCGTCAGCGCGGGACTGACCTGGATCGATTCGAGGACCAGCTCCACGGTGTCGTCGCCCAGGCCCCAGGCGAGCCGCAGATGGCGTTCCCAGATCGGCAGGTCGTCCTCGCGGGGGACCCAGCCGCCGGGATGGAACGGCGCGATCGTCTCGTTCCACGACAGGATGTCGTCGAAGCGGTGGCGCAGCCGCCGGAAACCGGGCATCTCATGGACGGCCGGGGTCAGTTCGGGCGTACCGGCGTTGTTGCTCACGACCAGGACGGTGCGGTCGACGGCCGGGAAGAGCCCGGCGTCGATGGCGGCGGTCAGCGTGGCGGCGCCGTACAGGGTGGAGGCGTAGAAGACCCGCGTCGTACGGGAGCCGGCGGTGCGGGAGAAGGAACTGGTCATCAGGCCGCCGCCTTCCCGGTCGCGCCCTGGCGCCTGCGCAGCCTGCGCAACTGGGTCGAGCGGTCCAGGTCCATGGAGTTCAGCGCTTCTTTCAGTACGTCCTGCGGGAGCCGTTTCATGGCGGCGGCGCTCATCGTGCGCAACTTGCGTGCCACGGCGGGTTCGAACCGGTCCTTCGCCGCCAAGTGGTGCGAAATGATGGCCAGATAGGTCCGTACGGCCTTCAGCAGGAACCGCTCGCCCTCCGGGTCGGCCGCCGTCTCCTCGATGACCTGGTCGAAGGCGCGGATGAAGTCCAGCTGTCGTACGTCGCCGATCTGGGTGAGTGACGAGGCGACGCCGCGCCGGTAGAAGAGGCCCAGCAGCCCCACGGCGGCGAAGGACTCCGCCTCACGGTGCAGCCGCCAGATCCACGGCCGGTCCTCGGCGGTCCGCAGCCCGTCGGTGAAGTGCAGCAGCCCCCGGTCGGCGAGGCGGCGGTGATACATGCCGGCCCAGGCGTACGCGTAGTCCACGGACGTCGTCTTGTCGGCGGGCAGGATCGTCTCGCGCGGCTTCAGGACCTCGCCGCGCGGGCCGACCGGCACACGGTGCACCGTGCGGACCCGGCCGGTGAACTGGACGTGGTCGGTGCGCACGAAATCGCAGCCCAAGTCCTCGATGGCGGCGAGCAGTTGCCCGAAGTAGCCAGGCGCCACCCAGTCGTCGCCGTCGAGGTAGGTGATGTACTCACCGCGCGCCGCTTCGAGACCGGTGTTGCGCGCGGTGGCCAGCCCGCCGTTCTTCTCGTGTCTCAGCAGGACCGCG
Organism: Streptomyces sp. NPDC051217; assembly: GCF_044455465.1. Taxonomy (NCBI): domain Bacteria; kingdom Bacillati; phylum Actinomycetota; class Actinomycetes; order Kitasatosporales; family Streptomycetaceae; genus Streptomyces; species Streptomyces sp. NPDC051217. The sequence continues at coordinate 41,368 of NZ_JBITEV010000023.1, forward strand.
CCGGGGAGATCTCGCTCCGCCCGCCGCAGAAGTTCAGGGGTCCCGTCGGTCGAGCAGTCGTCGACGAGGAGGAACTCGAAATCTTCCCGCTTGTTCGCCGAGAGGCTTCGAAGGGTTTCTGGGACGTATGTCTGCACGTTGTAGAACGGCACGACGACAGAGAGCTTGACCACCCGGGTGACGCTAGGCGGCGGCTCGTCATTCGTTCCGACATCCACGGGTATGCGAGGTGAACGAAGGATGGCGGGATGGTTAACCCACGCCGTTCCTGAGCCATTTCGCTCGCTGTCGACCCTCTGTTAACCCTTTATTGCTGTTCCGTTGGGCCGCCAAACGGAATGCCTTCCTAACGTCCAACACGTGCCATCACGTACCAGCAACGCGGTCCGGGTCGCTGTGCTCGCCGACTCCGACACACGGTGGAAGTGGGGCGCGCTGACCGCGCGCCGCATCACACCCGAAGACCGCGACATCGAGCTCAGTGGATTCCTGCTGCGCGGACGAGCGACGCCCACCGCCCGTCAGCTTGAGGAGGTGGGGGCGGAGGCCGACGCGCTGCGCGAGATGACCGGGACCGATTTCCTGGACCTGCTGCGCGCGGAGTCGTACGACGTCATCGTCCTCGCCCTCGTCGGTGGTGCCGTACAGGCGATGCTCCACGGGATATCCGCCCTCGGTCTGCCCGACCGGCCGGCGCTGGTCACCGGCTACGTGGGCGTCGTCTACGAGAAGCTGTCCGACGGACTCCTGCTGCGCCACGGCGCGGACATCGTCCTCGCCAACTCCCGCCACGACGCGCAGCGTTTCCGCGCCGTGTACGAGGGTGTGGGCGCCGGATCCGACTCGGTGACCGAGGCCGCGCTGCCCTTCCTCGGCGGCGCCCGCTACACCCCCGAAGAGGGCCGGGACACGGTCGTCTTCGCGGCCCAGCCGTCCGTCCCGCTGACCCGCTCCGACCGTATGTACCTGCTGCGGCGGCTGGTCGAGCACGCGAGACTGCACCCGCGCCGCGAGGTCCTGCTCAAGCTGCGCAGCCGCGTGGGGGAGCAGACCACGCACGTCGAGGAGTACCCGTACCAGCGCCTCGCCGAGAAGCTGCCCGGCGGTCTGCCGCCCAACTTCCGCCTGGTGTACGGGAACATGGGCGAGGTCCTGGACGGCACCGACCTGCTGGTCACCGTCTCCTCCACGGCGGCGCTGGAGTCCCTGCACCGCCGAATCCCCACCGCGATCCTCACCGACCTCGGGATCCGCGAACCGCTCGGCAACCACCACTTCATCGGCTCCGGCTGCCTCGCCTCCTGGGACCAGCTCGACGGCGGGCAGCGGCCGAAGGCCGACCCCGTCTGGGCGGACCGGCAGGGCGTCGCCGCCGACGGTTCGTACGCCTCCGCCTTCGACCTGGCCCGCACGCGCGTCGCGAAGCTGCTGGCCGACAGTGATCTGCCGCCGATCACCCCGTACTACACGGCGACCACCGCGCCCGGCTATCTGCCCGGCCTCCTCGCCCGCTACCACCTGGCGCCCGACGGCCACCCGCTGTCGGCGTCGAACCGCACGGCGGCGGCGGGCGCGACCGGCGTCCGCCGTGTGGTCCGCGACACGGTGCGCGCCGCCGCCCGCGGCGCCTACCGCCACGGGGTCCAGCGCGTGGCCCCGGTGATCCGCCGGATGGGCGAGCTGTGACCGCGGACCCGCCGGGCCAGGGCGCGGCCCCCGCCCCCCGGGTACGCCGCCCCCTGCCGGCCGACGTACTCGCCGGTTACGGCTGGACCGGCTGGGCCGCCGAGACCCCCAACGCCGCGTCGGGGGAGCGCCCGCCGGGCCGGCCCGGCGCGGAGAACCAGCAGGACGCAGTGAACCAAGGAGAACCGTCCATGACCGTCCTCGCCGTGATCCCCGCCCGCGGTGGATCCAAGGGCGTCCCCGCCAAGAACCTCGCCCAGGTCGGCGGTGTGCCGCTCGTCGTACGGGCCGTGCGCGCCTGTCGCGCCGCCCGGCTGGTGACCGACGTCGTCGTCTCCACGGACGACGCGGCCATCGCCGACGCCGCCCGCGCGGCCGGGGCCGAGGTCGTGCTGCGCCCGGCCGCCATCGCGGGCGACACCGCGACCAGCGAGGCCGCCGTCCTGCACGCGATGGACGCCTACGGGGCGATGCGCGGCGCCGCGCACCGGGCCGAGGTGGTCCTGCTCGTGCAGTGCACCAGCCCCTTCATCACCCCGGGGGACCTCGACGGCGTCGTGTCCGCCGTGACGGAGAACGGCGCGGACAGCGCGCTGACCGTCGCCCCGACCCACGGCTTCATCTGGCGCTCCGAGAGCGACGGCTTCGGCGTCAACCACGACAAGTCGAACCGTCCCCGCAGGCAGGACCGCCCCCAGGAGTTCCTGGAGACGGGCGCCGCCTACGCGATGCGCGCCGAGGGCTTCCGCGAGGCCGGCCACCGCTTCTTCGGGCGCACCGAGCTGGTGACCACCGACCCGGAGCGGGTGCTGGAGATCGACGACCCGCACGACCTGGAGCGCGCCCGCGCCCTCGCGCCGCTCCTCGACACCCCCGCGCTCCCCGGCCGCGCCGACATCGACGCGGTCGTCCTGGACTTCGACGGCACCCAGACGGACGACCGGGTGCTCGTCGATTCGGAGGGCCGCGAGACCGTCGCCGTACACCGCGGTGACGGCCTCGGTATCGCCGCCCTCCGTCGCGCCGGCCTGGAACTGCTCATCCTCTCCACCGAGCAGAACCCGGTCGTCGCCGCACGCGCCCGCAAGCTGCGCGTGCCGGTGCTCCACGGCATCGACCGCAAGGACCTCGCACTGAAGCAGTGGTGCGACGAGCACGGAGTCACACCCGAGCGGGTGCTGTACGTCGGCAACGACGTCAACGACCTTCCGTGCTTCGCGCTCGCCGGCTGGCCGGTGGCCGTCGCGAGCGCACACGACGCCGTACGCGCGGCGGCGCGTGCCGTCACCACGACCCCCGGCGGCGCCGGCGCGATCCGCGAGATCGCCACCTGGCTCCTCGGACCCGGTCTGGACGTCAACACCCCCACCGCCCCCCATGGCACCACCGCCGACATCTCGACCAGTTAAGGAACCCTCTGATGAGCACCAACTCCCGCCTGCGTACCCTCGGCACCCGTACCGCGGGTCCCGGCCGCCCCGTCTACGTGACCGGTGAGATCGGCATCAACCACAACGGTGACATCGACAACGCGCTCGCGCTGATCGACGTCGCCGCGGAGGCCGGCTGCGACGCGGTCAAGTTCCAGAAGCGCACCCCGGAGATCTGCACCCCGCGCGACCAGTGGGACATCGAGCGGGACACCCCCTGGGGCCGGATGACGTACATCGACTACCGTCACCGCGTCGAGTTCGGCGAGGACGAGTACGCGACGATCGACGCGCACTGCAAGAAGCGCGGCATCGACTGGTTCGCCTCCCCGTGGGACACCGAGGCCGTCGCCTTCCTGGAGAAGTTCGACGTGCCGGCCCACAAGGTCGCCTCCGCGTCGCTCACCGACGACGAGCTGCTGCGCGCCCTGCGCGCCACCGGCCGCACGGTCATCCTCTCCACCGGCATGTCGACGCCGAAGCAGATCCGTCACGCGGTCGAGGTGCTGGGCAGCGAGAACATCCTTCTCTGCCACGCCACTTCGACGTACCCGGCCAAGGCCGAGGAGCTGAACCTGCGGGTCATCAACACCCTGCAGTCCGAGTTCCCGAACGTGCCGATCGGCTACAGCGGCCACGAGACCGGTCTCCAGACGACTCTCGCCGCCGTCGCCCTCGGTGCCGCGTTCGTCGAGCGTCACATCACCCTCGACCGCGCCATGTGGGGCTCCGACCAGGCCGCCTCCGTCGAGCCGCAGGGCCTCACCCGCCTCGTCCGCGACATCCGCACCATCGAGGCCTCCCTCGGTGACGGTGTCAAGAAGGTCTACGAGTCGGAGCTCGGCCCGATGAAGAAGCTCCGCCGCGTCGCCGGTGTCATCGCCGACTCCGCGGACGGCGCGCAGCCCGTGGCGGTCTGACAGCCATGAGCCGTCCCTCCGGGGTGCGCACCCCGTCGCCCCGCACCATCGCATTCGTGGAGAGCCCGGTCCAACTCCTGAACGTGCTGGAGTGGGCGCGGGCGAGCGCGGCCGGTGAGGAACTCACCGTGATCGTCCTGTCGCCCACCGACCCCATGTCGCGCGGCCAGCTCAGGCGGATGGCCGAGCTGGCCCGCGACGCGGGTTTCACGGTGCGCTGGCAGGAGGCCCGCGGCGGCGCGAGCGCGCCGCTGCGGACGATACGGGAGCTGGCTCCGCTGCTGCGCAAGGCGGAGCGGATCGTTATCGGGGATCCGTTCTCCCGGTACGTACAGCTCATGCTGACCCTCGTCAGCAGCAAGGAGCTGACCGTCGTGGACGACGGGACGGCGACGATGGAGTTCATCGCGCAGCTCGTACACGGCGAACCGCTGGTGCGCTGGCACCGGAGGGGCGGCAGGCGCGGGCCGCGCGAGCTGGCGCTCGCGCCGGTCTCCGCCGTGGCGCGGCGTCGGCTCACGCCGTCACGCACCCGCAGCGTCGAGGTCTTCACCTCGATGCCCGTGGAGGCACCGCCGAACATCACGGTGACGGCCAACACCTTCGAGTGGACCAAGGCGACCTTCGGGCCGCCGCGGATCGCGAAGGGCGCCGACATGGTCGGAACCTCGCTCGTCGAGACGGGCGTGGTCGACCTGGAGAGTTATGTGACGGCGGTCGGCTCGCTCGCACGCACCCATGGCGCGACGCGGTACTTCGCGCATCGCAGGGAGAGCGTGGAGAAGCTGCACCGCCTCGCCACGGAGACGGGTCTGGAGATCGTCCGGCCCGATCTGCCGCTGGAGCTGATCGCACGGCGCGGCCCGATCGGGTCGACCGTGCTGAGCTTCCCGTCGACGGTCGTGCACACACTGCCGCTCGCGCTCGCCGGTACGGGCGTGCGGGTGGCCGTGTGGGACATCGCACCGGAGTGGCTGAAGGACAACGCCTCGCCGCGCGCGCACGGTTTCCTGTCCGGAGTCACGGGCACGGCCAGGGACGTACACAGGCTGCCGAGGCTGCCCGCCTCCGCGTGAGGTGGCGGGCAGCCGCAGCCGGAATCAGGGCCGGGGCCCGGACCGCGTACCCCGGAATCTCACCGTCCGGTAATCGCGGGCCGTAACTTTCCGTCGCCGCTTCGCGACGGAGGGCCGAGCTTACCCATCCGGACATGCGGCTATTCGTTCCCCGCCCGGTTTTCTTACGCCTTTCGGGCTGAAGTTTTGTTGATCGTCGGGCAGTTGCCCCCTCCGGGGGCCTACCCTTCAACAGGTGAACCAGTTGATGTCCCGTGAGTCCCAGGCCGACCTGTCCGGTGAGCCCAGCGCGACGGCGCTGCCCGGCACGCTGTCCGAAAACCTGCGTACCGAGCTGATCGCCTTCCGGCGTGACATGCACATGCATCCGGAGCTCGGCAACCAGGAGTTCCGTACCACCGCCGCGCTGAAGCACCGCCTGGAGCGGGCCGGCCTCACGCCCCGGGTACTCACCACCGGCACCGGACTCTTCTGTGACATCGGCACCCGCGAAGGCACCACGGGCGTACGCCCCATGCTCGCCCTCCGCGCGGACATCGACGCACTGCCCATCCCGGACACCAAGGCCGGTGTGGCCTACCGCTCCACCGTGCCCGACCGCGCGCACGCCTGCGGTCACGACGTCCACACCACCGCCGTCCTCGGCGCCGGTCTGGTCCTGGCCGAACTCGACCGCGAGGGCCTGCTGCCCCAGCCGGTGCGGCTGATCTTCCAGCCCGCCGAGGAGGTGCTGCCCGGCGGTGCGCTCGACGCCATCGAGTCCGGCGTCCTGGAGGGTGTCGGCAGGATCATCGCGGTGCACTGCGACCCGCGTGTGGACGTCGGCACCATCGGCCTGCGCACCGGCCCGATCACCTCCGCCTGCGACCGGCTGGAGGTCGCCCTCGACGGCCCCGGCGGCCACACGGCCCGCCCGCATCTGACCACCGACCTGGTCACCGCCGCCGCGAAGGTCGCCACCGAGGTGCCCGCGCTGCTGGCCCGCCGCGTCGACGCCCGCTCCGGCCTCGCGCTCACCTGGGGCCGTATCGCCGCCGGCCATGCCTGCAACGTCATCCCGCAGCACGCCGAACTGTCCGGCACCGTCCGCTGCCTGGACCTGAAGTCCTGGCGCGAGGCGCCGGACCTGGTGCACGCCGCGATCGACGAGATCTCCGCGCTCTACCACGCCAAGTCGCAGATCAACTATGTGCGCGGGGTGCCGCCGGTCGTCAACGACCTGGTGATGGCGGAGCTGCTGCGCGACGCCCAGACCGCGCGCCGCGGCCCGCAGTCGATCGAGGACACCGAGCAGAGCCTCGGGGGCGAGGACTTCTCCTGGTATCTGGAGCAGGTCCCCGGCGCGATGGCGAGGCTCGGTGTACGGACACCGGGCGACACCGCCCGGCACGATCTGCACAGGGGGGATTTCGACGCGGACGAAAGGGCGATTCAGGTCGGTGTGGAGCTTTTCACCGCGGCCGCGCTCATCGACGGCGACCGTTCGTAACCGGCGGTGCGCCTTCCCGTAATCGGACGTCACACCTCCTGTTCGCGACGATCCGATAACAGCTTCCGTACGGGGCTTTATCTGACATCTACGCGCGTTACGATCGCGGCGAAACCAGCGCCGGAAGAGGCGCTTAGGTCGCTTTGAAGGAGCCTCCCTTGCGCCGGATCACCAGGATCGCAACCGTGGGCGTCGCGTCCGCGGCGCTCGCGCTGACCGCCACCGCGTGTGGCAACACCTCCTCGTCGGACGCCGCGTCCGACTCGAAGGAGAAAAGCGTCGCCATCGCGTACGACATCGGTGGCCGCGGTGACCAGTCCTTCAACGACGCCGCCTACGCGGGACTGGTGAAGGCCGAGAAGGACCTCAAGGTCAAGGGCAACGACGCGGAGCCCTCCGACGGCGAGTCCGACGCCGACAAGGTCCAGCGCCTGACCGAGCTCGCGCGGGCCGGCAACGACCCGGTGATCGGTGTCGGTTTCGCCTACGCGCCCGCCATCAAGAAGGTCGCCCCGAAGTTCCCGAAGACGACCTTCGGGATCATCGACGACGCCTCGGTCACGGGGAAGAACATCGCCAACCTCGTCTTCAACGAGGAGCAGGGCTCCTACCTCGCCGGTGTCGCGGCGGCCAAGACCACCAAGACCAAGACGGTCGGCTTCATCGGCGGTGTCGAGACCCCGCTGATAAAGAAGTTCGAGGCGGGCTACCTCCAGGGCGTCGAGGACACGGACCCCTCGGTGAAGGTGCTCTCCCAGTACCTGACCCAGCCCCCGAACTTCGACGGCTTCTCCAAGCCCGACCTCGGCAAGGCCGCCGCCCAGGGCCAGCTCGACAAGAAGGCCGACGTGATCTACGCGGCGGCCGGTCTGGCCGGCTCCGGCTCGATCGAGGCGGTCTCGGCCGCGGGCAAGTGGAACGTCGGCGTCGACTCCGACCAGTACAAGCAGGCCGGTCTCGCCGCGTACAAGGACAGCATCCTGACCTCGGTCACCAAGGACATCGCCGACGCGGTGTTCAACCTGATCCAGTCGGTCGAGGACGGCAAGCCGCAGAACGGTGAGATCCGCTACGGCCTCGACAAGGACGGCGTCGGCCTCACCGACTCCAACCCGGCCTACGTCAAGATGACCGACGTGACCGCGGCCGTGGACAAGGCCAAGCAGGAGATCGTCGACGGCACGATCACCGTCAAGACGGCTCCGTAACACCGCGATTCCCGGCCACGCCGTACGCAGACGTACGGACGTCGTGAATGACCCGCGGGCCCGGAGCGACGCGAGCCGTCGCTCCGGGCCCGGTCACGAAACCGGGCCCGTTCTCCGCAAGATCTACGCTCACGATTCGGCAGCGCTACGCGTGTAGACGCCCCTTGGGCGCGATAGCTTCACCCCCGCCCTGCCCTCCGCCCAGCCCCAGCTCCTTTCCGGCCAAGGAGAGTGCGTCATCAACGCGTCCAGCAGTCCCCCCGCCGTAGAACTGCACGGCATCACCAAGCGGTTCCCCGGCGTCGTCGCCAACCACGACATCGGCATCACCATCGACAAGGGCACCGTGCACGCCCTCGTCGGTGAGAACGGTGCCGGCAAGTCGACCCTGATGAAGATCCTTTACGGCATGCAGAAGCCGGACGAGGGGACCATCACCGTCGACGGCTCGCAGGTCACCTTCAACAGCCCGGCCGACGCCATCGCGCGTGGCATCGGCATGGTGCACCAGCACTTCATGCTGGCCGACAACCTCACGGTCCTGGAGAACGTCGTACTGGGGGCCGAGAAGCTGCACGGCATCGGCCAGGGGGCGCGGAACAAGATCAACGAGATCTCCGGCGCGTACGGTCTCGGCGTCCGTCCCGACGCCCTCGTCGAAGACCTCGGCGTCGCCGACCGCCAGCGTGTGGAGATCCTCAAGGTCCTCTACCGGGGCGCCCGCATCCTCATCCTCGACGAGCCCACCGCGGTCCTCGTCCCGCAGGAGGTCGACGCGCTCTTCGACAACCTGCGCGAGCTCAAGGCCGAGGGCCTCACCGTCATCTTCATCTCGCACAAGCTGGGCGAGGTGCTGTCCGTCGCCGACGACATCACCGTCATCCGGCGCGGTACGACCGTGGGCACGGCCGACCCCGCCAACACCACCACCAAGCAGCTCGCCGAGCTGATGGTCGGCACCGAACTCCCCTCGCCCGAGACCCGCGAGTCGACGGTCACCGACGTACCGGTGCTCAAGGTCGCGGGCCTGCGGCTCACCGCCACCGACTCCGACGGTGTCGTACGCGAGGTGCTCGCCGAGATCGGCTTCACCATCCACCGCGGCGAGGTCCTGGGCATCGCGGGCGTCGAGGGCAACGGGCAGACCGAGCTGATCGAGACGCTGATGGGCCTGCGCGACCCCGACGGCGGCGTGATCACCCTCGGCACCGCCGACATCTCGCACGCGCCCACCCGCGAGCGCCGTGAGGGCGGCATCGGCTACATCCCCGAGGACCGGCACCGGCACGGACTGCTGCTGGAGGCGCCCCTGTGGGAGAACCGCATCCTCGGCCATGTCACCGAGCGCCCCAACAGCCGGCGCGGACTCCTCGACCCCAAGGCCGCGCGGACCGACACCAAGCGCATCGTGGTCGAGTACGACGTCCGCACCCCCGGCATCGATGTCACGGCCGCGTCCCTCTCCGGCGGCAACCAGCAGAAGCTGATCGTCGGCCGCGAGATGAGCCACAGCCCGAAGCTGCTGATCGCCGCCCACCCGACGCGCGGTGTCGACGTCGGGGCGCAGGCCCAGATCTGGGACCAGATCAAGGCCGCCCGCCACGACGGGCTCGCGGTGCTGCTGATCTCCGCCGACCTGGACGAGCTGATCGGGCTCTCCGACACCCTGCGCGTGATGTACCGCGGCAGGCTCGTCGCCGACGCGGACCCCGCGACCATCACCCCGGAGGAGCTGGGCACCGCCATGACCGGCGCCGCCGGCGGTCACCTCAAGGCAGCCCCGGAGGACGAGGCCTGATGAAGAAGTTCGACAAGGACCGGCTGATCCTGGGCCTCGCCGGCCCGGTGCTCGCGCTGGTCGTCGCCATCGCCCTCACCACGGTGGTGCTGCTCGTCTCGGGCACCAACCCGTGGGAGCCGTACCGGATCATGTTCGAGTCGGCGAGCTACGTCGACGTACAGGTCCTGATCGTCAACCAGGCCGGTACGTACTACCTCGCCGCGCTCGCCGTCGCCGTCGGCTTCCGGATGAACCTCTTCAACATCGGGGTCGACGGCCAGTACCGCCTCGCCGCGATGATAGCGGCGCTCGTCGGTGCCAGCGTGAACCTGCCGGGACCGCTCCAGATCGCGCTCATCGTCGTCACGGCGATGCTCGTCGGCGCCTTCTGGTCCGGTATCGCGGGCATCCTCAAGACCACGCGCGGGGTGAGCGAGGTCGTCTCCACGATCATGCTCAACTCGATCGCGACCAGCCTCGTCGCCTGGCTGATCCTGCCCAAGAACTTCGGTGAGCAGCCGCCCGGCTCCAACAACCTGACCACCGGCGAGATCCCGTCGTCCGGCTGGTTCCCCGGCCTGAACATGGGCGCCGAGGCCGGCGAGATCTACGGCTTCACCTTCGTCGCCGCGCTCTGCGGTGTCATCTACTGGTTCGTCCTCGGCCGTACCCGCTTCGGCTTCGACCTGCGCGCCACCGGCGCCAGCGAGAGCGCCGCGCAGGCGTCCGGCGTCGACGCCAAGAAGATGGTCCTCACGTCGATGCTGATCTCCGGCGGGATCGCCGGCCTGGTCGGTATGCCGACGCTGCTCGGCGACACCCATACGTACAGCCTCGACTTCCCCACCGGTATCGGCTTCACCGGCATCACCATCGCGCTGCTGGGCCGCAACCACCCGCTGGGGATCGCGTTCAGCGCGCTGCTGATCGCGTTCCTCGACAAGTCGTCCGCCTCCCTCGACCAGTTCGGGTACGAGAAGGAGATCGCGACGATCATGCAGGGCCTGATCGTGATCTCGGTCGTGGTCAGCTATGAACTGGTCCGCCGGTACGGTCTCCGCCGCCAGCAGCAGAAGGTCGGCGAGGAACTCGCGGCGGGCGGCGCGATCCGGACCGAGGCCGACTCCGGACCTGGTTCCGGGCCCGGCTCCGACTCCGTTTCCAAGGACGACAAGGGGGCTGCCCTGTGAAGACCAAAACCGTTACCGCAGCGAGTGCGGCTCCCAAGAAGGGCCGCGGGCGGCGCAAGCTCACCCTTCCCATAATCCTGCTGATCATCGCCTGCGGGCTGGCCCTGATCTCCCTGGTCCGGCTCATCAGCGGCGCCGAGGACATCACCTCCGTAGGACAGGTGGCCGGCGCGCTCGAACTCGCCGTCCCCATCGGCCTCGCCGGACTCGGCGGCCTGTGGGCCGAGCGCGCGGGCGTCATCAACATCGGCCTCGAAGGGATGCTCGTCCTCGGCACCTGGTTCGGCGCCTGGGCCGGATTCCAGTGGGGCCCCTGGGTCGGTGTGCTGTTCGGCATCCTGGGCGGGGCGCTCGGCGGTCTGCTGCACGCGATCGTCACCGTCACCTTCGGCGTGAACCACATCGTCTCCGGTGTGGCCATCAACATCCTCGCCGTCGGCGTGACCCGCTACCTCTCCAACTTCACCTTCGCCAACGAGCCCGGCGGCTCCTCCAAGCAGTCCCCACGCATCGACTCGATCACCGAGATCACCATTCCGGGGCTCTCCGACGGGCTGGTGGATCTCCAGCAGAGACACTGGTTCCTGATCTCCGACCTGGCCGGAGTGCTCGGCGGTCTGGTGACGGGCCTGTCCCTGCTGACGATCGTCGCCGTCCTGCTGATCCCGGGCACCTGGTGGATCCTGTGGCACACGTCGTTCGGACTGCGGCTGCGCTCCTGCGGCGAGAACCCGATCGCCGCCGAGACGCTCGGCGTGAACGTCTACAAGTACAAGTACATCGCCGTCACCGTCTCGGGCGGCCTCGCCGGACTCGGCGGTGCCTTCCTGGCGATCGTCGCCACCGGCATCTACCAGGAGAACCAGACCGGCGGCCGCGGTTACATCGGTCTCGCCGCGATGATCTTCGGCAACTGGATGCCGGGCGGCATGGCGCTGGGCGCCGGGCTGTTCGGCTTCACCGACAGCCTCAAGCTGCGCGGCGGCGCGGAGAACGTGCACGCCATGCTGCTTCTGCTGGCGATCCTGCTGGTGTTCGTCGTGGGCTGGCAGCTCTACAAGCGCCGTTACGTCTCGGCCGTGATCTCGGCGGTCGTCGCCGCGCTGCTGTTCCTCTGGTACGCCCTGACGGACCAGGTGCCGAGCCAGTTCGTCGACGCGGCGCCGTATGTGACGACGCTGCTGGTCCTGGCCCTGTCCGCGCAACGGCTGCGGATGCCCAAGGCCAACGGCATGACCTATCGAAGAGGCCAGGGCACATGACGGACACCGAAGCGGATGGCGGCGGCGTTGACTGGGAGACTCTGCGCGCGGCGGCACGGGACGCCATGTCCCGTGCGTACGCGCCGTATTCGGGCTACCCGGTCGGCGCCGCCGCCCTGGTGGACGACGGCAGGACCGTCACCGGCTGCAACGTCGAGAACGCCTCGTACGGCGTCGGCCTCTGCGCCGAGTGCGGGCTCGTCTCCCAGCTCCACGCGACGGGCGGCGGGCGGCTGACGCACTTCACGTGCGTCGACGGCGCGGGCGAACCGCTCGTGCCGTGCGGCCGGTGCCGTCAGCTGCTCTCCGAGTCCGGCGGGCCCGGACTGCTGCTGGACACCCCGGCCGGGATCCTCCCGCTCTCCGAGATGCTGCCCCAGGCCTTCGGCCGGCAGCACCTCGGATAACACCAACTCGCACCCGCGCTAAGGAAATCCATGGACGTCATCTCCGTCATCCGCACCAAGCGGGACCGCGGCGAGCTGAGCCCCGAGCAGATCGACTGGGTCATCGACGCCTACACGCGTGGTGATGTCGCCGACGAGCAGATGTCCGCGCTCGCCATGGCGATCCTGCTGAACGGCATGAACCGCACGGAGATCGCCCACTGGACGGCGGCCATGATCGCCTCCGGTGAGCGCATGGACTTCTCGTCGCTCTCCCGCCCCACCGCCGACAAGCACTCCACCGGCGGCGTGGGCGACAAGATCACACTGCCGCTCGCGCCGCTGGTCGCCGCTTGTGGAGCGGCCGTTCCGCAGCTCAGCGGACGCGGCCTCGGCCACACCGGGGGCACCCTCGACAAGCTGGAGTCCATCCCCGGCTGGCGCGCCGGGATCTCCAACGCGCAGATGCTGAAAGTGCTGGACTCCGTCGGCGCCGTGATCTGCGCCGCCGGTGACGGTCTGGCTCCCGCCGACAAGAAGCTGTACGCGCTGCGCGACGTCACCGGGACCGTCGAGGCGATCCCGCTCATCGCCTCCTCGATCATGTCGAAGAAGATCGCCGAGGGCACCGGCTCACTCGTCCTGGACGTCAAGGTCGGCTCCGGCGCCTTCATGAAGACGGTCGAGGACGCGCGAGAGCTGGCCGCGACGATGGTCGGCCTCGGCACCGACCACGGCGTACGGACCGTGGCGCTGCTCACCGACATGGCGACCCCGCTCGGCCGGACGGCGGGCAACGCCCTGGAGGTACGCGAGTCGGTCGAGGTCCTCGCGGGCGGCGGCCCGGCCGACGTGGTCGAGCTGACGCTGGCCCTGGCCCGGGAAATGCTGGACGCCGCCGGGCTGCCGGACACCGACCCGGCGAAGGCGCTGGCCGACGGCTCGGCCATGGACGTCTGGCGGCGGATGATCGCGGCCCAGGGCGGCGACCCGGACGTGGCGCTCCCGGTGGCGCGCGAGCGCCAGGTGCTCACCGCGCCGTCCTCGGGTGTGCTGACCCGGCTCGACGCGTACGACGTCGGCGTCGCCGCCTGGCGCCTGGGCGCGGGCCGCGCCCGCAAGGAGGACGCGGTCCAGGCGGGGGCGGGCGTGGAGCTGCACGCCAAGCCGGGCGACACCGTGACGGCCGGGCAGCCGCTGCTCACGCTGCACACCGACACCCCGGAAAAGTTCGACTACGCGCTCGACTCGCTGACGGCGGCGTACGACATCGCTCCGGCCGGAACCGCGTTCAGCGCGGCCCCGATCGTGCTCGACCGGATCGCCTGAGGGACCGTACGTCCAGCCCGTTCGGCGGCCGAGGACGGACCGGTCACCGGCCGGGTCCGTGAGCTCGGTCACCGGTCGGCCCCGGTGGGCTTTTCCGGCTCACCGCACGGGCTCAGGCCCGGAGACACCTCGCACGGACCGTGTCCGGCGCACTGCGATGAGTTCCGGCCCCCGCGCCGGTCTCATTGGTTGTGGAAGCCACCAACACGATCCTCCTCGCCCTGCGCGGACCGATCACCGCGGCCGATGTCCCGCGGCTCTGCGACCAGCTGGCCGCACGGCTGAGGGACAGCGACGCCACCGACGCGGTCTGCGACGTCGGCGAGCTCGGCCGGCCGACCGTGGCCACCGTGAACGCCCTGGCCCGACTGCAACTCGTCGCCCGCAGACGCGGCTGCCGGATCCGGCTGCGGGGCGCGGGGCCCGAGCTGCTCCTGCTGCTGGAGCTCGTCGGACTGACGGACATCGTCCGGTCCGACGAACCCCGGGGCGGCCCGGTGGAGACGGGCCCCGATCCCCCCCGGCCGTCCTACGGCCGGGCCTGCCGCTCGTCCCTCTCCAGGCGCGCCGGGAGGTCGAACAGCGGGAACCAACGCTCGGTGTCCAGGAACGAGTTGATCCCCGTGACCTTGCCCTCGCTGATCTCGATGACCATGAGCGCCCACGGCACATACCCGTCGCCGTCCGGGCTCGGGTGGTAGTGCGCGAAGGCGGGCGTGCCGTTGGCGACCGTCGGCACCAGCTTGGAACCGCGGCAGACCGAGCCGACACCGAGCATCCAGCCCACGATGTTGTCGTGCCCGCGCAGCCACAGGTCGTACGGGGGCATGGAGAGCGTCGCGTCCTCGTGGAGGAGCGCGGTCAGCGCCTTCATGTCATAGCCCTCGAACGCGGCCACGTACCGCTCCAGGAGCTCTTTCTGCTCCTCGTCGAGCGGGTCCGACGCGTCGGTCGCCGCCGGTTCCGACTCGGCGATCGTCGCGCGGGCCCGCTGGAGCGCGCTGTTGACCGAGGCGACTGTCGTCTCCAGCAGTTCGGCGACCTCGCTCGCCTTCCACGCCAGCACCTCGCGCAGGATCAGCACGGCCCGCTGCTTCGGCGGCAGATGCTGGAGCGCGGCGACGAAGGCGAGCCGGATCGTCTCCCGCTCCACAGCCGTCTCGGCGGGGTCGACCACGGAGGGCAGCACCCGGCCGTCGGGGACCGGCTCCAGCCAGGTGACCTCCGGACGTGAGTTCAGCTTCGCCTGGGACACCGGGGTCGCCTCCGAAAGATCCATCGGCCGGGCCCGTCGATTGCCCGCGTTCAGCATGTCCAGGCACACGTTCGTCGCGATGCGGTAGAGCCACGAGCGCAGCGACGAGCGGCCCTCGAACTTGTCGAAGCTCCGCCAGGCACGCACCATCGTGTCCTGCACGGCGTCCTCGGCCTCGAAGGCGGAGCCCAGCATCCGGTAGCAGTACCCGGTCAGCTCGGTCCTGTGCTTCTCCAGCCGGGAATCAAGGTCCTGTGTCGTAGCCAGATCACTCATCGGTCACCCCAGTCGCCCCCTTTGGAACCAGTTCCCCGGAAGCTACCGCAGCCCACTGACAATCGCCGCGCTACGGGGAAAGCTGCCTGGTCCCGCCCAGGGTGTGCAGCCGCGTTCGAGGGTGCCCGGCGTTCCACGCGAGCGTTCCGCGACCGTGCGTCGACCCCGCGTCCGCTCCAGCGGCGTTCTAACGGCCGGACGCCACGGCGAGGGCCCGGCGCTCCGTGCGGGCCGCGTGCGTCCCGTACAGCGTCACCGAGACCACGCCGAGCACCGCGAGCAGCCCGAGCGCCACCGTCGCCCCCCAGCCGCCCGCGTGGAACGCCACGGCGCCCAGCGTGCCGCCCGCGCTGCTGCCCACGTAGTACGCGCTCTGGTAGAGCGCCGACGCCTGCGCGCGGCCCGTCTTCGCCGTCCGGCTCACGGCCGACGAGGCGACCGCGTGGCCCGCGAAGAAGCCCGCTGTGATCAGGACCAGGCCGAGCAGTACGGCGCCGAGCGAGTCGGCCAGCGACAGCAGCAGTCCCGCCGCCGTCGTGCCGACCGCCAGATACAGCGCGCCGCGCCGTCCCAGCCGCCCCACCAGCTTCCCGGCCGCGGCCGACGAGAGCGTACCGACGAGATAGACCAGGAAGATCGAACCGATCACGCCCTGCGGGAGGTTGAACGGCTCCTGAACGAGCCGGAATCCGATCGCCGTGTAGACCGCGCCGAACACGGTCATGAAGAGCGCGCCGATCGCGTACAGCCTGCGCAGCAGCGGATCGGTGAGATGGCGGCCGACGGTCTTCGCCAGCGCGAGCGGGTTCAGGGTCGCCGGGGCGAAGTTGCGGGCCTTGGGGAGCAGCACGCGGAAGATCACCGCGCACACCAGGGCGATCAGTCCGACCGCCGCGAGCGCGGCGCGCCAGCCCCACAGCTGGCTGATCCAGCCGGCCACGATCCGGCCGCTCATGCCGCCGATGCTGTTGCCCGCGACGAACAGTCCGATCGCCCCCACCAGTGCCCTGGGCCGTACTTCTTCCGCGAGATACGCCATCGCCGACGCGGGCAGCCCGGCCAGCGCCGCGCCCTGGACGGCGCGCAGCGCGATCAGCCACTGAAGGCTCGGCGCGAACGGCACGAGCAGTCCGACGGCCACCGCGACCGTCAGCGACACGGTCATCAGCGTGCGCCTGCCGAAGCGCTCGGACAGCGCGCTGAGCGGCAGTACGAAGAGCGCGAGCGCGCCCGTGGCGGCCGACACCGTCCAACTGGCCTGCCCCGCGCTCACATCGAGACCTGCGGAGATGGCGGGCAGCAGCGCCTGCGTGGAGTAGAGCAGCGCGAAGGCCGCGACCCCGGCGGCGAAGAGGGCGAAGCTCATCCGGCGGTAGCCGGGGCGGCCGGGAGTCAGAGGGCCGGGAGTCCGGGATGCGTCGTTCGGAGGTTCGGCGGGCGCGGAGGCGAGGGCACCCGTACGGACGGGCGCCTCTGTACTGACGTCGGGCATACGACGAACGTACGGACGCGGATCTCATGCGTCCAATGCATGGAATCGCCATAATCGTTCCCATGGCGCATCAACGCAGGTCCGAGCCCCGCCCGTCATCAAGCGGTTACGCACAAGACACCGCACCGTCGATCCCGGCGCCCGCCGCCGCCCCCTCCGCGGCGCCCGCCGGTCTCGACCCCGAGTCGTGGTCCGCGCTGCTGGCGCCCCGGCTCGCCCAGTTCGCGGGCGTCGCGCGCCACGAGCACGTCACCCGCGCCGCGCACGAGATGAACGTCCCGCAGTCCACCCTCTCGCGCGCGATGGTCCGGCTCGAACAGGACCTGGGAGTCGCCCTGTTCGCCCGCAAGGGCCGTACGGTCTCACTCACCCCCGCCGGCCGCGCCTTCCTCACCTCCGTAGAAGGCGCGCTCGCCGAGGTGGAACGGGCGGCCGAATCCGTACGCGCCGACGCCGACCCCGCCTCGGGCAAGGTCGCCTTCGGATTCCTGCACACCATGGGGTCCGAGACCGTCCCCGAACTGATCCGCGCCTTCCGCGCCGACCACCCCCGCGTCCGCTTCCAACTCGTCCAGAACTACGGCGAAGCGATGATCGAACGCCTCCGCAGGGGCGAGCTGGACCTCTGCCTCACCTCCCCGATCCCCGAGGCCCCCGACCTGGTGGCCCGCCGCCTGGACGAACAGCGGCTGCGTCTCGTCGTCCCCGACGACCACCGTCTGGCCGGCCGCAGACGCATCCGTCTCGCCGAGGCGTCCGACGAGACGTTCGTGACCCTGGAACCCGGTTACGGGCTGCGCCGTATCACCGACGACCTCTGTGAGGCCGCCGGGTTCCGCCCCCGCGTCGCCTTCGAGGGAGAGGAGGCCGAGACCCTGCGCGGACTGGTCGCCGCGGGCCTCGGCGTCGCGCTGCTGCCGCCCCCGGCGGTGGCGCGCCCCGGCGTCGTGGAGCTGACCGTCACCGCGCCCCGCGCGGTGCGCGAGGTCGGCGTCGCCTGGCTCGACGGCCACCCCGACACCCCGCCGGTGGCGGCCTTCAAGCGCTTCCTGCTCTCCCGCCGGGGCCATCTGCTCCCCGGCTGAAGGGAGTTCGGCTCCTACGGCCGAAGCGACCGTCCGAAGCCCGCCGCGAGCGGCATGCGCAGCCCCAGCGGCGGCGGCGCGGCCAGCGCGTCGGCGACGGGCCGCGAGTACGTCCGCGTGAGCAGCGCTCCCAGGACGAAGTCCGCCGCGAGCGCCAGGACTTCACTGTGATGCTGGCGAAGCGCGTGCCCGTCCGAGTGGACCTCGAAGCGGCAGGTGTGCCGGTTGGCCTTCCTGGCCCGCTCCGCCAGCCGGTAGGACAGCTCGGGGTCGCTGCGCTCGTCGTTGGTGCCGTGCACGATCAGCACCTGCCTGCCCGCGAGCTGGGTCACCGGCTCCGGCCCGTCGTCCGCCGTCCCGTCCGGCAGCCAGGGCGCCATCGCCAGCACGGAGTTGACGGCCGGGTGTCCGGCGGCCCGCAGCGCGGCCCGCCCGCCCATGCCGTGCCCGGCCAGGCAGACCGGCACGTCGCCGTAGCGCCGTACGACCTCCTCCGCCGCCCACCCGGCGTCCGCCGAGAGCTGCGCGTCGGCGCCGTTCCAGCCGCGCGAGCGGTAGCGGACCATGTGCACCAGCAGCCCCTCACGCGCGCCCGCGCGGGCCAGCGTCCGCGCCAGGGGCAGCATCGACGCGTAGGCGACAGCCGAGGGCCCACGTGCGGATATGAGTTCGCCCGGCGGCAGTACGAGAACCACTCCGCCGACCTCCGGTGGCGCGGTCGGCGCGGAGACCGCCCGCCCCAGCCGTGCCTGTGACTCCGTACGACGCCCACGCATTCCTGCGCCGCGCCCCGGCGTGCGCCCGCCGGGGCCGGGAACCTCCTGCTGTCCCATGGCAGAACAGTCTCAGAAGGTGAGGTGTACGGCGCCCCTACGCACGGTCACTGTTGGGTATCGGCAACAGGTCCTCTACGCGCGTAGGAGATAGGCTGCGCAGATGACGAGCCAGACCTACCGACCTCTTACGGCCGACCAGATCCGCCGCGCCCCCAAGGTGCTCCTCCACGACCATCTCGACGGGGGCCTGCGCCCGGGCACGATCGTCGAACTCGCTCGTGGGGCGGGCTACGACGGCCTTCCCGAGACGGAGCCCGACAAGCTCGGCCTCTGGTTCCGAGAGGCGGCCGACTCCGGCTCGCTGGAGCGGTATCTGGAGACGTTCGCGCACACCTGCGCCGTCATGCAGACCCGCGACGCCCTCGTCCGGGTCGCCGCCGAGTGCGCCGAGGACCTGGCGTCGGACGGCGTCGTGTACGCGGAGGTGCGGTACGCCCCCGAGCAGCACCTGGAGGGCGGCCTCAGCCTCGAAGAGGTCGTGGAGGCCGTCAACGAGGGCTTCAAGGAGGGCGAGCGCCGTGCCCGCCAGGCCGGCCGCCGTATTCGCGTCGGCGCCCTGCTGACCGCGATGCGGCACGCGGCCCGCGCCCTGGAGATCGCCGAACTGGCCAACCGCTACCGGGACTCGGGCGTCGTCGGCTTCGACATCGCCGGCGCGGAGGCGGGCTTCCCGCCCACCCGTCACCTCGACGCGTTCGAGTTCCTGAAGCGCGAGAACAACCACTTCACCATCCACGCGGGCGAGGCGTTCGGCCTCCCGTCGATCTGGCAGGCCCTCCAGTGGTGCGGCGCCGACCGGCTCGGCCACGGCGTGCGCATCATCGACGACATCGAGGTCGCCGACGACGGCTCGGTGACACTCGGGCGGCTCGCCTCCTACGTACGCGACAAGCGCATCCCGCTGGAACTCTGCCCGAGCTCCAACCTCCAGACCGGCGCCGCCGCGTCGATCGCCGAACACCCCATCGGCCTGCTCCGCAAACTGCATTTCCGGGCGACGGTGAACACCGACAACCGGCTCATGAGCGGCACGAGCATGAGCCGTGAATTCGAGCTGCTGGTCGAGGCGTTCGACTACACGCTCGACGACATGCAGTGGTTCTCGGTCAATGCGATGAAATCAGCATTCATTCCTTTCGATGAACGACTGGCCATGATCAACGACGTGATCAAGCCCGGATACGCCGAGTTGAAATCCGAATGGCTGTTCACTCAAACCGCCACGACCAGCGATTCTCTCGGCTGAGCGGGCCGATCACCGTCGTACGGAAGCGGGCCGGGACACGAAGTCCGGCCCACTTCGAGGTGTTTGCGGGCGGTGCGCGGCGATGGCTAACTTGCGGAGCCGCTCACATTCCCCATTCCCCAAGGGACGACATCTCCTATGAAGCAGTCCGCTGCCAAGACACTCGGCGTCGCCGCTCTCGGTGCCGCCTTCGCCGCCACCGCCGCCGGTAGCGCGTCCGCCGCCGCGCCCGCCGCCCCGGACGCCGGTGGCGCTCTGGACAGTGTCACGAAGAACCTGCCGACGGAGTCCCTCACCAGCGGTCTCCCCGACGGCACCGGAGAGGGCCTGACCGCCGCCCGCAGCGCGCTCGGCAGCGGCCTCGGTACGGTCCAGCAGACCGCCCCCACGGCGCTCTCCGCCCTCACCGCCGCCAACCCCCTCACGGGCCTGCTGGGCGGCCTCCCGCTCGGCACGCTGCCCCTCGGCTAGGACGACGGCCGTACACGCGGAGGCGGGGCTTCACCGGTGATCCGGGTGAAGCCCCGCCTTTCGTCTGTGCGAAGAATTTCACCAGGCCGTGTCGGACGCGGTCCTCTGGCTCGGCAGGAACGCCCACAGCGCCAGGTAGAGCAGGAACTGCGGGCCGGGCAGCAGACACGAGGCCAGGAAGATCACACGGATGGTGTTCGCGGAGGTGCCGAAGCGCCGTGCCAGCGCCGCGCACACTCCACCGATCATGCGACCCTCACGGGGGCGGGCAATCGCAGACATGATGGGCTCCTTCGCGAGTCCGTGGGGGGAGCCTTTCGTCTGTGCTCCCGATGACTCAATGGTGGCTCGGGAGCACCGGACAAAGCGTCGCTCTAGGGGGCGATGCCGACCCTGGTAATCGTCGGGGGCGTCCCCTGAGGAGCCTCCCGCACCGGGTCCCCCTCGGGTAGTACGGCCGCGTCCCGCGGGGTCCGCGCAGGCGCCGGCCCGCGTCCACGGCCGCGCGCACGCCGCAGTTTCGCCCGGCCCGCCGGGACGACCAGCAGATGCGCGAGCCCGACCCCGACCGTGTTGAGCAGCAGCGAGTCCACATCGACGACCTGGCCGGGGATACCCGTCTGGAGCAGTTCGATCCCCAGCGAGATGAACGCCCCGGCCGCCATCGTGCGGGCCAGCGAGGCCAGCGGCGAGACGGCCAGTTTTCCCCCCGCCATGGGGAGGAGAACCCCGAGAGGGGCCAGCAGCAGGAGTCCCTCGCCGATCCGCCGGATCGCCTGGGGCGCCCCGAGCGCGAGATCGGCTCTGATACCCGCGAGCGGCTCGAGGTTCGCCGCGGTCACCCACACCACGTCCAGCGGGCGCAACGTCAGCCACGCGACGAGCAGCAGATGCGCGAGGAGGAGGATGACCCCCGCCACGCGGAAGCGGAAAGCGGCACTGCCGCCCTGACCTTGGCGCTGCACGAACCTCAAGACGCGGCCACCGCCGGGATCGGTTCCGGCGAGTTCCAAAAGGAGGGCCACGTGAGACGGGTGTCACCCGGAAGGCCTCAGCGGGCTCCGTACACCCGCAAGCCCCGGCCCCGCCGCGCCCGCCTCCTCAGGAAGCGGACGGCAGCGGCCCCGTCGTCGGCACGGCCACGTCGGGACGGCGCTTGGTGTCGTCGTCGCACCGGTACCCGCGCGCCCCGTACGCTCCCGGCCCGCCCAGCACCACCGAACCGTCCGTCGCCGCGCCCTCGATGAGCGTGCACACGATCTGCGCCAGCGCGGCCGTCGGCAGGTCCTCCGGCTGGCGGCTGAGGCGCAGCGTGCCGAGCGGATCGCCCGCGCGCGCCTCGGAGACGGCCAGCGGCCCCCGTACGTACGTCGTGAAGCCCGCCTCCTGCTCCGTGGACGACGGCCGCTCCTCCAACTCGTCCAGCAGCGCCCGAGCCACCTGCAAGCGGTCGCTGCGCGTCTTGTCGGCCGGGATGGCCGCGGCGCGCTCCACCGGAACCAGCTCGGACCCGCACACCAGATAGACCCTGACCGCGGCCCCCGGCCGCGCCTGGGTGGTCAGATTGCCCTCGGAGACCTCGCACGGCACCCGTGAGGGCGCGGCGCCCGCGTCCACCGGCACCGTGGTCGTCCTGATGCCGCAGCCGCTCACGGTGCCCGCCAGCGCGAGCGTCCCCACGAGTACGGCGAGGGACCGGCCGGCCGGTGTCCTCGACCTCACTGCGCCTCGCCTCCCTCTCCCCGCACGCTTCCGTGCCCGTCCTCGTCGTCGAGGTCCTCCGAGTCGTCGCGCGGCAGCCGCAGAACGAACACCGCGCCGCCGTCGGGGGCGTTGGCCGCGGTGATGTCGCCTCCGTGGATGTGCGCGTTCTCCATCGCGATGGACAGCCCCAGACCGCTTCCCTCGGACCGCGGCCGTGAGGCGCTCGCCTTGTAGAAACGGTCGAACACGTGCGGCAGTACGTCCTGCGGAATGCCCGGCCCGTTGTCCCGTACCTCGATGACCAGCTCCCGGCCGACCGTGCGCACCGAGACCCGCACCGGCGAACCACCGTGCTTGAGCGCGTTGCCGATCAGATTCGCCAGGATCACATCGAGCCGACGCGGATCGAGGCGGGCCATCATGCCGCGCTCGGCGTCCAGTTCCACCGCGTCCAGCCAGGCCCGCGCGTCGATACAGGCGGTGACCTGGTCGGCGACGTCGACGTCGTCGAGGACGAGCCGGGCGGTGCCCGCGTCGAAGCGGGTCACCTCCATCAGGTTCTCCACGAGGTCGTTGAGCCTGCGGGTCTCGCTCACCACCAGCGTCACGGCGGGCGCGATCATCGGGTCGAGCGTGTCGGCCTCGTCCTCCAGCACCTCTGTCACCGCCGTCAGCGCGGTCAGCGGGGTGCGCAGTTCGTGCGACATGTCGGCGACGAAGCGTCGGCTCGACTCCTCACGCGCGCTCATGTCGTCGATCTTCTTCTGGAGGGAGGCGGCCGCGTTGTTGAACGTCCGCGACAGATCGGCCAGTTCGTCCGTCCCCGACACCCGCAGCCGGGTGTCGAGCTTGCCCTCGCCGAGTTGCCGCGCGGCGTCACCGAGCCGCTGCACCGGCTTCAGTACGGTGGTGGCCGCCGCCTGCGCGAGCAGCGCGGACCCGACGAGGGCCAGGCCCGTCGCGATCGCCAGCGACCACGCCAGCGCGTTGAGATCCTCCCGCTCCTGTTCGAGCGAGAGGAAGACGTAACCGGTCGGCCCGCCGCCGACGATCCGGGTGCCGCCGACCAGATACGGCGTCTGTCCGCGCTGGGTGCGCTGCCAGAAGATGTGGTACGGCGATTTGTTGCCGGATGTCACCTTCTGTCGGTCGTTCACCGCGGTCTGCAACGACTTCGGCACGTCGTCCAGCGTGAACGCGTCCTGGTCGGAGACCCCGGCCACCGGTTTGTCCTCGGCGCGCTCACCGATCAGCAGCACACTGAACCCGGCACTGCTGTTGGCCATCTGCTGGGCCGTGTACTCCAGTTCTGGCTGGGTCGGCTTCAGTGGCAGCTGCGCCGCCTTGTCCCGCATCTCCTGCTTGAACTCCTTGAGCGCGGCCGTCTGCGTACGGGAGAGCACCGACTCGCGGTTGAGCCAGTACGCGATCCCGGACGCCGAGACGGCGGCGGTCAGCGCGACGGCTCCGAAGACGACGACCAGCCTCAGCCGCAGACTCGTCCAGCGCAGCCCGGCCAGGAACGCCCTCTTGCGCGTCCTCCCCTCCGCCGTCCCGTCCGCCGCTTCCCCCTGGGATCCGTTTGCTATGTCGGGACTGTCCGATCCGTCCGGGCTGTCCGTGGATCTGGCCGGCGTGGGTTCCTGGCTGCTCACGAAGGCGCGTCCAGCCGGTAGCCCACGCCTCGTACGGTACGGATCAGCGTCGGCGACGAGGGCACGTCCTCGACCTTCGCGCGCAGCCGCTGCACGCAGGCGTCGACCAGCCGCGAGTCGCCCAGATAGTCGTGCTCCCACACCAGCCGCAGCAACTGCTGCCGGGACAGCGCCTGGCCGGGCCGCCGACTCAGTTCAAGGAGCAGCCGCAGCTCGGTCGGCGTGAGCTGGAGATCGTCACCGTTCTTCGTGACGGTCATCGCGGAACGGTCGATGACCAGGCTTCCGAAGGTCGCCGAATCGGTCGACTCCCGTTCCCCGCGCCGCAGGACGGCACGGATACGGGCGTCGAGCACCCGGCCCTGCACGGGCTTGACCACATAGTCGTCCGCGCCGGATTCGAGCCCGACGACCACATCGATGTCGTCGCTGCGGGCGGTCAGCAGGATGATCGGCAACTGGTCGGTCCGCCTGATCCGACGGCACACCTCGAAACCGTCAATACCGGGCAGCATCACATCCAGAACGATCAGGTCTGGCCGCTGTTCTCGCAGCAGATTCAGGCCGTCCTCTCCCGTCGCCGCAGTGGCCACTCGGTGGCCCTGGCGTGACAACGAGAGTTCGAGGGCCGTGCGGATGGCGTCGTCGTCCTCGATCAGCAACAGGAAAGGCACAGAGGTCATTCTGGCCCATGGGGGGACCACAGTTCGACAGTCGGAGCGCTCCCACAGTTCCGGCACATCTCCCGCCAAGATCCAGAACCCCTGTGACAGGCCTGTGACAGTCGGCGGACAGGCCCATGAAACTGGCCCGGCAATCTCTTTGGCAGACGGAAAGCAACAGACTCCAGCCGACGGGGGGCGCGAGATGAACTCACTGCACAGCACGACCTCAAGCGCAGTAATCACGCGTCTCCACGACGTCGCACGGAGCACCGAGAAGTCCGGCGCCGTGAACGGGCGGGGGTGCGTTCGCGGCGCCGGGCGTCAGCACCGGCCGCCGTACATCGCGGTGGTCGAGGCGGCGCGGAAGTCCACGGCGGAAGACGCCAAGGGCCGGGGGAACGAAGGCGAAGCGTACGGAGAGGCCACGGGGGAGCGCACCGGACGGACGGAGGCCACGGATGCCGAGACGGCATTCACCGCCTACGTCCAGGAGCGCCGGGCCTCTCTGTACGCCACCGCCTACCACCTGACCGGCGACCGCTTCGAGGCCGAGGACCTGCTCCAGAGCGCGCTCTTCTCCACCTACCGCGCCTGGGACCGGATCAGCGACAAGGCGGCCGTCGGCGGCTATCTCCGCCGCACGATGACCAACCTGCACATCAGCGCGTGGCGCAGGCGCAAGCTCAACGAGTACCCGACGGAGGAGCTGCCGGAGACGGTCGGCGACACCGACGCGATGCGCGGCACGGAGCTGCGCACGGTGCTCTGGCAGGCGCTCTCGCGCCTTCCCGAGACGCAGCGCACGATGCTGGTGCTGCGCTACTACGAGGGCCGCACCGATCCCGAGATCGCGGAGATCCTCAACATCAGTGTCGGCACGGTGAAGTCGAGCATCTGGCGGTCGCTCCGCCGGCTGCGCGAGGACGAGGTCCTCAGCTTCGGACGTGACGAGGAAGAGTCCTTCGGCGAGCTGGTGGCCTGAAGGCGGCGGGGGGATGTAACGCCCGGGGGGAACGGGGACCGGGGGGAGGGACTGCCGTCTCGGGGGAGACGGCAGGAGCAAGGCACGGGGGCACGGGGGTGCACCGAGCAGGACCGGACAGGCTGGGGGGCCTGTCCGGTCTTCGCGCGTTACGGGCGCTTCGGGGTGCGCGGCGCCCGGACGGTCAGCGGCCGGTGTTCGCGGGGCGCGCGGACGCGGACGGGTGGACGGTCGGCGTACGGGGACGGGCACCGCCCGCCGCCTCGGCGATCCGGGTGAGCGCCTCCGCCTTCGCGCAGGGATACGCCCCCAGCGCCGTCTGACGGGCGACGATGCCGCGCTCCGCGCGCATCAGCCGCCAGCCGCGCCGCAGCAGGAACGCCACCGACTTCCGGCCCTCGCGCAGATCCCGCAGCAGCCTGCGCCGGAACGTCGTCGAGGGGCGGCCGCGCAGACACAGCGCGTCGGCCAGGACGCCCAACTCCTCGCAGCGCGCCACGACATCGGCCGCGAAGATGCCTTCGGCGACGAACAGCCCGGCACCGCCGATGCCGAACTCCTCGGTGTCGACGCGGGAGCTGGTGGCGATGGAGTACACCGGGACGGTCGTACGGCCCGTACGGCACAGCTCCTGGATCGCGGCGACCGCCGCGTCCGCGTCCCAGGACAGCGCGGAGTCCCAGTCGATGTCCGCACTGCCGGCGACCAGCGGCAGCGTCGGGTCGTCGCCCTCCTTGTAGAAGTCGTCGAGACGGAGCACAGGCAGGCCCGCGCGGGCGGCGAGCGACGACTTGCCGGAGCCGGAGGGGCCCGCGAGCAGGACGACACGCGCGGAGGCGGTTCGGTGGGGACTCACGGGACACCAGTCTGAGGCATACACCCGCGCAGGGGATCCCCTGGGGCCTGATCCACACGACAGGCCCTGGCTGCGGTGTTGGTGTCGAGCGTCACCTCTCAACTACTGTGCGTGTCATTCCCCTTACTCGACTCCTTCACGCAGTCAGGAATCCCATGGCACGTCATTCAGCTCCCACCTCCCGGCGCCGCGCGCTGCTGCGCGCCGGGCTGACGATCACCGCGGCGGGTGCGGCGATCGGGCTCGGCGGCGCCGCGGCGCAGGCGGCGCCGGCCGCGCCCGTGCCCGCGTCGGGTCCCGACAGCGAGCTCGCGGAAGCCGGGGCGGCGGCCGGTGAGGGCCTGGCGGGCGCTCTCGGGCACACCCTGGCCGGGGGCCTCGGCCCGGTCAAGAGCCTCCAGCTCAACCCGCTGGCCAAGACGGGCGTCGACCCGCTGGACAACGCGGTCGGCACGCAGATCGCCGACTTCAAGCCGCTGTCCACGGCGACGCTGACGGACTCGGTCACCAAGGGCGGCGGCCTGAAGGACCTGCCGCTCGTCGGTCCGGTGACGGGACTGCTGCCCGGCTGAGCTGTCGTTCTACGTAGGAGGCCCGGCCGTCGTCGCGACGGCCGGGCCTCCTTGCGTAGGCGGACGGGGGACGGCTCAGTAGCCGGAGCCCGACGCGCCCAGGCTGCCCGTGGGGTGCCAGACGGTCTTCGTCTCCAAGAAGGCCGTCAGCCTGCCGGTACCGGGATCGGCGGAGAAGTCCACCGGATGCGGGCGCACCACCCGCTTGAGGTTGTCCGCCGCCGCGATCTCCAGCTCCTTGGCCAGGGTCTCGTCGGCGCCGTACAGATCGATCCCGTTGACGTCCTGGTGCGACGCGAGCGGCACGGCCAGTTCGGCCGTACGGCCCGACAGGACGTTGACGACGCCGCCCGGCAGGTCGGAGGTGGCCAGCACCTCACCCAGCGACAGCGCGGGCAGCGGGGAGCGCTCGCTCGCCACGACGACCGCCGTGTTGCCGGTGGCGATCACCGGGGCGACGACCGAGACCAGGCCGAGGAACGACGAGTCCTGCGGGGCGAGGACCGTCACGACACCCGTGGGCTCCGGCGTGGACAGGTTGAAGAACGGGCCGGCCACGGGATTGGCGCCGCCCGTCACCTGGCCGATCTTGTCCGTCCAGCCCGCGTACCAGACCCAGCGGTCGACGGTCGCGTCCACGACGGCCGCCGCCTTCGACTTGGAGATGCCCTCGGAGGCGGCCACCTCGGCGGTGAACTGGTCGCGGCGGCCCTCCAGCATCTCGGCGACGCGGTAGAGCACCTGGCCCCTGTTGTAAGCGGTGGCTCCCGACCAGCCGCCGAACGCCTTGCGGGCGGCGGAGACAGCGTCACGGGCGTCCTTGCGGGAGGACTGCGGCGCGTTGGCGAGCCACCTGCCCTTATGGTCGGTCACCTCGTACACCCGGCCGCTCTCGGAGCGGGGGAACTTGCCCCCGACGTACAGCTTGTAGGTCTTGAAGACTGACAGTCGCTCGGACTCAGACATCGAGATACGCCTCCAGGCCGTGGCGACCGCCCTCGCGGCCGTAGCCCGACTCCTTGTAGCCGCCGAAGGGCGAGGTCGGGTCGAACTTGTTGAACGTGTTGGCCCACACCACGCCCGCGCGGAGCCTGTTCGCGACAGCGAGGATGCGGGAACCCTTCTCCGTCCAGATGCCGGCGGAGAGGCCGTACTGCGTGTTGTTGGCCTTGGCGACCGCCTCGTCCGGGGTGCGGAACGTCAGTACGGAGAGCACCGGGCCGAAGATCTCGTCGCGCGCGACGGTGTGCGCCTGCGTGACATTGGTGAAGAGGGTCGGCGCGAACCAGTAGCCGGAGGAGGGGAGTTCGCACTCCGGCGACCAGCGCTCGGCGCCCTCGGCCTCGCCCGCGTCGGCCAGCGTCCTGATGCGGGCCAGCTGCTCGGCGGAGTTGATCGCGCCGAGGTCCGTGTTCTTGTCCAGCGGGTCGCCGACACGCAGCGTGGAGAGCCGGCGCTTCAGCGAGTCCAGGAGCTCGTCCTGGATGGACTCCTGGACCAGCAGACGCGATCCGGCGCAGCAGACCTGGCCCTGGTTGAAGAAGATGCCCGTGACGATGCCCTCGACGGCCTGGTCGACCGGGGCGTCGTCGAAGACGATGTTGGCGCCCTTGCCGCCGAGTTCGAGGGTGACCTTCTTGCTCGTGCCCGCGATCTGCCGGGCGATGGCCTTGCCGACGGCGGTCGAACCGGTGAAGGCGATCTTGTCGACGTCCTCGTGCTCGACGAGGGCGGCGCCCGTGTCGCCGTATCCGGGAAGGATGTTGACGACGCCGCGCGGAAGACCGGCCTGGCGGCAGATGTCCGCGAAGAACAGAGCACTCAGCGGGGTGGTCTCGGCGGGCTTCAGGACCACCGTGTTGCCCGTGGCGAGCGCCGGGGCGATCTTCCACGCGAGCATCAGCAGGGGGAAGTTCCACGGGATGACCTGGCCGGCGACGCCGAGCGGGCGCGGGTTCGCCCCGTAGCCGGCGTGGTCGAGCTTGTCGGCCCATCCCGCGTAGTAGAAGAAGTGCGCCGCCACCAGCGGAAGGTCCGCGTCGCGGGTCTCCCGGATCGGCTTGCCGTTGTCGAGGGTCTCCAGGACGGCCAGTTCGCGCGAGCGCTCCTGGATGATCCGGGCGATCCGGAAGAGGTATTTGGCGCGCTCGGCGCCCGGCAGCGCCGACCACTTCGCGAACGCCTTGCGGGCCGCTTTCACAGCCCTGTCGACGTCCTCCACGCCCGCGCGGGCGACCTCGGACAGCACCTCCTCGGTGGCCGGGGAGACCGTCTTGAAGACCTTGCCGTCGGCGGCGTCGGTGAACTCGCCGTCGATGAACAGGCCGTAGCTCGGCGCGATGTCGACGACCGAGCGTGACTCGGGGGCCGGTGCGTATTCGAAAGCCATCGTGTATCAGTCCACCGTGACGTAGTCGGGGCCGGAGTAGCGGCCGGTGGCCAGCTTCTGGCGCTGCATCAGCAGGTCGTTGAGGAGGCTGGAGGCGCCGAACCGGAACCAGTGGCTGTCCAGCCAGTCCTCGCCGACGGTCTCGTTGACCAGCACGAGGAACTTGATCGCGTCCTTGCTGGTCCGGATGCCGCCGGCCGGCTTCACACCGACCCGCACACCGGTCTGGGCACGGAAGTCGCGTACGGCCTCCAGCAGTACCAGTGTGTTGGCGGGGGTGGCGTTGACCGCGACCTTGCCGGTCGACGTCTTGATGAAGTCCGCGCCGGCGACCATGCCGAGCCAGGAGGCGCGGCGGATGTTGTCGTACGTGGACAGCTCGCCGGTCTCGAAGATGACCTTGAGGCGGGCGGCGCCGCACTCGGCCTTCACGGCCACGATCTCCTCGTAGACCTTCAGATAGTGGCCCGCGAGGAACGCGCCGCGGTCGATCACCATGTCGATCTCGTCGGCACCGGCTGCGACGGCGTCCCGTACGTCGGCGAGCTTCACGGCCAGGGTGGTGCGGCCGGCCGGGAAGGCGGTCGCGACGGAGGCGACCTTCACATCGCTCCCGGCGAGCGAGGCGACGGCCGTCTCCACCATGTCCGGATAGACGCAGAGCGCGGCCGTCGTCGGGACGGTGCGGTCGGTCGGGTCCGGGTGCATGGCCTTGGCGGCGAGCGACCGGACCTTGCCCGGCGTGTCGGCGCCTTCGAGGGTGGTCAGGTCGATCATCGAGATGGCCAGGTCGATGGCGTACGCCTTGGCCGTCGTCTTGATCGAGCGCGTACCGAGCGATGCGGCGCGCGCCTCCAGGCCGACGGCATCGACGCCGGGCAGCCCGTGGAGGAACCGGCGCAGCGAGCTGTCGGACGCGGTCACGTCAGCGAGGGGGGCACCGCCCACGGCGGAGCCTGTGGGCGAGGGTGCGGTCGTGGGCATGGTCACCACATGAGCATATCTACGCGCGTAGCAGCATGTACAGGGGGTGCGGTACCGGGCTGCCCGGCCGGTGCGTGGGCGCGCGTGGCGGGTGCGGCGGCGGTGCGGGACGGGATCCGTGCCGAGAGTGTCGGCGGCGTACGGCAGAATCGAAAGCATGACGAGTCCCGAGCAGCCCACCGAGCCGGTCTACGCAGAGCGCGTCTTCCGGTCGCCCGCCGCCATCGCGGGCGGTGTGCTGCTGCTCGCGCTCGGCGCCTGGATCGGGATCGACGCGGTGGTCCGGGGCCACGGCAGGACGCCGTGGCTCGCGCTCGCGGGCCTGCTGCTCGCCGTGCCGCTCGTGGTGGCCTTCACGATCCGTCCGGCGGTGTTCGCCAACGACGACCGGCTGCGGATCAGGAACCCGTTCCGCACGATCGTCGTGCCGTGGGCGTCCGTGGCCGACGTGCGGGCCGGGTATTCGAGCGAGGTGTTCACGGAGTCCGGCGCGAAGTACCAGCTCTGGGCGGTGCCGGTCTCGCTGCGCAAGCGCAAGCGCGCCGCGCGGCGGCAGTCGCAGAGCGCGCACGACGACCCGCACAGCAGGACGTCGGTGAGCGCGGACGTGACCGACTCGCGCGCGCGGACCGCCGACGCGGACCACACGGTCGCGGGCCTGCGCGAACAGGCCGAGCGCTGCGCGTCACGCCCCGAGGCGCAGGGGGAGCCGCAGGCGCGCTGGGCGTACGAGGTGATGGGCCCGGCACTGGCGGGCCTGCTGGTGCTGGTGGTCCTGCTCGCGACGGGGTGACGCGTCGCTGAGGTGCTGGTGCGGTGCGTCGCTGAGGGGCTGGTCGTAGGGGATGGCTCGTCGATCGGGCCGGGCGGCACTTCGCGGACACCGGCCCAGGGCGCTTCAGGCGCGCAGCGTCTGTGTGGCGAGCAGCAGCAGCCAGGTCCAGCCGATGGTGACCGAGACGCGCTGGAGCAGGCCGCCGTAGCGGGACATGCCTCGTGGATCGCCGGTGAACGCGGCACTCGACAGTGCCATCGTCGCGACGAAGAACGCACCGCTGGCCATCGAGTAGAGGGCCCACCCGGACGAGCCGGTGGTGGAGAGCATGAAACAGGCCGCCGCGAGGGCGAGGAACCCGATCGAGGACAGGAGATCGTGCAGCATCCCCGCGCGGGTGTGCCGCTGGAGCTTCTCGGGAGTGCCGGGCGGGTAACCGCGCACCGGGTCCGTCCTGAAGAGGCCCGCACCCAGCAGGCCGATCGCCCACACCCCGATCAGCGGCGCGCCCCAGCCGGAGACCCCCTCTCTCCACAGCCCCGCGGCGAAGGCCGCGGACAGCAGGCTCGCCAGCAGGAAACCGGCGGTCTGTGTCCACCCCGCCGGTCCGAGCGCGAGTGAGCTGACGGGGTGGCGTAAGTGCGCGTAGCCCTCGCGTGCGGCGCCGGTCAGCAGATAGGTCACGGTGAAGAGGGGGCCGGCGGCCACTCCGCATGCCAGAAGCAGCTGATTGCCCATGCCTGTCAATATAGGTTGACGGCAGGAGTTCTGTCAATCCAAGTTGACATGCGGCGGCCGTCGCCCCGCCCGCGGACGCCCCTCAGATCCCCGCCGCCTCCGCCAACTCCCGCTTCAGCGACGCCAGTAGCTCCGCCCCCCGGGCCCGTGCCGACGGCAGGTCCGTCGCGGTGGGGACCGGGATCACGACCTCCAGGTAGCACTTGAGCTTCGGTTCCGTACCGCTCGGGCGGACGATCACCCGGGCCCGGTACGCGCCGTCCAGGTGGTAGCGCAGGCCGTCCGTCGGCGGGAGGCCCGACGTGCCCGCCGAGAGATCCTCGGTCGAGGCGACCGTCAGGCCCGCCAGGGCCGTCGGCGGGTGGTCGCGCAGACGGTCCATGGCCGCCGAGATCAGCGACAGGTCCTCCACGCGCGCCGAGAGCTGGTCCGTGGCGTGCAGGCCGTGCGCCAGCGCCAGATCGTCCAGCAGGTCGGCGAGGCCCCGCCCCCGCTCCTTCAGTTCGGACGCCAGCTCAGCCACGAGCAGCGCCGCCGTGATGCCGTCCTTGTCGCGTACGCCGTCGGGGTCGGCGCAGTAGCCGAGGGCTTCCTCGTAGCCGTACCGCAGGCCGTCGACCCGGGCGATCCACTTGAAGCCGGTGAGCGTCTCCTCGTAACCGACACCCGCCGCCTCCGCGATCCGGCCGAGCAGCGACGACGACACGATCGATTCGGCGAAGACTCCCGTCGCGCCCTTGTTCACCAGGTGCGCGGCCAGCAGCGCGCCCACCTCGTCGCCGCGCAGCATCCGCCAGCCGCTCTCGGCGTCCGCGTCCGGGACGGCCACCGCGCAGCGGTCGGCGTCCGGGTCGTTGGCGATGACGATGTCGGGGGCGGCGCGGCGGGCCGTGGCGAACGCCAGGTCCATCGCGCCCGGCTCCTCCGGGTTCGGGAAGGCGACGGTGGGGAAGTCCGGGTCGGGCTCGGCCTGTTCGGCCACCGGCACGGGCGCGGGGAAGCCGGCCCGCGCGAAGGCGGCGTTCAGCGTCTCCGTACCGACGCCGTGCAGCGCCGTGTGCACGATGCGCGCCGTACGGGGTGAACCGGGGCTCAGAACGGCGTCCGTGCGCTCCAGATACGCCGTCAGCACCTCGTCGCCGAGGACCTCCCAGCCGTCCTCGGGGCGCGCCACGGAGCTCAGCGGTCCGACGGCGTCGATCTCGGCCGCGATCTCGCCGTCCATGGGAGGCACGATCTGGGAGCCGTCGCCGAGGTAGACCTTGTAGCCGTTGTCGCGCGGCGGGTTGTGGCTGGCGGTGACCTCCACACCGGCCACAGCGCCGAGATGCCTTACGGCGAAGGCCAGCAGCGGGGTCGGCAGCGGACGCGGCAGCACGGCGGCGCGCAGCCCCGCGCCGGTCATCACGGCCGCGGTGTCGCGCGCGAAGTCGGCCGACTTGTGGCGGGCGTCGTAACCGATGACGACGAGACCGCCGCCCTGGCCCGTGGCCTTGAGATACGCCGCCAGCCCGGCGGCGGCGCGGATGACCACCGACCGGTTCATCCGCATCGGTCCGGCGCCAAGCTCGCCGCGGAGCCCGGCCGTACCGAACTGGAGCGTGCCGCCGAACCGTTCGGCCAGCGCGTGCGGATCACCGGAGTCGACGAGCTCGCGCAGCTCGTCCCGTGTGTCGCTGTCCGGGTCCTCGGCCAGCCATGCCTCGGCGCGCGCGATGAGGTCCTGCTGCACTGTGCGTTTCCCTTCCCTGCGCCCGGGGCTGCGCGACGGCCGCGCGCGCGACACCCGGGGTGGACCGTGTCGGCCGGATCCGTGTCCGGCTCGGGCCGGAACCGTCCCCGGCCGCGGAGCCGTCCGTGCCCGCTCGGATGCCCCGCCTCAGATGCGTTCAAGCACCCGCGCGAGCAGGGCACCCATCTGCGTGGCCGAATCACGGCCCGCCTGGAGGACTTCCTCGTGGTTCAGCGGTTCACCGGACAGGCCCGCCGCCAGATTCGTCACCAGCGAGATGCCCAGCACCTCCGCGCCCGCCTCACGCGCGGCGATGGCCTCCAGCACGGTGGACATGCCGACCAGGTCGCCGCCCATCACCCGGACCATGTTGATCTCGGCGGGCGTCTCGTAGTGCGGGCCGGGGAACTGGACGTACACACCCTCTTCGAGGCCGGGGTCCACCTCCTTGCACAGGGCGCGCAGCCGCGGCGAGTAAAGGTCCGTGAGGTCCACGAAGTTCGCGCCGACGATCGGCGACGCCGCCGTCAGATTGATGTGATCACTGATCAGCACCGGCTGCCCCGGGCGCATCCCCTCGCGCAGCCCGCCGCAGCCGTTCGTCAGGACGACGGTCTTGCAGCCGGCGGCGACCGCCGTACGGACCCCGTGCGCGACGGCCGCGACGCCGCGGCCTTCGTAGTAATGCGTACGGCCAAGGAAGACCAGCGCGCGCTTCTCGGCGATCGCGTAGGAGCGGATCGACCCGCCGTGGCCGGCGACGGCCGGAGGGGGGAAGCCCGGCAGCTCGGTCGCCGGGAACTCGGCCTCGGGTGCTCCCAGAGCGGCGACGGCGGGTGCCCAGCCGGAGCCCATCACCAGGGCTACGTCATGGGTCTCGGCGCCGGTGAGTTCGCGCAGGCGCACCGCGGCGGCGGAGGCGGCGGCGTGGGGGTCGGCGGATCCGTCGGCCGTGGCCGGGATAACAGATGCGTTCACGCCGAAGAGCGTAACCGGTCCTGCCCTACGCGCGTAGATGATCGAGCGTACGGTCTTCGGATCGTTGTGTTGTCGTTTCCGACGAACGCGCGGGTCAGCGGCCTGTCGCTGCCGTGCCGACCGTGTCCGTGCGAGTGGCGTGCCGGTTCAGCACGCCCGCTTTCGCAGTTCCATCACATAGTCGTGCGGCGCCCCGGCCGACTCCGCCGCCTCGGCCAGCTCACCGAGGTAGCGCGCGGAGGGCAGCCCGCCCTCGTACCCGTTCAGGACGTACAGCCAGGCCGGCTCCTTGCCGTCCAGCGTGTCCACACGCACCCGCATCCGCCGGTATATGTCGAGACCGACACCCTCCCAGCGGTCCATCGAGTCCTCGTCCATCGGCGCGATGTCGTAGAGCGCCACGAAGACCTGCGAGCGGGGTGCCTCCACGAGGGTGACCAGCGCACCCTCCCAGCCCATCTGCTCCCCGCCGAAGGTGAGCCGCCAGCCGTTGAGCCAGCCGGTGCCCCGCAGCGGGGAGTGCGGGGCGCGGCGGGACATCAGCCGCGCGTCGAGGTTGCCGGCGTACGCGGCGTAGAGCGACATGGGGACGAGGGTACGGGAGGTACGCGCGTGCCCGGCGAATCCCGTGGACGCGGCTCGTTCGCGGCTCGCCCCCGGCCCGTTCGCGGCTCGCCCCCGGCCCGTTCGCGGCTCGCCCCCGGCCCGTTCGCGGCCCGTTCGTGGCGCACGGGGAGGGACCCGGGGCGAAGCGACTTGAAGAGTGCGGGACAATGGCGTACGTACTGCATCCTCCGGGGACCCCCCGGACTCCCGGCCGGGACGGCAGACGGGTCGGGTCGACAACGCGAGGCGGATTTTTTCGTGACCCGGATCGTGATCATCGGCGGCGGACCCGGCGGATACGAGGCGGCCCTGGTGGCCGCGCAGCTCGGCGCCGAGGTGAGCGTCGTGGACTGCGACGGCCTCGGCGGAGCCTCGGTGCTCACCGACTGCGTACCGTCCAAGACCCTCATCGCGACGGCCGAGGTGATGACCACCTTCGACTCCTCCTACGAAGAGCTGGGCATCATCGTCGCCGACGACACCCCGCCCCTCGAACAGGCGGCCCGCGTCGTCGGCGTGGACCTCGGCAAGGTCAACCGACGGGTGAAGCGCCTCGCGCTCGCCCAGTCGCACGACATCACCGCCTCCGTCACCCGGGCCGGGGCCCGCGTGCTGCGCGGCCGGGGCCGGCTCGACGGCCGGCAGGCCACCGACGGCTCCCGCCAGGTGATCGTGACCTCGGCCGACGGCTCGGAGGAGTCGCTGACCGCCGACGCCGTGCTGATCACGACGGGCGCGCACCCGCGCGAGATCCCCGACGCGCTCCCCGACGGCAAGCGCATTCTCAACTGGACGCAGGTGTACGACCTCGACGAGCTCCCCGAAGAGCTGATCGTGGTCGGATCCGGTGTCACCGGCGCCGAGTTCGCCGGCGCCTACCAGGCGCTCGGCTCGCGCGTCACGCTCGTCTCCTCCCGCGACCGCGTCCTGCCCGGCGAGGACCCGGACGCCGCCGCCGTACTGGAGGACGTCTTCCGGCGCCGCGGCATGAACGTGATGTCGCGCTCCCGCGCCTCGTCCGCCAAGCGCGTCGGCGAACGCGTCGAGGTGACCCTCGCCGACGGCCGGGTCATCTCCGGCACGCACTGCCTGATGGCGGTCGGCGCGATCCCGAACGCCGAGGGCATGGGTCTGGAGGAGGCCGGGGTCCGGGTCAAGGACTCGGGCCACATCTGGACCGACCGGGTGTCGCGTACGTCCGCTCCCGGCGTCTACGCGGCGGGTGACGTGACCGGCATCTTCGCGCTCGCCTCGGTCGCCGCCATGCAGGGCCGCATCGCGATGTACCACTTCCTCGGCGACGCGGTCGCTCCGCTCGACCTCAAGACCGTCTCGTCGAACGTCTTCACCGACCCGGAGATCGCGACCGTCGGCTACAGCCAGGCGGACGTGGACAGCGGGAGGATCGACGCGCGGGTCGTCAAGCTGCCGCTCCTGCGCAACCCGCGCGCCAAGATGCAGGGCATCAGGGACGGCTTCGTCAAGATCCTCTGCCGGCCGGGCACCGGGATCGTCGTCGGCGGTGTGGTCGTGGCGCCGCGAGCCAGTGAGCTGATTCACCCCATCTCGATCGCGGTCGACAACAATATGACGGTCGAACAGATCGCAAACGCTTTCACTGTGTACCCCTCTCTGTCGGGCTCGATCGCGGAAGTCGCACGGCAGTTGCACAGCCGTAAGCACGAGGACGAGGGTTGACCCAGGTCATGGGCGTACGCGGGCCTCGGGACGGCGCTCCCATACCACTTGGCGCGGTCCCGCACGTACACCTTCCGTATTTCGGCGCGAACCGCTGAAAGCAGACCGACGTTGGGGTTACTGTCAGTTTCGTGTTCGCTGCAGAACGTCGCCAGTTAATCCTCGAAATGGTGCGCGCCAACGGAGCCGTGTCGCTCCGTGAGCTCGCCCGCGTCGTCCAGACCTCCGAAGTGACCGTACGGCGGGACGTGCGGGCACTGGAGGCCGAAGGACTCCTCGACCGCCGGCACGGCGGTGCGGTACTGCCGGGCGGGTTCACGCGAGAATCCGGCTTTCCGCAAAAATCCCATCTCGCCACGGCGGAGAAGACGGCCATCGCCGATCTCGCCGCGAGCCTCGTCGAAGAAGGCGAAGCCGTGGTGGTCGGTGCCGGTACGACCACGCAGGAGCTGGCCCGCCGGCTCGCGCGGATCCCCGGCCTGACCGTCGTCACCAACTCCCTGCTGGTCGCACAGGCGTTGGCCCACGCCAACAGGGTCGAAGTCGTCATGACCGGCGGCACGTTGCGCGGGTCCAACTACGCGCTGGTCGGCAGCGGCGCGGAGCAGTCGCTCCAAGGACTGCGGGTCTCCCGCGCGTTCCTGTCCGGGAGCGGGCTCACCGCGGAGCGTGGTCTGTCGACCTCCAACATGCTCTCGGCCAGCGTCGACCGCGCACTGGTGCAGGCGGCGGCCGAGGTCGTGGTGCTCGCCGACCACACCAAGCTGGGCACCGACACGATGTTCCAGACGGTGCCGACCGACGTGATCACCCGGCTGGTCACCGACGACCCGCCCCCGCACGACGACCGCGCGGCGACCGAGCTCCAGGCTCTCGCCGACCAGGGCGTACAGATCACGGTGGCGGGCGCCGCCGGATCGGCGTCCGGCGGTCCGGGGAACGGCGAAGCGGTCCCGCCGGGGCGCCAGCCCCGGCGGGACACCCCGCTGCCGGGCCAGCGCCGTACGCACTCGGGCGCCGGGCCGGGACCGCAGGCGCTGCGCACCGCGGCGACGGCCGGGGCGCTGGCCGAGCAGCCGGGGGAGCGCGCGCGGGTGGCGGATCTGCGCCGCCGCTGAGGGGACGGCGGGCCGCTCACGCGGTGTGTTCGGCGGCGCCGTTCTCCTGGGGCCCCTTCAGGCCGGTCAGCGTCAGGGTCAGCAGTCGGTCGGCCAACTCCGGGTCGCCCGGCGCCTGTTCGGCGGCGAGCGCGATGGCGTTCGTCAGCTGCATGAGGTCGTCGATGGACGTGTCCGTCCGTACGGCCCCGCTCAGCTGCGCCCGTACGAGCAACTGCTCGCCCGCCGTACGGAGCCCCGCGCTGCACTGCGTCAGGGCCGAACTCGTGTCGTGCGAGGCCGACATGAGCGCGCGGGAGAGACCGCGGTACTCACCCGCGTGAGTGATCAGCGCGCGCAGCCAGGCCACCAGCGCATGGCAGGGCCGGTCGGAGTCGGCGAGCTCGCGCGAGCGGTCGAGCAGATCGGCGAGCGCTTCCTGGAAAACCGCGTTCATCAGGGCGTGGCGGGTAGGGAAGTGCCGGTACAGCGTGCCGATGCCGACCCCGGCGCGTCGGGCGACATCCTCCAGCGAGGCATCGGTCCCGTGCGCGGCGAACGCGGAACGCGCCTCGCCGAGCACCCGCTCGTAATTCCGCCGCGCGTCGGCGCGCATGGGCCGGGGCGGCGCGTCGCTGCTGCTCGCCATCGCGGTCCTTCCTGTCGCTACGGGGCACGGGGCGGCCGTGTGTGGTGAGTTCGGTCCACGCGGTCGCTGGTGCCCGTGCGCTCTGTGCGGTCTGTGTGGTTCTCCAGGATGCCACTGTGGGCCGGGTCTCCCGGGCTGATCGCCGGTTCGGCCACCACCCGTCGGCTCGCCGGTGCGTACATCGCACAACGACCCCGCCGGTTCTGCCCGGCGGGGCCGTTGGGACGAGCGAGGGTCAGTCCTTGATTTCGCAGATGGTGGCGCCGGAGGTGAGTGAGGCGCCGATCTCGGCGGTGAGGCCCTTGATGGTGCCGGAGCGGTGGGCGT
>NZ_JBITEV010000024.1:0-79491 GCF_044455465.1 Streptomyces sp. NPDC051217
CCACCCAGCGCGAACGCCTCATCGGCCGCCCGCACATGCGACGCGTCCCGGTCCGGATCCGCGTACACAGCCACCGAACCGATCCCGGCATCCCGGCACGCACGAGCAACACGGACAGCGATTTCGCCACGATTGGCGATGAGCACCTTGCGCACGATGGCTCCCTCCTGGAAACAAGCTGAGTTTAGGGACTGCCGACACGACTCATCGACCCGTCCCCAGTGGTGAGCTTGCCCACACGCAGTGTGATCCGAGGCCCGCTCAAGTCGCGAAATCCCTTGTGACGCAAGGGTACGCCGGGACTCTTAGCCGCACAGTAATCGCCGTAAGTGGCCAAGGTCTCTGTCAGAGCGCCCCGGCGCGTCTCACGATTCTTTGTTGAGTCTCCACTAACGCCTACCGGATTCTTTGCCTCTGTCCGGGCCCTTGTCCGGAGGTTTACCGGTGAGTAGCCTTCCCGATGCCGTACGTACTTCGGGTAACAGGGGAAGAGGTGGGTGCCATGGTGCGCAGACCGGTGGCCTGGGTGGCCGCGATCGTGCTGCTCGTGGAAGCCGTCGGCTTCGTTTTCGTCAACGGTCTGATGGCCACCGTCGTCGACAATCAGCAGATGTCACTCGCCGGACTCGACCCGGATGCCATGTCAACGGGAGCCTGGTCGGCGGGCGGTGCGCTCGGGCTCTACCTGCTCGTCTGCGCGGGCCTGCTGGTGCGCGCGGCGACAACGGACCGCGGATTCGGCCGGGTCGCGAAGCCGGTCGTGATCAGCTGCGCGGTCCTGCACGGGGTGCTCGGCGCGCTGGCGGTGGGCCTGGTGGGCTGGACGGCGTTCCTGTTCATGATGGTCGTGCTGGGGCTGCTCGTGCTGACGCTCGTCGCGTACGGCGAGCAGCGGGAACCGGCCGCCAAGGCCGCCGACGCCGCCCCGGCCGAGACCGGCCCGTCGGCCGCCTGAACGCTCCCGCGACCGGGCGCCGACGGCCCGGGGGCCTCACGCCCAGAGATCGGTGATCGTGACGCCGTGCTGCGCCAGCAGCGTGCGCAGCAGCGGCAACGAGAGCCCGAGCACATTCCCGTGGTTGCCGTCGATCGCGTCGACGAACGGCGCGGAGCGACCGTCCAGCGTGAACGCCCCCGCCACGTGCAGGGGTTCACCCGTCGCGACGTACGCCGCGATCTCCGCGTCCGTCGGCTCCCCGAAACGGACCGTGGTCGAGCCGGTCTCGGAGACACCGCGGCCGGTCGCGGTGTCGATGACGCAGTGCCCCGTCCGGAGTACGCCCGACCGGCCGCGCATCGCCTTCCAACGCGCGGTGGCCTCCTCGGCGTCGGCGGGCTTGCCGTGGGCCTCGCCGTCCAGCTCCAGCACCGAGTCGCAGCCGACGACCAGCGCGCCCGCGGCCTCCGGCCGGGCGGCCACCGCGGCGGCCTTGGCCTCCGCCAGCACCCGCGCCAGGGCGGCGGGCGTGGGAGCTGACAGCGCGTCCTCGTCGACCCCGCTGACGATGACTTCGGGCGCGAGGCCGGCCTGGTCAAGAAGTGCGAGGCGGGCGGGCGATGCGGAGGCGAGGACGAGGCGACGGCGCTGATCGGTCATGACGAGCAGGGTAGTCACCTGGCGGCGGTGCCCGGTTCGCGGGCCGTTTCCGGCGTCGGGTCGTCGGCCGGGCCGCTCTCGGCGCGCGCGGTCAGCAGGTCGCCATGACGTCGGTCGAGCAGCCGCTCATGGGCGGGCGTGAAGCAGTTCCGCCACTGACCTACCGTCAGCTCCTCGTTCTCGCGAGGAGGTTGGGCGGAGGCGGCACTCGCCGCCGCGGACGGGGGCAGCCCGGTGATCGCGAGGAGCTGGGCGACGGCACGCTCGCGGCCCTCCGCCGTACCGCCGTGGGCGGGTCCGGCCAGGTCCTCGTGGGTGATCACCGTCACCGCCGGGTGGTGCAGCAGCCACTGGCAGCGCCGGGCCTCCTCCATCCCCGGGAACCCGGGGTCCGTCAGGGCGAAGGTGATCTTCGCGTCCATCGTCGGCAGCGCGGCGACGATGTCGCGGTAGATGAGCTGGTGCGGGCGGTATCCCGCGGGGGTGCCCGGCCGGGAGAGCGACCGGATCTGACTGACGATCCGGTCCCGGACGTCCCGGTGGTGGAAGACGACCGGCGGCCGTCCGCTCTTCTGCCAGGCGCGCAGGAATCCCGCGTCCGCCCGCTGGAGGCCGAGGCTGTCGACGTACCAGCAGCCGCGGCCCGGCAGCAGGCCGGGCAGTTCCCGCTCGGGCACCCTGGCCAGCCGGCTTTCGAGTCCCGGGTCGACGGACGAGGCGACGGCGACGGGCTGGCCCAGCCGCATCCACCACACCCGCCACAGGGCGCCGGCCGCCTCCCGGAAGGCCGCGTCGAGTTCCTCGCGCTCCTCGCCGCCCCGCTTGAGCAGCAGTTCGGCCTCCTCCCGGCCGTGAGCGGCCGTCAGCAGGGGGCGCATCGCCACGATCTCGGGGGAGCCGGCCGACCGGCCGCCGACGGCCGGGGCGGTGCTCATCGTGCCGTACGAGAGATAGCCGAGGGCGGACGTGAGGTCGGCCAGCAGCGGGGTGCCGCTGCCGGGCAGTGAGACGACGATCACCTGGGACTCGGGCATGGACTCCTCCGGGAGGGCGGCTCACGCCCGGCCTCACGCCCGGAGGCGGCGCCGGGCCCGTACGCCCCGCTCAACGACGCGACCCCTGTCCGGGCACGCGCCGCACCCCGGTGGCGGCGTCAGCGGACGCCGGAGACGATCATGGCCAGGACCATGGCCAGCGCGAGGACGACGCCGGCGCGGCGCATCATCGCCTGCACGTCCCGCATTTCCTTGGGAGGTTCGTTCTCAGGGTCCGACCAGAGCATGCACTCGATCCTGCGGGGGCGGCGGCGCGAACGCCTGAGTACCCGTACTCAACCGTCCCCACCCGTCGGCTGTGGCCGGGCCGATCCCCGAAGATCCGCCGGACAGGACCTAGCCCGGCCAGTACGTGCGTGCCCACGCCCGGGGGCCCGGGCGGCGGGTCTCGCGGCGTGCGATGCGGGCCGGGTCCGACCAGCCCGGCGGGGGCGGCGGGCCGCCCGGCGCGGACCCCTCCGCGGCCGCCGCGCGCGCCCGGACCACCGCGAGTGCGGCGGCCAGCTCCTCGGGGGTCGGGTTGCCTCGTACGACCTTGATCATTGCGGCCTCCTGCCGTCCTACAGAGGGATGTTGCCGTGCTTCTTCGGGGGCAGGCTCTCCCGCTTCGTACGCAGCTGCCGCAGGCCCTTCACCAGATGCGCCCGCGTCTCGTGCGGCAGGATGATCGCGTCGACATAGCCGCGTTCGGCCGCGACGTACGGGTTCAGCAGCGCGTCCTCGTACTCCGCGATCAGACCGGCGCGCGTCGCCTCCTGGTCCTCGGCGGCGGCGATCGTACGCCGGTGCAGGATGTTGACCGCGCCCTGCGCCCCCATCACCGCGATCTGCGCCGTCGGCCAGGCCAGATTGAGGTCGGCGCCCAGATGCTTGGAGCCCATCACGTCGTACGCGCCGCCGAACGCCTTCCGGGTGATCACCGTGATCAGCGGGACGGTCGCCTCCGCGTACGCGTAGATCAGCTTGGCGCCGCGCCGGATGATGCCGCCGTACTCCTGGTCGACACCGGGCAGGAAGCCAGGCACGTCCACGAACGTGATGACCGGGATGTTGAACGCGTCGCAGGTGCGCACGAACCGCGCCGCCTTCTCCGACGCGTTGATGTCCAGACAGCCCGCGAACTGCATCGGCTGGTTGGCGACGACGCCGACGGGATAGCCCTCGACCCGTCCGAAGCCGGTGATGATGTTCGGCGCGAACAGCGCCTGGGTCTCCAGGAATTCGGAGTCGTCCAGCACGTGCTCGATGGCGCTGTGCATGTCGTACGGCTGGTTCGCCGAGTCCGGGATGAGGGTGTCCAGCTCCAGGTCCTCGGCGGTGGGCGCCACTTCGGCCACCTCGGGGAAGGCGGGCGGCTCGGAGAGGTTGTTCGACGGCAGGTACGACAGGAGCGACTTCACGTACTCGACGGCGTCCTTCTCGTCACCCGCCATGTGGTGCGCCACGCCGGACGTCGTGTTGTGCGTACGCGCGCCGCCCAGCTCCTCGAAGCCGACGTCCTCGCCGGTGACCGTCTTGATCACATCCGGGCCGGTGATGAACATG
Source organism: Streptomyces sp. NPDC051217 (assembly GCF_044455465.1). NCBI lineage: Bacteria > Bacillati > Actinomycetota > Actinomycetes > Kitasatosporales > Streptomycetaceae > Streptomyces > Streptomyces sp. NPDC051217. Next base: position 4,198 of record NZ_JBITEV010000024.1, read on the forward strand.
TGCGAGGTCTGGTCGACCATCACGGTGAAGTCGGTGATCGCGGGGGAGTACACGGCGCCGCCGGCGCAGGGCCCCACGATGAGGCTGATCTGCGGGACGACGCCCGACGCGTGCACGTTGCGGCGGAAGATCTCCGCGAACAGGCCGAGCGCGACCACACCCTCCTGGATACGGGCGCCGCCGCCGTCGTTGATGCCGATGACCGGACAGCCGGTCTTCAGCGCGAAGTCCATGACCTTGACGATCTTCTCGCCGTAGACCTCGCCGAGTGAACCGCCGAAGATCGTGAAGTCCTGCGAGTAGACGCAGACCGGGCGGCCGTCGACCGTGCCGTAACCGGTGACGACACCGTCTCCGTACGGACGGTTCTTCTCGATGCCGAAATTGGTGGAGCGGTGCCGGGCGAACTCGTCCAGCTCGACGAACGACCCCTCGTCCATAAGGAGGTCGATCCGTTCGCGGGCCGTCAGCTTGCCCTTTGCGTGCTGCTTCTCCACCGCCCGCGCGGAGCCCGCGTTCGTGGCCTCCTCGATACGGCGCTGGAGGTCCGCGATCTTTCCCGCGGTGGTGTGGCTGTTCTCTGTTCCGCGGGCGGTTTCCGGCTCGGACATGGGGATGCGGCTCCCTGCGGGTCTGCGGATCTGTCTGCTGCGGCTCGGCGTGTGGCTACTGATCCGTAGCGTATCGGCGGCCCTGACGTTCGGCAGTGCGTCGTTGGCCACACCGCCTGCCCGCCCGCCCCTAGGCTGACGCACATGACCGAGCACAACGCCGCGGGCAGCCGCTGGAGCGACCTCGAACGCCCGCCCCTGAACACCACCGCCCTGCGCCGGGGGCTGATCGTGCCGGGGCGTCTGTGGACCTCGCTCGACGTCGTCACCGCGACCGGCTCCACCAACTCCGACCTCGCCGCCCGCGCGGACAGCCTCCCGGAAGGCGCGGTGCTCGTCGCCGAGGAGCAGACCCGGGGGCGGGGGCGGCTGGACCGGAACTGGTCGGCGCCCGCCCGGTCCGGGCTGTTCGTCTCCGTACTGCTGCGGCCGGGACCGGACGTACCCGTGGAGCGCTGGGGGTGGCTGCCGCTGCTCACCGGCGTCGCGGTCGCGACGGCCGTCGCGCGTACGGCGGGCGTGGACACGGCGCTGAAGTGGCCCAACGACCTGCTGGTGACGGTCGGGGGCAAGGAGGGCGACGAGAGCGCCAAGGAGGAGCGCAAGGCGGGCGGGATCCTCGCGGAGCGCGCGGGGGACGACGCCGTGATCGTCGGCGTCGGCCTGAACGTCACCCTCACCGAGGCGGAGCTGCCCGTCCCCGGTGCCGGGTCGCTCGCGCTCGCGAACGCGGTGTCCGTCGACCGCGATCCCCTGCTGCGGGCGGTGCTGCGGGGTCTGGAGCGGTGGTACGGCGAGTGGCGGGACGCCGCGGGGGACCCGGCGGAGTCGGGTCTCCAGGAGGCGTACGTGGCGGCCTGCGCGACGCTCGGGCGCCCGGTGCGGGCGGAGCTGCCGGGGGAGCGGCAGGTGGTCGGCGACGCCGTCGCGATCGACGGGGACGGGCGGCTGGTGATCGCGACGGAGGGCGGCGGACGGGAGGCGGTGGGCGCGGGGGATGTGGTGCATCTGCGCGCGTCGTAGCGGCCGGGATCGCGGTGGTGACCGGGGGCGCCCCGGGGCGGGCCGGCCCGCGTGCCGCGACTACCCGCAACGGCGACCCCGACAGCCCCGACCTGCCGTATCGTTGAGGCGACCCACGACAGATCGGCAGGGCAGTGCGCAGGGAACGGGCAGGAGGCGGCTGGTGACGGTCGACGACACGACCTCCGGTGGTGGGGACGAAAAGCCGCCGTCGGACTCCTCCGGTCACCCCACTCCGCACCACGCCGTCGACCACACGGCCGAGCCCACCGACGACCCCCTCGCCATCCGGCTCGAACAGCTCATCCTCGGGGCCGAGCGCCGCTACACCCCCTTCCAGGCCGCCCGCACCGCCGGTGTCTCGATGGACCTCGCGTCCCGCTTCTGGCGGGCCATGGGCTTCGCGGACATCGGGCAGGCACGGGCCCTCACCGAGGCCGACGTCCTCGCGCTGCGCCGCCTCGCCGGTCTCGTCGAGGCCGGGCTGCTGAGCGAGCCGATGGCGATCCAGGTCGCCCGGTCGACCGGGCAGACCACCGCCCGGCTGGCGGAGTGGCAGATCGATTCCTTCCTCGCCGGGCTCACCGAACCGCCCGAGCCCGGAATGACACGGACCGAGGTCACGTATCCCCTGGTCGAGCTGTTGCTCCCGGAGCTGGAGGAGTTCCTGGTGTACGTGTGGCGGCGCCAGCTCGCCGCCGCCACCGGACGTGTCGTCCAGGCCGCCGACGACGAGGAGATGGTCGACCGCCGTCTCGCCGTCGGCTTCGCGGACCTCGTCGGGTTCACCCGGCTGACCCGCCGTCTTGAGGAGGAGGAGCTGGGCGAGCTGGTCGAGGCGTTCGAGACGACCTGCGCCGACCTGGTCGCCGCGCACGGCGGCCGGCTCATCAAGACCCTCGGCGACGAAGTCCTGTACGCCGCCGACGACGCGGGCACGGCCACGGAGATCGCGCTGCGGCTCATCGAGACCATGACGCACGACGAGTCCATGCCGGCGCTGCGCGTGGGCATCGCGTTCGGCACCGTCACCACCCGGATGGGTGACGTCTTCGGCAACACGGTGAACCTCGCGAGCCGGCTCACCTCGATAGCTCCCAAGGACGCCGTCCTGGTCGACGGCGCGCTCGCCGAGGAGCTGATCCGGACGGGCGACACCCCCGCGTCCGAGGCCGAGGCGGCGGAGCAGGCCGCCGCGGCGGAGAAGGCGGGCGAGGAGCCGCCCTCGTACCGCTTCGCCATACAGCCGATGTGGCAGCGGCCGGTGCGGGGCCTGGGCGTCGTGGAGCCGTGGCTCCTGACGCGGCGGCCCAAGCCGGAGGCCTGACCCCTCGGCGTACCGGGCGCCGCCTATGATCCCGGTCAACGATCGTTGACCGGGAAGCGGGTGGGCGCGGTGGACACAGAGGACGAGCGGCGGTTCGGGGAGTTCGTCGCGGTACGTCGGCACGGTCATGTGGCCGAGCTGGTGCTCGACCGGCCCAAGGCCATGAACGCGGTCTCGACCGAGATGGCGCGCTCCATCGGCGCGGCCTGCGCGGCGCTCGGCGCCGAGCGGGACGTACGCGTCACCGTCCTCACCTCGACCCACGCCCGCGCCTTCTGCGTCGGCGCGGACCTCAAGGAGCGGAACTCGCTGAGCGACGCCGAGCTGGGGCGCCAGCGGCCGACCGCCCGCGCCGCCTACACCGGCGTCCTGGAACTCCCGATGCCGACCATCGCCGCCGTGCACGGCTTCGCCCTCGGCGGCGGGTTCGAGCTGGCGCTCTCCTGCGATCTGATCGTCGCCGACGCGACGGCGGTCGTCGGGCTGCCCGAGGTGTCGGTGGGCGTGATCCCCGGCGGCGGCGGTACGCAACTGCTGCCGCGCCGCGTCGGAGCCGCCCGCGCGGCCGAACTGATCTTCACCGCACGGCGGTTGGAGGCCCCGGAGGCGCACGCCCTCGGCCTGGTCGACCAGCTGGTGGGGGAGGCGGCCGACCGCGACGAGGCGCTGGCGCTGGCCTCCCGCATCGCCGCGAACTCGCCGGTCGGGCTCCGGGCGGCGAAGCGGGCCCTGCGGCTCGGGCACGGGCTCGACCTGCGGGCCGGTCTGGAGATCGAGGACTCGGCGTGGCGGTCGGTGGCCTTCTCCGGCGACCGTACGGAGGGTGTGGCCGCGTTCAACGAGAAGCGGAAGCCGGAGTGGCCCGGCGAGTAGGGCCGGACCGTTCGGGACCTTGTGGACCCTGTGCACGTTGTGGACGGAGAGTGACGGCGTCTCGCTCCAGGTGATCAAATCACCACAAAACACCCTAAGGTGGGGTGATGGGAGAGGATGTACGGCTACGGGCCGTGGTGGAGCTCGCGCAGGCCATGGCTTCGGCGCACACCCTCCACGACTCCTGGCGGGCCGCCGCGCTCGGCGCGCGTGAGGCTCTGGCCGGCAGCTTCGCCGCGCTGTCCGTGTGGGAGCGGGACCTCGGGCAGCTCAAGGTCCTCGTGAACGCGGGGGATCTGGCCGAGGGGGAGGAGGAGTTCCCCGAGGACGAGTCGTATCCCGTGCACCGGTTCCCCGAGATCGCGGAGTTCCTGCACGAGCGGTGGGCGGGGGGCGGTGAGCCCAACGCGTGGGTCGAGACGGTCGACGGGCCGGCCGCCGCCGTCGCCGGCGGCGAGCCGGGCTACTGCCACCAGCGGGTCGCCGCGCTGCGCAGGCGTGGCCGGGGGTGCTGCGTCGTCGCGCCGATCGTGCTGCACGGGCGGGCGTGGGGGGAGCTGTACGTGGCGAGGCCGCTGGGGACGCCGGTCTTCGGGCGCGACGACGCGGACTTCGCGACCGTCATCGCGTCCGTCGTGGCGTCGGGGATCGCGCAGACGGAGCGGCTCGAAGAGGTCCGGCGGCTGGCCTTCACGGACCCGCTGACGGGGCTCGCGAATCGCCGCGCGGTGGACATGCGCCTCGACGAGGCGGTCGCGCTGCACCGCGACGACGGGTCGGTCGTCAGTCTCGTCGTCTGCGACCTCAACGGCCTCAAACGGGTCAACGACACCCATGGGCACGCGGTCGGTGACCGGTTGCTGGAACGATTCGGCTCGCTCCTCTCCGTCTGCGGGGCGCGGCTGCCGGGAGGGCTGGCGGCACGGCTGGGGGGCGACGAGTTCTGTCTGCTGACGGTGGGGCCGCCGGCGGACGACGTGGTCGAGGTCGCCGATGAACTCTGCCGCCGGGCGGCGGAGTTGGAGCTGGGGGAGGGGGTGGCGTGCGGGATCGCCTCGACGGGGGATCCGATCGGGCCGCTGAGATCGGCGCGGCGGCTGTTCCGGCTGGCGGACGCGGCGCAGTACCGCGCGAAGGCGGCGCGGTCGGTGGGGCCGGTGGTGGCGGGGCGGGACGGGGGGGTGGTGCGGCTGGCGGACGAGCCGCCGCCGAGGGCTCCGGCGGGTGGGGAGCGGCGGCGGTTCCGGGGGATGCCGAGGGTTCCTCCCGGAGGGGGTGGCTGAACCGTTGCGGGTTCGCCTCCGGCGCGGTTGGTGGTGCGGGCCGGTGTCGGGTGCCGCTCCGTAAATCACGCCGTCCGGACTTACCCCTCCGGAGGCCCCGAACCCCGCCCCGGGTACCGGCCCGTACCCCCCAACCGCGCCGGAGGCGACCCCGCGACCCCGCCCCAGTGGTGACATGTTGAGTTTCAGTACGTACGCTCCTGAATATGAATATGCGCACAGTCGTCGTGGGGACCTCCGGCACCACCGCCGAAGACGTCGTCGCCGTCGCCCGCGGCAACGCCCCCGTCGAGCTCTCCGCCGACGCCCTTTCCGCGCTCGCCGCCGCCCGCGAGATCGTCGACTCGCTCGCCGCGAAGCCCGAGCCCGTGTACGGCGTCTCCACCGGGTTCGGGGCCCTCGCCAGCCGGCACATCGGCCCGGAGCTCCGCGCGCGGTTGCAGCGGAACATTGTGCGGTCGCACGCCGCCGGTATGGGGCCGCGGGTCGAGCGGGAGGTCGTGCGGGCGCTGATGTTCCTGCGGCTCAAGACCGTGGCGTCCGGTCGTACCGGCGTACGCCCGGAGGTCGCGCGGACCATGGCGGACGTACTGAACGCGGGGATCACGCCCGTCGTGCACGAGTACGGCTCCCTGGGGTGCTCCGGCGACCTCGCGCCGCTCTCGCACTGTGCGCTGACTCTGATGGGCGAGGGTGACGCCGAGGACCCGGACGGCGTCGTGCGGCCCGCCGCCGAGTTGCTCGCCGAGCACGGCATCGTGCCCGTGGAGCTGCGGGAGAAGGAGGGGCTCGCGCTGCTCAACGGGACCGACGGCATGCTCGGGATGCTGGTCATGGCCCTCGCCGACCTCCAGCGGCTCTACACCTCTGCCGACATCACCGCCGCGCTGACCCTGGAGGCCCTGCTCGGTACGGCCAAGGTCCTCGCCCCCGAGCTGCACGCCATCCGCCCGCACCCCGGCCAGGGCGTCAGCGCCGACAACATGCTGCGGGTGCTCGCCGGGTCCGGGCTGACCGGGCACTTCCAGCAGGACGCGGCTCCCCGGGTCCAGGACGCGTACTCGGTGCGCTGCGCCCCGCAGGTCGCCGGCGCGGGCCGGGACACGCTGGCGTACGCCCGGATCGTGGCCGACCGTGAGCTGGCGTCCGCCGTCGACAACCCGGTGGTGCTGCCGGACGGCCGCGTGGAGTCCAACGGCAACTTCCACGGCGCCCCCGTCGCGTACGCGCTGGACTTCCTCGCGATCGTCGCCGCCGATCTCGGCTCCATCGCCGAGCGCCGCACGGACCGGCTGCTGGACAAGAACCGTTCGCACGGACTGCCCGCCTTCCTCGCGGACGACCCCGGTGTCGACTCGGGGCTGATGATCGCCCAGTACACGCAGGCCGCGCTGGTCAGCGAGATGAAGCGGCTGGCCGTCCCGGCGTCGGTGGACTCCATCCCCTCGTCGGCGATGCAGGAGGACCATGTGTCGATGGGCTGGTCGGCGGCGCGCAAGCTCCGTACGGCCGTTGATCATCTGACGCGGATCATCGCCGTCGAGATGTACGCGGCGACCCGCGCGATCGAGCTGCGTACGGGCCTGGTGCCCGCGCCGGCGTCGCTGGCCGCCATCGAGGCGGTGCGTGCGGCGGGGATCGCGGGGCCCGGCCCCGACCGGTTCCTGTCGCCGGATCTCGCGTTGGCCGACCTGTTCCTGCGGGAGGGCCGGCTGGTGGCCGCGGTGGAGCCGGTGACCGGTCCGCTGGCCTGAGGGGGTGTCGTACGGAGGGGGGCCGCCCGACAGCGGGGTGGCCCCCCTCCGCGTATTACGGCGTGGAGTCCACGCCGGTTCCCGTGTCGGCGAGGGCGAGCCTCGAATCCTCGTGGGTGGTGGAGGCTGACCGCTGCTGAGGGCTCCGCTCGTTCGTGGCGTTCGCCGAGGGGACGAACCACAGGGCGCAGAGCAGGATTCCGGCGGCTATGGCCGTCAGCAGCGGTCGGCGTACGACAGACACGTACACGTAATCGATCTCCCTTGGGAAAACGCCGAATTGGCTGGGTGCGCCGATGCTAGTGAAAGCAGCGGGTCGCGGGAAAGTCGTCAGGGTCCGGAGCTCTACTCTCCGGTTATGAGTACTCCTGAGACATCCCGCTATGTCCGGCTGCACGTGGAACTGGTGCTGGAGATCACTGATCCCGGGGAGCTGGCCGACGCCGCCCTGACCCGGATCGCGACGGACGATTCGATGCCGGACGAAGAACGTACGCATGCCCGCACGGCGGTGCGGGAAGACGACGCGGAGGCGCTCGCGTACCTGGTGGAGCCGTCGGACCTGGTCGGCGAGGTGCCCGGGGTGGAGCTGGTCCAGGGCTCGTGGAGCAGTGAGCTGATCGACTACGACCCCGAGACCGTGGAATGGGATGTGGACGAGGAGGACCTCGACGACGGCGATAATGAGGACGGAGATGGCGTGGACGGTGCGAAGACCGGGCGCCCGGGCGGGTTGTAACGTGCGTGCGTGACACCCTTGGCCCCGGGACGCCGTCGCACGCGGACCGGGGCTTACACGTGCGCCGCGTGTGTATATCCCGCAGTGCGAGTGGCGTTGCACACATCTTCGTCCGCGGTGGAACCGGACGAACCGGTATGGGTGTTCTTGAAGGTCATAGGGCAGGGATCGGCGACGATGGAGAAGCGTGTGATGACGAACGGTAAGCGGCGCAAGGGCCTCGCGGCCGCGTCCGCACTGCTCGGCGGGGTGCTGGTGCTCTCGGCCTGTAGCAGTGGCGACGATGGGGACGACCCCGGAGCCGAGCGTTCGAAGGATTCGCAGGCGCAGGTGGACGAGGCCGCGGCGAAGGACACGTCCGAGGCCCAGATAGCCATCTCGCCCAAGAACGGTGCCGACAACGCGAGCATCAACAACGCCGCGAAGGTCACCGTCAAGAAGGGCACGCTCACGACGGTCGAGATGACCACCGCCGACGGGACCGCGGTGAAGGGCACGCTGGCCGCCGACGCGAAGAGCTGGAAGCCGGACGGCCAGCTGGAACGCTCCACCTCATACAAGATCAGCGCCACGGCGAAGGATTCCAAGGGCCGCGAGGCCCACGAGAACTCGTCCTTCACGACTGTCTCGCCGGACAACAGCTTCATCGGAAACTTCACGCCCGAGGACGGCTCGACCGTCGGGGTAGGGATGCCGGTCTCGCTCAACTTCGACAAGGGGATCACCGACAAGGCCGCCGTCCAGGGCGGGATCACCGTCACGTCGAGCAGCGGCCAGGAGGTCGTCGGCCACTGGTTCAACTCGCAGCGCCTGGACTTCCGCCCCGAGCAGTACTGGCAGGGCGGCTCGACCGTCACCCTGAAGCTGGCGCTCGACGGCGTCGAGGGCGCGGACGGAGTCTTCGGAGTCCAGCAGAAGACGGTCACCTTCAAGATCGGCCGTAACCAGGTCTCCACGGTCGACACCAAGGCCAAGACCATGACCATTCAGCAGGACGGCAAGACGATCAAGACGATCCCGATCTCCGCCGGTTCCCCGGACAACCCGACGTACAACGGTCAGATGGTGATCTCCGAGCAGTTCAAGGAGACCCGGATGGACGGGGCGACGGTCGGCTTCACCGACGACGACGGCAAGGGCGAGTACGACATCAAGGACGTGCCGCACGCCCAACGACTCTCGACATCGGGCACCTTCATCCATGGCAACTACTGGGGCGACGACTCGATCTTCGGTTCGTCCAACACCAGTCACGGCTGCATCGGTCTGAACGACGTGAAAGGCGCGAGCGACAAGAACCAGCCGGCCGCCTGGTTCTTCGACAACTCGATCGTCGGTGACGTGGTCATCGTCAAGAACTCCCCTGACAAGACCATCCAGCCCGACAACGGCCTCAATGGCTGGAACCTGAGCTGGGCGGACTGGCAGGCCGGCGCCGCCGCCTGAGTCCCACCGCGTACGCCCACGGCGGCGGCACCCCCACCGGGTGCCGCCGCCGTTTGCGCGTTACGGGGATCGAGAGCGTTTCCGGGGCAACCAACGGCGCGGAAAACGGGTCTCACTGTCCGGGAAGGCGGTACAACCCGGGGGCGCCGGCCGGGTAGTGCGCGTAGGTTCGGATCATGCTGATGACTCTGGGGACCCCGCCGTCCGAGGCGGAGACAGACGCCTGGCATGACGTGATCGCGGCTGCCCATCTCCAGGACGTGCCCGCGTCCGTACCGGAACCCGGCCGCACCGAGACCGCCGGGAAGCTGCGTGTGCAGTCTCCCCACGCCCGAATGCTCCATCTGGTGTGGGCCGCTCCCGACGGGTCCTACGACGGCGTGGCCGCGCTGCTCCTGTTCACCGAGGAGAGCAACCGGCACACGGCCTTCCTCGACGCCCTGGTCGTCCGCCCCGAGGCCCGGCGGCGCGGCGTGGGCGCACAGCTGTGGAGCGCGATACGGGCCGAACTGGCCGCCGACGGGCGCAGTTCGGTCTCCACCATGCTCGAACTGGGCGGCGCCGGCGAGGCGTTCGTCGACGGGCTCGGCTTCGGCAAGGCGCTGCCGCTGGCCTGGTACGTCCAGCGGGTCCGGGAGGCGGACGCCGAACTGCCGGAGGCGCGGCTGCCCGACGGCTACCGCTTCGAGGACTGGGACGGTGTCGTCCCGGACGCGCTCGCCGACGAGTTCGCGCGGGCGCACGACGTGATGCGGGACGCGCCCGGCGGCGGCGTGGACGAGCGGACTCCGCGATGGGACGCGGAGCGGGTACGGGGCGCCGCCCGGCTGGTGGACGACCGGGGCGGCATCATCCTCACCTCGGTGGTGCTCGCGGAGGCGGACGGCGCGGGCGGGGGCGTGGACCGGGTGGCCGCGTACACCGAACTGGTCCTGCGCGACCCGTCGCACACCCGGGCGCTCCAGTACGACACGGTGGTCGTCCCGGAGCACCGCGGGCGCGGACTGGGCCGGGCGGTCAAACGCCATCTGCTGGGCACGCTCGCCGAACGCCATCCCGGAGTACGGGAGATCAGCACCAGCGTCGCCGACGACAACGGGCCGATGCTGGCGGTGAACGCGGCGCTCGGGTACCGGCGTGAGCGGCCGGCCGCGATCTTCCAGGCCAAGCTCTAGGGTTCCTGGGTCAGGTGCCCGGCAGCACCCGGCCCGCCGCCAACTCCAGGCGTGCGCCCGCGAATTCGCTCCGGAAGCGGCGGTCGTGCGAGACCACGACCACGGCGCCCTCGTAGCTGACGAGCGCCCGTTCCAGCTCCTCAACCAGGCTCAGCGCCACATGGTTCGTCGGCTCGTCCAGGATCAGCAGATCGGCGCGGCGCGTCAGCAGCCGGGCCAGTTCGAGCCGGCGCCGCTGGCCCACGGAGAGCCCGGCCACGGGCACGGACAGGTCCTCCTCGCGGAAGAGCCCGAGAGCCAGCAGCTCGTCGGTGTGCTCCTCGGGCAGCCCTCGCCGGCCCGCCGCGAACGCGCCCAGCAGTGAGAGCCGTGACGCCGTTGTGGTGGTGGCCAACTCCTGTGCCAAGTAGCCGACTTCGGCCGTACGGTGCGCGGTGCCCTCATCCGGCGTGAGATCCCCGGCCAGCACCCGCAGCAGCGTGGTCTTGCCCGCGCCGTTGGGCCCGTCGACCAGCAGCCGTGTCCCCGCCTTCACCTGGAGCGAGTCCAGCCGCAGCCGGTCCCCGACCGCGATGCCGGTCAGCTCGGCCAGCACGCCGTCGGCCCCGGTGGTCGCCGGGGCGGCGGCGAAGGTGAGCGGTTCCGGAGGGGCCGGCACCGGCTCCCGCTCCAGCCGCTCCAGCCGTACCCGCGCCGCCCTGACCTGGCCCGACAGCTTCGCCTCGTGCGAGCGACGGTGCTTCCCGAAGCCCTGCCGGGGGTCCTTCCCGGTCGACGCGAGCCGCTGACCGGCTGCGGTGACCAGCTCCCTCGTGCGGGCCAGATCGTCCAGCCACTCCTGATGGTCCTGCTCCCAGCGGCGGCGGGCGGCGGCCCTGGCGGTGCGGTAGCCGGTCCAGCCGTCGCCGTACCGGGTCACGGCACGGGTGTCCCGGTCGACCTCCAGGATCGTCGTCGCGACGCGCTCCAGGAACGCGCGGTCGTGGGTGACGGCGACCACCGTGCCGCGGTGCGACCGGAGTTGCTCCTCCAGATAGGTGGTGGCCCGGAGATCGAGATGGTTGGTCGGCTCGTCGAGCAGCAGCAACTCGGGTGCGGCCGCGAGGACGCAGGCCAGCGCCACACGGGACTGCTCACCGCCGGAGAGCGATCCGAGCGGGCGCTCCCGGCCGATATGGGCGAGCCCGAGTCCGTGCAGAGCGGCGTCGACTCGGGCATCCGCCTCGTAGCCGCCGCGCTCCTCGTAGGTGGTCAACAGATCGCCGTACGAGGTGAGTTCGGCCTCCGTGGCGTTGGCGAGCGTCGCCTCGGCGGCGCGGATACGGCGTTCGAGCTCCCGCAGGTCGGCGAGAGCGGCGTCCACGGCGGCCTGGACGGTGCGGCTGGGGTCGAGCCCGAGGGTCTGGGCGAGATACCCGACCCCGCCGGGGAAGAGGACGGTGACCTCCCCGCCGTCCGCCACCTCGGCCCCGGCCAGCAGCCGGAGCAGGGTGGACTTCCCGGAGCCGTTCTCCCCGATGACACCGGCCTTCTCGCCGGGCCGTACGGAGAGCGACACTTGATCGAGGACGGTCCGGTCGCCGTACGACTTGGAGACGTCCTTCAACGACAATTGGGCGCGTTCGCGCATGCTTCTTCCCTGAAAGTGCTGGTGAGGGTGCGACGGGCAGCTCGGGACGCCGGCGGGGTCCGGATGGCAGGACCTACGCCGGGGCGTCCGCGCCCGGAATCAGCGGAAGAAGTAGTACGAGTACGAACCCATACGGGCCACCGTACCGAAGCGCGCGAGGAGCCGCCCTCCGATTTCCTGCGACCCGCGCCCCTACAGCTTCGCGGCCAGCTCGAAGGCGTGCGCCGACACCCAGGTGTACGCGGCCCGCACGTCGTCCACCACGCCCCGCTCACGCAGCGCCGTCATCGCGGGATCGCCGGCGTCCGCGGCCGCGTCGATGCCGCGCCAGGAGCGGTCCTGCCACCAGAGGATCGTCCGGACGATGCCGTCCCGGTCGTCCAGGCCGTACGCGTCGCAGACCAGCGTGATCCGGCGTGCGGCGTCGCCCACGTCCGGCACGCGGGGGCCGAGGTCCAGGTACTGCCAGCAGAGGTGGGCGACGTCGTGGATACGGTCGCCGGGGGCGGCCAGGTCCCAGTCGAGAAGGGCCACCGGCAGCCCGTCGGCACAGACGGTGTTCCTGGGCGACAGGTCGTTGTGGCACACGACCTCGCGCCCACCGGCGAGCGACGATCCGGCCGTCAGATCATGAAACTCCCGCACCAGCTCGGAGACCCGCGCCAGCCGCGCGTCGGAGACGGGCAGATCCACCTCCCCCTCGATGTGCCCGAACACCTCGCGCCCCTGCTCGTCCACCCCCTGGAACCGCGGCGCCCCGCCCCAGCCCCGCTCCTCGAAGAATCCGAGCAACTCAACGATGTACGCGGCACGTTGGGCCGACGGCGTGGGGGAGCGCCGCACGGTGTCACCGACACGTACGACCTGATTGAGGAACCCACCGGGCAGAGGAGTCTCGTCCATACCCTCAACGATGCCAGGCCCCGCTGAACAGAGACGAACGCGCGGTCGCCGGTCAGACACCCTTGCTGATACGGGCGCGGGCCTCCGTGCCGCGGAGGGCCGTGGCGCGGGTTGTCGTGAAGAAGGCGGACGGGTCGCGGCGGGTGCGCCAGGGGAGGGCGTTCACGTAGCCGTCGACCAGGCGGAACGCTTCCAGCGCCTCCTCGTGCCTGGACTGGCGCGTCAGGAAGTACGCCAGCAGGTGCCGTATCTCCGGGAGGCGGGGGTGGTCCGGGGGCGCCGCCTCCGTGTCCGCCAGGGCCGCGTCGACCAGGGACGTCAGCCGAGGCGTCGCGTAGTCGCGGGGCGTCGCCGTCGCGTCGTGGTGGTCGAACCAGGCGATCAGCGGGAACGCCGTCATCAGCGTGCCCGGCGGCGCGTCCGCGGTCGCCTGGGCCGCGAACTCCTCGGCCAGCTCCGCCGAGCCGTGCCACCGCTCGCTCCAGTACTGGATCGCCGCCTCGTGCGCCCCGTACAGCGGCGCCGACGTGGGGTGCGGGGTGCGGGCCGTGATCTCCGCCCACAGTTCGCGCATCTGCTCGGGCCCGTAGCCGACGCCCAGCGCCGTACGGATCTCGATGATGTACGGCGTCGGGTCGTCCGGGCCCAGCGCCGCCGCGCGGGCGGTGTCGGCGCGGGCGCCCGGCAGCAGTTCGTGGAAGCTGTCCGCCTGCTCCGGCGTGGTGTGCTTGGCGTACGGCGAGCCCCGCAGCAGCCACGCGCGCGAGACCGTCGCCGACGCCTGGACCAGCTCCGCGTCCGTGTCGGGGGAGCCGCCGGAGCGCGTCGCGCGCCAGGCCCGCAGCCAGGAGTCGTCCCGGGCCGCCGCCTCGCCCAGCACGCCGACGCAGAGAGACCGTCGCTCCCAGTCCCGGTCCTTGCCCGTCGCCGCCAGCAGCTCCGCCGCCGGCTCCCAGCGGCCCGCCCGCGCCTCGGTCAGGGCGTGCTCCAGGGCATTGTCCGGTCCCGCGAGTTCGGTGTTCTGCCGGTCCCTGGGGAGCAGTCCCAGCTCCGCTTCCGTACCGACGAGTGAGGAGACGCTCCGGCGGGCCTTCAGCCAGAACCAGATGCCGAACGCGAAGAGGACGAAGGGCAGGACGCGTGCCATCGGATGGCCCCCAGAGATACGGAGAACAGGTGAAGAGACGATGTGGGGGATCTGCGGAGTATGCACCACCGCAGGTCAGCGCGGCAACGGTGCCTCGAAGACCGGGGCGGGGCCCAAGACCCCCGGCACCCCCCTGCGTCCGCCCCTACCGCGGCAGCGTCGCCGGATTCCCGCCGTTCGCCTCGTACCCGGCCACCGCCAGCGCCCGGTACACCGCGTACCGCGCCGCCGGGTCCTCGTCGAGCGTCCACGGCAGCGCGCCGACGTAGCCGTCCACCAGCACGAGCTGGTGCATCGCCTCCGACCACCGCCCGCCGCCCACCAGGAAGAGGATCAGCAGATGCCGTACGTGCGCGAGCATCGGGTCGTCGGGGCGCGCCGCGTGCACCGCGAAGAGCGCGCCCTCCATGGCCTTGGACACGACCGCGCTGCTGAAGAAGTCCCGTACGAGCGTGAGGTCCTCCATGTGCTCGTGCACCGCGAACAGCGGCAGCGCCGCCAGCAGCGAGCCCCGCGGAGCGCGCGCGGCCGACGCGGTGGCGAACCGGTCCGCCTCCTCGCGTGAGCCGTGCCACTTCTCGCACCAGTAGTGCAGCGCCGCGAGATGCGCGCCCATGTGGTCCGGCGCGCGGTCGATGACCTTCGCCCACAGCTGGTCGAACTGCTCGTGCGGATAGCCGAGCCCACGGGCCACGGCCAGCTCCACGATGTACGGCACGGGATCGCCGGGCGCCAGCAGCGCCGCGTCGCCGCAGACCGAGCGGGCCTCCTCCAGGATGATCCGGAAGTCGTCCGTCCCCGCCGCCGACGAACGCCACGCCTGCTGCACCAGGAACTCGGCGTGCACCTGCGCGCCGCCCGCGTCCTTCGGCGACTCCGCGCGCCACGCCCGCAGCCACGCCCCGCCGACGCCGGGCTTCTGCTGGAGCTCCAGCGACGCCGCGCCCGCGAAGGCCTGCACGCGCTGCCAGCGCACCTCGCCCTCCTTGGCCGTACCGGCGAGCAACTGCGCCGCCGCCCGCCAGTCCTGGGTGCGCTGTACGACGTCCAGTACGTCCAGAAGGTCCTGGTCCGGCCCCGGAAGGCGGACGTCGAGCTCTTCCTGCCGGACGAATTCGTAGGCGTCCGGGTCGGCGGCGTCGGGCGAACCGGGCGCGACCAGGCGGATGCCGCCGCCCCGGCGCCGCACGACCGGGGCCACGACGGCCGCCACCATGCCCGCCGCGATCAGGAACCAGAGAATCTCCATGCACCCCATTGTCCCGGACGCCGGCGGTGCTCCGGGTCGGCGTCCGGGACCGCTACCCTCGGGGCTCATGAGCGACGAGCACAGCTTCGAGACCATCGCCATCCACGCGGGGAACACACCTGATTCCCTCACCGGCGCGGTCGTGCCCCCCATCTATCAGGTGTCCACGTACAAGCAGGACGGAGTGGGCGGGCTGCGCGGCGGCTACGAGTACAGCCGCAGCGCCAACCCCACGCGCTCCGCGCTGGAGGAGAACCTGGCGGCCCTGGAGGGCGGCCGGCGCGGCTTCGCCTTCGCGTCCGGCCTGGCCGCCGAGGACTGCCTGCTCCGCACGCTGCTGTCGCCGGGCGACCACGTGGTGATCCCCAACGACGCGTACGGCGGCACCTTCCGGCTCTTCGCGAAGGTCGTCTCACGCTGGGGCGTGGAGTGGTCGGTGGCCGATACCTCGGACCCGGCGGCGGTACGGGCCGCGCTGCGCCCCCGTACGAAGGCGATCTGGGTCGAGACGCCGTCCAACCCGCTCCTCGGCATCAGCGACATCGTCGCGCTCGCCGAGGTCGCCCGCACCGCCGGCGCGAAGCTCGTCGTGGACAACACCTTCGCGAGCCCCTACCTCCAGCAGCCGCTCGCCCTCGGCGCGGACGTCGTCGTGCACTCGACCACCAAGTACATGGGTGGTCACTCGGACGTCGTCGGCGGCGCGCTGATCACCGCCGACGACACGCTGGGCGACGAGATCGCCTTCCACCAGAACGCGATGGGCGCCATCTCCGGTCCCTTCGACGCGTGGCTCGTGCTGCGCGGCGTGAAGACGCTCGCCGTCCGGATGGACCGGCACAGCGAGAACGCGACGCGCGTCGCCGAGATGCTGGTGCGGCACCCGAAGGTCTCGAAGGTCTACTACCCGGGCCTGCCCGACCACCCCGGCCACGAGGTCGCGGCCAAGCAGATGAAGTCCTTCGGCGGCATGGTGTCCTTCCAGGTCGCGGCCGGTGAGCAGGCGGCGATCGAGGTCTGCGGCCGGACGAAGGTCTTCACGCTCGGGGAGTCTCTCGGCGGTGTCGAGTCGCTGATCGAGCACCCGGGGCGGATGACGCACGCCTCGGTGGCGGGCTCCGCGCTGGAGGTGCCGGAGGATCTGGTCAGGCTGTCGGTCGGTATCGAGTCCGCCGACGATCTGCTGACGGACCTTCACCGGGCGCTCGCCTGAAGGAAGTTGGCGCGGATCGACAGCGTCCGGCCGTCACCATCCTTCCAGCGGCGGGGTCGTCTCGGACGGCGGGACCGACCACGGTTCCACGACCGACGCCCACACCGTGAAGACGATCACGGCCACCGTGACGAGCAGCCAGAACAGCAGGCGCGCGGTGCGCCTGCGGTTCATCAGGCGGGTGCCGAGGGCGGTCGCGCGGGCCGTCAGATCGACGGGGACCGGCGGATGCGGCAGATCGAGCATCCGGCGGACCTCGTCCTCCTTACGGCTGTGGCCGCTCATCGCGCGCCCTGCCGGGAGAGCAGCGACAGCGGCCAGTGCGGAGCCGGGCGGGGCGGCGGCGCGGGCTGCCGCATCGCGACGACCGCCCGCGCGCAGATCGCCCGCACCCGCTCGGCCGGCAGCCCGATCAGCGCCGCCGTCTGCTCCTCGGCGACCCCCTCGTACAGCCGCAGCACGAGGATGAGCCGCTCCTGCGGTGTGAGCCGGCCGAGCACGCCCTCGCCGGTCCGCGGCTGCCGCCAGGCGCCCCGCGCGTACCGGGCGGCGATCTCCTGGCGTGCGCGGTCGTACGGGTCCTCGTCGCGCAGCCGGTCCCAGTCCGCGTAGGTACGGGCCAGGGCGGCCGTCAGCAGGTGCTCCGCGCGGGGCTTCGCGTCGGCGGGCTCACCCGTCAGCAACATGGCGGCACGCAGCAGTCGGCCTGCCGCGCCCGCGACGAACGCCTCGAACTCCTGGGCGCGACGGCGGTCCGTATCCGGCTGCCATCGCTCTCGCACACCTCATATGAGGACAGACCCGGGCCGAAATCAAGAGGCCGGCGGTGGCTCCGTACCGTCGGGTTCGTCCACCGGGACCCGGTGCGCGACCGGTTCGGCCGACGCGGGGCCCGACTGCCGTGTCGACAGGGCGGTGTTGAACCGGGTGAGGAGCGTGCAGAACGATTCGCGTTCCTCCTCCTTCCAGCCGTCCGTGACCTGCGACATCAGCTCGCGGCGTGAGGAGCGGACCTCTTCGAGGCGGCTCAGCCCGCGGGCCGAGAGTTCAAGGACGACGGCGCGGCCGTCCTCCGGGTGTGACGTGCGCTTGACCAGGCCGGTGTCGACGAGCGGCGCGACCTGGCGGGTGACGGTGGAGGAGTCGATCCCCATCCCCGCGGCCAGCGCCTTGACGCCCATCGGGCCTTCCAGATCGAGCCGGTTGAGCAGCAGATAGGCGGCACGGTCCATGGAATTGCGCACCTGGCCGACGCCGCCGAGGCGGGTCTGTTCCGCCCGTCGGGCGAAGACGGCCACCTGGTGCTGGAGCGCGTCGAGAAGTGCGGCGTCGTCCGATGCGGCGACGGGTTCGGTACCGACGGAAGGCGCCGGTGCGGTCTCTAAAGGTGCGGAGCCGGAGGGGTCGGAACCGGAAGGTTCGGAGCCGGAGCCCGGGGAGGCCGACACAGCGGAAGTCATGTCCTGAGTAGGGGGCATGGCTGGGGCTCTCTCGTGCGGTGGTCGGTTGGTGGGGGACAGAGTACGCGGCTCCGACCCTGGCCGTACCTGCCCCGCGTAAACCGGTCGACGCCCCTCGTTCCGGGCCGCCGGACGGGTGATGAGCTGCGAGACTGGCGGTCATGACCTTCGGTACGTCGCGTCCCTCCGGATCGTTCGGTTCCGCCACACCGCGCGGCTCCGTGCCCGCGCTGATCCTCGACGACATCCGCGGGGCGCAGAAGATGCTCGTCGGGGTGGCCAGGAAGACCGCGATGGAGGGCAGCAGACACCTGACTCACCTGGTCGGCTCCCCGGTCCACCTCAAGTGCGAGAACCTCCAGCGGACGGGGTCGTTCAAGCTGCGCGGCGCCTACGTGCGGATCGCCGGTCTCTCGCCGGAGGAGCGCGCGGCCGGTGTCGTCGCCGCCAGCGCGGGCAATCACGCGCAGGGCGTCGCGCTCGCGTCGACCCTGCTCGGCGTGCGCTCGACGGTGTTCATGCCGGTCGCGGCGCCGCTGCCGAAGGTCGCGGCTACCCGTGAGTACGGCGCCGAGGTGCGGCTGCACGGCCAGGTCGTGGACGAGACCCTGGACGCCGCGCAGGAGTACGCGCGGGAGACCGGCGCGGTCTTCATCCACCCCTTCGACCACCCGGACATCATCGCCGGACAGGGCACGGTCGGCCTGGAGATCCTGGAGCAGTGCCCCGAGGTCCGGACGATCCTCGTCGGTCTCGGGGGCGGCGGCCTCGTCGCGGGCATCGCCCTCGCGGTGAAGGGCGTACGGCCGGACGTCAAGGTGATCGGTGTGCAGGCGGCGGGCGCGGCCGCGTTTCCGCCCTCGCTGCGGGCCGGGCGGCCGATGTCGATCGACGAACAGCAGACGATGGCGGACGGCATCAAGGTGGGCCGGCCCGGCGAGATCACCTTCCCGATGGTCAGGGACCTGGTCGACGAGGTGCGCACGGTCTCCGAGGACGAGCTGTCCGCCGCGCTGCTGCTCTGTCTGGAGCGGGCGAAGCTGGTGGTGGAGCCGGCCGGGGCGAGCCCGGTCGCCGCGCTGCTGAGCACGCCCGGGGCGTTCTCGGGGCCGGTGGTCGCCGTGCTGTCCGGAGGCAATGTGGATCCCCTGCTGATGCAGCGGATCCTGCGCCACGGGATGGCGGCGTCCGGCCGCTACCTGGGGCTGCGGGTGCGGATCACCGACCGGCCTGGCGCGCTCGCGACGCTGCTCGGGGTGCTGTCGGTGGCCGACGCGAACGTCCTGGACGTGAGCCACGTACGGACCGATCCGCGGCTCGGGCTGACCGAGGCGGATGTGGAGCTGCATCTGGAGACCAAGGGCCCCGAACACTGCCTGGACGTGGCGGCGGCGCTGCGCGAGGCGGGCTACACGATCCTCGGCTAGGCCGTGTCTGACAAATCCCGCCTGGCGCGCGGCGCCCGGCACGCACGCTCGCCGCGTTGTCGGACTCGTTCACGTACGTCCAGTACGAGAACGACCTCCGCCTTGCGATCGCACGCACCGACGAGTCATCAGCCGCTCCGCGGCGGGCGCGCGCCCCGCCCCGCGGGCGGAAGGCGCCATGTGTCGGGCACGGCCCAGGGCCGGACAGGCCCTCGGCGCGGCCCCCCCCGGACGACTCCCGGGCGTTTTCCGAGACGTCTCCCGACGGCCTCCGGCTCGCCTCCCAGCCGCCTTTACATAGAGCTTACTTAAATGGCTTGCCTGTCGCGATGTATCGCGTTAGCGTCAGCCTCTGCTTCTGTCGGCTTAAGCTCTCCGTTAGCACGGATCGCACCATTTGACCGCATCTGACACAACTCCGGGAGTACCCCTATGCCAGGCGCCATCTATGCCGAAGGCCTGGTCAAGACGTTCGGCGACGTAAGAGCACTGGACGGCGTCGATCTCGATGTCCCCGAAGGCACGGTCCTCGGTCTGCTCGGCCCCAACGGCGCGGGAAAGACCACCGCGGTCCGTGTGCTGACGACCTTGCTCCAGCCCGACAGCGGCAAGGCCGTCGTCGCGGGCATCGACGTGGTCAAGAACCCCAACGAGGTCCGCAGGAACATCGGCCTCTCCGGCCAGTTCGCCGCGGTCGACGAGTATCTGACCGGCCGCGAGAACCTTCAGATGGTCGGCCAGCTCTACCAGCAGAGCGCCCGCGCCGCGAAGGCCAGGGCCGTCGAACTCCTCGACCGCTTCAACCTCAGCGACGCGGCCGACCGCACCACCAAGACCTACTCGGGCGGTATGCGCAGGCGCCTCGACCTCGCGGCGGCGCTCGTCGTCTCCCCGCCGGTGATGTTCATGGACGAGCCGACGACCGGCCTCGACCCGCGCAACCGCCAGCAGTTGTGGGGCATCATCGAGGAACTGGTCGCGGGCGGGACGACGTTGCTGCTCACCACCCAGTATCTGGAGGAGGCCGACCACCTGGCCCACGACATCTGCGTCATCGACCACGGCCAGGTCATCGCGCGCGGCACCGCCGACGAACTCAAGGCCCGCACGGGCGGCGAGCGCGTCGAGGTCGTCGTCCACGAGCGCGACCAGATCACCCCGACCCGCGATGTGCTGGCCGGCTTCGGCAAGGGCGAGGTGATGGTCGCCGAGCACACCCGCAAGCTCACCGTCCCGGTCACCGGCGGAGCGAAACTGCTCGCCGAGATCATCAGGGAACTCGACGCGCGGGGCGTCGAGATCGACGACATCGGGCTGCGCCGCCCCACCCTCGACGACGTCTTCATCTCGCTCACCGGCCACGCGGCCGAGGAGAGCCGGGAGAACGGCGAAGACGGCGGCCCGGCGTCCGGCAGGACGCCGGACTCGCCGGCGGGTCCGCCCACCGCCACGAGGCCCGGCCCCGCCAACGACGACGCCACCCACCCGATCACGGACGACGACACCGTCACGGACCCGAAGGAGAGCGCCAAGTGAGCGCCGTAACCGAGGCCTCGCCCAAGGCCCTCGCGCCGCGCCCGCGCGGCGGCATCGTCCAGTCCGCCCGCGACTCGCTCGTCGTGGCCAAGCGCAATCTGATCCGGATGCTGCGCATCCCGGAGATGATCATCTTCGGGCTGATCCAGCCCATCATGTTCGTGGTGCTCTTCACCTACGTCTTCGGCGGCTCCATCAACATCCCCGGCGCCGCCCCCGGCAGCGCCCAGGCCTACCGCGAGTTCCTGATGGCGGGCATCTTCGCGCAGACCGTGACCTTCGCCACGGCGGGCGCGGGCGCCGGCATCGCCGACGACATGCACAAGGGGCTCATCGACCGGTTCCGCTCACTGCCCATGGCCCGCGGCGCGGTCCTCACCGGACGTACGCTCGCCGACCTCGTACAGACCGCCCTGACGCTCGTCGTCCTCGCGGCCGTCGCCCTGATCATCGGCTGGCGCACGCACGAGAACATCGGCAGTGTGCTCGGCGGCTTCGCGCTGCTGCTCTTCCTCGGTTACGCGTTCTCCTGGATCGGCGCGCTGATCGGGCTCATCGTCCGTACGCCGGAGGCCGCCACGTCCGGCGGGCTGATCTGGCTCTTCCCGCTGACGTTCATCTCCAACGCGTTCGTGCCGGTCAACGGGATGCCCGCGTTCCTTCAGCATGTCGCGGAGTGGAATCCGTTCAGCGCGACCGTGCAGGCGGCACGCGAGCTGTTCGGCAACACGATCCCCGGCCGGGAGGCATCGGTGACCGGGGCCTGGCCGATGGAGCATCCGATCTGGGCCTCGGTGATCTGGTCCATCCTGATCATCGTGGTCTTCCGTACCCTGGCGGTCCGGCGCTACCGCTCGGCCACCGCCTGACAACTTCCGGCACCGCTGTCCTGATCCACCGGCCCCGAGGGGGCCGGTGGATCGTTGCCGTCAGGCCCGGACAGGATCTAGGCCCGGACAGGACCTAGTCCTGGTAGGGCTTCGCGGCCAGGATCTTCACCGAGGCCTTCTTGCCGTTCGGCAGCTCGTACTCCGCGTCCTCGCCGACCTTCTTGCCGTTCACACCCGTGCCGAGCGGCGACTGCGGTGAGTACGTCTCGATGTCGGAACTCGCGTACTCGCGCGAGGCCATGAGGAACGTCAGGGTGTCGTCCTCGTCGCCGTCGAAGGCGATCGTCACGACCATGCCGGGCTCGACGATCCCGTTGTCGGCCGGAGCCTCGCCCACCTTGGCGTTCTGCAGGAGCTGGGTCAGCTGGCGTACCCGCAGCTCCTGCTTGCCCTGCTCCTCCTTTGCCGCGTGGTACCCGCCGTTCTCCTTCAGGTCCCCCTCCTCGCGGGCGGCCTCGATCTTCTGGGCGATCTCGACGCGCGCGGGACCAGACAGGTGATCCAGCTCGGCCTTGAGCTGGGTGTACGCCGCCGGGGTGAGCCAGGTGACGTTCTCGCTGGTCTGGGTCACAGGTGCTCCTCGTAGGTACTGGGGATACAAAGCAACGCCCTACCCAGAAGGATTGTGCCTTCTCGGGTGGGCGAAACCACGAGCCTAACAATTCCGCGGCGTCAGGGCAGGACGAAAGGCATCAGAATCACATCAACGCAGGTCAGCGACGTGAACCGGGAGGGGCGCCGGGGAGGGTCAGAGCAGAATCGGGCGCCCGCGGACATGGACCACGCTTGTCAGCTGTCGTCGGACGTACACCCGACGAGCTCCGCGCTCGTCGCGCTCGCGGTCGTACGGACGGTGACGACCTGGTCTATCCGCGTCTGGGGACCGTCGACGCGGACGTCCTTGCGGCCCACCTCGGCACCGTCCTCCGCGCGTGAACGGAGCGTGCAGGTGCCGGTCGCGTCCTTGTCCTTGCGGACCTCAAGGTGCACCTCGACCGCGGAGGCGGATACCCGCTTGAATTTGATGAGCTCGCCCGAGACACTCTGGCCTGCCACATAGTCGTAACCGAACCAGCCGACGAGCGCGAGAAGGCCGACGCCGAGCACCGAGCCGACGATCTTGAGCCCCCGGTCCGCACGTTCGTCCGACGAGCGGCCGTAGCGGCCCTCGGGAAGAACCGGTGGGCGCTGCGCCGTCATGAACGTTCCTCTCCGGAATTTTCCGTCCCTGGATTCCGTCACTATAGAAGCCGCCCGTTGCGACATATCACTGAGGACCGAGTCTTGACTGACCAGCTGCGATTGATGGCCGTGCACGCCCACCCCGACGACGAGTCGAGCAAGGGCGCGGCCACCATGGCCAAGTACGTATCCGAGGGGGTGGACGTGCTGGTCGTGACCTGCACCGGAGGCGAGCGCGGCTCCATCCTCAACCCCAAGCTCCAGGGGGACGCCTATATCGAGGAGCACATCCACGAGGTGCGCAAGAAGGAGATGGACGAGGCTCGCGAGATCCTCGGCATCAGACAGCAGTGGCTCGGTTATGTGGACTCGGGCCTGCCCGAGGGCGACCCGCTGCCGCCGCTCCCCGAGGGCTGCTTCGCCCTGGAGGACGTCGACGAGGCGGCCGGCCGGCTCGTGCGGATGATCCGCGAGCAGCGGCCCCAGGTCGTCACGACGTACGACGAGAACGGGGGCTACCCGCACCCCGACCACATCATGACCCACAAGATCTCGATGGTGGCCTTCGAGTCCGCGGCCGACGCCGAGAAGTACCCCGAGGCCGAGTTCGGCCCGGTGTGGCAGCCGCGGAAGCTCTACTTCAACCAGGGCTTCAACCGTCCCCGTACGGTGGCGCTGCACGAGGCACTGCTGGCGCGCGGCCTGGAGTCCCCGTACGCGGAGTGGCTGAAGCGCTGGGACGAGTTCGGGCGCGACGAGCGCACGCTGACCACGCACGTGCCGTGCGCCGACTTCTACGAGATCCGCGACAAGGCCCTCATCGCGCACGCCACGCAGATCGACCCCGACGGCGGCTGGTTCCGCGTCCCGATGGACGTCCAGCGGGACGTCTGGCCGACCGAGGAGTACGAGCTCGTGAAGTCCCTCGTCGACACTTCCCTCCCCGAGAGCGACCTCTTCGCGGGCATCCGCGACAATGCCTGATATGTATGCGACCCAGGCAGTGACGCAGCTCGTCCCGCTCGCGAAGGAGCTGGACGAGAACAAGGTGACGCCCGGCGTCCTCGGCTTCATCGTCTTCGCCGTGATGGCGGGCGCGGTATGGCTCTTGATGAAGTCGATGAACCGCCACATGGGCAAGGTCGACTTCGAGGAGAAGCCGGCCGAGGCCGAGGAGCGGACCGACGGGCCGGCGGACGCGCCGAAGGCCTCGGCGGGCGACCGGCAGACGACCTGAGGCGCGCCCCCGCGGCACGCGCGCCCGCGACTCCCGCCGACCGCCTCTTCGGGCGCACGGTCAGCGGGAGTGTCCGACTTCCCCGACGAGGGCGGCGGTCGGCCGGAGGGGTGTTCAGGCCCCGACAGGCTCCACCGGGACGCCCATCACCTCGCGCGCGTGGCGGCTTGGGACCATGCCCAGCCGCCATGCCTGCCAGCCGTCCTCCAGCGCGACGCCGCGCTCCAGCATCACCGTGAACGTCTCCAGGCAGTCGTCCAGCTTCCCATCGCGCGAGGGGTGCCGCGCGGCCACCAGCTCGGCCAGCTCCTGCTCCGCCACCACGGACCCGACCTCGACGCCGCCGGCCGAGCCGTACGGCAGCAGCGTGCACCGCAGGAAGCGGGCCCAGTCGGCGCCTCGGTGGTCGCCGTACGAGGTGAACAGCGCCGCCGCCTCGTCGCACAGCGCCAGCGCCTGGGCCGCCTTGCTGTTGCCCGCGTCGACGATCGCCAGCTCCAGGCAGGTCCACGCCTCGCCGTGCGCGACGCCGATCCGGCGGAAGTCCGCGCGGGCGTCGACGAGCAGCTGCCGGGCGAAGCCGGAATTGCGGAGATTGCCGGTCTGCGCGGCCCGCTGGTCGCGGGTCACCCGGCCCGAGTGGTGGCGGGCGCACGCCAGCCCGTACACGTCACGCATCCGGGAGAACATCGAGCGCGCGCGCTCCAGTTCGCGTACCGCCTGCGCGGCCTCGCCGCACTCCTCCAGCGCCTGGCCCAGGTAGTACAGCGTCCACGCCTCTCCGCGCGCGTCCTCGTTGTCGCGGTGCCGGGAGAGCGCCTGGCGGAACTGGTCGGCCGCCGACTCCGGTTCGCCGTCCACCAGCCGGGCACGGGCCAGCTGCGTCAGCGCCCAGGCCTCGCCGCGGCCGTCGCGGGTGCGGCCGTACAGATCCATCGCCTGTCCCAACTCCCGCTCGGCGCGCGGGACATCACCCATCCGCAGACAGACCTGCCCGAGCTGGAAGTGCGTCCACGCCTCGCCGTGCAGCGACTCGCCCTCGCGGTGCAGGACGAGCGCCGTCGACAGCAGCGCGATCGCCTCCGCGAGATTCGCCCGGTCACGCTCGACGGCCGCCAGCGCGTGCAGCGTCCAGGCGCGGTCGGCGCCGAGTTCCGCCGGGGACTGGAGTTCGAGCGCCTCGCGCAGCTTCGCCGACGCCTCGGTGAGATTGCCCTGGTGGTGCAGCGTGATACCCAGCGAGCAGAGCGCGCGGGCGGCGCCCGCGTCATGGTGCGCCTCCCGGTAGAGGTCGACCACGGACGTCAGGGTCGTCCGGGCCTTGTCCAGCTCACCGAGCTGCCGGGCCGCGATACCCGTACGCCACTGCACCGAACGGATCAGCAGCCCCTGGTCGACGGCCTGCGCCAACTCGCTGATCTCGCCGAGCCGGTAGAGGTCCCCGCGCAGCAGGCAGTAGTCGCAGAGCGCGCCCAGCAGGCTCAGCACGGCCGCCTGATCGACACCCTCCGCGTGCCGCAGCGCCGCGGTGATGAAGCTCGACTCGTCGTCCAGCCAGCGCAGCGCTGCGTCGAGCGAGGAGAAACCGTGGCCGCCGAACTGGTCCGCGCGGGTCGACGTCTTGCCGTCCACCAGCCGGATCACGGAGTCGGCGAGCTCCGAGTAATTCTGGATGAGGCGCTCCTGCGCGGCACTGCGGTCGGCCGCCTCCTCCTCGTCCAGCAGCCGGGCCAGCGCGAAGCTCCGTACGACGTCGTGAAGCCGGTAGCGGCTGGCGCGCACATGGTCGATCAGACCCGCGCGGGACAGCACGGTCAGCAGCCGTTCCGCCTCCTGCTCGTCCGTGGCGAGCAGTGCTGCCGCGGCGGCGGCGCCGAGCGAGGCGCGCCCGGCCAGCGCGAGACGCCGCAGCAGCCTGCGCGCCTGGTCGCCCTGGTCGGTGTAGCGCAGCCACATCGCGCGCTCGGCCGGGTCGACCGGGCCGTACGCCTCCAGATCCGTGGCCAGTTGCTGCGACGTACGCGAACCGAGCGACGAGCCCGCGATCCGCAGCGCGAGCGGCAGACCGCCGCACAGCTCGCCGACCCTGTCGACGCTCTGCGCGTCGTACGGGCCGCCCTGAGGCTCTTCGCCGACGGCCCGCAGCAGCTCCTCGCAGCCCGCGCCGTCCAGCGCCTTCACCGGCAGCTGGTGCACCCACGCCGGGGTGTCCGGCGCCAGCTCCACCGGCTGACGGCACGTCACCAGCAGCAGACTGTCGGACCGTTCGGGCAGCAGCGTGCGGATCTGCTCCGCGTCCGAGGCGTCGTCCAGCACGATCGTCACCGGCAGCCCGGTCAGATGCTGGTGGTACAGCTCGCTCAGCCGCCGTACCTGCTGCTCGGGCGACGACCGCTCACGGAACAGCAGTTGCTCACGCGGCGCGCCGAGCCGGTTGAGCAGATGCAGCAGCGCGTCCCTGGTCGACAGCGGCGCCTGGCCCGCGCCGCCACCCCGCAGGTCCACCACGCACGCCCCGCGGAACTGGTCCCTCAGCTGGTGCGCCGCCCGCACGGCGAGCGCGGTGCGGCCCGAACCCGGCGCGCCGTACAGCACGACGACGGTCGGCCTGGTCTCGGTCGACGCGCGGGCCGCGTGCACCCAGCGCGCGATCTGGCCGATCTCCTCGCGGCGGCCCGCGAACGGGCCGTCGGGCGCGGGGAGATGGCCGAAGGACTGCTCCAGGACGCTGCGCCGGCGTGCGGCGGCGCTGCGGTCGGAGCCGCGCAACTGCGGTACGACGGTGGGTTTCTTGGTCGTCCGCCGGGTCGCCTGGGTCAGGACCCGCTGCTGGTCCAGGTACGGGCGGATGCCCCGTACCTCCAGCGCCGTCAGCCACTGAAGCCTCAACTGCTCGACGTCACCGGTCTGTTCGGCGGCCCCGGCGCGTCCCGCGCGCCCGCTCCGTCCTGACGCGCGCCCGGTGGAGGCGACCTTGGCGACGGCGGTCGCCGTGCCGGCGACCGCGACGATCGCGCCCGTACCGGCTGCAGTCCCCGCGTCCGTGCCGAGGGCTACGTCCGCGACGACCGCCGCGGCGGCGGCGACGAGCGCCACCAGGGCGGGAGTCGCGAGCGCGCCGCTGCCGAACCGCTCCGACATCGGCCGCCGCGCTGCGGCCGCCTCCTCCAACCCCGCCTCGTACAGCGCGTACTCGTCGGCCGCGGCCTCCGCGATCGAGTCCAGCGCGCCCCGCCCGCGCGCCAGAAGAACCTTGCCGTCGATCCGACCGCCGGAGCGCCGCACCTCCTCCTCGACGGCGCGAACCAACAACCTCTCGGCCTCGGCCCGATGGCTGTCCCGCATATGTCTCCCCCTCCGAGAGCATCCCGGTACTTCGGCGTGCCCCGGGCCAGTGTCCTGCGCGGGGCGTGCGAGCGCGAGGCGGCAAGCCGTGCCCGCGGCGGCCGGTGCCGTCGCTCCGCGCCGGGTGCCTACGCGCGTACCTCCTGCGTATGCGTGCCCGTACGTCTTGCCCGCGCGGCGCCTCTTTACGCCCGCGGCGGAAAGAGCCTGGCCGGTGGTCCGCCACGTGGCCGGGGGGAGGGGGCCCGGCTTAGGCTCGGAACGGCGGGTGTCGCCGCGGGTCCACAGCTGACGGAGGAAACCATGGGTGAGGGCGTCCTGCGTGCCGTTCCCGGTCCCGGCGCGGCCGACAGGCCCGACGAGCCGCTGATGCGCGACCTCGTGGGGGCCGCGCTGCGCCGCGCCCGACTGCGGCAGGGACGGACGCTGCGCGATGTCGCCGACCGGGCGCAGGTCTCGCTGCCGTATCTGTCGGAGATCGAGCGCGGGCGCAAGGAACCGTCGTCCGAGGTACTGGCGGCCGTCTGCCGCGCGCTCGGCCTGCACCTCGTGGACCTGGTGGGCGCACTGCACACCGACCTCGTGTCGACGACGACGGTGACGGTCTCCGTGACGACCGGGGCCCCGGCCACGGCGAACTGGGGCGCACCGCGCCGGGGCTCAGGCCGCCGGGACGGACAGGCGATGGTCGCGCTGCTCGCGGCCTGAGCCTTCCTGAGGAGGGCACGGGCCCGGTCGGACGGTGCGGGGTCTGGACGGTGCGGGGGCCCGGCCCCCCGTGCCGGGCCCGCACCGCGTGCCGGTCAGCGCACTGCCGGGTGCCCCCGTTCGGCCAGCTCACGGGTCGTGATCACGGCGTCCACCAGGCCGTACTCCTTGGCCTGCGCGGCCGTGAAGTACTTGTCCCGGTCCGTGTCCTCCCGCAGCCGCTCCACGCTCTGACCCGTGTGGTGCGACAGGATGTCCTCGATCTCGGCCCTGGTCCGCAGCACCTCCGCCGCCTGGATCTCCAGGTCCGCCGCCTCCCCCTGCCCCTGGGTGGACGGCTGGTGCAGCAGTACCCGCGAGTGCCGGAGCGCCGTCCGCTTGCCGGGCGCGCCCGCCGCGAGGAGTACGGCGGCGCCCGAGCCGGCCTGGCCGAGACAGACGGTCGCGACGTCGGCCCGTACGAACTGCATCGTGTCGTAGATCGCGGTCAGCCCGGTGGCCGAGCCGCCGGGGGAGTTGATGTAGAGGTGGATGTCCATGTCGCTGCTCTCATGGTCGAGATGGAGCATCTGCGCCATGATCACATTCGCCACACCGTCGTCGACCGACGTGCCGAGGAAGACGATCCGCTCGGAGAGCAGCCTGCTGAAGACGTCGTAGGAACGCTCGCCGTTCGGTGTCCGCTCGACCACGACGGGGACGGTGTACTGCCCGCTCATGCCGCCGCCCCCCTGCCCGTGCCGGCGGCGCTTCGCGCGGGCTCGAAGCCGAACCCGCTCGCGGCGTCCTTTCCCAGCTCCGCCACGCTCCGTACGACGCGGTCCACGAAGCCGTACTCCTTCGCCTCCTGCGCCGTGAACCACCGGTCCCTGCGCTGATCGGCCGCGATCGTCTCCAGGCTCTGGCCGCAGTGTTCCGCGATCAGCTTCTGCATGGTCAGCTTCGTGTACGCGAGATTCTCCGCCTGTACGGCGATGTCGGCCGCCGTCCCGCCGATCCCGCCGGACGGCTGGTGCATCATCACCCGCGCGTTCGGCAGGGCGTACCGCTTGCCGGCCGCCCCCGCGCAGAGCAGGAACTGCCCCATGCTCGCCGCGAAGCCCATCGCCAGTGTGGCGACGTCGTTCGGGATGAACCGCATGGTGTCGTAGATGGCCATCCCGGCCATGACGGAACCACCCGGGCTGTTCACGATCAGGACGATGTCGCGCTTGGGATCCTCCTGGGACAGGAGCAGCAGCTGGGCGCAGATCCGGTTCGCGATCCCGTCGTCCACCTGTTCACCGAGCACCACGATCCTGCCGTGCTGCAGACGTCCGGCGATCTGGTCGTCGAACGGCGCCGCGCCGGCCTCCGCCGCCGCGAGCCGTGGAACGGTCGAGAGCATGTCCACCTCCATGGTCCGGCCCCCGACGGCGGGCGCTCACCCACCTCGGCCGGTCCCCTCCACCCTGCGGACGCGGCCCCGGCAAAAGCGAGGGATTCTGCCGTGCGGAGATCTCCTGCGGGCAGATTCGAGAGGCGGTTCCGGGGGCGGTCCGGTGACGGGTCCGAGGCGGGCCGGGCGTACTTGCTGCGCTCCCTTACGCATCGCGCGTAGATGTGCAATCTTGTCTGCGTGACCGGCAGCACCACCCGCACGAAGCTCAACTGACGCCTTGTCAGGGTGAGTTGGAGATCTCGCGCGGGCAGGTTCAGCCGGGGACGCTACGCGCGTAGTTGACCTCCCCGTCCCCCACCGAAGAGGAAACGAACACCGTGAACAAGGTCCTCAGAAGCACCGCGATCGGCGCCGCCGCCCTCGCCCTGGCATTCTTCTCGTCCCCCGCCCTCGCCCAGGCCGCGCCCGCCGACACCAAGGCCCCGGCCGGCGCGCTCGCCAAGCTCAGCCACGCCACCGCCGCCGCCCAGCTCAGCAACGCCGGTATCGGCATCCGGTCCAGCGGCGGCTGCTCGGACCGCAACAACCCGACCTGTACGTCTCTCGACCAGGTCAACTCCGCGACCATCCAGGGCGCGATCACCCTCAAGGGCGCGACCGGCTGCGCCATGACCGTCACCGGCGGCACGGAGACCGGCCACGCGTCGGGCACCTACAGCCACTGGAACGGCTACAAGCTCGACTTCGCCATGTCGAGCTGCCTGACCAACTACATCACCGGCACGTTCACCTCCATCGGCGGCAGCAAGTGGCGGTCGGGCTCGGGGAACATCTACTACAACGAGGTCAACCACTGGGACGTGACCTACTACAACTGCGGCGGCTGCTGACCGGCCCCGCCCTCTGAGCGAAACTCGGGGGGCGCTCCCTCGCACACGGGGGCGAGGGAACGCCCCGCGACGCCGCTCGCGGCTCCGCCCGCTTCCGCCACTCGTGGCGGGTGGGCGGGGCTTCCGTGCGTAGGTAAGGATTGGGGGCATGCCCAACCGACTCGCGCATGCCACGTCCCCGTACCTTCTCCAGCACGCGGACAACCCCGTCGACTGGTGGCCCTGGGAGCCCGGGGCCTTCGAGGAGGCCCGTCGGCGCGATGTGCCCGTCTTTCTGAGCGTGGGCTACAGCGCCTGTCACTGGTGCCACGTGCTCGCCCACGAGAGCTTCGAGAACGAGGCCACGGCGGCGTACATGAACGAGCACTTCGTGAACATCAAGGTGGACCGCGAGGAGCGCCCGGACGTCGACGCCGTCTACATGGAGGCGGTGCAGGCGGCGACCGGGCAGGGCGGATGGCCGATGTCCGTCTTCCTCGACGCGGAGGGTCAGCCCTTCTACTTCGGCACGTACTTCCCGCCGGTGCCCCGGCACGGCATGCCGTCCTTCCGGCAGGTACTCGAAGGCGTCAGCTCCGCCTGGACCGACCGGCGCGAGGAGGTCGGCGAGGTCGCCGACCGGATCGTGGGAGAACTCGCGGGGCGCTCGCTCGCAGGCGCCGGTCAAGGCACCCCCGGCGAGGAGGAGTTGGCCCAGGCGCTGCTCGCGCTGACGCGGGACTACGACGAGAGGCACGGCGGCTTCGGCGGCGCGCCCAAGTTCCCGGCGAGCATGGTGGTGGAGTTCCTGCTCCGTCACCACGCCCGTACGGGGGCCGAGGGCGCGCTCCAGATGGCGGCCGACACCTGCGAGGCGATGGCACGCGGCGGGATCTACGACCAGCTCGGCGGCGGGTTCGCCCGTTACTCGGTGGACCGGGAGTGGGTGGTACCGCACTTCGAGAAGATGCTCTATGACAACGCGCTGCTCTGCCGCACCTACGCCCGGCTGTGGCGTGCCACCGGGTCCGATCTGGCGCGGCGGGTGGCGTTGGAGACCGCCGACTTCATGGTGCGTGAACTGCGCACCGCCGAGGGCGGGTTCGCGTCCGCGCTCGACGCGGACAGTGACGACAGCAGTGGTAAGCATGTCGAGGGCGCGTACTACGTGTGGACTCCCGCGCAGCTCAGGGACGTGCTTGGCGAGGACGACGCGGAGTTCGCGGCGCGGTACTTCGGTGTGACCGAGGCGGGGACCTTCGAGGAGGGGGCCTCGGTGCTCCAACTCCCGCAGGGCGAAGGGGTGGTGGACGCGGCGCGGGTCGAGTCCGTGCGGGGGCGGCTCGTCGGGGCGCGTGACGCCCGGCCCCGGCCGGAGCGGGACGACAAGATCGTGGCCGCCTGGAACGGGCTCGCGATCGCCGCGCTCGCCGAGACCGGGGCGTACTTCGAGCGGCCGGATCTCGTCGAACGCGCCACCGAGGCCGCCGATCTGCTCGTGCGGGTGCACATGGATGAGACGAGGCGTCTGGCCCGTACCTCCAAGGACGGCCGCGTCGGTGCCAACGCCGGAGTGCTGGAGGACTACGGAGATGTCGCCGAGGGCTTCCTGGCGCTGGCCGGGGTGACCGGTGAAGGGGTGTGGCTGGACTTCGCGGGGTTCCTGCTCGACACCGTCCTGGACCAGTTCGTCGGTGAGGGCGGGGCGTTGTACGACACGGCGCACGACGCCGAGCCGCTGATCCGCAGGCCCCAGGACCCGACGGACAACGCCACGCCGTCCGGTTGGACCTCGGCCGCCGGCGCCCTGCTCTCGTGCGCCGCGCACACCGGCTCCGAGGCCCACCGCACGGCCGCCGAGGGAGCTCTGGGGGTCGTCAAGGCACTCGGGCCGCGCGCCCCGCGCTTCATCGGGTGGGGTCTCGCCGTCGCCGAGGCGCTGCTCGACGGGCCGCACGAGGTCGCCGTGGTGGGGCCGCGCGGCGACGCGGCGACCGCCGAGCTGCACCGTACGGCGCTGCTGGGGACGGCGCCGGGAGCCGTCGTCGCGGTGGGTGAGCCTGAGGGGGACCAACAGGCGGACGGCGAGGCGGAGTTCCCGCTGCTCGCGGGGAGGCCGCTGGTGAACGGGCGGGCCGCGGCGTATGTCTGCCGGGGTTTCGTCTGCGCGGCCCCGACGACCGAAGTCGACGTGCTGAAGGAGCAGTTGACCGTACGGGTGTAGCGGTGGGGCGGCCCTACAGCGCGAGCCCGCCCTTGAGCGAGTCGAGCGCGCGGTCGATGAGCACGGCCAGATCGTCCTTCTGGCCGTGCTCGGCCCAGTAGATCGTCACCTCGCGC
This sequence comes from Streptomyces sp. NPDC051217, assembly GCF_044455465.1. Lineage (NCBI taxonomy): Bacteria > Bacillati > Actinomycetota > Actinomycetes > Kitasatosporales > Streptomycetaceae > Streptomyces > Streptomyces sp. NPDC051217. Next base: position 36,946 of record NZ_JBITEV010000024.1, read on the forward strand.
AGGGCCGCCAGCACCGAGGCGGTGAAGACCAGCACCTCCAGGTCCCTCTCCTCGCGCCCCGTACGGGCCGCGACGGCGCGGCTGAGCATGAGCGAGGTCTCCGCCATCGTCTCCGTCATCCTGGCCCGTACGGCGGGGATCTCCAGCATCAGCTCGCTGCGCTGGGCGAACTCCTCGGGGTCGTCGGCGAGGGTCGTCTCGACGGCGTGCCGCAGGACGGCCCGCACCGACTCCAGCGGCGGCTCGTCGGCCGGGCGGGCGCGGATCTCCGCCTCCATGACCGGGTCGAACTCGTCGGTGAGGACGATGTCTTCCTTCGTCGGGAAGTAGCGGAAGACGGTGGACGGGGAGACCTCGGCCGCCGCCGCGATCTGCTCGACGGTGGTCGCCTCGTAGCCCTGTTCGGCGATGAGCCGGTACGTCGCTTCGCGGATCGCGACACGGGTCTTCAGCTTCTTGCGTTCGCGCAGGCCCAGTCGGGGCTGCTGCTCGTCGTCGGGAGGGGGAGATGCGGAGGCGGCCATGCGGATTAGTGTCGGGCATCCGCCGGTGCGCCCACCACGTCCGTGCCCGCGCCCTCCCCCGTTTCCTGCCCGGTCTCCGGTTCCGCGGGGAGGAGCCGGTTCGGCAGCGGTGCGGCGACGGGCAGCGCGGCCACGCCCTGCCATGACTCCCCCCCCTCGTGAGTGTTTATGTCAAATGACAGTAACTATCAAAAGGGGGTTGGTGTCTATGTGAAGTTGTGGGTCGGCGCGGGGGGCGCCTCGGGGGGTGCTTCGGGGGTGCCTCAGGAGTGCTGGGACGCCACCAGTGAGATGCCGACGTAGTGCACGACGAACGCGGCGAGCGTGAGCGAGTGGAAGACCTCGTGGAAGCCGAACCAGCGCGGGGAGGGGTTCGGGCGCTTGAGTCCGTAGATCACGCCGCCCGCGCTGTAGAGCAGTCCGCCGGTGACGATCAGGACGAGGACGACGATCCCGCCGGTGCGCAGGAAGTCGGGCAGGAAGAAGACGGCCGCCCAGCCCATGGCGATGTAGCAGGGGGTGTAGAGCCAGCGCGGGGCGCCGACCCAGAAGACCCGGAAGGCGATGCCGGCCGCGGCGGCGACCCAGACCGCCCAGAGCAGCGTGCGGCCGGTCGAGGCGGGCAGCAGCAGCATGGTCAGCGGGGTGTAGGTGCCCGCGATGATCAGAAAGATATTGGCGTGATCGAGCCGTCTGAGTATGGCCTCGCCCCGCGGGCCCCAATTACCGCGGTGGTAGACGCCGCTGACGCCGAACAGCAGGCAGGCCGTGGCGGCGAAGATCGCGCAGGCGAACCGTGCCCTGGTGGTGTCGGCCATGGCGATCAGCGCGATTCCCGCGATCAGGACGGCCGGGAACATTCCCATGTGCAGCCAGCCGCGCATCATCGGCTTGACCGGAGTCGGCAGCTGGATCTCGGTCGGTCCCCCTTCGGGTTGTGGGGGGTTCGCGAGCGAGTCGGACGCGGGAGAAGTCATGTGTTCATGCTACCTACGGAACCGTAGGTAGCAGATGGGGATGGCCGCTTACCCACCCCCCGTACCGGTAGGGGTGAATGGAGTGGCGATGCTCACGTGTGCGGCCCTCTGGACAGATGGGCGCGGGAGTCGGATGATCAAATGAGTGCGGTCGGCACCGGATGAGCGGTAACGAAGCGTCCGGGTCGCAGCCCCCACGGGGCATACACCTACAAACCCTCATCAAGGAGCAACCGTGGCGCGCGACGCAGAGCTTTCCAGCGGAGACCCCCTCAATCCCGTGGCTCCCATCGCCCCGACCGGTCACCAGGAGCTGATCTCCTGGGTCGACGAGATCGCGGCTCTGACCCAGCCGGACGAGGTGGTCTGGTGTGACGGATCAGAAGCCGAGTACGAGCGTCTGTGCGAAGAGCTCGTGGCGAAGGGCACGTTCACGAAGCTCGACCCGATCAAGCGCCCCAACTCGTACTACGCGGCGTCCGACCCCACCGACGTGGCGCGCGTCGAGGACCGCACCTTCATCTGCTCGGAGCGCGAGGAGGACGCGGGCCCCACGAACAAGTGGAAGGCCCCGGCGGAGATGCGCGACATCTTCACCGGCGAGCAGGGCGTCTTCCGCGGCTCGATGCGCGGACGGACCATGTACGTCGTCCCGTTCTGCATGGGCCCGGTCGGCTCACCGCTCTCCGCGATCGGCGTCGAGATCACCGACTCCGCCTACGTCGCGGTCTCCATGCGCACCATGACGCGCATGGGGCGGCCGGTCCTCGACGAACTCGGCGACGACGGCTTCTTCGTGAAGGCCGTCCACACCCTCGGCGCCCCGCTCGCCGACGGCCGGGCCGATGTGCCGTGGCCCTGCAACACCACCAAGTACATCTCGCACTTCCCCGAGGACCGCGAGATCTGGTCGTACGGCTCCGGGTACGGCGGCAACGCGCTGCTGGGCAAGAAGTGTTACGCGCTGCGCATCGCCTCCGTCATGGCACGCGACGAGGGCTGGCTCGCCGAGCACATGCTGATCCTCAAGCTCACGCCGCCGCGCGGGGAGTCCAAATACGTCGCCGCCGCCTTCCCTTCGGCCTGCGGTAAGACCAACCTCGCGATGCTGGAGCCCACCATCTCCGGCTGGACCGTCGAGACGATCGGCGACGACATCGCGTGGATGCGGTTCGGGGAGGACGGCAGGCTGTACGCGATCAACCCGGAGGCGGGCTTCTTCGGCGTCGCGCCCGGCACAGGTGAGCACACCAACGCCAATGCCATGAAGACGATGTGGGGCAACTCCGTCTTCACGAACGTCGCGCTCACCGACGACGGCGACGTGTGGTGGGAGGGCATGACCGAGGAGCCGCCCGCGCACCTCACGGACTGGAAGGGCAACGACTGGACCCCGGAGTCCGGGACCCCGGCCGCCCACCCCAACGCCCGCTTCACCGTGCCCGCCGGCCAGTGCCCGATCATCGCGCCCGAATGGGAGGATCCCAGGGGTGTCCCGATCTCGGCGATCCTCTTCGGCGGGCGGCGCGCCTCCGCCGTACCGCTGGTGACGGAGTCGTTCAACTGGCAGCACGGCGTCTTCCTCGGCGCGAACGTCGCCTCCGAGAAGACGGCAGCCGCCGAGGGCAAGGTGGGAGAGCTGCGCCGCGACCCGTTCGCGATGCTGCCGTTCTGCGGCTACAACATGGGCGACTACATGGCCCACTGGATCAAGATCGGCGCCACGGCGACGGCCAGGGGCGACGAGGCCAAGCTCCCGAAGATCTACTACGTCAACTGGTTCCGCAAGAACGAGGCGGGCACGTTCGTCTGGCCCGGCTTCGGTGAGAACGGACGCGTACTGAAGTGGATCGTGGAGCGGCTGGAGGGCAAGGGCGACGGCGTCGAGTCCCCGATCGGCATCCTCCCGGCGAAGGGCGCCCTGGACACCGAGGGCCTCGGCCTCTCGGACGACGACCTGGACTTCCTGCTCACGGTCGACAAGGAGGTCTGGCGCGAGGAGGCATCCCTGGTCCCGGACCACCTGAACACCTTCGGCACACACACCCCGCCGGAGCTGTGGGACGAGTACCACGCCCTGGTGAACCGCCTGTCCTGACCCGTCCCCACGGGACGTACCCCTGACCACTCTCCGAGAACGGCCCCCGGAGCCCATCCCTCACGGCTCCGGGGGTCTCGGTGTGGGCGGCCGGCCGCTACCCTCGCGGTGACCGGCGCGCGCCGGACTGATCGGGGACCACCATGATTCGTGAGCTGTACAACGTCCGACCGCTGACACCGGAGCCGGGCCGCACCCCGCTGACCCCGGACGAGGAACGCCGCACGCGGGCAACACTGTTCACGGAACTCGGCAACGCCATCGCCGACCACAACTGGACCCGCTTCCCGGCCCATACCCCACAGGAACGCCAACGCCTCGTCGACGTCGGCCGCATGCTGAGCGCGCACTGGGGCATCCCGGTCACGGTCGAGGCGGAGGACGAGTGCCGGATGCGGCTGTCGCTGCCGGGCCATGAGCCGCACCGCGCCGTGACTGCGCCGACCCGCTGAATCTGGGGGCCGCCCACGGGTGCGTCGGCCCCCGCGCCCGGTGTCCACGGCACAGTGGGCCCATGAACGCAGACGCCAAGACCCTCCTGACCCACGCCCGCGCGGCCACCAGACTCCCGGCCCAGGACCTGAACCGGGCCCGCCGTTTCTACGCCGAGAAGCTGGGCTTGGACCCGGTGGACGAACGCCCCGGGGGCCTGCTCTACCGCTGCGCGGGCACGGACTTCGTGCTGTTCCAGTCGACCGGGGCATCACCCGGCACCTTCACGCAGATGGCGCTGGAGGTCGACGACATCGAGACGGTCGTGTCCGAACTCAGGCGCCGGGGCGTGTCGTTCGAGGACGTCGACGTACCTGGACTCGTGACGAGGGACGGTATCGCCGAGATCGAAGGCAACTACCCGAGCAAGGGCGCCAGGGGCGAACGCGGCGCGTGGTTTCGCGACAGCGAGGGGAACATGCTGGGCGTCGGGGAACCGGTCTTCTGAGCCCCCGGTACTCAGGGAGCCTGGTGGCGTTCCTCCAGGTAGTGGGTGTGGGACTCCTGGCGGCGGGACTCCGCCTCGTGGATGCCGGCCGCCAGGGCGTGGGCCTCGGCGTGGAGGACTGTCAGCTGGCGTTCCAGATGGTGTTCCGGGGGTTCGGCGGACGGTTGGAGACGGCTCCACCAGCGGGTGCGGACGTAGGCGTCCACCGATTCCGGGATGTCCTGGCGGATCGCACGGGACAGGCTGTGCACCGCTTCCGGGTCGGTGATCAGGGCGTCGGCGACCCAGCCCGGGTCCAGCAGGGAAGTGATCAGCTCGTTCAGGTCGGTCAGCCGGGCGGCCGCCGGGGGCGGCAGGGAGACCTCGGTCAGATAGTCCGTGAGCGTGGCGAAGTCCCTTCGCAGCTCCTCCAGTTGCTCCGAGGGCTGGGCGAAGTCCGGTGCGTCCGGGCGGTCCGGTGGTGCGATGAGGGCGCCCGCGCCGTACAGTCCCGCGACCACCACGGGCCAGTAGGTGCCCGCCAGGCCGGTGAGGGTCAGGCCCAGGCCCGCCAGGCCGAAGACGCAGCCGGTCAGGTTCTTCCGGGATTCGACGTAGCGGAGGATTTTACTGGTAGCCACGGATCTCCTCGAAAGCGCCGTCCAGTGAGCCCTTGTTCGCGTCGAACAGCCGGCCGCCGGTCAGTGTCGCGATGTCCGTCAGCTCCCGCCGGTCGGAGTCGCCGAACAGAATGGGGAAGACCGGCGTCCGGCGCTGGCCGGCCGGGAGTGCCCGGTAGAAGGAGTCGAAGCCGGCCGCCGCGTCCCCGGCAGTGTTCTCGCCGTCCGTCATCAGGACGATGGACGTGAACGACGGGTCGGAGTTCCGAGGGGCGCCGATCACCTCGTACGCTTCTTTGAGACTGCTGTAGATCGCCGTATCACCCTGCGCGGAGAGCGCCGCGATGTCCGAGTCGAGCGCGGCGACGGCGGCCGAGGGGTCCCCGGGGTCGACGGTACGTGTACGGATCTGCTTCACCGCCGAACCGAACGGCATCAGCGTGACCTCCTCCCGCTCGCGGAAGTCGCCTGTCAGCTCGCCGAGCGCCGACTTCAGCCGGGCCAGCCTGGAGCCCTTCATCGAGCCGGAGGTGTCCAGGACGTACACCGTGCGCGAGGGGCGGCGCAGTTTGTTCTCGTACGCGTCGAGAAGGCCGTCGGCCACCGAACGCGAGCCGGGGAAGGGCAGTTCACGGCGGCCTTCCCGGCCGATGCCCTCGGCGGGCTTCACGGACGTGACCACGGGACGGCGCAACGTCAGGGTGGTGATGGCCTGTTGGGCCTCTGGGCCGCGCAGATACTCCGTCAGATCACGGCCCGCCTCGCGCGCTTCGTCGTCGGCGGAGGTAAGAAGGGTGAACGGGTAGTCGGCCGTCACCACCCCGTCCTTGGGGCGGATCACCGTGAGACGGGAGCCGGCGTCGCCGCCTTCGTCCCGGTTCAGGGACAGCAGCACCGACTCGTAGTTCACCATCGCGTCGACCGTGCCGCGCCGCTTGTACGCCGACGCCAGCCAGCCCGACGAGCCGGAGGTCAGCTCCTGGCCGGCGAAGAACTCCCTGAGCCTTGGTGTCGCCTCATTGATCTGGCCCTCGGTGAGCGCGGCCTGAGCGCCCGAGAGGCCGGAGGCGACCGAAACCAGCGCGGAGAAGCCCGAGTTGGACCGGACGGGGTCGGTCATCCCGTACGTCAGCTTCCCGTCGGCCACCGCCCGGTGCACCTGTGACCAGGTGACGGTGGACGGGTTCCAGCCGAGGCGCGACACGGTCGCCGCCTTGACGCCGAGCGCGACCGGCGAGGTCATCACCTGTGTCTCCGAGGAGATCTTCGAGCCGACCGCCGGGTCCAGCCGCAGATAGTCGTTGGACGACAGCCACACCGCGTCGTACGCCCCGTCCGCCTTCCCGGAGGAGATGAGTTCGGCCCCGTCGAGCGTGCCGACATACGTCGGACGCACCGTGATCCCGGTCGCCTCGCGGGCCGCGTCCAGGACCGGCTTCATGTCGGACAGTTCGCTGGAGGCCAGGACCCGCAGCGTGCGCGCGGGTCCCCGCTCCCCGGGTCCGGGGGAGGCGTCCCCGTCGTCGCCCTCGCCCCCGCCGGTGCAGCCCGTGCAGGCGATCAGCACGGTGACCACCGCGGCCCAGCAGGCCGCGCGCGTGCGGCGCCTCATCCGCGCCCCCCGTCGAGCACTCCCGGGCCGTCCGCCGAACGCGACCGCGCACGCTCCACGTACGCGCTCGCCGTCCGCAGTTCCGCCGTCAGGGACTCCACGGTCGCGGCCATCGACTCCGTCGCCTGGATCTTGTACGTGTCGATCGTCTCCAGCGTCCGGTAGATCTGCTGGAACGCCGCCCGCAGGGTCTCGGCCCCCACCGCCGGGTCGGCGGCGATGCGCTGGATCTCGCCGCTCTGCGTGGCGAGCATCTCGGCGTTCCCGCGGATCAGGTCCTCCGTCGTCGAACGCAACACGTCGACCTGCTCGGTCACCTTGCGCTGGTTCTCCAGCGCGGAGGCGAGCATGATCGCGATCCGCAGCGCGGACACGGTCGTGGTCGCGGCCCGGTCGACGCCCTTGATCAGTTCCTCGTTGTTCTTGCGGACGACGTCCATCGCCAGATATCCCTGGGCGCACACCGCGATCTGGGTGAGGAGATCCTGGTGCTTCTGCCGCACCGGGAACAGGACGTCGGCGCGCAGCGCGTCGGCGGCCTCGGGATCGGTCACTTGCGTCTCGGCGATCCGCTGCTCGATCGCGGCGTCGAGGGCCTCGGTGAGGACCACGTACTCCTGGAGTTTGCCCATGGTCTCCCACAGGCGCAGCCGCTCGGTGTGCAAGGCGGCGTTGTCGCGGCGCAGTTCGTCCTGGCCGCCACGGAGTGAGCCGACGATCCGGTTCAGCGTGTGCTGCGACGAGGCGTACTTGGCGACATGGTCGCGGAGCTTGCTGCCGCCCGGCAGCCTGGAGAGCAGCTTGCGCGCACCACGCCCCGGTCCGGTGTCCCGCGGGTCCAAGTCCTCGACCGTGCGCCGCAGTTCGACCAGCGACGACGAGACGCGGCCCTGCGCGTTCTCCCCGTCGCTCGCGAGCGAGCGCACGGTGCGGTCCAGCATCCGGTTGGACTGCTGGGCGGCGCCGCGGATGTCGCTCGCCCCCAGGGCGTCGATCTCATGGATCCGGGCGCCGAACTCGGGCGAGCGCGCGTCCAGTCCGGCCAGCGACCCCACGTACTCGGCGGCCCGCCGGGCCATCTCCTCCCGTACGGAGTTGTCGACCGGGACAAGTCCGGCCGCCTGCTCCGAGGGGACCGGGGGCACCGGCTCCGGCGGGGTCAGGATCAGGGCGGGAGCGGCGTCGGCGCCTTTGCCCGGGTGGGGTGTGTCGGTGCTCATCTGATCGTCCCCCGTCATGAGCGGGCCCGCTCGGCCATCCTGTGCAGGACCTGGGAGGTCGGCACAGGCGCCTGTCGGACCCCGGTCAGTGTCTGGTTGAGGTAGTCGGTGTGGGCGGCCGTCGCGCCGGTGAACTCGCCGGCCGCGCCCTGCGGGCGGAAGCCGTGCCGGACCGCGAGTTCGCGCAACCGCTTGTCGGTGGCGAGTACGTCGCCCAGCTCCCGGCCGTCCTCGTTGAGTGGTACGACGGTGTGGTCGCTGGAGACCGTGGTGTCCGGGTAGAGCACCACCAGATCCCCGACGTCCTGCTTCTGGAGCAGCAACGAGGCCACCTGCGACTCGTACACCAGCACCAGCGGATTGCCGACGCCGCTGATGAAGTCGCGGAACGGCGCGTCCGAGCTCGTCTGCTGCGCGCCCTGGACGGCGGTCAGCTTCTTGAGGAGCGGAGCCGTACGGTTCACGGCCGCGTCGTCGGTGACGACCCGGCCGCCGTCGGCGACGTACGACGCCGCCGCGAGATACAGCGCGCCCGAGTTGGACTGGACGGGGTCGGTGCTGGTGATGAAGACGGTGCCGGTCAACTCGGCGTGCGCGGCGGACCCCTTGAGCTGCTGCCATGTCCTGTCGGAGCGGGCGGCGGCCAGATACGGGCCCATCCGCAGCGTTCCGCCGGCTTTGCCGTCGAGGGTGGCCAGGCCGTTGTCCGCGAGGACCTTGGCGGCCGGACGGTGGGCCACGACGACCAGCGGCGAGTAGAAGGGCCGGATCGGCGCGCTCGTGATCTTCGACTTCTTCCGCAGCTCGTCGGCCGGGGCGTTGGACGAGGGGAAGGCGAAGTCGAAGCCGTCGAGGGGCAGTTCCTCCATCGCCCAGGAGCCGGACGTCTCCGACTTCACGGTGAATCCCCGGGCAGCCAGGGCTCTCACCACCTCGGGGTCGGCGAAGAACTCCGCCTTCTCCGAACCGATCACTCCGCGCACGGTCTTCGTTGCCGGGCCCGGGTCCTTGCTCTCTCGGCCTGCGACGACGGTTGCTGCCACTCCGCCGATCAGCAGCACCGCCAGGACGATGCCTACGATGCGTTTCACATGCGCAGCGTGCTCCCGGAAACCCACATTCCGCGCCGCGTCAGGTGGACTGGAGGTGAAGGGGCCGTCCCGTTAAGGAACAGGGCGGGGTAATCCACGGCTTTGGCCGGGGTACGCGGGCGCTTTCGAAGAGATCTTCGCTCGGGTCTGGACCGGCGTGCTGCTCGACAGCCTTGATGATGGACCACGCCGGTCCCTCGATCCCGAACACCGTCACGTCCACAAGGCCGGCGTCGCGCAATTCATCGGCGAGTTCTTCGGCGCGGTGGAAGTACGCCAGGGTGAAGCCGCGCTTGCCGTCGTGAACAGCCGTGCGGAGGATCGCGGAGGTCGCCGTCTGCATCCGCTCGGCATGCAGGTGTGCGTAGGCGGTGTGCTCGAAGAGCGAGGAATACCTGTTGATCGCCCCGGCAGTCACGAGCCCGCCAGGCCGCGCCACACGCACCGCTTCGCACGGGCTCGGTGACGGCAGCGTGACATCCGTCGAGGTGGACGCCGATGTCTCGGCTCGCGCCGGGACGGCGCTCGGGGGACTCGGGTACTGGCCCGACCTGGTGGTGGGTGACGGGCTGGCCGGGCATCCGGCGGGCGCGCCGTACGAGGAGGGGGTGGTCGCCGCCTGCGGGGTGCGTACGGTGCCGTACGAGTGGATCGCGCAGACCCGGCCCGGCGGTGAGGTGCTGGTCACGGTCCGCGGCTGGATGAACGCCTCGGAACTCGTACGCCTGACCGTGGCGGAGGACGGCACGGCGAGTGGTCCCGTACTGGGCGGGCGCGTCTCCTTCATGCTCGCGCGGCCCCATCAGCCGCCTCCGCTGGGGGTGTTGCCCGATTCGACGCGGCCGACGCGGTGCCGACGGACATCGGCGGGGATGTGCTGGACGACTGGACCGCCCGCTTCGTCGCGCAGTTCGCCGCCCCGCGGGCGCAGTTGTTCACGTTGTCGCGCGACGGCCGGGACGAGCGTGTGCTCATCGATGTGGCCGCCGGTGCGTGGGCGGTGCTGTGTGTCGAGGACGGGCGGTGGGTGGTCCGCCAGGGCGGGCCCGGATCCGTACGGCTCTGGGACACAGTGGCAGTCGAGATCACCCGATGGCGGGACGCCGGCCGGCCGGGCGCGGGGCGGCTGATGCTGTGGGTGGGGGTGGGTGGGCAGCGGGTTTGTTGGTGAGCGAGGTCAGTGGGTGAGGGGCTCCGGGGTGCGAAGCGCCGCCGTGTGGGCGTCCATTCGGTTGGCCGCGAGGATTGCCGCCGCTGTGTCGGCGCGGGAGGCCGCGACCACCAGGGCGCGGCCCGCCAACGCCAGTGCGCGGCGGTGCAGTTCGGCCGTGTCGGCGTTGGGGCGCGGGGCGCGGATCGGTGCGGCGCCCCGCAGCCTGGTCACCTGTTCGGCGATCAGCCCTGCCGAGTGGTCGAGCCCGAGGTCGTCGGTGACGGCCAGCAGCGCCGCGAGATGCCCGGCGAGCTGGATGTCCAGCTCCTCCTCGCGGGTGCGGTGCGGGAAATCGGTGTCGGCCATCGAGTGGACCGACTTGGTGCGGATCGGCTCATACATGGGGGATGGCCTCCTGGCGTCGTCAGGAAGCCATCCTACATTGGAATCAGTCTAAAGTTGAGTCGAGTCGAGCCCTGGCTCTACGGCTGCGAGTAACCGTCCAGGAAGTTCCCGATCCGGGTCACCGCGTCCGCCAGCTCCGGCGCCGCCGGAAGCGTCACGATCCGGAAGTGATCGGGCTCCGGCCAGTTGAAGCCGGTCCCGTGCACGACCATGATCTTCTCGCGTTGCAGCAGGTCGAGGACCATCTGCCGGTCGTCCTTGATCTTGAAGACCTTCGGATCGAGCCGGGGGAAGAGATAGAGCGCGCCCTTCGGCTTGACGCAGGTGACGCCCGGGATCCGAGTCAGCAGGTCGTACGCCGTGTTCCGCTGCTCCAGGATGCGTCCGCCCGGCAGGACGAGGTCCTGGATCGACTGCCGCCCGCCCAGCGCCGTCGCCACCGCGTGCTGCGAGGGCATGTTCGCGCACAGCCGCATGTTCGCCAGGATCGTCAGGCCCTCGATGTACGAGGTCGCGTGCGTCTTCGGTCCGCAGACCGCCAGCCAGCCGGAGCGGAAGCCGGCGACGCGGTAGTTCTTCGACAGGCCGTTGAAGGTGAGGGTCAGCAGGTCGGGCGCGAGGGCGGCCGTCGGGGTGTGGGTCGCGCCGTCGTACAGGATCCGGTCGTAGATCTCGTCCGAGCAGACGATCAGGCTGTGCCTGCGCGCGATCTCGGTGAGCCCGAGGAGCATCTCGTCGCTGTAGACGGCGCCGGTGGGGTTGTTCGGGTTGATGATCACGATCGCCTTGGTGCGGTCGGTGATCTTGCGCTCGACATCGGCCAGGTCCGGCATCCACTCCGCCTGCTCGTCGCAGCGGTAGTGCACGGCCGTGCCGCCGGCCAGGGAGACGGACGCGGTCCACAGCGGATAGTCCGGCGCCGGTACGAGGACCTCGTCCCCGTCGTCGAGCAGTGCCTGCATCGACATCTGGATCAGCTCGGACACGCCGTTGCCGAGGTAGATGTCCTCGACGTCGAGCTCGATGTTCTTGGTCTGGTAATGCTGCATCACGGCGCGCCGCGCGGAGAGCAGCCCCTTCGCGTCGCCGTACCCGTGCGCGCCGCCGAGGTTGCGGAGGACGTCCTCCAGGATCTCGGGCGGGCACTCGAAGCCGAAGGCCGCCGGGTTCCCGGTGTTGAGCTTGAGGATGCGGTGGCCTGCTGCCTCCAGCCGCATCGCCTCGTCGAGGACGGGACCCCGGATCTCGTAACAGACATTGGCGAGCTTGGTTGACTGGATGACCTGCATGACGGCGAGCTTACGACCGGGTAACGCGGGGCGCCTGGTGTTTTTGACCACGTCGGTCCGCACTGTGAGACGGGCGGTCCCGGGGCCGGGCCCCGGGCCCCGCATTTTGTTGAGGCAGTGTTCACCGGAGAAGCCCGGACAGTTCACCCGGGCAGCGGAGGTCCACACAACGCTGAGCCCTCATGAAGAAGCGCAGCACACTCCTTGCCCTGGCCACCGTCACGGCCATGGCCGCCACCACCGCTCTGCTGCCGTCGGCGCAGGCCACCGGCTCGCACGGGGGCGGCCACGGACACGGGAAGCCCGGCCATCAGGGCGGCACGCTCGACCTGACCCTGCTCGGCCGCTACGAGAGCGGCAAGTTCGACGAGGGCGGCGCGGAGATCACCGCGTACGACTCCGGGACCCGCAAGGTCTTCACGATCAACGCGGAGGCCGGCACCGTCGACATTCTCGACATCCGGAACCCCGCCGAGCCCCGCAGGACGGGTCAGCTCGTGACCCCCGGCGCCAACAGCGTGACCGTCCACGACGGGCTGGTCGCCGTCGCCCAGGAGGCCGGGACCAAGACCGACCGCGGCACGGTCTCGTTCTTCCGCGCCTCCGACGGCCACAAGCTGAAAGAGGTACGGGTCGGCGCCCTCCCCGACATGGTGACGTTCACCCCGAAGGGTGACCGCGTCGTCGTCGCGAACGAGGGCGAGCCCGACTCGTACTGCGCGCCGGGCGGCACCGAGCCCGCCGGGACCGACCCCGTCGGCTCGGTCAGCGTCATCGACCTGGACAGGGGCCGCGGTCCGGGCGGCGAGCTGCGCCGCGCCACCGCGCGCACGGCCGGTTTCGAGAAGTGGGACCGCAGGAAGAAGGAGCTGACCCGTGACGGCGTCCTGATCTACGGCCCGAACGCCTCCGTCAGCCAGGACATCGAGCCCGAGTACGTGGCCGTGTCGAAGGACGGCCGCACCGCCTGGGTCACCCTCCAGGAGAACAACGCGCTCGCGCTCGTCGATCTGAGCCGCGCCGAGGTCGAGAAGATCGTCCCGCTCGGTGAGAAGGACCACTCCGAGCGCGGCAACGGCCTGGACGCCTCCGACCAGGACGGCGTCAACATCCGCACCTGGCCGGTCAAGGGCCTCTACAAGCCCGACGGGATCCACGCCTTCAGCGCGCGCGGCGAGGAGTACACGGTCAGCGCCAACGAGGGCGACGCCCGCGAGTGGGACTGCTTCGCCGAGGAGGTACGGGTCAAGGACGTCGAGCTGAACCCGAAGGCGTTCCCGGACGCCGCCGCGCTCCAGGAGGACGCCGCGCTCGGCCGCCTCAACATCACCAGCACCTCGCCCAAGGACAGCCAGGGCCGGGTCACCGAGCTGAACTCGCTGGGCGGCCGTTCGATCTCCGTACGCGACGAGCGCGGCCGGCTCGTCTGGGACTCCGGCGACGACCTGGAGCGGCTGACGGCGAAGGCGTTCCCGGAGAACTTCAACACCGACAACGCCGAGAACGACCCCGACAGCCGCAGCGACAGCAAGGGCCCCGAGCCGGAGGGCATCACCACGGGATCGGTGCACGGCACGACGTACGCCTTCGCCGGCCTGGAGCGGCCCGGCGGCATCGCGGCGTACGACCTGAGCGACCCGCGCCGCCCGAAGGCCGCCGGATACGTCAACTCCCGTGATTTCGCGGGCGACCCGGAGGCCGGTACGGCGGGGGACCTCGGACCGGAGGGCGTGCTCTTCGTCCCGGCGAAGGACAGCCCGACCGGTGACGCGCTGCTGGTCGTCGGCAACGAGATCAGCGGTACGACGTCGATCTACCGGGTCCGCTGAGCGGCCGAAGGCGACAGATCACCCGGCGACGGCGCGCAGCGCGCCCGGCCTGCGGCCCGCGAGCGTGTCCAGCGCCGCGGCTGTGGTTTCGTCGGCCGGCAGATGGACGACGAGACGGAAACCCTCACCCTCGGGGAGCTCCAGGGTCTCGTCCGCCAGCCGTAGCTCACCCGCACCGGGGTGCGTCAGCCGACGCACCCCGGTGTGCTCGGGCGCGCGCAGGGGCTGCTTCCACCGTTCGGTGAACCCGGCGCCCGCCAGCAGGGTCAGCTCCTCGACGAGCGCGATCAGGTCCGGGTCGTCCGGCAGGGAGTCGATCCTGATCCGGGCGATCTGATCGTCCGCGGTGCGTTCCCATTCCGGGTACGCGGCGCGGGCCCGGGGATCGGTGAACACATACCGCGGCAGGCTCGGCACGGGCGGGTCCAGCAGGCCCAAGGGGCCGAAGAGCCGCTCGTAACCGCCGGTGCGGGCGACCACCTCGCCCAGCCGGTTCAGCAACACGGCCGGCGCGGGCTCCAGCTGGTCGAGCAGGGCCCGCAGCGTGGGCCGCACCTCCCGGTCCGGCGGACGGGTCGTGCCGAGGCAGAGCTTGAGGGACCCGTTCGTCACCTTCATGACGTGCATCAGCTCGCCGCGCGCCTCGGTGGACAGCCGCAGCGCGTCGGCGAGCGCGGCCAGGATCTCCGGGGAGGGGTGGCGGTCGCGTCCCTGCTCCAGCCGGGCGAGGTATTCGACGCTGATCCCGGCGAGCATCGCCAGCTCCGACCTGCGCAGGCCGGGTGTACGGCGGCGGCTGCCGGCGGGCAGCCCCACATCGGCGGGGGTCACGCTCTCGCGTCGCGTCCGGAGGAACCGGCCAAGCTCACTGTCGCTCACACCGGGCAATGTACGCCCGCGCGCGGGCGGGATCGTAGCCCTCGCGCTACCAGCCTGGGCCCGGCCTTCCTCCCGGCCGCCGGTACGCACAGGGTGGGGCACCGGACACCGGACCCGCGTCCGGTTCACCCCCACCCCCGTACGTCTTCCGAGAGGCCCTCCGTGTTCATCGCCTATGCCGTCGTCGGCATCCTGCTCGCCGCCGCGCTCAGTGGCTCGGCGTTCGCCATGGGAACCCGTCACGAGAAGATCGTCACCTCGATGGCGAAGCTCGGCGTGCCGGACTCCTGGCTGCCCCGGCTCGCCTCCCTCAAGGCGGCGGGCGCGCTGGGGCTGCTCGTCGGCCTGTGGGTGCCGTTCCTCGGAGCTGCGGCGGCGGTCGGCGTCGTCCTGTACTTCGCCGGCGCCGTGATCTACCACGTCAGGGCGAAGGACTACGCGATCGCCCCGCCCGTGGTCTTCGTCGTCCTGGCCGTCGCCGCGCTGATCCTGCGGATCGCCACCGCGTAGGGCCTCACGCTGTACGCCGTACCGAACGCCCCGCCAGGACGTCCGTACGCCGGCCGTCCTCGATCACGAAGCGGCCGTCGATCAGTACGTGCGGGATGCCCACCGGGAGGGTGCGCGGCGCGGCGAAGGTCGAGCCCGCCGCCACCGTCCCCGGGTCGAAGAGCACCAGGTCCGCGCGGTAGCCCTCGCGGACCAGGCCCCGGTCACCGAGGCGCAGTCGGGCCGCCGGGCGTGAGGTCAGATGGGCCACGCACTCCTCCAGCGACAGGACGCCCAACTCCCTCACGTACCGGCCGAGATACTGCGGGAACGTGCCGTACGCGCGCGGATGCGGCTTCGCGCCCTGGAGGATGCCGTCGCTGCCGCCCGTGTGCACACGGTGGCGCATGATCTCCCGCACGTTCTCCTCGTGCCCGACGTGCTGGAGGATCGTCGAGCCGAGCCGGTCGTCGATCAGCAGCCTGCGGGCGGTCAGCCAGCCGCTCTCGCCGCGCAGCCGCGCGGTCTCGGCGATCGTCCGGCCGACATGCGCCGTGAGGGCCGGGTCCGAGACGCCGGAGATCTCGATGGTGTCCCACTCGATGGGCACCCCGTGGCAGCCGTCCGCGCCGATCTCCTCCATGTGGTGCCGGATCTTCTCCGCCGTCGACGCGTCCCGCAGCCGCTCCAGGATCGCGTCCTGGCCGCCCGCGCTCGCCCAACTGGGCAGCATCGCCACGAGCGTCGTACAGCCCGGGGTGTAGGGATAGGTGTCGAGCGAGATGTCCGCGCCGCCGTCGAGCGCCTTGTCCAGCAGGGCGATCAGATCGGGTGCCTTGCCCTTGTTCACGCCGAAGTTCATGGTGGCGTGGGCGAGATGGAGCGCGCAGCCGGCGGTCCGCGTGAGGTCGACCATCTCCTCGTACGCGCGCAGGGCGCCCGCGCCGTAACTGCGGTGGTGCGGGCAGTAGTAGCCGTCGTAGCGGGCCACCACCCGGCACAGCTCGGTGAGTTCGGCGTCGTCCGCGTACATGCCGGGGGTGTACGTCAGCCCCGAGGACATGCCGACGGCGCCCTGCTCCAGGGACTCGGCGACCAACTGGCGCATCCGGTCCAGCTCGGCGGCGGTCGCGGGACGGTCGTCCTGGCCGACCGCGTACATCCGGACCGTGCCCTGCGGTACGAGGTAGGCCGCGTTGACGGCGATGCCCCGGCCGTCGAAGCCGCGGTCGAGCCGGTCCAGGTACTCGCCGACCGATCGCCAGTCGAAGTCGACCGACGTGTCCCCGGGCGCGCCGCCGTTCCAGCCGGTGATCGCCCTGCGGACCTCGGCGAGCGTGGCGTCGTCGACGGGGGCGTACGACAGCCCGTCCTGACCGATCACCTCCAGGGTCACGCCCTGCGCGGCCTTCGCCGAGTGGTCGGGGTCGCGCAGCAGCGCGAGATCGCTGTGCGCGTGCATGTCGATGAAGCCGGGGGCGAGGGCGAGGCCGTCGGCGTCCAGGACCCGGGCCCCGGAGAGCCGGGGACCGGCGCCGGTGGCCGGGGCGGGCCGGATCTCGGCGATCCGGCCGTCGCTCACGCCGACGTCCGCCCGGTAGGAGTCCTGACCCGTGCCGTCGACGACAGTCACGTCCCGTATGACGAGGTCCATGGCGCGGCTCCTAGAAGAACGTACGGATGAAGTCGGTGACCGTGCCGTCCGCGTCGGCCAGCGGGATCAGCTGCCACTTGTCGAACGATGTGCACGGATGCGAGAGGCCGAAGCCCACCCAGTCGCCGACCTCGATCACCGCGTCGGGAGACGTGTGCAGCTTGCCGTGCTGGTCGGACAGGCCGGTGACGGTGATGCCGCGCGCCGGACGGATCTCGCCGGTGCGCGCGTCGCGCACCACCTGCGCCTCCGGCAGGTCGAGGTCGTACGCCGCGTCCCGCTTGCCCGCGTTGACGAACGCCTGCTCGGACGACGGGCGCGAGATCACCTGGGCCCAGAGCCGGAAGGCCGGCTGGAGCGCGCCCTCGGCCGGGATCCGGTTGAAGGGGGTCAGCCGCTTGTAGTGGCCGTCGTCGTGCGAGACGTACGCGCCGGAGCGCAGCAGTTTCAGTACGGGGCGGGACAGCACCGGGATCTCGGCGAAGACGTCCGCGACCGCGTCGAACCACGCGCTGCCGCCCGCGCTCACCACGATTTCGTCCACCGTCCCGGAGAACCGGCCCGCCGCGTCGAAGTCGGCGGCCAGGGCGGTCAGCCGGCGCAGCCACGCGCGCACGGTGTCGTTGTCGGCCTGCGGCACCTCGCCCTCGTACCCGGCGACGCCGACCAGCCGCAGCGTGTCGGTGCCCGCCACGGCGTCGGCGACCCGCGCGCACTCCGCCTCCTTACGGACACCGGTCCGCGCGCCCTCGCCCGCGCCCAGCTCCACGACGACGTCCACGGGGCGCGAGCCGCCCGCCTCCCGCAGCGCCTCGTCCATCAGCTCCACGCCGCGCACGGAGTCGACGTAACAGATGAAGCGGAAGCCGGGGTCGCCGTCCAGCTCGGCGGAGAGCCAGCGCAGCGCGACCGCGTCGACGACCTCGTTGGCGAGGAAGATCCGCCGGATGCCGAACGCCCGGTAGACGCGCACCTGGTGGGGGAGCGCGGCGGTGATTCCCCAGGCGCCGTAGTCGAGTTGGCGCGCGAAGAGCTGCGGGGACATCGACGTCTTGCCGTGCGGGGCGAACGCGAGGCCGTGGCGCTCGGAGTACGTCTCCAGGAGCGCGAGGTTGTGGGTGAGGGACTCGGCGGAGAGGGCGAGCACCGGGGTGGTGAAGCCGCCGGTGAAGAGGGAGCGGCGCTGGGCGGCCAGCTCGGCGACGGTGAGGCCGTCGGCGTCGGGCGGCAGCCCTTTGAAGCGGTGGTCGAGACGCTCGTTCCTCAGATGGTCTTCGCCGAGTCGTCCGTCGACCGCCATAGGGCACTCCTCCATCAATCCCGTTGCAACATGTGCAACGCCCATTGCGTATAACGCTTGACGCTGTCTAACATCCGAGCCGTCGCCGGGTCAATGATGAGCCCAGGCGGCCCCGGCCGACAGATGAGCGAGGAGCCCCGAGTGCCCGCAACGGTAGAAGCGGACCCGACCAGGCCCGGCGGGCCCGAGGCCACCGAGGTCGTCTGCCTCGGCGAGTCCATGGTCACCTTCCTGCCCTCGCGCCCCGGCCGCCTCGCGGACGTCCCCGCCTTCACCCGTACCATCGGCGGCGCCGAGTCCAACGTCGCCTGCGCGCTCGCCTCGGCCGGACACCGGGTGAAGTGGATCAGCCGCGTCGGTCCGGACGGCTTCGGCGACCATCTCGTGGAGGCGATCGGCGCGTACGGCGTCGACACCTCCGGCGTACGCCGCGACACCGAAGGCCGCCCGACCGGCATCTACTTCCGTACGGCCACGGACCGTTCCACCACCGCCCACGAGGTCGCCTACTACCGGGCCGGATCGGCCGCGTCCGCGATGTCCCCGGCGACCATGGGTCGCGGGGACCTGTGGTCCGGCCGCGTCCTGCACCTGTCCGGCATCACGGCCGCGCTCTCCGACGACTGCCTCGCCCTGATGCGCGAGCTGGCCGAACGCCGGGCGGGCCGCCCGCTGCTCTCCTTCGACGTCAACCACCGGCCCGCCCTCTGGCGCGACGGCTCGGGTCCGCGCTCCGCCTCCCGAGTGCTGCTCGGCCTCGCGCGCGGCGCCGACCTCGTTTTCGTCGGCGACGACGAGGCCGCGCAGCTCTGGGACCTGCGGGGCCCGGAGGCGATCCGCGAGGCGCTGCCCGAGCCGGCGATCCTGGTGGTGAAGGCCGGCGCGGACGGCGCGACCGCGTTCGTACGGGACGGAGAGACCGACACCGTCACCTCCGTACCCGCGCTGGCCGTCGACGTCGTGGCGCCCGTCGGCGCCGGCGACGCGTTCGCCGCCGGCTTCCTCTCCGCGACCCTCCGGGAACTGCCGGCCGGGGCCCGGCTGCGCCACGGCCATCTGATGGCCGCCGCCGTCCTCACCGACGCGGGCGACGTCTGCGTCCCGCCCGCCCGCGCGCACGCCGACCGCCTCGCCGCACTGGACGACGCCGCGTGGGGGGCGCTGCGCCTCGGTCCCGGCTGGACGTCCGATGCCGCCGACGAGGCGACGCGGCAGGAAGCGGCAGCCACCTCATGAGCCAGACCGTCGACCGCGCGCTGAGCATCCTGCCGCTGCTCGCCCAGGGACCTGCCGACCTCGGACAGGTCGCCGAGCGGCTCGGCGTGCACAAGTCCACCGCCCTGCGGCTGCTCCGCACCCTGCGTGAACACGGGCTCGTCTACCGCCAGCAGGACCAGCGCTACCGCCTCGGCGCCCGGCTCTTCGCCCTCGCGCAGGAGGCCGTCGAGAGCCTGGACGTACGCGAGATCGCCCACCCGCACCTGGTGGCGCTCGGCGAACAGTGCGGCCACACCGTCCATCTCGCCGTCATAGAGGACAGCGAAGTCCTCTACATCGACAAGGTCGAGAGCCGCTACCCGGTCAGGATGTACTCCCGGATCGGCAAGCCGGTCGCCGTCACCGTCGCGGCCGTCGCCAAACTGCTCATCGCCGACCTGTCCGAAGCCGAACGCCGCGCACTCGCCGAGCGGCTCGACTTCCCCCTGTACACCCCCCGTTCGACACCGAACGCCGCCGCCTTCCTCAAGGAGTTGGCGACCGTACGCGAACAGGGGTGGGCCACCGACCTCGGTGGTCACGAGGAGTCCATCAACTGCATCGGGGCCCCGGTCCGCGGTGCGGACGGCCGGGTCGTCGCCGCCATGTCGGTCTCCGCGCCGAACGTCGTCGTCACCGCCGATGAACTCCTCGCCCTGCTCCCGCTGTTGCGCCGTACCGCCGACGCGATCAGCCGCGAGTACTCGGGAAACGCGCACCATCCGGCACCCGCAACCCCCGCTCTTCAGAAAGAGATCCCATGAGCGACCAGACCGCGAAGACCGCAGTCGTCCCCGCCACGCACGCCGCGCCGCCGGCCAAGTTCTCCCACGGCGTCCGCAAGGGCAACATCCTCCAGGTGGCCGGTCAGGTCGGCTTCCTCCCGGCCGTCCCGGGCGAGGCCCCGACCGTCGCCGGACCGAGCTTGCGCGAACAGACGCTCCAGACCCTCGCCAACGTCAAGTCGGTGCTGGAGGCGGGCGGCGCGAGCTGGGACGACGTGATGATGGTGCGCGTCTACCTCACGGACGTCGCGCACTTCGCCGAGATGAACGAGATCTACGACACCTACTTCGAGGAGCAGAACCTCAAGGACGCGCCGGCCGCCCGTACGACCGTGTACGTCGGCCTGCCCGCCGGGCTGCTCATCGAGATCGACGCGCTGGCCGTACTCGGCTGATCCGGCCCCGTACCCCGGCCGTCACCCGCTCCACCGCACGGCGCGGCGCCCGTTCCCCGGAAAAACCGCGGGCGCCGTGCCGCGTTCCCCCCTGCTCTGATGCACGAAACAAGAGGTCCCCCCTCATGCTCCACGCAGCCGACGCACCCCCCGCCCCCGAGGCTCCGCCCCACACCGGCGGACTGCTCCTCCTCATAGACGGGACGGCCGGTCTGCTGACCGTCGCCGTCCTCGGCATCGTTCTCCTCCTCGTCCTGATCATCAAGGTCAGGCTCCAGCCGTTCGTCGCCCTCCTCGGCGTCTCCATAGCCGTCGGCCTCGCCGCCGGACTGTCCGTGACCGAACTCTTCGGCACGGTCCAGAAATCGGCCGCCGTCTCGATGATCGAGTCCGGCATGGGCGGCATCCTCGGCCATGTCGCGATCATCATCGGCCTCGGCACGATGCTCGGCGCGATCCTGGAAGTGTCGGGCGGCGCCGAGGTGTTGAGCACCCGCCTGCTCAACCTCTTCGGCGAGAAGCGCGCCCCGCTCGCCATGGGCGTCACCGGTGTCGTCTTCGGTATCCCCGTCTTCTTCGACGTCGGCATCTTCGTCCTCGCCCCGATCGTGTACGCGGCGGCCAAGCGCTCCGGCAAATCGATCGTGCTGTACGCGATGCCGCTGCTCGCCGGACTCTCCATGACCCACGCGTTCCTGCCCCCGCACCCGGGACCCGTCGCCGCCGCCGGTCTCTTCGACGTCGACCTCGGCTGGGTCATCCTGATGGGCGTCGTCGTCGGTGTCCCGGCCGTGCTCGCCGCCTGGGTCTACGCGGCGTGGATCGGGAAGCGTCTCTTCGTCGACGTACCGCAGGACATGGTCGAGGCCGCGGCCGAGGCCAAGGAGGCCGTCGCCGCCGAGCAGCGGGCGTCGGGCGTCACCCCGCCCGAGAAGCCGGTCGCGCTCGGCACGGTGCTCGCGATCATCGGTACCCCGCTGCTCCTCATCCTGCTCGCGACGTTCTCCTCCATCGCGCTGGATCCCAGCACGCTCCGGTCGGTCGTCGAGTTCTTCGGCCACCCCTTCGTGGCGCTGACGATCGCGCTGGTGCTCGCGTACTACCTGCTCGGCATCCGGCGCGGCTGGTCGCGGAAGTCGCTGGAGACCGTCTCGACCGCGTCTCTCAAGCCGGTGGGCAACATCCTGCTGGTGGTCGGCGCGGGCGGCGTCTTCGGAGCCGTACTGAAGGGCAGCGGCATCGCCGACGCGCTCGCCGACACCTTCAACGACGTCGGCCTGCCGGTCATCGTGCTGGCGTGGCTGATCTCGGTCGTGCTGCGCGTGGCCCAGGGCTCGGCGACGGTCGCGATCGTCACCACGGCCGGCATCGTCGTACCGCTGGTCGAGGGCCAGTCCATGTCGCAGGCCCATCTCGCCCTGATCATCATGGCGATCTCGGCGGGCTCGATCTTCGCCTCGCACGTCAACGACGGTGGGTTCTGGATGGTGTCCAAGTACTTCGGCATCTCCGAGCGCGACACCCTGAAGTCGTGGACGGTGCTGGAGACGGTCCTGTCGGTGGCCGGATTCGTCGTCGCCGCCCTGCTCAGCCTGGTCATTTAGGCGCTCACCCACCCGTTCCGGGCGGCTGAATCGGAACCGAGACCGCCGACCCTCTTGCGCGATCTTCGGCGTCCCGCTTTGGTGACCCGAGTCACTTACGGGGACGAGTGTGGAGGTCGACGCATGGCAGATATCACCGACAGCGGTACGGCTGCGAGCAAATCGGGCCCGCGCAAGTCGAGTTGGAGGTACATCGGCCCCGGCATCGTCGTGGCCGCGACGGGTGTCGGCGCCGGCGACCTGGTCGCCACGCTCATCGCGGGCAGCAAGTTCGGCTACACGCTGCTCTGGGCGGCCATCATCGGCTGCGTCGTCAAGATCTCCCTCGCCGAGGCGGCCGGCCGGTGGCATCTCGCCACCGGCCGCACGCTGTTCGAGGGCTGGCGCAGCCTCGGCCAGTGGACCACCGTCTACTTCGCGGTGTACGTGGTCATCTGGGGCTTCGTGTACGGCGCGACCGCCATGTCGTCGAGCGCCCTGCCGATGGTCGCGCTCTTCCCGGACGGTCCGGGCCTGAAGACCTGGGCGATCATCTTCGGGCTGCTGGGGCTGCTCTTCGTCTGGTTCAACCGGTATCTGGTCTTCGAGAAGTTCATGACCGTCGTCATCGGCATGAAGTTCCTGATCGTCGTGTACGTCGCGATACGCGTCGCGCCCGACCTCGGGGCGGCCTTCGCGGGGCTCGCCCCCGTACTCCCCGACGGTTCGCTGCTGTACACCCTCGGCCTGATCGGCGGGGTCGGCGGCACGATCACGATGGCCGCGTACGGCTACTGGGTCAACGCCAAGGGCTGGACCAACACCAGCTGGATGAAGGTGATGCGGATCGACAACCGCGTCGCCTACATCACCACCGGCGTCTTCGTCGTCGCGATGCTGATCATCGGCGCCGAGCTGCTGCACTCCTCGCACATCGCGCTCACCTCCGGCGACCGCGGCCTCATCGATCTCGGGAAGATCCTGGAGGACCGCTTCGGCACGGTGACGGCCAAGCTCTTCCTGATCGGCTTCTTCGCCACCTCGTTCGGCGCGCTGGTCGGTGTGTGGCACGGTGTGAGCCTGATGTTCGCGGACTTCGTGGAGCGCTTCCAGCGCGAGCGCAGGACCGGTGCGGCGGTCGGCGAGGGGACGGTCGAGGAGGTCGCCTCGGGCGCGCGCGAGCGGTCGGTGCCGTTCCGGGCGTATCTGCTCTGGCTGACCTTCCCGCCGATCGGACTGCTCTTCCTGGACCAGCCGTTCGGCCTGGTCGTGGTCTACGGCGTGCTGGGCGCGTTCTTCATGCCGTTCCTGGCGCTCACTCTGCTGTGGCTGCTCAACTCCTCGCGTACGCCCGCGGAGTGGCGCAACGGCGTCGTGAGCAACGTGATGCTGGCGGCGGGCGGGCTGCTGTTCATCATCCTGTGCGTGCAGCAGGTGCGGGACCTGCCCTGGTGATCCGCGCGTGAGAACACACGGTGGCGCCGTCGGAGTCCGACGGCGCCACCGGTCTGTGGGGGGTGGTTCGTGGGTGCCTCGGTGCGGTTACGGGAGGGCGTGGACGTGCGGGCCGACCGCGTTGGACCAGGCGTTGCCGGCCGTCGCGTCCCAGTTGGTGGACCAGGTCATCGCGCCGCGCAGAGCCGGATAGGTCCTGGACGGCTTGAAGTTCCCGCAGTTGGTGCCGCGCGTCAGGCAGTTGAGGGCGTTGTTGACGATGGTCGGGGAGACGTAACCGCTGCCCGCGCCACGGGTCGAGGCGGGGACTCCGATGCCGACCTGGGAGGCGTCGAGGCCGCCTTCGAGCTGGATGCAGGCGAGGGCGGTGAGGAAGTCGACGGAGCCCTGGGAGTAGACCTGTCCGTCGCAGCCGAGCATCGAACCGCTGTTGTAGTACTGCATGTTGACCACGGTGAGGATGTCCTTCACGGCCAGCGCGGTCTTGAAGTACTCGGTGCCGGTGTTCTGCATGTCGATGGTCTGCGGTGCCATGGTGATCACGAGCTTGGAGCCGGCCTTGGCCGACAGCTGCCGCAACGCCTTCGTCAGATAGGTGGAGTTGATGCCGTGTTCGAGGTCGATGTCGACGCCGCTGAAGCCGTACTCCTGCATCAGGGCGTAGGCGCTGTTGGCGAACGCCGTGGCGGAGGCGTCGCTGTTGATCGTGACGTTGCCCTTCTCGCCGCCCACCGAGATGATCACGGACTTGCCGGCGGCCTTCTTCGCGGCGACGTCGGACGTGAACTCGGCGACTGAGGAGTAGCCGACGGCCGGGTCGAGGTTGAAGACGATCTGGCCGGGCGAGGTGGTCGAGTCGGCGAACGACACGGCGATGATGTCGTACTGCGCCTGTACGTCCCTGAGCTTCTGGACGGCCGCGCCGTTGTTGAAGTTCTGCCAGTACCCGGTCAGCGCGTGCCTCGGCACGGCGGGGCCGCCCGGGTCGCCGCCGCCGGGAGAGGTCCGGCCGCTCACGGCGGCCGACTTCGCGGACTCACCGGCCGCGTTGGTCGCGGACACCTGGAACTGGTACGAGGTGGCTGCCGCCAGTCCGGTCACGGTCGCCGAGGTGCCGCTCGCCGTCTGGACCTTGGTGCCGTCGCGGTAGATGTTGTACCCGGTCGCGCCGGACACCGCGTTCCAGCTCAGCGCCACCGAGGACGTGGTCACGGCCCCGACGCCGAGCCCGGCGGGAGTGGCCGGGGCCTGTGGGTCGGGATCCGGGTCGCTGCCTCCGCCGCCGTCCGGCCCGAAGACGGAGACGTCGTCGACGAGGTAGGGGCTCTGCCCGTACCAGCCGTGCGTGTAGACGGTGACCGCACGCGTCGACGCGCCGGTCCTGAAGGTCGTGGTGAGCTGCTTCCAGCCGCTCTCGCCGGGCGTCCACGTCGACACGTCGGTCGTCCCGGTGCCGCCGGCTCCGAGGTACGCGTACCCGCCCTGCACCCAGGCGCTCAGCGTGTAGGTCGAGTTGGGCTGCACGGCCACGGACTGCGAACACCGCGCGTTGTCCTGCCCGGCGGGCGTCCCCCGCAGCGCGGCGGCCCCGGACCGCACGGGAGATCCCACGACGGCCCCGCTCCCGCCGGAACAGGACCAGTTGGCGAGCCCGGACTCGAAGCCGGCGTTCTTGGCGACATTGATGTCGGCGGCCTGGGCGACACCGCCCATCCCCCCCACGCTCAGGGCCCCGGCGGCCAGCACGGCCACCATCCCGCCCAGCCAACTCCTCGCCCGCCCACGCGAATGCTCTCGCCGGCCGCCGGATCCGGGTCTGCGTCTGCCGTCGGGTACACGTTCCACTTGATGCCTCCGCTGGGGGTGTCGGTATGGAGGAGTGAGTCGGGAACGGTGGCCACCGCTGGCGGTAAAAATGGTCCAGACCATTCAAGTTGTCAATACCTCTGACACACGAAGCGACCCCTGGCACGAATACCGGTACCGACGAGCGAAGGCGTCGATCGGGTCAGTCGTCCTGGAGCCGTTCCGCCGCGTAGCCCGACACCACGCCCACCACCAGGACCGCGTTCGACATGAGGATGCCCTCGGCCTCCAGGTCCTGCCACTGCATCACCATGTTCAGCGCCTGCGCTGCGAGCCCCACGGTGAAGACCGCCAGCACGTGCTGCGGCTTCGAGTCGCGGAAAGGTTCGCGGTGGGAGCGGCCCGCCGCCCAGGTGGCCAGGGCTATGCAGACCGCGTTGGGGAGATGGATCAGCATCAGTCTGCCGTTGAAGGTCTCCAGGTTCTCCGTGGTGGCCAGGTGGTCGTTGACCAGCGTGGTCTGCAGGTACTCCGTCACCAGCAGGACGACGATGCCGGCCGCCCAGGCGCGTGCGAGCGCGAACACCGCCGCTCCGCGTCCTTCATCCCGTGGGGCCGACGCCCCCGGGTAGCCGTACCTGGTCATGGCAAACCGCCTCCGTCAGTACTCGTGTTCGTGGGTCCGGAGGCGGGAACCTGAATCCCGCGCTGCTCAGACCACCGTGAGAAGAAAAACCGCCGCGAAGCCGGCCGCCGCCAGCCCGCAGCCCGCCACCAGCACCCCGTACTGGAGCACCGGCGACCAGTGGCCGCGGCCCGCGACCGTCGCCGTGCGTTCCGGGGCCGCCGGGTCGTACGCCACCGTGACCGGGTCGCCCACCCGTACCGACCGGCTCGCCAGATCCTCGAACTCGATCTGGCGCCCGTCCGGCGTGCGGAACGCGAAGAAGTGCTGCCGCGCGTCCGATCGGTTGTACGGCTCCTGCTCGATCCGTACGCAGGTGCCCTCCGCCCGGCCACCCGCGCGCAGCGCCCGCGTCACCGTCAGCAGGCGACGCGCGTAGTGCGTGGCCAGCCAGCCGAAAAGCAGGATCATGCCCCCGAAGAAGAGGAAGTCTCCGCCCGGAACATCCATCGTCTACCGCCTACTTGACCGTGATCGAGTCGATGATCTTCTTGAGGTCGCCCTTGCTGAGCTTCCCCTTCACCGCGTCGATCCGCACCGCGTACGTCTTGTCGTCGGCGTCGAGGCCCGCGACGATCACGCCGGCCACCCGTGTACCCGCCTTCGGGTCGAGCGTCCCGCCCGGGGTCCCCGCCCCGGAGCCGGCGCCCGAGTCCTTCTGGGTGAATTCGAAGTTGATCCGACGGGCCTCTTCGTCGCCGTCCGGGCCGGAGACGTTGATCTCCTCCTGCTTCCCGAGCGTCGAGCCGAGCGCGACCCCCGCCTCGGCGCCGATCGCCGCCTCCTCCACCGAGTCGGCGTCCGTGAAGTCGAGCTGCACGGTGATCATGCCGATGGTCCCGCTCTCGTCGGAGAGCGTCGCCGCGGCCGCGTTGTACTTGCTGCGCTCACCCGCGCTCTGCGCCTCGAAGGCGGGCGGGTGCGCCACCGTGACCGCCGGGGTCTTGAGCGTGCCCCAGCCCTCCGGCACCGCACCGCTGCTCGCCTCCGAGCCGCACCCTGCCGCGAGCAGGAGCGTCGCCAGTGCGGCGGTCGCGGTCGCGGACGCGGACGCGTAACCCGTGCGTCCGGCCGTTCTCTTCTTCTCGTTCTTGCCGGTCATGGCTCTCATGGCGAGTGTGCTCCTGTCCCCGAGATCAGTTCGCACAGTAGCTGTACGGGACATAGCTGCGGTTGTTCCCCTGTGGCGCACCCAGGAACTGCGCGTCGTTGAGGTTCTCCTCCTTCTTCTCGGTGGAGACCGAGAAGCCGAAGCTCAGCCCCAGGTTCAGCTCGAATCCGTACTCCGCGGCCTCCGTCTGCCCGGTGTACGTGTTCTTGCTGGAGAGGCCCTCGTCGAAGAGGAGCTGGCCGAACGGGTCGTCCGCGCCGGGCCGCTTCGTCGGTGCGTGGTCGTCGAACATGTAGGCGAACGGTGCCCCGTTGTCGCCGGTGCCGTCGAGCCACTTCTGGGCTGTCGCACGCTGCTTGGCACCCTCGGCGCCCGGCTTGAGGACGATGGAGTTGGTGACGACCTCGATACCGGTCTCGTTCTCGGTGCCCTTGGCGCTGCCGCTGCCGCCGCGCTTGTCGTCGTCCTTCTTGCCGTTGTCGCCGCCGACCGTGACGCCGTCCTTCGTGGCGCCCTTCTCGACGGTGCGGGTCATGTCGATCCGCAGCAGCTCACCGGTCGTCTTGTCGTGGCTGACGGTGATGGTGCCGGTCTGTGTGTTGGTCGCGCTCGACTCGCCGCTGATGGGCCCGGCCTCGTAGCCGACCTTGCCCGTGTACTCGATGGCGGCGCTGTACGTGTACGACTTGAGGTTCCGGTAGTTGTTGTCGGTCCACGTCACCTCGGGCGAGAACTTGAAGCTGCCGCCGAGCGTCGCGCTGAGCTTCTTCTCGTCGCCCGCGGAGAGCTTCATACCGCCGGCGGCGCTGGCCTCCAGGCCCACCTTGCCGTAGCTGATGTGCCGGTCGCCGAGCTTCTCGTCGATGCGCTTTCGGAGCTGCTCCTCCTCGTACATCGGGCCGCTGTTGAAGAAGTACGCGATGCTGTTGCCGAGCCCGCCGCCACGCGAGTTGGCGTGCCGGTTGGCCAGCTCGTACGTCTTCAGGTCCTCGATGTCCTCGCGGAACTTCGCCGCGTCCTCCTCGCTGTCGAAGACCCAGGTGTCCCCGTTGGTCACCTTGATCCCGGCACCGAGCTCCACCTTGTCCGAGCCGAACTTCCCGACCTTGGCGCCCGGCTTCCAGTCCTTCTTGGCGGCGATGGACGCGGCGTCGGTGAAGGTCATCATCACCTGCTGGTCCTTGTCGTCGACCTTGCCGTCCTTGTTCACGTCGTTCTTGGACTGGAAGGTCTGCTGCTGGAAGCCGTACTCCTCGCCCCACTCGATGAACAGCAACTTGCCCTTGGCACCGGCCTTGTCGCTGATCGAGGAGATCTGGCAGAGCGGCGGCTCGTAGTCGGCGTCGGTCTTCGGCGCGGACTGGCTCTGCTTCCCGTTGCCGGGGGTGCACGGCCCGAACGTGACCAGGCACTTCAGCTGTTCGGCGATGGTCCCGTCAACTCCGGTGCCCACCATGGCTCCCGCGACGGCCGCGACCACCACGACCATGCCCACGTACTCGGTGGCCGAGGTGCCGCGGTCGCCCCGTGGTCGTCCGCGTACCAGTTCCCGTCTCATCCGACCGTCCCCCTCGGTGGCCGTACACCTTCGTGTGTACGAATCGAATCGGAGCGTACGGAGGGCCCGGCACCTGTGGCGTGGGTCCGTGGACCCAACTCGGACCCAAAGCGCCCCAGTTGCCTGGTGGGTGCATCTCGGGTCGGCTAGTTTCGAGATCAAATGAAACCTGGGTTAACGCCTGACTGCTTCGCCCGATTTTGGTGGTGCGTGCCGTGAGAGCGCCGTACCACTGGCATCGGTGAGGTGTTCTCTGTGCCCAAAGTCGCGGATAAAGTGCTGAGCGGCAGTCGAAGCCGACGGAGTACGAGCAGGACCGCCGGACCAGTACCACCGAACCAGGACTACCGAACACCGAGCAGCAGTCCGCAGCAGGAGAGAGAACCGCGGCCGCCGAACTCCGACGGCCGAGCTGAACGGGGAACCAGGTGTCAACCGCCATAGCTGTCACCAGTCACGACCTGGTGCTGCCACCCACCGACCAGCAGACGCCCCCGGCGGCCCTGCTGCAGGCGCCCGATGCCCAGCCTCTGGAGGCTGCGCTCGCGGACATGCAGGTTCTGGTGGAGCAGCACGGTTATGTCGTCGCTGTCTATCCCGCCTCCATCCCGGTGGCGCACGAACAGCGGCTGCACACAGTCCGTTCTGTCCTGGAGAGCGACCGTATCTCCCTGCTCAAACTGGACCTACCGCCGCTCGGACTCGCCGTACTCGTGCGGCAGCTACGGCAGTTGTCCATCTGCGACTTCAGTGCCGGCGTCGTCGCGTCGGCCGCGCGGCTGCTCTCCCACTACATCCACGCCGGTGCTCTCCTCAACTCGGTCACCAAGCTCGACCGCGTCCCTGTCAGTCTCAAGTCGCACGCCAAGTCCTGGGTGCCGGGCTCACAGTTCGGTGTCCTGGCCAACCCCGATCCCCAGTTGATCAAGATCGGCAACGGTGAACTCACCGGACCCGAATTCGGCACCCAACTGCTGGTCGGAAAGGGACAATTGCAATCGGACTGGGTGACCGCGACACTCGCACCCGCCTGGCGGGTACAGGGAGTGCAGGAGATGTCACTGCTCTCGGATTCCCCGCGTTGGTGGGGGACGTCCAAGATGATCGAATTCGCTGCGTTCCTGCCGGATATCTCCGTTCTTTACCAGCTGGTTTCATCCGTACGTCGAGAGGTGTGTTCCTGGTGCGGTCTCGAACTAATCGGTGATCGTTGCGGATTCTGTTCGGCTCCGCTGTCAGCGTCCGAGAACCAAAGAGACGGTTCAGGTGTCCTGAACCAAGGAACACCAACGCGCCACGGGTCGTAACCCGCCTGCCAGGCGGTCCGTACGGACCGGAGTCAGGCGGCTCCCGGCACGTGCGGCAACCGCTTACTCCGTCTCCCCGCCCGCCCAGCCAGTCCCCGTCCCACGTCTTCGAACGAGGTTGTCCCGCTCATGAATTCACGGCAACGCCGCGGCATCATTCTTCTTCTCCTCTCGGTCCTCTGCGCCTTCGGCGCCTTCGCCGGCGTGCTCTCGGTGATCAGCGACGTGAATTCGAAGGTCGGACCCGAGGTGCCCGCGTACCGGCTGAAGGCGGACGTCGCTCCGTACACCGCCCTCGAAGAGGGGCAGTTCGAGAAGATAGAGATGCCCAAGCGCTGGCTGTCCGAGAACGCGGTCACCGACCTCTCGGTCGTCACCGGCAAGATCGCGGTCACCCAGCTCAAGAAGGGGTCGCTGCTCCAGGACGACATGATGGTCAAGCGGCCCGCCCTCGCCAACGACGAGCAGGAGATCGCGATCATGATCGACGCCGCGACCGGCGTCGCGGGCAAGATCAACGCGGGTGACCTCGTCAACATCTTCGCCACCTTCGCCGCCGAGGACCAGGACAGCAGCGCCCAGTCCCGGATCATCGTGCCCAACGCCAAGGTCATCGACGTCGGTTCGCTGACGCCGCTGGAGCCCAAGGAGGACGACCGGGGCAGCAGCACCGGACCGAGGTCGGCCGTCCCGATCACCTTCGCCCTCAAGACCAAGGACGCCCAGCGCGTCGCCTACGCCGAGTCCTTCGCACAGCACGTACGCCTCGCCCTGCTTCCCGACGACAGCCCCACCACGCTGCGCCCCGGGGAGAGCACCTACACGCTCGAAGGGGACAAGTGAGGGACGAATGACGACCAGAATTCTCCCGGTCGTCGGTGACGCCGACGCCGCCCGATCCATCACCAGCCTGCTCAGCCAGCTCCCCGACGCGGAGCCGGCCGGGCCGGTCGGTGACTCGACCTCGCTGATCGACACCCTGGCCAGGCTGGCCACGGAGTCCATCGACGAACTACCGGAAGTGGTTCTGGTACATGAGCGGATCGGTCCCGTCCCAGCCCTTGAGCTGATTCGGGAGGTGGCCCTCCGCTTTCCGGCGGTCGGGGTCGTTCTGGTCACCGCCGACGCGAGCCCGGGCCTCTTCTCCGCCGCGATGGACTCGGGCGCGCGAGGACTGGTCGGACTCCCGCTCAGTTACGAGGAACTCGCCCAGCGCGTCCAGGCCGCCGCTGCCTGGTCCGTGGGCGTACGGCGCCATCTCGGCCACGGCGGCGACGTGTTCACCGGTCCCGGTGGCACCGTCGTCACCGTGAGCGGGGCGAAGGGCGGCGTCGGCACGACCGTGGCCGCCGTCCAACTCGCCCTCGCCGCCAAGGCGTCGGGCATGACGGTGGCGCTGGCCGACCTGGACCTCCAGGCCGGCGACGTCGCCTCCTACCTGGACGTGCAGTTCCGCCGCTCGATCGTGGACCTCGCCACCATCCAGGACATCTCGCCCCGGGTGCTCCAGGACGCGGTCTTCACCCACCACACCGGCATCGGGCTGCTGCTCGCGCCGGGGGAGGGGGAGCGGGGCGAGGAGATCAACGACCGCTCCGTACGCCAGATCGTCAGCGCGCTGCGCAACCGCTACGAGGTCGTGATCGTCGACTGCGGTACGCAGACGACGAGCGCGAACGCGGCGGCGATCGAGATGGCCGACACCACCCTGCTGCTGACCACGCCGGACGTGGTGGCGGTACGGGCGGCCAAGCGCATGGTCAAGCTCTGGGACCGGCTCCAGATCCGCAAGGCGGAGGAGACCACGATCGTGGTCAACCGCTACATGCGGAACACCGAGATCCAGCCGCCGCTCATCGAGAAGATCACCGGCACCAAGGTGTCACGGATGGTCATCCCGGCGAACTTCAAGGAGCTGCACGCGGTGGTCGACGCGGGCAGGATGCAGGACCTGGAGTCCAAGTCGACGGTGAAGCAGGCGCTCTGGGGGCTCGCCGGGGAGCTGGGCCTGGTGAAAACCCCCGAAGGCGCGGAGAAACAGGGGAAGTTCAAGGGAGACCGGGGCTCGGTGGGTGTCCGCCGCGGACGATCGAAGTCATGACGGGGGATGACGGAGTTGACGGTGCGACGGGGATGGCGGGGACCACGGGGATGACCAGACGGATGACAAGGCTGAGGGGGCACGTTGAGCCATGAGCAATCCACAGATACGGGCAGATGAACGCGGCACGGCGGCGCTGACGGCGCGCCTGCGGGGCGACCGCGGCCAGGCCGCGATCGAGTTCACCGGCATGATGCCGATCATCCTGATCACCGCGGTCATGCTCTGGCAGGCCGCGCTGGTCGGCTACACCTTCTCCCTCGCGGGCAACGCGGCGGACGAGGCGGTGCGCGCCGGGACCGCGGCGTACGCGCCGACGCGCCAGCAGGCTTGCGAGGAGGCCGGCCGCAAACACCTGCCGGACGCCTGGAACGCGAACATCGACTGCTACACGGACGGGGACCTCTACAAGGCGGAGGTCGATCTCGACGTGCCGCTGCTCTTCCCCGGCTCCGTCAGTATCCCGATCGAAATACCTGGCCGGTCCGCCGCCGTGAAGGAGAGCTGAGATGCCGAAGCGATTCCTCCTTCGGAAGACCGGCGCGGAGCCCAAGGAGAAGGGCCAGGCCGCGATCGAGTTCGCCGGCCTCGTCACCCTCATGATCTTCGTCGGCCTCGCCGCCGTACAGCTCGGCCTCGTCGCGTACGCCGTGCAGCAGGCGGGCACGGCCTCCCGCGCCTCCGCCCGCGCGGCCTCCACGCTGGACACCGACTATGTCCAGGTCGGCAGGGAATCCATGAGCGACTGGCTGGCCGAGGACGCGACCTTCGAGCGGGAGCCGTCCTTCGGCGACGAGGTCAAGATCACCGCTCGTGTCCCGGTCCCGGCGATACTGCCGGTCTTCGACTTCGGGGACGCGGAGAGGACCGCCACCATGCCGCTCGACTGACCGAAGCGGCAGCACACACGCACCACCCGAGCATCACACCAGCATGATCTGGGAGTTGAGGACATGAGCCTGAGGGCGCGCATCAACAGCCCTGAGCCTACGAACGGGCTCAGTGAGGAGAGCCTGCTCGTCGCCGTGTACCGGGGCAAGCTCCTCGAAGAGATCGACCTCGCGGAGATGTCCTCACTGGCCGCGGCCGAGCGCCGGGCCAGGCTCGAACGGGTCCTCGGCCACATCATCAGCCGCGAGGGCCCCGTCCTCTCCTCCGGCGAGCGTTCTCAGCTCATCCGCCGCGTCGTCGACGAAGCCCTCGGCCTCGGCATCCTGGAACCCCTGCTCGAAGACGCCTCCATCAGCGAGATCATGGTGAACGGCCACGAGCAGGTCTTCGTCGAGCGCAGCGGCCGGCTGGAGATGCTGCCGATGCGGTTCACCTCCAACGAACAGCTGATGCAGACCATTGAGCGCATCGTCTCCACCGTCAACCGCCGTGTGGACGAGGCGAATCCGATGGTCGACGCGCGACTGCCGTCCGGCGAGCGTGTCAACGTCATCATCCCGCCGCTCTCGCTGAGCGGGCCCATCCTCACGATCCGACGCTTCCCGCGGGCCTTCACCCTCCAGGAGATGATCGGCCTCGGCTCGCTCGACGAGCAGATGATGATCCTGCTGTCCGGGCTGGTCCGCGCGAAGTTCAACGTGATCGTCTCCGGCGCCACCGGCACCGGCAAGACCACGCTCCTCAACGCCCTGTCCGGTCTCATCCCGGACGGCGAGCGCATCGTCACCATCGAGGACTCCGCCGAACTCCAGCTCCAGCAGCAGCACGTGATCACGCTGGAGACCCGGCCCGCGAACGTGGAGGGCAAGGGCCAGGTCACCATTCGTGACCTCGTACGCAACTCCCTGCGTATGCGCCCCGACCGCATCATCGTCGGTGAGGTCCGTGGCGGTGAGACACTCGACATGCTCCAGGCGATGTCCACCGGTCACGACGGTTCGCTCGCGACCGTCCACGCCAACAGCGCCGAGGACGCGCTGATGCGACTCCAGACCCTGGCGTCCATGTCCGAGGTCGAGATCCCCTTCGTGGCGATCAAGGACCAGATCAACAGCGCCGTCGATGTGATCGTCCAGCTGACCAGGCACGCCGACGGCTCCCGCCGGATCACCGAGATCGCCATCGTCGACTCCCACGGCCGCGAGGAGTACCGGATCGTCTCGGTCTGCCGCTACCTCGCCCAGCCGATGGCGGCAGACGGACGGATCCACGGCCACTTCGAGTACTACCCCCTGCCCCGGCGGATCGCGGAACGCCTCTACATGAGGAGCGAACCCCTTCCTCCCGCCTTCGGTGTCGCCGAGTCCGAGGAGCAACTCGCGCTCCGGAAGTCGGCCGCCTGACCGCGGGTCGCGACCACCGCCCCCATAACCGTCCCTGCCCGCCGCTCACCCAGAAGGTC
The DNA here is from genome assembly GCF_044455465.1 of Streptomyces sp. NPDC051217. NCBI lineage: Bacteria > Bacillati > Actinomycetota > Actinomycetes > Kitasatosporales > Streptomycetaceae > Streptomyces > Streptomyces sp. NPDC051217. The sequence continues at coordinate 71,401 of NZ_JBITEV010000024.1, forward strand.
CCCGCACGACATGGATAATCTTCCGCTCCTGACGATAGGCATCACGCTGCTGACGTGTGTGCTCGGCGTCATCGGCGTGCACGTCTACTCGGCGGGCAAGGCCCAACGACAGGTGCTTGTCGACCGGATGTCCCAGACGGGCCAGATGGCGACGGTCGGCGGCCGGCGACGGCGGTTCATCGGGCTCGACCGCAGGCTGCGCGGCACCGGCATCGGCAAGCGCATCGAGCACAAGATCGCGGTCACCGGCCTCGATCTGACACCGGGCGAGTACTTCATCTATGTGCTCGCCGGTCTGCTCGGTCTCTACTTCGTCGTCGGCGCCATATTCGCGCCGTTCTTCGGTGTGCTGGCGGCGCTCGTCGGCGTATGGGGCGGCAACGCGTTCCTGAACTGGCAGCGGGTCAAGCGGACCGAGGCCTTCATCAACCAGCTGCCCGAGCTGACCCGCGTACTCGCCAACGCCACCCAGGCCGGCCTCGCGATGCGTACGGCCCTGATCATGGCCGCCGAGGAGCTGGACAACCCGGCCGGCGAGGAACTGCGCAGGGTCGCCGACCAACTCGCCGTCGGACACTCCCTGGACGACGCGCTCGGTGAGCTGGCGGAACGGCTGCCCTCCCGTGAACTCGTCGTGCTCGTCACCACGCTGATCCTCTCCAGCCGCGCCGGTGGTCAGGTCGTCAGCTCGCTGCGCAACCTCACCGAGACGCTGGAGGAGCGCAAGGAGACCCGGCGAGAGGTCAAGACGATGCTCTCCCAGATCCAGGTCACCGCGCTCGCCGTCCCGATGCTCGGTCTCGGCTTCCTCCTGATGATCAACGCCACGACCCCCGGCGCGCTGGACAAGATGACCGGCTCGGCGCTGGGTCAGATCGGCACCGTGGTCGCGTTCGGCCTCTACGGCGTCGGCTTCTTCTTCATCCGCCGCATGTCCCGCATCCAGGTCTGAGAAAGGAGGGCACGCACATCATGGAACTTCTGCTTTCCGCCCTCATGGGGCTCGCCATATACGGCGTCTTCCACGGCGTACGGCTCTACCGCGCCGACGCCAAACTCCCCAGCGACCTGGCGATCGCGCTGGAGGTCGGCGCCACCCGGACCACCGCCGTCGGCTCCGGCATCGACCGGATGGGCATGCGCTACGCCCCGTCCGTGCTGCGGATGATGGGACCCAAGCGGGTCGACGCCCTGCGCCGCCGCCTCGACATGGCGGGCAACCCCGGCGGTATGACCGTCGACCGGTACGCGGCCCGCCGGGCCGTCTACGGCGCCCTCGGCGCGATGGCCGCGCTCTCCCTGATCGTCCGTGGCCAGACGGTCATCGCGGTCGTCGCCTTCGCCTACGGCATGCTCTGGACGGACGTCATCATCCGCAGCGCCATACGCAGGCGCCGCGCGGACATCGAACGCACGCTGCCGGACTTCCTCGACGTCCTCGCGGTCGTGGTCTCGGCGGGCCTCGGCTTCCGCCAGGCCCTGGAGCGCGTCGCGGAGAAGTACAAGGGGCCGTGGTCGGACGAACTGCGCATCACCCTGCGGCAGATGGACATGGGCGTGAGCCGCCGCGAGGCGTTCGACCAGCTCCGTAAGCGCAACGCGTCCGAGCAGGTGTCGATGTTCGTCACCGCGCTCCAGCAGGGTGAGGAGCTCGGCGCGCCGATCGTCGACACCCTGATCCAGATCGCCAACGACATGCGCCGCACCGACGCGCAGAACGCCCGGCGGAGCGCGGCACAAGCGGTACCGAAGACCACCCTCGTCGTGACCATGGTGATGCTTCCGGCGACCATGATTCTTATTGTGCTCAGCTTCTACTACGGTTCCGGCGTGGACTTCGGAGAGATCCTCTCCGGAGGCTGAGGCAACAGATGAACGCGTCGACCCGAGACCCATGCACCCGAGCGGGAGGTGACCCCCAATGGCCCCACGGTCCACGACTCTGACCGGCGGAATCCGCAGCGAGATCCCGAGTACGGCGACCACGCCGAACCACATTCCCTCGCTGCCGATCCAGGTCAACGCCCTTCAGGCGCTGTGCCGTCAGACGTTCGGCTTCCGGATGGCGATGATCGTCCTGGCCGCGCCGTTCGCCCTCGAACGCACGGCGCCGGGGTTCGCCACCTGGCTCGTGGGCTCCTCGGTGCTCGTCACCTTCATGGTCTCGTACATCCTGCTGCGGGACTGGGAGCGCTTCGGGCCCATCCTGCTGCGGCACCCGTCGCTGCTCGCCCTCGACATGCTGTTCGGCGCGCTGCTGCTGGCCACCGCCTCCCCGGACTCGACTCTCGCGTACGTCACCATCTGTACGCCGCTGCTCGCCGGACTGGTCTACGGCTGGCGGGGCGCCGCGCTCTTCGCGGTGCTCCAGTCCCTGATCGTGGGAGGTGCCTACGCCGTCAACACCGAGGTGGACGTGGCCTTCAACGCGCTTCTCCTGCCGGGTCTGTGCATCGTCGCCGGTGCGATCGGCAGCACGCTGCGCAACCTGATGCTCGGCTTCGGCACCGCCAGTCAGGCGCTCACCGAGGCCCGCGCCCGGCTCGCCGTCACCGGCGCGGTCGAGGAGGAACGGGCCCGGCTCGCCCGCGAGATGCACGACTCGGTGGCCAAGACGCTGCACGGTCTCGCGATGGCCGCCGACGGTCTCGCCAGCACGGCCGACCGGATGGACCCGCTCACGGTCAAACACCAGGCGGAACTCGTCGCGCGCTCGGCCCGCCGGGCCGCCGCCGAGTCCCGCGAACTCCTCTCCGACCTGCGCCGGGAGTCGGGCCTCGACGGCGGGGTCGACGTGTCGGCCGAACTCCGTTCGCGTACCGAGGACTTCGGTCGGCGTCATGGCCTCCAGGCGTCCTTCCGGCAGCTCGGCGAGACGGGTATGCCACCCATTCCGCACGCCGTGGCCCGGCACGCGCTGACCATCGCCACGGAGGCGATGGAGAACGCTCAGCGGCACGCGCACCCGACGTACGTCGACGTCTCGGCGGGGGTGGTCCGCGACGTGCTGCGTATCAGCGTGTACGACGACGGGCAGGGTCTGCCCGAGGGCACCTCGCTCGAAGACCTCAGACGGGCGGGCCACTTCGGCCTCGTCGGCATGGTGGAACGCGCGGCGTCGATCGGGGCCCGGATCCGTATCGGCAGAGGCCGGGCGGCCAAGGGCACGGAAGTACGACTGGAACTCTCGCTCGACGCCCTGGGACTGTCCCAGGGCGGACTGCCGCAGCAACCCGAGCCGATGCTCAACTGACCGTGCAGCAAAGGCCCGTACCGACCCGCACCGATCTCACCGACGACCCGCGCCACCAACCAACCACCGTTCCCACCCATGGAGAGGAGGCCGCAGCCATGCCGGACGACATCTCACGGAGTTCCGGGCAGCACTGGACGCAGCAGTCGCACGTATCGCAGCACTCGTCCTCGCACGCCACACCGCTCAGCTCGGAGCACACCGCCGGAGTCCCCACGTCAGCACCGCCGGCGGCATCCGAAGGATTCCCCGCCCTGCCAGGGCCGATGCCCACCGCGCCCCCACTGCGTGTCGTGGTCGCGGACGACAACCCGGTCGTACGAGCGGGGCTGAGCGTCCTGCTGTCCGGCCGCGACGACATCGAGGTCGCCGCGGAGGCCGCCGACGGCCGCCAGGCGTACGAACAGACGGTCCAACACCACCCGGATGTCGTCCTGTTGGACGTCCGTATGCCGGGTGTCGACGGGATCTCCGCCCTGCCGCACCTGGTGCGGCTCGCGCCGGTGCTGATGATGACGTACAGCCGCGAGAGCGAGATCGTCCATGAGGCACTGCGTCTCGGCGCGGGCGGCTATCTCGTCCACGGTGAGTTCACCGCCGACCAACTGGTCGCCGCCGTAAGGGACATCAAGCAGGGCCGGGCCCACTTCACGCACTCCGCGTCCAGCGCGCTGCTGGCGAGTGTGCGGGGTGCGGGCGGCGCCGACCCGGGGGCCGGAGCCCTTCCCGAGGGACTCGGTACGGCGTTCACCGGCCCCGGCTACCAGCCCGCGCAGCCGGGCCATTCATCTGCGAACGCACACGCCGGGCAGGGCCACCCGTCGTACGTTTCTCCCCCAAACCGGCAAGTACTACCCGGTGATCGGGAGTTGAACCCGCAACAATTTGCTCCTGGGTCTTCGCTTTCGCAAGCGAATGTGGCACATTCTTATCAAGGACAGGCGATGCCGGGGATGCCCGGCACAGCCGGGGCGGCCGGTTCACCGGACAGCCTCTACTCGGAGCTGAGCCAGCGGGAGGTGGAGATCATGGACCTGATCGCGTCAGGGATGACCAACCAGCAGATCGCCTCCGCCTGCTTCATCAGTCAGAAGACCGTCAAGAACCACATCAATCGCATCTTCGCCAAACTGAACGCCGGCAGCCGGGGCGAGGCAATCGCGTTCTGGCACGGAGCACGAGGGGGGTCGGCCGGTCGTGGCTGAGCGTGCTGGAGGCCGTGAGGGCCGAGGTATCAAGAAGGGGACCCAGTCGGCGAGTTGGGCCCGGAGCTGGGCCTTGGGGCCCATGCTGAGGGGTGCCCTGTCGTCGTACGTTTCTCATGTCGCCAGCGAGACCGGCCAGGAGGAAGCCGGAAGCGCGAGCGACACCACAGATTCGTACGAGTCGGCCGGTCGTCGGCCGACCGACACTCAGGGGGATTCCCATGTCGAACGTCACGCTGAAGGCCGCCACCAACGCCAAGCTCTACGTGGGCACCTGGGCGAACACGGCTGTCACCGCGATGAAGCGCCGGAGCGACAAGGGTCAGGGCGCGGTCGAGTACGTCGGCGTCATCGTGCTGGTGGCCCTGATCATCGCCGCGATCGTGGGCTCGGGCGTGGCCGACGAGATCGCCGGCGGTCTGTCGGAGAAGGTCGGCGAGATTCTCGGCGGCTGATAGTGCGCGACTCCCGCGAGGCTGGGCAGGCCGCTCCCATCTACATCACGATGGTGGCGGGCCTGCTCTTTCTCGCGCTCGCGTTCTTCGCGGTCGGCCAGGCGGGCGCCACACGCAACGGTGCCCAGTCCGCCGCCGACGCGGCAGCACTCGCGGCGGCCCAGGAATCACGGGACGAGTTCCGGCTCGACCTGCTCGGGAATCTTCTCAACCCCGGCTATCTGGACGACATCTTCAACGGCAACCCCCTCGGGACCTACAACGGCTGCGTCGCGGCCGGTCGCTTCGCCGAAGAGAACGACGCGGACATCGATGTGCCCGCGGGCGGATGCGGCTGGACGGATGACGGCAGGTGGGCCTTCACGGTCCACGTCGTCACCAAGGAGACGATGGGCGACAGTGTGCTGGGGGAGGACGCCGACAAGAAGGCCAAGGCGCACGCCACGGCCGTTGTCGAACCTCGGTGCAGCTTCGAGCCGGCGGAGGAAGACGAGGACTCCGAAGAGGGTTCCGAGGAGCCCGATGAGGGAGACGAGGGAGACGAGGGCGAAGAAGAGCCTGTCTCCCCGGGCGAACTCGTCTGTGATGGTAAGGGTCTGACCATCGACCCGGTGGACCCCGTGCTGCCTGACATGTCTGTCCTGTTCTCCGTCCGACTGGCCGAGGACTGACCGCGAGTGAACGCAAAGGATCATTTACTGATGAATATCCGGCATGGAATGAAGGCCCGTAGGGTGGCGGGCTGCGCCCTCGCGGCCGTGGCGCTGACCGTGTCTCTGACGGCGTGCGGCAGTGGCGACGACGGCTCGAAGGACGACGGCGCGTCGTCGTCGGCCCCGAGCGGGGACAACTCGAAGGACGACGGCGGCAACACGGTGCCGGACACCAGCCAGACCCTTGCGACCATCAACGGGTCCAACGGATTCCAGGTGGTGATCAACACGGCCACCCGCGACGACGGCGGATTCCTGACGGTCTCGGGGACCATCAAGAACACCAACGGCGACAGCACGCAGGTGCCGCTCCAGTGGAACGGCCAGGAGAACCAGGTCAAGCGCACCGGCCGGTCCCTCGCCGGTATCACACTGATCGACAAGGCGGAGAAGAAGCGCTACTACGTCCTGCGGGACACCGACGGCTACCCGCTGACCACGACGGGCATCACCCGTATGGACGGCAACGCGACCGAGAACTTCTTCGCCCAGTTCCCGGCGCCGCCCGAGGGCACGTCCGAGGTCGACATCCAGGTTCCGCTGATGCCCAACGCGACGATTGAGATCTCCTGATGCGTGCCACCACGGCGCGCACGCGCCGGGCCATGGTGCGGCCGGCGGCGACGGCCATCGCCGCCGCGGTCCTTTTCACCAGTGTTCAGTTCACGATGGCGGCGAGCGCGTCGGCCGACGAGTCGCCGAGCACCCCGCCCGGCACGGAGTCGACGTCGCCGCCGCCCGAGGTCGACGGGAACAACCCGGGACTGAAGCTCCGTGACGGTGCCACTCTCGCTGCGGCGAGGGTGCTGCCGATCATCTCCGTCGTCGAGTCCGAGGGCGGTGAGGAGCGCCGCGAGGACACCAGCGAGACGGTGAAGTTCGCGCTCCAGTCCGAGGTGCTCTTCGGCAAGGACAGCGCGAAGCTCTCCAGCGCCGCGAACGACCGAATCGCCGCTGTGGCGGCGGAGATCGAGAAGCAGGGCGCCCAGAAGGTCCGCGTCTTCGGCTTCACGGACAACCTGGGCTCGTCCGCCCACGGCGACGTCCTCTCCAAGCAGCGCGCGCAAGCGGTGCACGGAGTCCTGGAGAAGGAGCTGACCGCCGCCGGCATCACGTACGAGATCCGGGGTTACGGCGAGCAGTACCCGATCGCGGACAACGGCAACGAAGAAGGACGCAAGAAGAACCGCCGCGTGGAGATCTCCTTCCCGCGCGGCGACACGGACAGTTCCCAGAACTGATCCGCCTGTTCCGTCTCGGGGCCCGCCGGCCGGTGTCGTATGCGCGTCGCATACGACACCGGCCGGTTTTCTGGCTGCCGGGCCCAAGCCGTGGCTGGGCCTGAGGTTGGGCCTGGGGTTGGGCCTTGGGGCCCATGCCGGGTCCCCCGGTGCCGCCGTATGTTTCTCATGTCGCCAGCGAGACCGGCCAGGAGGAAGCCGGAAGCGCGGGAGACACCAAAGACTCGTACGAGTCGGCCGGAAGACGGCCGGCCGACACAACAGGGGGAAATCACATGTCGAACGTCACGCTGAAGGCCGCCACCAACGCCAAGCTCTACGTCGGCACCTGGGCGAACACCGCCGTCGCCGCCATGAAGCGCCGCAGCGACAAGGGTCAGGGCGCGGTCGAGTACGTGGGTGTCATCGTCCTGGTCGCGCTGATCATCGCCGCGATCGTCGGCTCCGGTGTCGCGGACGAGATCGCCGGCGGCCTGTCCGACAAGGTCGCCGAGATCCTCGGCGGCTGATCCACCGGACTCGCAGCGAGCAGGGCAGGCCGCACCCATCTCCGCCAGGACGGTGCCGGACCTGCCCTTCTCGCGTCCGCGACCCCTCTATGACCCCCCACCTCTGCCCCGACCGCCGGTACGACAGGCGGCCGGGGCAGTGCCCTGTCCGTCTTTGTCGTCTGTCGCTCGGCCGCCTGGGAACTGAGCCTGGTATTGGGCCCTCGGGCCCATGACCCGGGCCGAGTTGGCGCCGTAGCGTCGCGTGTATGTTGCCATCGGGGGTAGTACGTCGGATTCGTCACATCCGACGCCGGGCGCGGCAGTCCCTGCCGCGCACCGACGTCCGGCTGTTGGGTGCGTTGCGCAGATCGTCTCAGCGTGGGCAGGGGGCGATCGAGTACGTCGGCCTGATTGTCGTTGTCGCGGCGATCGTGGGCGCGTTGGTGGGTACGGGGGTCGGTCCGGCGCTGGCCGATGGGATCAGTACGCAGGTCTGCGAGATCACCGGTGGGGGCAATTGCGGTGGTGGCAGTGACACCGTCGCCGAAGATGATCAGGACGACGAGGGCGGGGAGGAAGTCCCGCCCGGCGGTACGATTGGTGATCCCGCTTCTGACACAGGTAATGACAGTGGCGGGAAGTCGCAGACGGAGATTGATTATGACGCTGCTCTGAAGGAGTTGCAGGACGCTCAGGCGGCGGAGGAGAGCGACTCCGGCAAGGCGAAGGAAGC
>NZ_JBITEV010000025.1:0-72397 GCF_044455465.1 Streptomyces sp. NPDC051217
CCCGCGGAGCGGGATATGCCGCGCTGGCGCGCGTCATAGTGAATGAATTGCGCAAGCGCAATTCAGATTCCGGCGCAAGCGCCGGAATGGAATTCCGTAAACGGAATTCCTAACCGAATGCAATTCGCGCAAGCGCGAATTGGGGGGCGACCGCGCAAGCGCGATCACCGGGGCTGGCTACAAGGGGAGGTGCATCGCGTGCGGGCCTGTGTAGAGCTTGGGGTTCCTGGCCACCATCCCTGCAACGGATGTGACGGGCCATCGGTCTGACGGAGTGCCGGCCCCACTGCAGTGAAGGGTTCCGCTGCGCTCCACCCTGGCCTCTCCCCCACCATCGAAACTGTCCGGTCAAGCTCGCCGATGCCCCGCCAGCATACAGGACAACCGGCTGCTCGTGGGTGAGAATGAGTCATGCATCACCCTGGGGGGGCGAAGTTGGCGCGGGAGGGATGCATCACGGATAGCTGCTGTGTAGAGTCTGGGATCGAGCACCACAACCCCAGCGTCGCGCACCTCGCGCTGGGATTCTCTTTCTGATTACGCGTCGCATTCCGCAAAAAGGAGAACACGGGGCATGGCCGTGAAGTTGCGTGACCATCAGATCGAGGCCGTTGCCGCTATTGTGCGGGGCTTCGATATTCCGCCGGGTGGTATTCCTTGGAATGGACTTCGTGGGCAGGTGCACGCCGCGTGCGGAACGGGAAAAACCATCATTGCGGCGGCGTCGGCGAAGCGCATGGTGCCCAAGGGCCGCGTTCTCGTTCTGGTGCCGACGCTGGACCTCTTGGCTCAGACGGTGAAGGCGTGGCACGACGCCGGGCACAAGGGGCCGGCGGTTGCCGTGTGTTCGCTCGGGGACGACCCGGAGCTGTGGAGCCTGGGGGTGCGCTCCACCACGAACCCTGTGCAGCTGGCGCTGTGGCACGGTCAGGGGCCGGTCACCATCTACGCCACCTACGCGTCCCTGGGGGTCCTGGCGGAGGCGTTCGAGGGCGTGTACGGGCAGCAGTTGGCCCCGGTGGACCTCGCGGTGGTCGATGAGGCGCACCGGACGTCAGGGTCGATGGGTAAGGCGTGGGCGGATGTCCACGACCAAGCCGTTATCCCGGCGTACCGGCGGCTGTATCTGACGGCGACGCCGCGGATCTGGGAGGAGCGCCTCAACCGCGAGGTCGCGGAGGGGGTGCGTGACCCGCTGCCGCGTGAGATGGCGGCTTCCATGGACGACGAGGCAGTGTTTGGGCCGGTTCTCTACAAGCTTTCGCTGGCGTCTGCCGTCTCGCGCGGGCTACTTGCGCGGTACCAGATCATCGTCCTGGAACTGTCCGACCCGGTCGTCACGCCCGAGCGGCTGATGGGCGAGGAGCGGCACACCGAAGAGGTGCGCGGGGAGCGCCTCGGGGCGCTCCAGGCCGCGCTGTTGCACACGATGGCGCAGCACAACCTCAGCACCTGCATCACCTTCCACCACCGGACGATAGAGGCACAGGCATACGCGGAGGGCCTGGAGCGCGTCGCGGCCAAGCTGCACGCCGACCAGCCCGAGAAGTACCCGGCGGCGATCTGGGCGGACTGGCTGTGCGGCGAGCACGTCCCCGAGCGCCGGCGGGGAGTCCTGGGCGGCTTCGGGTCCACCGCGCTGCGGGCCGTGCTCTCGAATTGCCGTGTCCTGGGTGAGGGCGTCGACATCCGGGCCGTGGACTCCGTGGCCCTGCTGGACCCCAAGGGCGCTCCGCACGACATCGTCCAGGCCATCGGCCGGGCGCTGCGTCAAAAGCCCGGACAAGGGAAAGTCGCCTCTCTGATCGTGCCGGTATTCCTCCAGCCCGGAGAAAAGCCGGAGGACATGTTCACCTCCGGATCGTATCGGCCTTTGGTGAAGGTATTGGAGGGGCTGCGCGCTCACGATGAAGAGGCAATCGAATTGCTCGCGATTCCGCAGGAGCCTCAGAAGGACGTCGCTCAGCCGTCCGAGTACATCGGTCCGCCGCCCGAGGAAGGCGAGGATGAGTCTCGTCTGCTGCTTCGTTTTGCGGCTCCGCGTGACCCGGTGATGGTCGCGGACTGGGTGTCCTTCAACGTGATCGACACTGAGCGCCAGGACTGGGGCCGCGGCTGGGCGGCACTCAAGAAGTTCGCGGAGCGTGAGCTTCACGCCAGGGTTCTGTACGGGCACAAGGAGGGCGCGTACCCGCTCGGGCAGTGGATCGCGGAACAGCGACGGGCGTACGGGGCGGGGCAGATGACCGGCCAGCGCGCGAAGCGGCTGGAGAAGCTGGGCATGGTCTGGAGCCTCGTGGATGAGCGGTTCCAGGAGAACCTGGAGGCCGCGAAGGCGTACTACGACCAGCACTGGACGCTGTGCGCGCCCCGGCCCGCGACCATGCTGGACCGGCCGGTGGGGCAGTGGCTGTCCAACCTCCGCCGCCCCGGCGCGCTCGCCGAACACCCCGAATGGGAAACGGCGTTGAAGGACATCGACGAGGACTGGAACCCGTCGTGGCCGGCGGAGTGGCAGCGGCACTACGCCGCGCTGCGCGAGCTGATGGCCGACGAAGAAAGCCAGGCTGGTGCCTCGGAGGTCCTGCCCGGCTTCACCGTCCACGGCATGGACATCGGGAAGTGGCTGGCCCGGCAGCGCACCCGGTCGGTCTGGCAGGCCCTTCACGACGGGCAGCGCGAGCGCCTGGAACAGCTCGGCATCGTCCCGCCCGCCCCCGAGTTGGAAGTACCCGCGAAGCCGTCCACAGCGCCCCTGAGCGCCTTCGAGAAGGGCGTAGCAGCCCTCGCGCAGTACAAAACCCGCACGGGCTCCGTGACCGTCCCCAGAGGCCACGTGGAGCAGTTAGAAGGCGGCCCTGCGGTCAAACTCGGAGTGTGGATCATGAACCAGAAGGGACGCCGCGCCAAGCTCACCACCGACAAACTCGCGCAACTGGCCGCCCTCGGACTCGATTGGGCAGCGGCGTAGGCGATCGGACGGACCTCGAGTGCTGTGTCTGTGGGGGGCCTTCGCTGTCCCGGGCCTGCGGCATCGCACTGGAGTGCGTGTAGGCACTGGGATCCCGGGCCGCTCCCCCTCGGGCTATGTGGCGGCCGGGAGGGGTTCTGTAAGGCTGTCCAGCTGTTCGTAGAGGGCCCGTACGAGCCGGGCGCGAGACCTCAGGAGAGCCGGTCGTCATCACCAGCTCGATCACGGATCGCCCGTCTGGCTCGATGCCAGGCTTCGAAGACTTCGGGAAGCTGGTCCAAGAGGCCGCGCACTGTAAACAAGAGGACGCTCACAGCGCCCGCAGTACCCAAGATCCACATCGTCAGGGCATCCACCGATTCGACACCTTCGTGACAGAGGTCGAACCAGCGACGGATATTGCTCAGTTCGACCACAAAATGGTCAGAACTGAGTTCCGCGCCGACAGCAAAGCTCAGGTACAGCTCAGGAGGGTCAGGCGGGAGCCAGGGCATCCGCAGGCGGCCGTTTGGCGTAGGAGTCCGGGTCGTGGTTAACGGATCACAACAGGATCGACGACATGTCGGCTCATCAGCACCTGCGCCTACTTCCACTAGCCAAGCACACCGCACGGCTCCCAGGCCGGAACGCCTCAACATCACGGTTCAACCAGGCAGTCCGTGATAATGGACGATCCGTCGTTGAAACGCACCGGCGCCGACCACCCCAACCAACCCCCTCACACGGAGAGTCCTACGGGCTGCTGGCGCTGCGGAATTCCCCTACGGCACGCCGCAGGACGGAAGCGAGGTAAAGCTCGGAGTGTTCCTCAGCAACAGCAAGAGCCGCCGGGACAAACTCACCACCCACAAACTCCAGCAGCTGGCCGCCCTCGGACTGCAATGGGCAGCCGCGTAGGCGATCGGACGGACCTCGAGTGCTGTGTGTGTGGGGGGCATGTCGGAGTCGGCGTGGCCCCCTCACGCGGTGTCAGGCGCCAGCCTCTTTTGACATGGATGGTCAGGGCTGCACCACCCCCAACGGCCTTGGTGTGGCGCGGAGATGGAGCAGACGGGTCAGGGGCGGGCGGGCATAGTGCTGAGGGTCTCGCGCTTGTACGCCTTGGAGGAGTAGTTGTGAGTCAGCCGTCCGTCGCGCTCGTCCGTGCCCAGGCCGTGCAATACCGTGAACGGGTCGCGAGCTCCTGCGGCTCCGCGTTGACTGCGGAAGAGACCGCCCTCGTCGGCAAGGAGGCCGGCCGGGCCGCGGCCCGCCGGGCCATTCACGAGGCGGTCACCAGTACGTGGGAGCCGATCGGCTGGATGGGTCCGCTCCTGGTCGCCGCCGCGCTTCCCTGGATCATCCGCAAGCTGACGGCCTCCCCAGTGGTCGAATTGTTCTTCCCTTTCTCCTGGCTCTCCCACGTCATCGAGACGAATGACGCCCCCGGACACTACTCCGCGCTGTTCTACATCGGCTTCGGCCTCCTTTTCGCCGTCGTACTCGTCCTGTCGCTCGTATTTCTGCTGGGTCCTTTGCCGAGCGGCGCGCGGGCCGTGCGTGCCGGGCGAGTGGCCTTCGTCCACAGCCTCGCCCTCTGTGTCGTTGCCGTCTCGCTGATCCTCTTCGCTGTCTCGGGAGGTGTCCACGGGGGGCAGTGGTCCACCGCCAGCGAGATCCTGGCGAGAACGGCCGCGAAGATCGCCTTCGTGGTGCTGATCATGTTGGGGATTGGCCTGGCCATCGCAGTCTGCTTCGTGACGGTCTCTGTCCTGCTCGGGTGGGTGATCCGGCCCATCATGCGGCCCTATGATCCCCTGCTTCTCGCCCTGGTCGACGCCTGCGCCGTGACACATGCCCACCGCGATACCTGGTTCCTGCCGAATTCGCGGAAGGCAGTGGAACGCGCTTTGAAGAACGCCGCCCGCCGGGCAGAGACCGCAGTGCCCGCCCGGCCGTTTCCCGGCGGGCGCGAGCTCGCGCGGGCCGACGTGCTTCGGCTGGCCGCCGTCATCCGGCAGCACCGCATCCCGATAGCTCGGGCCAGCGGCCCGGCTTCCTTCGACCTGGTCGCCCAGTCCCTGTGGTCCGGGGTGATCGCGCTGATCGACGACGACTGGGACGCCCTGACTGCAGCCGCGGAGCCGGTGACCGCTCTCTCCCGACTGCGCAGGACAGCGGTCGCGCTGTGGCCCCCGGTCGTTCTCCTCGCCGCGGCCATCGCGCTGCCGTGGATACCTGGGGTGGAGCAGGCACCCGCTTTGGTGAACGGGCTGCGCGTCACCCTCGTCGTCACAGCCGTGCTCGGCCTTGCCCTGCCGCCCGAGTCTGCCGCGAGGACCTCCATCCTCGACGTCCTCGGCAAGGCCCTGCCCAAGTAAGGCACGTCCATGAGCCCGGCAGGACCTCGGGCGCGGTGTGCGGCCCAGGCCCTACACGCACTCAAGTGCGATGCTGGGGGCCCGAAGGCGGTGGCGTCGCACTGGAGTGCGTGTAAGCCTTGAGATCTTGGGCCCGGTCCCCCGGCGGGCTACGTGACGGCCGGGAAGGGCTCTGTGAGGCGGTCCAGCCGCGTGTAGATGGCCCGTACGAGCCGGGCGCGGTTCTGGGCGCAGCGGGCGGTGCGCTCCAGTGGTGCGGACAGGCGGCCGTCGGTTTCGCGGAGGACGACTTCGGCGAGGGCGCCGCGGCCGTCGCTCTTCGGCAGGGCGGCGGCATGGTGCCGGCCGTTGACGGCGACCGCGCGGGCATGCCCGGTCAGCTGGAGGGCGATCTGCTCGTTCATCTGCTCGGATACCGTCTGACCCATGGCTTCCCGCGAACACCCGCCGCTCCCCGAGTCGGTCCGTCACGGTCTGCGCGCGATCGTCTTTGACACGAACTCCTTATCCCCGCGGTGGGCTTGACTTGGACCTTCTGCGGGAGTGGGCGCAGCGAGCCTTGGACGATGAGTTCGAGGTCTGGGTGGCGGAGCCGGTGCTGTGGGAGATCGCGGAACACGCCGCCGCATCGTGGAGGCTTGGCGGGCGAGTACGAATCGGGCCAGGAAATCGATGCAGGCGGCCGGGCTGAGGATTCCCTCCGACGATCTGTACTACTCGCGTGCGGAGGTAATGGCCGCCGTGGACACATCCGTTCGGAGCCTTGCGCCGTCAGTCCGGATCATCGCCCTTGACGGTGATCTGGCAGTAGAGGCACTCCGTGACCAGGTGCAGATACGTCCGCCCGCCAAGAAGAAGAGTGACGTCAAGACGGGTGCCGCCGACAGCGCCTGGATCCGGCAGGTCCTGCGGGCCGCCGACAACGACATCGACTCCTTCGTGATCGTGGGTGCGGACGCAGATGTCTACGAGGCCTTCAAGGGCTGGAACCGCCCGAAGCCGCACATGGTGCCTTTGCACGCGCTTCAGAGAACGCTCTTCGTCCTGGAGGCTCCGAGCGACGAAATCAAGGACGCTTTGGTGCAGTTCCTCCAGGGCCTGGTGGGCCAGCGGCTGGAGGCGGGGCGTACGCCGGATGAGGACCTGATTCTGGGCGACGTCGCAGTTCTGACCGAGCTTGTCGACGATTGGGAAGACGACCAGATTCGTGACGTGGAGCTTGGCCGCATTAGAGCCGTCGTGGGTATGAACCAGGTGAAGATCCGCCGGAGAGGACTAGTAGGGCTTGGTCAGGTCGGTATCGGTTCTGGCATGTCGCGGTGACAGGTGGGGCAGGCGCCGGTCCAGACCGCGAGGAGTAACTGCAGTTCGCGGGCGACTTGGTAGAGGCTCAGGCCGGCGCCGTCTCTTTTGGGGACCGGGTGAGTCTCTGGAGGGTGCAGAAGGCGTGTGCGACGGAGACGAGGGTGACGTGGTGGTGCCAACCTCTCCAGGTGCGGCCTTCGAAGTGGGCCAGGCCCAGGGCCTGCTTCATCTCGCGGTAGTCGTGCTCGATTCGGCGGAGCTTCGCGGTGCGCACGAGGGTGGCCAGCGCCGTGTCGGCGGGCAGGCTGGACAGCCAGAACTGGACAGGTTCGGGCTCGGTGGCGGGCCATTCGGCCAGCAGCCAGCGCACCGGCAGCTCCTGGCCGTCGCAGGCTTTGCGGATCTCGCATCCGGCGGGCCTGATCCGCAGGGCCACGAAGCGGGAGTACATGCGCTTGAAGCCGCTGCGGCCGCTGCCAGGACGGGATCCTTCCCGCCACTGCACCGGCTTCGCGGCCTGCCTGCCGGCCTCGACGACCAGCTTCTTCACCGTCTGCGCCGGCTCGGGGTAGCCGGGCTGGGGCCGGGGGCCGCGACCGCCGTAGGGCGGGATGTGCGGCCGCGCCCCTTCCGGCTGCGCGGTCGTCGTGGTCGAGATGCCCACCACGTAGTCGAGCCCGCGTTCTTCCAGGCCCAGCCGGAAAGCGGCCGTATCGCCGTAACCGCCGTCGGCCACGGCGAGCGGGACATCGATACCCCACGACCGGGTCTCGTCGATCATGTCCAGCGCCAGCTGCCACTTCTCGACATGGCCCACCTCGGCGGGGATGCCGCACGGCCCACGACGGGCCACCTTGGCGGGATCGGCCTTCGGCGAGGCGGGATCCCAGCTCTCGGGCAGGAACAGACGCCAGTCGATGACCGCCGACGCACGGTCCGATGCCAGGTGCAAGGACACCCCGGCCTGGCAGTTGGTGTCCTTGCCCGCGGTGCCGGTGTACTGCCGCGTCACGCACGCCGAGGCGTCACCGTCCTTGAGGAGTTGGGTCGGGGACGGGACGCCGTGCACCCTCTCGGGTGTCGGTTTTCTCATCCCCGCCCGCCGAACCGGACGTGCCCGTTGGCCGAGCATCCGGCTCTCCACGTGATCCGATGGGTCAGGCGAGGTATTCACTGACCTGGCCGACGAAGGCCACATCGTCGTGGCTGGTCCGGCGGAAGCGAGCCCCGCGTGGATCGACCTCGTCGATGTTGTAGGGCGTGCTGATCTGCGCTCCGCGGAAGCGGTAGCGTTCGACCTTCATCTTCGCCGGGTTGTAGAGAACGATCCCGCCCTCTGCGATGCTGTCCGCTGGGAAATATCGGCGTCGCATCTGTTTCCAGGTCATGCGGGGGTGCTTGCGGCGAATCCAGAGATTCATTCTCCGCCACGCGTGCCAACCGAGGTACGAGAACGTCTTCTTCGAGACGCCGTAGCGGAAATAGGCTGCCCAGCCCCGAAGAACCGGGTTGACCGCCCGCAGCACCTCCTCCAACGACAGCGAGGTCATACCACGCCCCGTCAGCTTCTTGATCTTGTGCATCACCGATGCCAAAGCCTGCTTGGACGGAATGGTGAGCACAACACGACGACCTCCGCCCCAGAGCCTGCGCTGGATGTGGAAGCCCAGGAAGACGAACGCGTCGTCGATGTGTGTGATGTGGGTCTTCTCGTCAGAAAGGGTCATCTTCAACCTGTTGGCCAGCAGCACACCGATCTCCGTCTTCAGTGCTTCGGCCTCTTCCTTCGTGCCGTGCACAAGCACCACGAAGTCATCGGCGTAACGCACCAGCCGGAAGTTCGGCAGCCCCTTGCGACGCCGATGCTGCCGACGCCAGGCCGGGGTCATCTCGATGTCCCAGATCCGTGAGAAATGCCGGTCCAGGACGGAGAGATAGATGTTCGCCAACAGCGGTGAGGCGACTCCTCCTTGCGGAGTTCCGGTGAGGGATTCCGCGAATCCACCCTGCAATTCGACAACTCCGGTCCGCAGAAACGCGCTGACCAGCCGCAGAACCTTGCGGTCCTTGACGCGCTCGGCCACCAGGTCCATCAGGACGTGGTGATCGACGTTGTCGAAGCAAGCCTTGATGTCGCCCTCGATGACCCACTCGTAGTTCGACGGCTTACTGGTGAAGTGGTGGATCTCGGCGATGGCATCCTGAGCCCGACGTCCAGGCCGGTATCCGTAACTGGATGGATAGAAATCGACCTCGAAGATCGGTTCCAGGACCAGCTTGAGGGCCATCTGCGCCACCCGGTCGCGCAGAGTCGGGATGCCCAAGTAACGAACCTTTCCGTTCTTCTTGGGAATCACCGCCTGCTTGACCGGAAGCGCCGTGAAGGACCCGTCCTTGAGCGAAGAGCGAAGCTCCTCCAGGAACGGAATCAATCCATGACGTTCCTCGACGTGGTAACGGGTGACCCCATCCACGCCCGCTGTCCTGGCACCCCGGTTGCCAGACACCCGTTCCCAGGCCACCAATAATGTGGCCCGATCACAGATCAAGTTGAATACATCATCGAACCGGCGATCTGGTTCGGTCCTTGCCCATCGGTGCAGCTTGATCTGGTGATCGAGTACCCGTCGCTCAGCCGTCATACTGCCCGGCCAAGTTGTTGTCGACGGCACGTCGTTATTCAACAACGTTCCTCCCCGACAGCAGTCTTGCTGCTATCACGCTGTCGCCCTTTCCCGTGTGACCGGCTTTCCCGGCCTCTGAGTACTACGGCGACTCCGCCACGATCTGGCGTCATCAGCGGGCATTGCGCCTGCCCGCCGCCCGGCCGGCTGCCGGACGGGGAGGGCGATGCCAGATCGCTTCCCACGTTCACTGAGAATCTTTGCGACGGCTTCGGTGCCCGGCTTTACCCCGGCAGCATCGCCACGGACCGCATATCGCAGGATTGGTCCGGGCCTCCCGACGTGCCACAAGCTAAGGACGTCGGGAGAGGAGAGGCCACCGGATAGAGCACTCTCCAGCACTGCGGCGCGGTCCATCCACCAGATTTGGCAGACCGCTGACGACTCACGGGGCTTCAACCACCGGTTCAGTTTCCTTGCACCCATTCCGTCTTCGCTTGCGGGCACGAACCATCTGGTGGTCTCGGTTCGCCCCTACGTTGTCGAGGCCGCTTCCAGCTTCACCCCCAACCCAGGGTTCCGCCTGCCTCCAGCTTCAGCCAGTCACTGCGATGACCAGCGGCGGGTTCTCCCTCCCGCTCGATTCCTCAGCGCCTCGTGGCGCACACCCGGTGTCATCAATGATCAGCGCAGTCGGTTTGATCACCTGCTGCATCCGCCACGCCAGCCGGGCCCGCACATGCGCGGCATCCCACGGACTGGAGGTGATGAAGTGGGCCAGAGCCTGCCGGTTGCCGTCCTCGCCCAGCCGGGCGGCCATCGGCTCCACCGACTTGCGCCGCCCCTCCAGCAGCAGTCCCCGCAGATAGACCCCGCCCCAACGGCGCTGATCCACCCGCGCGAACGGCTCGAACACCTCCGCCGCGAAATCCTCCAGATCACACCGGACCGCGGCCAACTCCCCACCCATCACAACAGGTCAACGGCCCACCCCATCAAACGGACACGCCACCAGCGACTGAACCCGACCAAGCCCTACTAGATGCCTTCGGCGATGACCTCGTTGGGGCGCTGGGCACCGATGCCCCGCTGTGCGTCGAACAGGCGCCGGGCGTAGTCGGCCTGGAGGTGGACGGTGATGCGCCGTGTGCGGCCGTCGTCGGTGGTGCCGACGGGCGTGGTGTATCCAAAGCGGGCGGGCCTCCACAGTGATCCCGGTCGTGGTCGCAGCCTGCTTGCGGCGCCGGTCCGGGAATCTTCTTGTCGAACACCGGCGCCGTGACGTGGACCGGCCCGGACAGGCCGACGGTGAGGCGGGCCGCAGCGGCGAGGAAGGCCGTGTTGATATCGATGCCCACCGCCCAGGGCAGTAAAAGCTCCTCATCGGACAGCAGTTGCGGGTCGCGCACCCACCGGTAGGCCTCCTCATCCAGGAAGCCGCCCTCCCAGCCGTGCGCGACCGGATGCTCGGGCGGGGCCTCCTGGCGGCGCGGGATCGGTCGGCCAGGCCAGTGCGCCCGGGTTCGGACCGGACACCCACGCGCCGGTCGCCTCATCCTTGACCGGCCGGGTCGGCGGCCGCAACGCCGTCATGAGCTCCAGACCGGTCACCGCGGTGGAACCTGAGGGGTGGGTACCCGGGATGCGAACACGCCCAGGACACGGACCAGATCGGCGGGATGCAACTGGGCGGCGTCGCCCCAGGCGCGGCTGTCCATGGCATCCCACAGCAGGACCGCCAGCTGCACGCACTGCCGCCGGCCGCCGCTGCGCTGTTAGAGCAGCAGTTGGAGCCAGTTCGGGATCTCCGCTCCTGCGGTGCGGCCCAGGCCCGTGGCGATTCCGCCGATGAAGCCGAGGATCGCGACCGCGGCGGCGCGGCGTAGGCGGGAGGTGTTGCGCTGGGGGGCATCGGGAGCCGTCTGGGTCATGCTGCGAGCTTGCGGTGTACGGAGGGTCGTGCGCAGCGCGCAACAGTTGCCAATGATGCGCAACGCGTTGCCAATTCCTGCGCAACAGTCTGACAGCGCCAAGTGGTAGCCGACACTGGGACAGTGACGACCAGTAGACGCCGAAGCGGGGCCAGCGCCCTTGGCCGGCTTCACCCGGATGCGAGCCCGGAGCGCCGGGAACTCGCCCTTGCTCTGCGCGAGTTGTTCCAGAGGCTTGAGTTGCCCCTGCGGACTTACGCGGACAAGGAAGCGCGCGCCGCCAGCTCCGTAAGCCGTGCGCTCAGTGGCGAGCGGCCGGCGCAGGAGGATTTCGTGAAGAATCTCCTCCACGACGCGGGCGAGCCCCCTCGGCCGCCATTGTCTGAGAAGGAGACCGCCCGGGTGTGGGCGCTGTTCCGCAAGGACGAAGAGAGCCGCATGGATCCGGCGAGCCGCATCCGGCTCCTTGAGCGCAGCAGGCGCGAACTGGAGAAGCGCCTGCGCGAGCTGGAGGACAGCCGGGCCGCCGCAGACGCGGACGGCACCGCAGCCGAGTTGGACTCCCTGCGCCACCGGCTGCACCAACGCGAGCGGGAGCTGGCACGGGTCGAGCAGGAGCGCGATCAGCTGGCGCGGCGCATCAGGAAGCTACTCTCCGAGGCCGGACTCCAAGACGGCCACAGGCCCGTGGTGATCCGGTCGCCGTTCGCCCGCTGGTACGACCCGGAGGCACGGCCCGATCGGGAGTGGTACTGGCCCGCCTACGCCGACCTCCTGAGGCAGCGGGGGTGGGCGGACCCGAGGATGGCAGACCTGGACGAGGCGACGGACCAGGTGGTGGAGAAGCTGGCCGACCCGAGCGCGGCGGAGGCATACCAAGCCAAGGGCTTGGTGATCACGCCCGTGGGATCCGGCTCGAGCGCCCACATCACCGGCACCGTGGCGAAGGCGGTCGATGCGGGCTACCGCCTGGTCATCGTACTGACGGGGCCGAGCAACACGCTGCGGTACCAGCGGCAACGGACCCTCGACCGCGATCTGGTGGGGCGGGAGAACATCTTGCGCGGCGCAGACGAGTCCGACGACTCCGAGTACGGGGACGATCCCGACTGGTTCAAGACGGACGGGTTCCTGCGGCACGGCCGACATCCCGCCTCGGAAGGTTCGTTCGACATTGTCCGTCTGACGACGCGCGACAACGACTACGCCAGCCTGCGCCAGAGCCTCGCCGCGCTCGAGTTCGAGAAGCGGATGCCCCAGCTGCCGCTGAACGGTCCTGAGAACCTGCACGCCACGGCCGTACGGCTCATGGTCGTGAAGAAGAACAAGACCATCTTGTCCAGGCTGGAAAAGGACCTGCAGAGCATCCAAACGCCGCTGGCGGAGATCCCCACGCTGATCATCGACGATGGCACTGAGTGGGATCCGGGCGTCGTGAACACCCACAGGAAGGCGACCGGAGCTGGGAAGGTGGGCCTCACGTCCGTCCAGGTCGCCATGGCGGAACTGCTGGGCCTCTTGCCCAGGGCGCAGTACATCGCCTACGCCACGTCACCCTTCGTCGGCACCCTCATGGACCCAGCCGCCCTGGAGGACCTGTTCCCGAGGGACTTCATCGTTTCCCTGCCGCGCCCCGCCGGCTACGTGGGTGTGGAGGACTTCCACGACATCGACTCGGACGTCCCGGAGGAGCAGCGTACCTTCGCCAACTCCCCGGAGAAAGCACACGTCCGCAACCTCGTGCTCCGTGACGAGGACGATAACCAGGGCGAACAGCAGGCGATGGACATGTTCGTGCTGACCGGCGCGGTGAAGCTGTACCGGGCCACGCGTGGCGGGGGCGAAGCACCAACCGACTATCGCCACCACACCATGATCGTTAACTCTTCGGATCGCGTCATTCGGAAGCGGGAACAGGCAGCGCGCTTGCGCCGCCTCTGGTACGAGGGCTCCTACGACCGGGCCGACGGTCTCGGACGGCTCCGCGAGCTGTACGAAAGGGACGTCGAGCCCGTTTCCTGCGAGCGAGCCGACGGGCTGCCCGTCCCCGAGTCCTTCGACGAGCTCGTACCGTACGTCGTTGCTGCATGGTCGCGGATCGACTCCGACGGCAACGCCGTCGTGATCGAGAGCGGATCCACGCACGACGAACACAGCAGGTACGAGCTGGACTTCACGCGGCGGCACATCTGGAAGATCCTCGTCTGCGGCTCTCGGCTCTCCAACGGCGGCACCGTCGAGGGTCTGACCGTCATCTACCAGGGGCCCCGCACCGATAGCTCGGTGGTTCTGGCCGGGATGGGACGCTGGGCCGGCTTCCGTATCGGCTACCGGGACCTGATGCGGCTCTACTTCGCGCGGGTCCCGACCGATGCCGACGGGGGCCTTTTCCACGCCTTCGCGGCGATCTTCCGCGACCAGCTCTCGTTCCAGGAGGACCTGGCGCGCTACGCCGTCGAAGTCGACGGCAGGTCACAGCTCACGCCCGCCCAAGTGCCCTCGCTGCTCGCGCAACACCTGGGCGCGGTGGACCCGGAGCAGCGACGGAACGCTCTCTTCAACGCCGAACTGGTCGAGATCCGCTCACCCGGCCGGTGGATCGAGCCGCTCGCCCACCCCGTGGACGCGGCAGCAAAAGCCCGCAACGTCCAGCAGTGGCGGCCACTGCTGGACGTTCTGGCGAAGCCCCGCGTGCTCAGCGGGCGATCCACCTCCCTCCGCGCCCGCACCGGCCTGGTCGCGCACGCCCGCCTGATGCATGTCTTCTCCGAGCTGGAGGGCACCGGACCGCAGCTGCGCCCGCACCTCGCCTACCTGGAGCAGCTGGGACGGGAGCCCGGGGGCCAGTGGCTGCTGGTCGTGCCGCAACCCGCTGGTGACGGACCCACGGCATCGGTACTCGGCTTTGAATCGCTACCCCTCTTCCGCCAAGCGCGTCGGGCCAGCCGGGGGGACAGCTTCGGCAGGATCACGAAGCCGTCGCACGAGTCTGCGGTCGAGGCCGCAGTGGGTCGGACTGACGGAGCGTTGCCGCTCCTGGGGGCGGTGCTCCTGTACCCCATTCACGAAGGGGAGGACGGCTCCGTCAAGGAGCGGGAGGCGGACCCGTCGCAGATCGTCTTTGGGGTCGGCGTCTACACCCCAGAGAAAGAGGAGGGCCCGTTGCTTCGCTTCCGTTCCGTACTCAGCCCTTGATGCGACTGGCGTTTGAGCCGGAGGTACCCCGTCGATCCCTGAGTCGGCGGTAGGACGCCAGCACGGCGCAGCCAGACCCCCAGTCTGGCCCGCGTCAAAATCCTGGCCAACTATGAAGCGGGCACTGAGCCGTGTCACCCGTTACCTCACTGAGGAGGCCTGCGCGCCGAGGTCCAATCCCGCATCGCCGCCCCAGGCTGGTCCTGAGACGGTTGCAATCGTCCGTCACTCGCTGGGCTCCGTGGCAGCTTTCCAGTCTGCCCACCGGCTGACGCGGGAGCTTCCGCTGCTGCTTCCCCGCGGGGGCCGCGTACGGTGGTTTACGACCGCCTCACCGACGCCAAGGCGGTGCCGCCCAGCGCTGAGTGAACTTCGCTGACCGCGACGACCTGGTAACTGCGGCGCTCGATCTCGCGCCGCTCTTTGCCGACCCGTACGGGGCGCTCTCCTCCGACTGGACGCTGGACAATGGTTCCGAACTCCACCGGGCGGAGTCATACCCCGGCGAGCAGCCGTCGGCGAGGCCGTGGCCAGGGCACTCGGATAAGACGGGGCGATCGGTCCCTGCCGCTCGCGACAGACAGATGCGCAGCCACCAAGCTGGGCGTCCCAATGAAGATCCGGGCTCGCGGGCTGCCGCGATTCGTAGCCGCCCGGGAGCGAACTACGGGCCGCGAATGCGCGGGGCTTGCCCTGGCTGCGGGCCTCGCGGGCACGGCGGCCGGCCCCTCATTGAGTCCCTTGGCTTGCCTTCGCGCAAAATGCCAGCTCAGGACTGTCTGAGTCCCCGTAGCAAGGGACTAGAGGGACTGAAGGGACCGAAAAATCCAGTTCCGTTGATCACGGGTGCGTGTGTATGCGCGCGCACAAGACAAAGACGTTCTACGTGAGCGGTTCATAACAGAGATATTCGGTCCCTTCAGTCCCTCGATGGGCCGAGACCTTCATGGTGACCTGCTGTTTTACACAGGGACTGACGAGAGACCAAGGTGCCCTGAAGCCCTTGAGTCCCTCCGACCCGTCCCGCCGGGCAAGCTGCGACACACCTGGACGGCTGAGGTGACCAAACTGGAATGGAAACGGACATCGACCCCAACTCCCCAGGTGGCAAAGGGACTGAAGGGACTGAAGGGACTGAAGAAGCCAAAGGGCTACGTCTGCGCCCGACTGCCTGATGTAGGGTCTGGCGGTATTGGAAAACTCAGTCCCTTCAGTCCCTTGCCCGGCAAATGCAACGCTGTGAGCAGGCGTTTTTCCGCAAGGGACTGAACAAAAGCTGTCAGCCCCTCGGGTAGGACAATCAGCGTGCCGCGTCATGGTGAGACCAGCCTCCCCTCGCTGGGAGGAACCTCGAGCCCTCACGACATCGCCCGCTGATGCGCCGCGAACGGCTGGCCAGTCCATCCGCTCGCTCCAGGCCGCAAGACCCCCGCCGCGAACTGCTATCCGTGCCGGGATAACCCCCACGGCCACCGGGACTGCCCCTGCAAGCCCGCGGGCAGGTGGTGCCATGGATTCCACGCCGCGACCACGAACCCCGCGCTCCTGGACGCCTGGTGGGAAAACAACCCCGCGTTCGGCGTCGGAGTCTCCTGTGGCCCGGCAGGTCTCCTCGTTCTGGACATCGACACGCACAGCGCGCAAGTGCCCGACCGGAACCGCCTCCTGCCCGGCATTCCCATTCATGAGAGCGTCAACCTGGCGGGCCTGGCCTCAGGATTCGACACGCTCGCTCTGCTCGCGGCACTCCGCGGCCAGCAAAGCCCTGCGGACGACGAGGCGACGCTGCGAGTGCATCTCACGGCAGAACAACTGACGTTCTCGTGGCAGATGACATGAGGTGCCGCACGCCGAATCCCCGGCGCACGGCCGGGGTTTCGGCATGGGTTCGGGCCGGCTACCAGCTGGGGGCATGCCTCGATCTCCACAGCTCGATGCTGGCGGGGTCCATGTCGACGACGCCGTACTGGGGTTGCTCCAGGCGGCGGTGTCACCACATGAGTCCGGCGACAGCCAGCGGGTCCTTGCCGGCCAGGCGGCACAGTTCCTTCGCGGTCATGCCGCGTCGCTGCGCGCCCTCCCACACCAGTCGCGGCGATACCGCGCCCACCGCGAGCTGCAGGGCGCCGTCGCAGAAGCCGGCCATCAGGCTGGCGTTGTCGGCATTCCTCACGCCGACCATCGCCGCCTTCGCGAGAGCCTTGTCGTAAGCGTCCGGAGCGACGGTCCTACCCGGCTCGGACTTCGGCTCGACAGAGGTGGTGGTCGCGAATGCGGCGGGGCGGGCCGCCGAGTCGATGCCTGTGGCCAGGTCGCAGAAGTACCGGTCCTGCTCATGGTTGGTCGCCGGATCGGCCACGACGAGTTCTCCGAGGAACTGGCAGAACCCCCAGGGGCTCAAGTTCTGCACGTACTCCAGCGCCGTGCCGGTGGCCTGCTCGCGGTAGATGAACTGGTGCCAGGCACGCGCCGCGGTTAGTCCGGCCACGATTTCCTCGTAGCCCTCCAGCGCGCCCTGGTCCTGTACGCGCTCGTGGGCGATCCGGATGAGCCGGTCGGCTCGCAGGTGCATGGTCGTGCCCCCGGTGGAAGCGAGGCGTGTCCGGGGTCAGTGCGAGCAGCTCGCGCAGCCGGCCGGAGTAGGAGTCGGCCGCGGCGCGGTCGGCGGCGCGCGCCGACTGGTTCGACAGGTGGATGCGGACCTGGGGCTGTTATGTAGTCCGCACGTAAACGCCTCGTGCCCGGCATTGAAGCTTCCTGGGACGAGGCGTTTCACATGGATGAAGGCTGGGCCGTGAAGCCTCAGACCAGGAGTGACTTTCAGCCCGATGTGACTCGGAACTTCTCGGAATACCTCGGAAGGACTCACTCATCCTCACTCCACCGCAGTGACCGGAACCAGACGGAGGGAAGGATACGTACGCAACGATGTCCTCTCGACCCCAATCCGCCCCCAATCCGATCAGAGTGACGCGCATCACATCATTCGAAGCGCTCTGACCTGGGGTTTTCTTCCCGCCTCTACAACTGTCCTCTAAGTAAATTCTGGGTTTTCAATGGGTTCAAGTGCTCCGCTGAGAGCGGGAGTTAAGCGCGAGAAACGGCCGCCGATAGACTCCTGGAACGCGGAAGGAGCCCTGCATCCCAACAGGTTTGGTCGCCTCAGGTTGGGAGGGCTCCTTGCGCGGTGTCCCGAACGCATGCGACGAAAGGAACTCCATGACGGAGCCTAACGCGAATTCGCAACCTGAGCATCCACGTCCGGTAGACAAATGGAGGGCTGCCGCCCGGGTTCATCTGCGGAAATGGGTCGGCGGTCGTAGACGTAGTGTCTACCGTCACTTCGCGCAGGGCGTCGCCTACCAGCTGGGCAGCGGCGCCGTTACGGTGCTGATCCTGTGGTGGGAGACACGCCACTGACCAACTCCGCTGCCGACCTCGGCAAGGCGCGGTTGAAGGTGCTGGTCGACGAGCGGCTTCGCGACTGGGAGATGGGCGTCTTCGAACTGCACCCGCCTGCCGCTCTGCACGCCCGGTCCCCCGAGGAGGCGGCCCGCCGCGAATTGCTGGGCGAGTGGTGCTACCGGCCGCCTGGCGGTGAGGCGTTCACCGACGTCGCCCTACGGGTCGGGCAGTTCGTCTCCGACCTGGGCCGTGCCGCCCCCGGGGGGGCCTGGTCGTGGCGCACGATGGCGTGATCATCGCCCTGCGCCACGTCCTCTCGGGAATCGGCGCCACCGCGCCCGATCGGCTGCCGCCCGTCCCGAACGCGTCGGTTTCGTCCTGGAGCGGTGACGGTCACCAACTGCACCTGTCTGCCTGGGGTGAGACCTCCCACCTCATCTCGCCGGACCTTATGGAAGGGACACCCGCATGAACGACCACTCCCCCACCGACCCGGTTCTCGGGCACGTCCGGCCCGTTCCCGGCGGGCTGTACGGCGACCAGCCATACGAGGCGGCCCTCGCCGACCTCCGGGCGGCCGTAGCGGAGGTCTCTGCCGCGCTGCGTGAAGCCGACGGCCCGACAGCCGAGCAACTGGCGCACTACCAAGCAGATCTCAACCGCACCCAGCTTCAACTACGTCTGGACGACACCGAAACCCACCAGCGCGCCCACGCCCTCGCCCAGACGGTCCGTGACCACCTCGTCAGCGAGACCGGCGCGTGAGCCCAACACCGAGGGGCAGCTGCCGGCCACCGGCAGCAGCAGGCAGGTGATCGGAATCGCGCTCTCCCGAAGGAACACGGTGACCAGTTGCATGAACCCCACCAGCAGAATGCCGACGTGCTGGCCGCCGTGAGCCAGGGGCACACGGACTGCGGTCCGAACACGCTGTCAGCGACATCAGTCGTGTGCGGGTACGGGTCCGCCCCCCGAGCCGAGGGTCGGGGGGCGGCATCGAGCGGCATCGCTACGAAGGCCATGCAGTGGCCGCCGGTCAGGCTCCACGACGCTGGGGATTCAGGTCGCGAAAGCCAGCCGGCCGCGCTGTGGTCAGCCCCGTCGACTGCTCTTCAGGGGCCCAATTGGGTTCTCAGCACCTGTTGGACCACTCGTGGCTGGCGATGTTGTCGTTCATCGACTGGCCCTGGCCCGGCTGGCCGTCCCACAGGAAGTAGATGCCCGTCAGGTTGTTGAGGTAGCGCCCGTTCGGCAGGCAGTTGCGTGATCCCTCCTGGCCGGGGGAGTAGAAGAGGTCGACGTCCTCGTAGGCCCCGGCGTACCCGCGGTTCTCCAGGGAGCTGGCCCTGTTGCGCATGCTGATCGAGGAGTTGTTCTCGCACGTGTTCCAGTTGGCGTCGTCCTCATACCAGCGGCACATGGTTCCGCCCCTGTTGGCGTTCACCCAGGCGTAGAGGTAGCCGTCCGGTGCGGCGGCCTGGGTGGGGCCGGCGGGCTTGAGCGGTGCGGCGGCCTGGACGGTGCCGGTGCTGACGAGGAGCGAGAGGGCGGTGAGCCCGGTCGCGGCGATGAGCTGGCCGAGTTTCGTCATGTGCTGTCTCCTTCTCGGGTGGTGTGGTGATGGTGGAGTGGTGCGCGTCAGGCGGTGCCCGCGAGGGTGCGGGCCCGGGTGAGGGCGTCGTGTTCCAGCTGCGACTTCGTCCGGTACACGGACGGGTGAGCTTTGCGGGTCTGCTCGCCGTACCGTTCGTCGAGGCGGCGTGTGGTGGATGAGAGCCCCGTGAGGTCCGCGCATCGCGCCTCGGCGGTGGCCGTGCGGATCTCCTTCCTCCCCGGCGCCGTCCCAGCCCGGCTGTTGTCCATGAAGGCGGCGCGTGCCTGGTCGGGCGAGTCGTAGGCAAAACCCCTGGTTCTCATGCAGTGCGACCAAGTGGTGACCGCCTTGGTGAACGCCTTGTCGTTGACGACCTGCCGGCGGCGCTGTTCGTCGAGGGCTTGTGCGAGTGTGCTGGCGGTGAACCAGGCGTTGAGGTCGCCGTAGAGCGTGCGCTGCGCCTGGGCGGTGCAGCCGTCGTCGAAGCGGCCCACGCTCACGCCGCCCGGGGTGACGACTTCCAGGCGTTCGGCGGTTTTTCTCCCGTGCAGTGCGTCGACCGCCCGCTGCCGGTCGGCCGCGGACAGCGAAGAGAAATACCGCCGGTTGGGGTCGGAGGTCCGCAGCGTTTCGCGCTGGGCGATGAAAGCGGACCCGTAACCGTGTACGGAGGCCCACCGGGCGTCGTGGACGCCGTAAGGGAAATCGCGATCCTGCGGAATCGGCCAGCGCGGGGTGATCCACATACGGAAACCCCGCTCCCGCATGCACGACTGCGTCAGCTTCTGCTCAGCCTCGTGGAGCAGGTCCTTCTCCTGCTCGGTGAGACCCTGCGTGAGGGTGATGCCGGTCCCGGTATCCGGGCGGTCCGGGCGCGGAGAGCCGGTGCTGCTCTGGCAGGCGCCCACGAGACCGACGGCCAGCAGGGCCGCCACCACGGCACGACGGCGCCCAACGGTCGCCGCCCCACGGTCTGTCATGTTCCTTCCTCCCCCACATGGACCCCGTGAGACCGCGCCCCCGGGAGCTCTTCCCGCCTGTCCCCTCGGCCGGGGCGGCGTGGGAATGACAGTGGCACGACGTACCTGTGGAGAACCTGAAGGTGATTGACGCCAAATCAGGTATCGCCTCGCGGCGCTCGCCGGAATGCTGGCGGGATGCGGATTCTGGTGGTCGAGGACGATCGGCGGATGGCGGACCTGTTGCGCATGGGACTGGTCGACGAGGGCTACGCGGTCGACGTGGCCCACAACGGTGTGCGCGGCGTGGAGCTGGGTCTGGAGAACCCCTACGACGCGATCGTGCTCGATGTGCTGCTGCCCGGGCTGGACGGGTACCGGGTGTGCGCGCGACTGCGCGAGGCCGGGGTGTGGGCGCCGGTTCTGATGCTCACCGCCAAGGACGGCGAGTACGACCAGGCCGAGGGTCTCGACACCGGTGCCGACGACTACGTCATCAAGCCTTTCTCCTTCGTCGCGCTCGCCGCGCGCCTGCGTGCCCTGATCCGCCGGGGCCGGCCCGAGCGGCCCGCCGTCATGCGGATAGGCGACCTGGAGATCGACCCGGCCTCCCGCCGCTGCCAGCGGGGCGACACGCACGTCCCCCTCACCGCGACCGAGTTCGCCGTCCTCGAACTCCTCGCCCGCCGGGGCGGCGAGACGGTCTCCAAGACCGACGTGCTCGATCACGTCTGGGACGACCGCTACGACGGCGACGTGAACATCGTGGAGGTCTACATCAGCGCCCTGCGCCGCAAACTGGACACGCCCTTCCAGCGGCGCACCATCCACACCGTCCGGGGCTCCGGCTATCGACTGGACGCCGCCGAAGGGTTACCGCAGTGAGACCGGCCGGCCTGGGGCACCTTCTCCGCCGGCTGCGGCCCTCGGCCATCAGGACACGGCTGACCCTGCTTGCCGCGCTGACCTCCCTGGTGCTTCTGTCCGCGGGCGGGGTGGGCGTCGCGATCGCCGTACGCGCGTCCGTCCTACAGGACGCCCGGGAACGCGGCGCCGACCAAGAGCCATGGCGGCGTGTGTTCATCGAGGAGAAGCAGCAGGTCTCCTACCGCGGCAAACCGGTGCCGGACTGCGAGTCGACCTCTCCGATGCCCACGGGAGACCGGCAGACCAGATTCTGCGCCGTCCGCTACGACCTCAGCCTGGTCAAAGCCTCACTGCCCGGACGCCCGTCCATGTTCGACTCCCTCACCAGCCACGGAACGCTCTCCCTGAACCCCTTCACCGACCCGCTCCACGGCACCACCCCCATCCGGCACGCCAACGCCTATCTCCAATTCCCCGGATACGTCGTCATGGTCTACTCGATGGAGAAGAGCCAGGCCCGCGTCAACACCGCCATATGGTCCCTGACCGGCGGCGTCCTCGGTCTCTCCGCCCTAATCGCCGCCAGCATCTGGTACACCATCGGCAGAGCGCTACGCCCCGTCGAAGCCATCCGCGTTGAATTCGCGGAACTCACCGCCCATCACCTCGACCGGCGCATCACACCACCACGCGAAGGCACCGAAGTCGCCCGGCTGGCCGCGACCATGAACTCCACCCTCGACACCTTGCAGACCGCCATCGACCGCCACCGCCAGTTCGTCGCCGACGCCTCCCACGAACTCCGCACACCCCTCGCCACCCTGCGCTTCACCCTCGAACTCGCCCTCAGCAAACCCCACCTGACCCCCCTGGGCCGCACCGTCCGCGAAGCGCACAACGACACCGTCCGCTTGGAGAACCTCACCGACGACCTGCTGCTCCTTGCCCGGCTCGACATCGAGGAGGCCGACCGGCCCGTACACAAGACCATCGACCTCGCCGACCTCGTCCGCGACGAGACCGCCCGCCGCCGCCCCCCGCCCCACCTTGCCGTGGAAACCCGGATCAGCCCCGACCCGTACACGGTCAGTGGTCGGCAGGCACTCCTCTCCCGAGTCCTGGGCAACCTCCTCGACAACGCGGAACGGCACGCCAAAAGCACCATCACCATCACTCTGACCCGCGACACCCAGCGCCACGAAGCCGTCATCGATGTCGTCAACGACGGACCTCCCATCCCCGCCAAGGACCACCAACGGATCTTCGACCGCTTCACCCGGCTCGACCACTCACGCACACGCGACACCGGCGACAGGGACGGCTCCGGCCTCGGACTCGCCATCGCCAGACGCGTCGTCGCCACACACCACGGCACCATCACCGTCACCCCCTCACCGGCCGGTGCCCACTTCGTCCTCCGCCTCCCCCTCCACGATTCCTAATCTCGTTGTCAAACTGCGACTGTAAACAGATTTTCTGCGAGGACTGACAGTGAAGTCCTGTCGTTCACAAGGCTCGGAAACTGCACCGATCCACCCCCAAGGTGTGAGGTCCGCCCGAGCGGGCACGTTGGCTGCCACAGCACAAGCGGCACAACCTCCGCACGTCCGACCTCAACGACACAGGGCGCGCGATGCTTGATCAGGGCGTGACCGTACGGCGCCGCCGGGCTGCACCCTGTGGCGTCGCGGGCAAGGGCGTGCATACCACGAAGGGCAGGTCCTCCAGCAGGACGGCGGTTCGACGCCGACATCGAGGTCGTCGGACCGCGCGAACTGCGGTACGTGGTAGGACACTTGGCCCACCGCTATGCGCCGAAGCGGCGCCACAGCCGTCGTCGGTATCGTGCCGGTCGTACACCGATGATCGCCAAGGTGCTGACCCAGCCCATGGGCATCCCCGGCGCGGCCCTGCCCGAAGACGCGTTCATTGTGAGACTCGAAGCCGTCGCCCGCTACGTACGCACCAACCCCCTCGGATTCACCGCAGCCGCGCCCACCGGGGACTGGAGGGCGCGGTCAACCGGCTGGCCGGGCCGCCATGGACCGGCTCCTTCGAGGTGAACGCCCGCCCAGCGGAAAGTGCGGCATCAAGACCTCGCCAACGAGCCGCGGTCGACCGCACTGCGTTCTACGGCACCCGACCGTACGCGCACCTCCGCCTGGAGTTAAAGCGACGCTTGAACACCTGCGGGAGGCTCCGAATCCGGACCCCAGGTACTGACGCAGAGCCTCCCGCCCTCCCGGAACGAAGCACCATTGGGCCTTTGCCCGAAGCCTCGCCCTGGAGCGTTCCAACTGGTCATACTGACAGGACAATTACCCGACTGGGGGTGCGATGGCGGCTACGGGCACAGGGCGTGGTGGTGTCCTCTTCGGCACGGCCGCCGTGGCTGCGGTCGTGGCAGGCGGCGTAGTCGCCGTATTCGTCCCCGTGCACGACGCTGGGGCAGGCGGTCTGTGGCTGCTCGCCTGGTGGTTGTTGTGTGCCGGAGCCGCGGTGCAGTGCGCCGAAGTGGCTGTCGCACGCGCTGGACGGGCCCGTTCGTTCTCCGGCGGGTACGAAACCCGGAAGCTACGGTTGCGGCCCGTCGGGAGCCTGGCGACGGCTTTGGCGGCCGAACTGGCCCTGATCACCGCCAGACTGGCCGGGGAACAGATCTACGGAGCAGCCTGGGTGTCTGGCGGCATGCTCCTCGCACTGTTCGTCGTTGCCACTTGGCGTATCTACGTCATCAGCGACACCTACGGCTCGGGTCACACCCCGGCCGACACCCTCATGCTCTCTGCCGCCTTCGTGCTGGCCGAGGTGAGCGGCGGCTGGCTCACCGTGCGTTTCGCCGCAGAGGGTCCGCCGTGGGCGGCATGGGTTCTCGGAGCCGCGATGGTGGCACTGGCTGCGGGTTTCTGGCTGTGCGACTCGCAATACCACTCGTACACGTCCACGTACGCGGCGGTGTTCGGAGGCGCCGCGGCACTGGGTACAGCAGGCGTGGTGGCCCGCTCCGTGGTCCGCAGCGAGAATGCGCTCGCGTGGTGGGTGGGCGGCGTCGCAGCCGGTGGTCTGCTGCTCGTCGGCATTCTGGCCTGGTTGGGGGCTGTGGGCCGTCGCGGCAGGCAGGTCTCACCGGGAGCCCAACTCGCCGGGGTTCTCGTACCACTGGCGAGTCTGGTGTGGGCAGTGTGGGGCGGGGAGCGGTGGAGCGGGCAGGGTTCCGGCGACGGCTGGCTTGCGGGGGCGAGTTATCTTGCGGGCGCCAGCGCGATCCTGCTGGTGGCGCAGAACGCCGTGCTGGCCTGGGCGGACACCGTGCCACCGTCGCGTTTGACGGATAGAGCCGTCCATTCCGTGCGGCGGTGGGCGAGCCAGGGACGCGCGTACGGTCAATTCCCGAGGTTCGAGAAGCTCACGGCCTACGAGTCCCTCAAGCATCCCCTGCAGTCTGCCGGCGTGATCTCCATCCACGGGCGCACCGCTGTCAACACTGGACTTGACATCAACACGGTCTGGCCCCGGATCGAATTGGTCGCCCCCGAGCAGGTCAAACGGCAGGTGCGGCGCGGGGAACGAAGTGTGCTGGCCTGGAGGCTGGTCATCGCGAGCGCCGTGTGCACGGCGCTGGTGTGGCTGTTCATCGCACTCACCGGTCTCAGCGGCGACTCGCCGGCACTGCTCGTCGTGGGGCCGCTGCTCGTGGCAGCGTTTGCGATCGGGCAGGCTCGCGGCCAGCTGGTCGCGGTGTACGAAGCGAAGGCGAACGCGGTCGACGTCTTCCGCTACGACCTGGCGCGTCTTCTGCACCTTGAGCCGTCGGGGGACCGCTCCGAAATGATCCGAATTGCCGACGTGCTGAGCGGTGAACACGAGCACGATGAATTTCCGAGGCGTCCACCACAGCCGTGGGGCCAGGGCCCGGAGGAACGCGCGGGAGACCTGATCGCCGCTGATGTAGCCGCGCGGCTGCGCAGGGATGTTCAGGCCGATGTGCGACAGGCGGTCCTGGATGGGTTCGCGTCTGTCCCTCAGCGAAATCCGGCACACGCCACGCTCACGGAATTAGATGTTGTCACGCTCGCGCGCGAGATCGCCCGCGGCGCGGCAGGGCCCGTCAGCACCCACCTCAAGAGCCACCTGACGGAACTACAGCAAAAGTTCCACCAGGATCTCCGGGCCACGGTCCGCTCGTCACTGGAGGAGTCCGTGACCGGCACGCCGCTGACGAACTTTGTCGGCTATCTGGCTATCGAACTGGACCGGCGCGTAGGCAATGAGGCACACCAATCCGCACGCGCCGAGGGCGGAGCGATCAAGACCCCGGCAGGCCAGCGCGTGAACCTGATGGTCTCCGTCGTGCGTGACCCGCGCGCGCAGAATCTCGCCTCAGTCGTCGCGATCCGCCCGGACAAGGACTTCTTCGTTTTCGAGCCGGTACGGGTCGAAGGGGGCCAGGACGCTCGCACCGTCTCGTTCGACGCGATGGCCGACAGCTCGACGCTCACGCCTCTACCCCAGCGCCAGCATCTGCTGGTCGAGGAGGAGAAGCAGACGGCCTTCGGGTTCCAAATGCCGGATGAGGAGGGCAGCCACGAGGTGTGGTTCCAGCTGTACCAGGCGGCACACCTCGTCCAGGTCGTCGCCCTCAAGATCGAGGTGGAGGCCGCTCACCCGGATTCCGAGTCACGCGAGGCGACAGGCGGCGCATGAACCAAGCACGGCCCCCCGATGTCTCCGTGCGCGTCCTGACGAATGGTGAAGCGACCCAACTGGATTTCACCGCCCGCCGCCCAGGCGTCACGCCCGTACGCGTCACGCTCGTCGGCAGTGACGCATTACTGAGGGTCCGACGGGAACTGGACACGGGACTCACCCGACTCAAGGACGAATTGACCACTTTCGCCGTCGAGGACAAGGACCTCAACCGGGTCTTCCAGAGCCTGCACGGCCTCGGCCGCACCCTGCTCTTCATCCTGTTCGGCTCGCAGCAGGCCGTTCTCAAGGAGCTGCAGACGTTCTGGAACAGCGCCCTGCCGGCCGGCATGAACCCCCAGCTGCCGCCCCCGCTGGTCCAGTGCGTCGGCGGCAGGGACGGTTTTCTCCCCCTGGAGTTCCTGCCGCTCTTCCGAATGTTCCCCGGCCCGCCGGTCGAGACGCAGGACGACTTCGCCACGGCCTGCCGCACACTCGTCGGCTTCTCGTGCGTGGTGCGCCGCGCCATGCTGCCCGCTCCCGTGCACGGCGGGACCACGCTGCAGACCGGGCCGCAGGACCGTGTCCCCGTCCGCTACCTGTACTACGAGCATCTTGAAGGCGCCGTCGAGGAATTGGCGTGGTTCGCCGGCGCCGGGGGCGCGTACATCGACCTCGAAGGCCCCTACCCTGACGGCGCGGGGCGGGCACCGGGGCTGGCCGAGCAGATATTCAACCCGCGGCTCCTCCTCAACGGGGGGCACCGTGAACTGCCCGATCAGGTCCAGCACTTTGCCTGTCACTGCTACACGCGCTCCGACGATACGCTCGCCGCCGAGATCGAGCTCAGCGGAGCCGGCCACCACTCGCGCACCACGCTCGGTGCCCTCGGCGCCGACCTCGTCGCCCTCAGCACGAGCCAGGACGAGCGGGACTTCGATCTGCCGCTGGTGATGATGAACGCCTGCGGTTCGGGCCGCATGCGGGCCCCGGGGGCACCGTCGTTCCCGTACCTGTTCCTGATGAACGGCAATCGCGGCTTCATCGGCACCGAGACCGAGATTCCCGACGACGTCGCCGCCGCCTTCTCCAAGGCGCTGTACGAACGCTTCCTCATCCGCCGGATCCCACTGGGCAGAGCGCTCCTCGAATCCCGGCGGCAGCTCCTGAGTACCCTGCGCAATCCACTCGGCCTCGCGTATGCCGCGTACGCCGATCCCTGCCTGCACGTCCGGCCGAACCCCGAGGAGAGACCATGACGCCGTCCCAGCCCACGCCCGACACTCCTCGAACGATCAGCGTCCTCGGTCTGGAGGACACCGACCAGGGCCGCACTGACCGGATGGCCTTGCGGCGCTTGGAGGAGTGGCGGGCGGCCCGTACGGAGATTTCCGCCGAGGAACTCCAGTCTCGGCTCGGCGACTTCGTGGCCACTATGCGCGGGGTAATCGCCTCCTTGTCGCAGGAGGCGGGTGAGTTCCAGCTCAACGAGGTGACATTCAGCGCCGAGGTGAGCGCCAAGGGCACTGTGTCGCTGCTTGGTTCAGGCGGGGAACTGGCCGGACAGGCAGGTATCACCTTTACGTTCACTCGGGGCTAGGGTCTGTTGCGAAAGTGGATCTTGTTCGTTCATGATCACGTCTAGTGGGACGTGGGGATCTGACGAATGGCCAGTGGGCCCGGCTTGAGCCGTTGCTGCCTTCGGGCATCGAGCCTGACCGGCCGCAGGTGTGGACGCGGCGGCAGCTGATAGACGGCATACGGTGGCGGGCCCGGACCGGTGCCCCGTGGCGGGACGTGCCAGAGCGTTACGGGCCGTGGGACCGGGTCTACGACCTGTTCCGGCGCTGGCAGCGGGACGGGACGTGGGCTCGGATCCTCACGCAGCTCCAGGCCGAGGCGGACGCGAAGGGCCTGATCACCTGGGAGGTGAACGTCGACTCCACCGTCTGCCGGGCCCACCAGCACGCCGCCGGGGCGGTGAAAAGGGGGATCTCCAGAAGGAGCCGCCCGGCGGAGTCTTCGTTGAGCCGCCAGACCACGGTCTCGGCCGGTCCCGGGGCGGACTGACCAGCAAGATCCACCTGGCGGTCGAGCAGGGACAGAAGCCCTTGTCGGTGGTGATCACGGCCGGGCAGCGCGGCGATTCCCCGCAGTTCGAGCCGGTCCTGGAAGCGATCCGGGTTCCGAGGCTGGGGCTCGGCAGGCCGCGCAAGCGCCCGGACCGGGTGCGGGCCGACAAGGCGTACGACTCCCGGAGGAATCGCTCTTACCTGCGCAGACGCGGAATCAAGGCAACGATTCCGGTTCCTGTGGACCGAGTCCGCAACCGGCTGAAGCGCGGATCGCGCGGAGGCCGCCCGCCGAAGTTCGACAGGGACGACTACAAGCAGCGGCACGCGGTGGAGTGCGGGATCAAGCGCCTCAAGCGCCACCGTGCCGTCGCCACGAGATACGACAAACTCGCCGTCCGCTACGAAGCGACAGTGCTGGTCGCAGCCATCAACGAATGGCTGCGACCAGCAATTTCACAACAGGCCCTAGACGCAGGCGGGCCGCGGGGTACGCCACCAGCCCTGTCCGCCGAAGTTCACCGAGCCGTAGTAACAGTCATTGGGGAGACCGTGAAGCTCCATGCCGATCGCACCACTGTGTGCGGGAGAGGTGAAAGGGGTTCCGTCACGGATGAAGCGGCCGTCACCCGTGGAGATTCGCAGTCTGACTCCGAAATACGTGACGCCGCTGCGGTTAGTAAACCATGCGGTCGTCGGCACACCCGGGCCGGTGCTGACGCAGATATCGCGATTGGGGTCGTGATCGATTGACGCACAGCTTGTGTCCAGCTCCTGGGATGAGGACCCGGAGCTGCGTGGTGCACCACCGGCCTCATTCGCGGCCGAAGGCGTTACTCCGGTCAATGACAGGCATGCCACTGCCACCGCGACGGATCCGGCTCGTGACCATTTTTTCATGAACGTCACTGTCCTGCTCCTTGATGAGTGAGGCCTGAAAATTCTGGAGGTTTGTCGAGCATGGATGTCCCCAGAGCGGGACTACGGAATCTTCCGAGCGTGCGGTAATGCACTCACCGGTCCGGTCCGCTCTGCAGGTGGTCCAGATCGTATGCGGCGGTCGTGTGGGTCATCCCGGTATTTGAGGAGCATCAAATCCTGGCCGCGCGAACGTGCGTGTCCGACTCGCGGATTGGCCGTGCTTGGGCTGTAGCCTCCCGGCCCTGGCCGTGTGCCGTGGTCACATCGCCTGGAGGACTTCACTGGATCGGGACGGATTTGGGTGGGCAGGACGAGGCCTCGGACACTGGGGTGTGATGACTCGGCTGGGCAGGACCACCGAGGCGCTGTCGCGGACCTCTTGGGCCCCGGTGGGCCAGCCTCTTCCGTCCGGAGTGCAGGCGGTACGAGCCGGTTCACTGGTGGGCGTCACGGTGACCGTTATCGCGGTCAGGTCCGCAGCAACGTGCGGGCCCGCGCTGTGCAACGGTAGTGGACGAGCCGTCCCCGGCGCTCACGTTGCACGAGGTCGGCGGCGAGGAGACGCGAGAGGTGATAGGAGACCGACCCCGGGGTCAGGTGGTGGCGCATTGCCAGTTCGGTCGTGGTGCGACGCTGGGTAAGGCTCTTCAGGAGGGCGAGACGTGTGGCCCCGAGAACCGGTCCGATCCGGAGCCCTTGGGTCTGCTGCCTGACAGCGACGGGCACGACGAGTTGCCCTCCCAACCGCTGGAGCGGGGCGTGCAGGCCAATGCGGCGAAGGAAGCGGGACGGTACGAGCGTGAGAGCGGAGCTGCCCTCCACCCGCCCTGTATAGGCACAGGTCACCTCCAGTGCATCGCCGCGCCACGTCAGGCTCGAGTGGAGGGATGCCAGACTGCTGCCGAGGCCCTCCCGTGCCGTCAGCCGGCCGTGGCGTTCGATGAACTCCTCGCTCCCTGCAGCGATACGAGACCATTCAGGAGCAATCAACTGGGTCCACAACTGATGCAGCTCTTTGGCCAACTTCTCTCGAAGGTCGAATTCGTTTGTCTCGATGCGCGCGTGCACGCGATCAGCTACCTGCTGAAGCTGACTGCCAGCCAGCCACGGACACCGACGGCGACGGTGCGCGCCTCCGACCAGGAAAGCAGTGAACTGGCTGTTGATCTGCCGTGATTTCGCCGTCGCCAACTGGTGCAGTTGTTCGTCGATATCTGGTGAAAAAGACAAGGGATGAGGGGTGAGCACCTCAGGCAGATAGACCGTATAGCCACTGCAGATCGCCGCCAGCGTCGGCAGACGTCCGGACCGCAGCAGTGAACGGGCTGAGGACATCGCGGGATCCCGGGCCGGTGACTCCGATACTTCGACCAGAGCCGCCGCCAACTCACCGGCGGGCGAAAGGGCCCAGCGAGCCTTCGACAAGCGTTCTGCGGGCATGTCGATCCGAATCATCACATCTACCTCTTCGCCGTTTCCCGCCCGTTGCTCGTGCTCTCACGGACCTACGCCAGGCGGAGGACCACCAAGATCTCACCGTCACACTGCCCAGCATCTGACATGCGTCACCTTGCCGACCCTGCTGCACGCAAATGCGACGTCGCCCCCGGCACAGCGCAGTCCGGCCCTCAGCGACGAAGAGCCCACAGCCAGCCCTGTCGGCAACGGACCGCCCTGGCTTGGAGCCTCGACGGCTTCACGACCGACGCCATGGGCATCAGGCTTGAGGCGCCCGCCCGAACACCAGCTGGTCCGGGTGCCGCTTACACCCGGATACCGAACTCGGCGCTGGAACTTCGGCAGCGGCGGCTCGACTACTGCGCACAGCTCGTCGTCGGCTTCCCACGGCCCTCAAGGAGGGCCTACGCCAGCTGGCCTGGGACAACCGGACACTCGAAAGACCGCCTCCAAGCCGCCCGCTCCAACACACGCTTCCTAGTATCCTGAGTCGTTAATTCGTGTGCAGTATGCGGCGAGGGTGTCGAGGATGTCGTCGGCGGTCTTCGTCCGGACGAACGGCTTGGGGTTCTTGTTCCACTCGTTGATCCAGCCGCGGATGTCGCGTTCGAGTTCGATG
Organism: Streptomyces sp. NPDC051217; assembly: GCF_044455465.1. Classification (NCBI taxonomy): domain Bacteria; kingdom Bacillati; phylum Actinomycetota; class Actinomycetes; order Kitasatosporales; family Streptomycetaceae; genus Streptomyces; species Streptomyces sp. NPDC051217. The sequence goes on from NZ_JBITEV010000025.1 coordinate 30,968, forward strand.
ACGCTGCGGTGGGTTGAGCGGCGGAGTTTGCGGCAGGTCAGCTCGGCGAACCAGCGTTCGACGAGGTTGAGCCAGGACGCCGAGGTGGGGGTGAAGTGCAGGTGGAAGCGGGGGTGTCGGAGCAGCCACTTCTTGACCGGTTCGGTCTTGTGGGTGGCGTAGTTGTCCAGGATCAGGTGGAGTTCGAGGTTGTGGGGGACGGCGGCGTCGATGACCTTCAGGAAGCGGAGGAACTCCTGGTGGCGGTGGCGGTAGTGCTGGGCGATGACCGGGCCGGAGGCGATGTCCAGGGCGGCGAACAGGCTGGTCGTGCCGTGGCGGACGTAGTCGTGGGTCATCTTCGCCGGCGTGGTCGGCGCCATCGGCAGCACGGGCTGGGTTCGGTCCAGGGCCTGTATCTGCGACTTCTCGTCCACCGCGAGGACAAGGGCGTTCTCCGGCGGGGACAGGTAAATGCCCACCACGTCGCGGACCTTGGTCACGAACTGCGGGTCGGTCGACAGCTTCCACGTCTCCACGATGTGGGGCTTGAGGCCGAACGCCCGCCAGATCCGCGAGACGGCCGACTGCGACATGCCCGCCACCCCGGCCGTCGAACGCGTCGACCAGTGCGAATCACCCGTCGGCGGCGCCTGGCCGAGCGTCCTGGCGACCAGGGCTTCGACCTGCTCGTCCGTGATCCTCCGCGGCGCCCCCGGACGCGGCCGGTCCACCAGTCCCTCCAGCCGGTCCGCGACGAACCGGGACCGCCACTTACGCACCGTCTCGCGCGAGACACCCAGGTCATCCGCGACCCGCGCGTTCGGCAGGCCCTCCGCACACGCCAGCACGATCCTCGACCGCAGCACCAGTGCCTGCGACGCGCTCTGCTTGCGCAACCAGCCCCGCAGCACCCGGCGTTCGCGATCGGACAACTCCAGCGGCAACGGCTTCGGACCAGACACAGCCACACCCTACAACCGCAAGCGAACTAACGACTCAGGACACTAGGGCCGGATCGACACCGACCGACTGCGTTCGCTGCTGGCCAGGCTGCCGCTGCCGCGGCTCCCAGACGGGCGGTTGGTCCTGGCCGTCGACGTCTCGCCGTGGTTGCGGTCAGACGCGCCGTGCTCGCCGGAGAGGCTGTTCTGTCACGTCTACGGACGGGCGAAAACCGCCTCGCAGTTCATCCCCGGCTGGCCGTACTCGTTCGTCGCGGTGCTGGAGACAGGTGCCACCTCGTGGACGCAGTTCCTGGATGCGGTCCGGCTCGGTCCGGCGGATGACGCCACCGCCGTCACCGCAGCCCAGCTCCGCGGCGTCGTTGAACGGCTCATCGTCGGCGGGCCAGTGGCAGCCGGACGATCCGGACATCGTCATCGTGACCGACGCCGGCTATGACGTCACCCGTCTGGCCTGGGTCCTGCGGGACATGCCGGTCGAGCTGGTCGGCCGGATCCGCGGCGACCGGTGATGCGCCTGCCGAAGCCGCCCCGCGTCTACGACCCCAAGGGCGGTCGGCTGCCCAAACACGGTCCGGAGTTCCGCTTCGCCAAGCCGGAGACGTGGCCCGATCCGGCGGTCACCACCCGCACGGCGACGGCGAACTACGGCAAGGCCATCACGCAGGCGTGGGACCGGGTCCACACCGGACTGCCTGGCTGGACCACGCTGGTGAACTCCCTTTGGTCGAAGGCAAGTTGATCAGACTGGAGGTCGAGCACCTGTCGAAGGACCGGCGGCACCGGCGGTGTGGTTGTGGTCCTCCAGGACCGGCGTCGGCGACACAGACGTCGACCGGGCTTGGCATGCGTTTCTACGCGCTTCGACCTGGAGCACACCCTTCCGGCTGTTCAAGCAGACGTTGGGCTGGACCCGCCCCAGGTTGCGGGAACCCGAGTCGGCCGACCGGTGGACCTGGCTGCTCGCCCAGGACCTGCGGCACCCGTGGGAGAAACCGACCGCGCCGAACCGGCTCACACCTGCCCGGGTCCGGCGGACGTTTCGGAACCTCCGCCAGCAAATGCCCTGTCCCACCAGAGCACCGAAACCCCACCGGCCCGGCCCCGGACGGCCACTTGGCCCCCGAACAGACACCGGGCAACCCGCTACGACATGGGCAAAACCGTCCGACACGAGAAGACAGTCATCGCCTTACAACGGTTGAAAGGATAAAGAACAGGCTCAGGTGAGTTGCAATAACTGATCGTTTCAGAATGAGGGTGTGAGGCGTCTCAAGCAGATGATGCTGCAGGCGAGTTGGAGGAGTGCGAGGTGTAGGTCGGCGCGTATCTCGTAGCGGATGCGGAGTCGTTTGAACTGGTGGAGCCAGGCGAATGTGCGCTCTACCACCCAGCGGGTCTTGCCCAGGCTGGAGCCGTGAGGTGTGCCTCGGCGGGCGATCTTGGGTTCGATTCCTCGAGCCCGGATGAGGCGCCGGTACTTGTCGAAGTCGTAGCCGCGGTCGGCGAACAGCCGCCGGGGGCGATGACGTGGCCGTCCGCGCAGGCCGCGGATGTGGGGGATCGCGTCCAGGAGTGGCATGAGCTGGGTGACGTCGCGACGGTTTCCGCTGGTCAGCGAGACGGTGAGCGGGGTTCCGTGCCGGTCGACGATGATGTGGTGCTTGCTGCCGGGCCGGGCGCGGTCGACCGGCGAAGGTCCGGTGTGAGCCCCCCTTTGAGCGCCCGGACGTGCGAGCCGTCGATCGCGGCGTCGTCCATCTCCAGCAGGCCGTCTTTGCGGAGTTCCGCCAGCAGGACCTCATGCAGCCGGGGCCACACCCCCGCTTCGGTCCAGTCCCGAAGACGCCGCCAGGCCGTTACCCCGCTGCAGCCGACTCGCCCCGCGGGAACGTCCCGCCAGCTCACACCCTTACGCAGCACATAGACGATGCCCCGAAGCGCCGCACGGTCATCCGCCGGCAACCGCCCGGGATACCGGTGCCGCCGGGGCGGACGAACCGGCAACAGCGGGACAACGCGTTCCCACAGGTCATCAGGCACGAGATCAGCAGCCACACAACAGATCCTGCCGACACACCACCCAACTGACAACCCACCAGACGGTGTTCATTTTGAAACGATCAGTAAGAAGGGCAACGCTTACCGGATCTGCCCGGGCCGGGCGGGCCGTTTTCCTCATCAGCTGTGCTGGGCGAGGAAGACGCGGGCGTGCTCGTCGAGTTCGGCTGCTACCCGCACGCCCCGGGCCCGGTACGGGCGCAGGCCCCCGCGTAGTGAGCGGATGGCTTTGATGGTCCGGCTGGACTTGACCCCGGCCATGGTCTCGATCGCCCGGTCCCAGGTGGCGCACGCTTGCTCGATGCCGCCCTGTTTGGCCTGTTGCTCGGCTTGCGCTACCAGGTCGAGGGCGATGATCCGGGCGTACGTCGCCTGGCCGGCTCGCGGCAGCGGTCGCGTAGCCCTGTGCGGAGTTGCTGTGGTCGCCGAACGTCTCGAACACCTTCGCTGTGCGGGAGTGGGCGGTGGCTGCGGGTGGCCCCCACGCCAGTGCCCAGAACGGCGCCTCGTCCCCGGCCCCCGCCCCGCCGCGAGGGCTGTGTGGGCGCGGTCGACGCCGGCGAGCGCGGCCTGGCGCCGGCCGGTCTTGGCGAGGGCCAGGCAGTGCTCGGGCCGGTGCAGCTTCATGCCCTGCTGCGACATGGTCCTCATCACGAACCCGTCCTGGCCTGCGATTCCCGACTCCCGCGCGAGGAGCAGCGACTGCATGTAGTACCGCTGGGCGAGGCCCTGTTCACCGCTGTCGTACGCCTTCCACCCACACAGGTGGGCCGCGGCGGAGGCGACGGACAGCGCCTCGGCGCGGACTTCCTCGCTGCTGAAGCGGGCGCGGCACAGGTCACGGACGTCGGTGATCAGGTACTGCACGAACGCCGCCCGGCCGTGCTGGCCGCCGTGGCGCTCGTCCATGTCCATGAACAGCTTCACCATGTCGCGCACGGCCGCCACGTCGGCGTGGCCGGCGAGCGCGCCGCCGCTGATGGTGCGGGTGCGGGCGGCGGTCTCCTGGACGGACTCCAGCGGCAGGGTCGCGGCGGCCATGGAGAACGCGGAGGCGGCAAGGAAACGGCGTCGGTTCACGTCTGCGCTCCCGATGGCAGTCAGCGTCTCGATGGGGTCGAAGTCCAGCGTCAGCCCGATGCTTTCATCTTCGCTACCAAGCCGGGAACCGAGTCCGAGGTCTTCGCGGGTGATCCGGCGGCCCAGACGCCGGGAGAGCGCCTCAGCCAGGTACGCGGAGGTCTCCCCCTCCGGCACGGCGCCGCGCGTCCAGTGGTGGACGGCCGACTTGTTGGTCCCCAACCGCCGGCCGCTCTCCGCCGCGACGGCCTTCACGGCGCGCGCGACGCCGTCGTAGGGCAGGCCGAACTCGTCGATCAGATTCTTGAGCTGGTGGTTCGCCGTGCGCTGGGTCATGGGGCCCCTGCCCTCGTATACCCGATATGCGGCTCCGCGTGCTCCGTAGGCTACCCGCCAAAAGTTCCGGAAAGGTGCGTCCGCTCATGCGTCGAGGGGTGCTCCCGGCGGCGGCTGAACAAGCAAAGCTGCAGCATCGCTCGGGGCGCGACCGCGTCCATCGGCGGTGTCTCGCAGGACCAGGACGAGGCATTCGTCAATCTCGCCCTGGCCATGCCGGCGCCCATCGCGATCGTCTTCATGCTGCTGGTCGCGACCTTCCGCTCGCTGATCCAGCCGCTGATCCTGCTGGTCTCCATCCCGTTCGCGGCCACGGGCGCGCTGGGGCTGCTGATCCTGACCGGTGTGGTCGAGGCGGTCGTCGAGGGCGGCCGGCACCGGCTCCGGCCGATCCTGATGAACCGCGCTGGCGACCATCTTCGCGCTGCTGCCGATGGCCCTGGGCATCACGGGCGAGGGCGGCTTCATCGCCAAGCCGCTCGCGGTCGTGGTGATCGGCGGTCTGGTGAGCTCGACGCTGCTGACCCCGCTGCTCGTACCGACGCTGTACGCGATGGTGGAGCTGCGCAAGGAGCGCCTCGCGAAGAAGAAAGGCGGCGAAGCGGCATGCGAGGTCGGGCGGCGCCCCGGCCTCCGAGCCCACTTCGAACCCGGAGCCGGAACCGGCCAACGTCTGAGCGGCTGAACGCTGTTCGCCCCGGTGCGCCCGCAGTACGCGGGTGCTCCGGGGCGATGGTCTTTTGCCGGCGAGGGTTGGTCCCCAGGGGAGTGATCGTTCCCCTGGCGTTCACGATCTCCTCATGTCTGGGCTTCGTGCGCGCGGGACCTGCGACTTAGCGTCCGTCCAGAAGTCCAGTTCACCCGAAATAGACGAGGTTTGAATGTCCCTCCGGCATGCACTCGCTGCCCTGGCCGTCGTGCCCGCGCTCGCCCTCCCGGCGACCGCACAGGCGGCCCCGGCCCACCCCAACGTTCTGCCCCAGAAGACCCACTTCGACCTCCAGGCCCACCGTGGTGGCCTCGGCCTGACCACCGAGGAGTCCCTGGAGGGCTTCGGCAAGGCCCTGAGCCTCGGGGTGAGCACCCTGGAGCTGGACACCCACGTCACCAAGGACCAGAAGGTCGTCGTCAACCACGACCGGCAGATCAGCGCCCAGAAGTGCGAGGACACCGGCCCGGTGACGCCCGGTGACCCGATGTACCCGTACGTCGGGAAGTACATCAAGGACCTGACGCTGGCTCAGATCAAGACCATGGACTGCGGCTACCAGCAGCTCCCCGGCTACCCCGAGCAGCAGCAGATCAAGGGCTTCCGGATGCTGGAACTGAAGGACGTCCTCAACCTGGTCAAGAGCTACAAGGCCAATCAGGTCAAGCTGAACATCGAAACCAAGGTGGAGGCCGGCGCACCCGAGCAGACCGCGCCGCGCGAGCTCTTCGTCCGCCGCGTCTTCGAGGAGATCCACCGCTCGGGCATCGAGAAGCAGGTCACCATCCAGTCCTTCGACTGGGGCTCCCTGAAGGAGATGCACAAGCTGGCGCCGAAGTACCCGCTGGTGGCGCTGACGAACTACGACTTCCTCCAGGTAGGCATGGACGGCGCCTCCCCGTGGCTCGGCGGCATCGACGCCGACGACTACGACGGCGACTTGGTCAAGGCCGCCTCCGCCGTCCCCGGTGTCACCGCGATCTCCCCGAACTACGGCTTCCCGCAGAGCGGCACGATCGCGGACCCGGACTTCCGGTTCTACCCCGACAAGAAGATGATCTCCGACGCCCACAAGAGCGGACTGAAGGTCATCCCGTGGACCTGTGACGACCCCGCCACGATCGAGGCGCTCCTGGACATGGGCATCGACGGCATCATCACCGACTACCCCGACCGCGTGCGCGACATCATGGCCGAGCGCGGCATGCGCCTGCCCAAGGCGTACCACGCGCCGCGTCACTGACGTCAGGCGCGCGCCGTGGCCCCGTTTCGGCGCGGCCCGATGAAATCGAGAGTGACGGCGGCATGAGCGGTTGCTGAACTCATCACGTGAGCCCTTCCGCTCTCGCGGGAGAGATCAACAGAATCGAGTGGTGATCAAACTCCTTCTGACACCTTTGCGTGTGTTGGCCGTTGGCTGTCTGCTCGCCACTGCCCTGTTGCTGTCCCCCGCGGTCTCCTTGGCCGCCGCTCCGGCGGCCAAGGAGACGCACCCCGACCACGGCCGTGGGCCGTACTCGCTGCTGCAGATGAATCTGTGCCTGAGCGGGTACGCCGGCTGTTACTCCGGTACGGAGTACCCGAAGATCGTGGATGAGACGGTGGCCCGCATCCAGGCGAACCGGGTCAACGCGGTTACCCTCAACGAGGCTTGCAGCGAAGACGTGGCCCAAATCGCCGCTCGTACGGGCTACCACTTCCGGTTCGCGACAGTCATTTACAACGGCGCACCCCTATCGTGCAAAACACCTGAAGGCCGGGGCGTCTTCGGCAACGCCGTGCTGACCAAGGAAGCGATCAAGGCTTCCCAGGACGCGCCGTTCTCCGTATTCAGCGGGGTCGAGCAGCGTCGATGGCTGTGCGTGACGACCGCGCGCGGGCTGGACGTATGCACCAGCCACCTCTCCACCGACGGCGAGGCTCCCGGCAGCGCCAACTCCGTCCAGTGCGCGGAGCTGTCGCAGGTGCTGGCCACCCGCGGCCGGCCGACGGTCTTCGCCGGCGATGTCAACCGGCGCTCCTCCTGCGCCCCGACCGGCCTGTGGACCCTCACGGACGCGGCTGCCACCCAGTCGCCCGGCATCCAGCACGCCTACGGAAACCTCGTGGCCCCGACCGTGGAGATCGAGCCGACCACATACACCGACCACGACGCGATCGTGGTACGAGCACGGCTGCCGCACTGACCCACTGCCCCGACGCGTCGTCGGGGTGGGCCGGCAGGTTCCGTGCCAGGTGGGGCGCCCCTCGGGGAAATCCGTAGTGGGCGGCCCCGGTCCTTTCCCACCCAGCGGGCCGGTCCCTTGGTCCTGCCCCCCCAACCGGGCGAAGCCCGTCCCGGGTGATCTGTGGGACGGGCATTGCCGGTGGTGTCAGGCCCGGGTGCTGGCGTGGAACGTTCGGGACGGGCAGGCTGGTGTATGACGTGATGGCGCGAGGAGGCACTGCCTGTAGGGAGCGTGACGACGGGTCCGGCGACCGGGCTGCCGGTCCGCCCGGTATGAGGCTGGGGACAGAGCTGCGGTGGCCCGGGCAGTACAGGCGAACCGGCGGGGACACCGTGGGCGTCGGGCAGGGCACGGACCCTATCGACGCGACGCAGATTCCCGAGCCGGGCCTGGTGGTCCTGGACATCACCGCAGAGCTGGTGGTCCTGGACATCACCGCAGAGGATGAGGCCACCGCGCGTGCCGTGATGACCGCGCTGGAACGCCTGTGGGCCTACCTCCGGCATCGCCCCCGTACGGCGGGAGGCCGGGGTGCCGGGAGTCCGCGCCCGCGTGCATGCGGACATCCGGCGCCCCGGCGCCAGTAGCCCCTCGCTTCGTCTTACGGTGCGGGGTGTAGACGACGGCGGTGGTCTCGCACGGCCCGTCCGCGAGGACCTTCAGCGCCTCCAGCTCACGCTCATCGGCAGCCAGGTTCCAGCGGAGCTTCGTCGCGACCCACTCCCCCACGTAGCGGCACTGCTGCCCGGTGGCCGGCGGCAGCCACTGCGACGGGTCCTTTCTGCCTGTTCGTACGCGCCGTCACCGCAACGCGTGTCGTCTCCGCGTCCTGGTCGCTCGCGTACGCCTCACGCCGCTGCGCGGTCCACGCAGAGGCGCCGGAGTCCCACGCCTCGGCGAGCGGCACCATGTGGTCGATGTCCAATCGCGGCGGGGTCGGTGACCATCTGCTCGTCGTAGTAGCTGAACCAACGCCCACCGGACAGGGCGCAACTCCCGCTCACCTGCGGGGCCTCCAGCGCCTCGGCGAGGAGGACCTCTGCGCGGGTGTGGCACCCGTCGGCCGGGTCCAGGCCGACGTTCCAGTGGCGGAAGGACGTGCGCTGGTAGCCGTCACGGCTCTCCACCGCCTCCGGCAACTCCCCGACAGCATCCGAGAGCACCGCCACATCAGCGTGGGCCGGCGTAGCGGAGAGAAGAGGAACGAGAACGGCAGAGAGCGCGAGAGTGCGCAGCAGATTCTTGATCACAAAACGCAGGGATACCGGCCCCCGCCGCTCGTCGCGCCGATCTCCGTGCCCACTCCCCCGAACGGACGCAGAGTTTCACCGCAGATACCTCACGAAGCGAAGGCGTCAAGTTGACGGCGGGTCCGCAGACCTCCACAGCCTTGTCTGCCGACTCAGTGTCGATGGTCACTCAACGCTCCCCTGGGCGGGCTGCGGTCCGGTGCACGGCTAACACCACCAAGACGAGTGGGCACAGCGTCCGCACGCCTGTACGCATGCACCTGGGCGAGAACCTCGCAGGGGCGGCGGCGCCGACATTCCACCTCCATACGTAAGGGCTCGGTTGGCTCCTCCCAGGAGAAACCGGCCGCATGGAGACGTTCACCGACCGGCTCGGCGGATGGCAGTGGAAAGCCATCCTGTCGTGGATCTCGTAGGCGGTCTTGGCCCAGACGAAGGGGGCGCGCCAGCAGGGCTTAACGCCGGTTTCTACCCTCGGGCAGGCGGTCACTTTCGGGGCATCGTTCGATACCCCTGTCAGGCGTTCCACCATTCGTCAGTGCCACAGCCGACTTCGTAGTGCCACCACCCTTCCTCCTGCCCTTGATCCAGGAGTGCCTTGATGCCGGCAAAGTCCGCACCAGCCAGTGCGGTAAAGGCAACCATGGGGAAGTCGTCGCTGAAGACCTCACCTCCAAGGCCGAACACCGAAAGCCGCTGATGCACCGCTTGCGGACTGCGGCCCAGAGGCCCGGTGGGGACAGGCACCACACGGACCGTGCAGTTGCCGGAGGAACTCACCCGCCCAACAGCCCAGTGGAGCCACTCGGCATCGGTCTCGAACCGCACCACATCGCCCTCAGCCACCCCGTCCTGAAGGAACGGCGGGTTCTGCACCACGGCCGTGTTATCACCGCACTTCGTCGCCCACAGCCCCTCCGTGTCCTGCGGCAACCATCCCTCACGCGGAACGAACCGGAACCAGACCTTGACCTTCTCGACCGCGCTCTCCATACATCCGTCATGCGGCAACATTCAACAACACCACGCACCGGGTCGAGACTGCTCGACAAACCTCCGGCTGGCGGCAGAAACCCGGAGGTTAAACACAAGCTCCACGTCCAAGATAATCGCTCCTGCGGGTGGCAGGGGCGCTGCGGGCGAACCGTTGGGGCCGCGGTGTGCGTCGAGCGGGGTATGAACCGTATCAACGCAGGTCAGATTCCTGAGTCCGGCCTAGTGGTTCTGGATGTCACCGCTCATGATGAGGCGACGGCGTGCGCGGTGATGGCAGAGCCCGAGGCGCGGTGGGCTACCTCCGGCATCACCCCGGTACGACGGGAGGCCGGCGGGGTGCCGGGTGTCCGCGCCCGCGTGCATGCGGACAGCGGACATCCGACGCCCGGCGATAACCCCTCTGGCTCCGTCCTACGGTGCGGGGGTAGACGACGGCAATCGTTTCGCGCGGCCCGTCAGAGAGGGCCTTCAACTCGGTCTCGTCGACAGCGGAGTTCCAGCGAAGCTTCGTGGCGCCCCGCCCCCCACGTAGCGGCACTGCTGCCAGCAGCAGCCGACGGGTCGGGTCCCGGTCGTTGGCGCAGGCCTCGCGGCGCTGCGCGGTCCACGCGGAGGCGCCGCTGTCCACGCCTACCAGCGGGACCATGTGGTCGATGTCCAGCTTGGCGGGGTCGGTGACCGTCTGCTCGTCGTAGTAGCTGAACCACCGGCCGTGGGTGCCAGCGGATCGGGCGTCTGACGGCCGGGCACAGGAGCGGGTGCGGGATACGGCACCAGGCCGTGCCGTCGCCGGCGGGGTAGGCCGTGCCGGAACTGACGTGCCAACGAAAAGCCTCGGGGACCGTGCAGGCGGGCAGTTCGTTGGGGTGGAGGGCGACGGGCCGGTGGCCGGTGCGCTCGTACCACTCGACGCGGTTGCCGCACGCGGTGCAGGGGCCGCTCTGCCCGGTGCGCAGGAGACGGCTGGTACTGGTCGACGCGACCCGCAACCGGCGATGACTGTAGATCAGAGGCTGGGTGCCGTCCCAGTGGCGCCTGGTTGAGGCGGATGTGGAGTGCATGGCGGCGAACGTGCCAGGCGGCACACCGCCTCGTGGGTGTCGCGGCCGGGCACGTCCCCCGGACGGCCCCTTCACTGACACACCCGTACGGCCGTCCGCGCACGCGTTCGCAAGTCATCACTAGTGCGGGTGATCCGTCCTGCGGCCTTGAGGGACGGGCCGAACGGCCTCAGTCGTCCTGCGGGGCCGGTGGTTCGTGGCCCGCGCACAGGGTGCCGAAGAGTTCGTCGAGCGGGGCGCCGAGAGCGTGCGCGAGGGCGTGCCAGGTGGCCAGGGTTCCGATGGTGCGGCCCTGCTCGATCTCGATGAGTGTGCGCCGTGACAGGCCACTGCGGCTGGCCAGTTCGTCATAGCTCCAGCCGTGATCGCCCCGCAGCCGCGCCAGCTCCAGGCGCAGCGCTTCGAGGTTCGGGTCCGGCGGGAAGATCGTCACTTCCCCATCCGAAGGTGCAGACACCTGCCCTGCCAGTGCAGACCTCTGCCCTATTTGCGGGGGACGTAGGCCGAACGAGAGGGCATAGATCTGCACTACGGTGCGCCCACCACCCCACTCCCCCGCCTCAGGTCACCGAAAGACCCCGCACCGGCGCAGCCAGACAAGGAGGACCACGCGCCCCATGAGGCTGTGCACCACCCCATACGAGACCATGCGACGCACCTGGACCGTCGAACTACGCCCGGCGGGCGACGGGCCGGCCCTCCACTGCCCGCAGTGCACCCTCGCCACCACTCTGTGCCACCAGCCTCCGCACGGTCCACGGTCCTCGCGCACCTGGCCCGCCACACACGCCGCGCCGCACTCCCCGCCCATCTGCGGACCTGCCAGTGCCACCAGCACGGCTGCCACTGGCACCCACGCCACCGCGGCTGCGCCGGACCGATCCTGCTCGTCCTCACCCGCGAACACAACGGCCGCACCTGGCGCCTCGCCGACACCTGCGCCGCCTGCGCCGCAGCCACCCCACACGCCGCCGTAGTCCCCGACACCACCCTCGCCACCCCGGCCAACAGACCTGCATCCTCCGGCCGCAGTCGGAACAGGAAAAGACGGCACAGCAGAAGGCCCGGCGGTCTGTCCGGGCAACTCCGCGTCCAGGAAATGCTCAGCTACCTCGCCGCCACCCTCCCCCACAGTGCAAGCCCAGAAGCCCGACTGCTCGCCCTCCAGTGCACCCTGCGCACCGACAGCCACGGACAGGCCCACCTGCCCGCCGGACTCCTGAAAGGCATGCGCCTGCACCACGACCCAGCCCCGTGGCAAGAACTCGAAGCAGCCCGCTGGCTACGCCTGGCACCAGCAGACAACGCACCCCGCCACCACGCCCGCGCCGTTCAACTCCTCGACCCGGCCATCCTCACCCAGGCACCCAGCCGCACCGACCGGCACCAAGCAGCCGACTGGGCCCTGCGCATCATCGCCTCACCGCCACCGGGTGCCCAGTCACCCTCGGCACGCCGCACCCACCTGGCCCTCACCGCTCACCACTCCCCCGGGGCCACGCACTCCAGCACCGAAACCGACCGACCGACCGCCTGTCCCGCGCCTGCGGCCTCAAACCTCACAGCCTTGAACAGACACTCGACCAACTGGTCCTCACCGGCGCAATCACCCAATGGCAGTTCACCCAAGACAACGAAGAAATCCACTGGACCCCAGCCCCGCCCGCGTCTCACACACCCGGGGCACAGGCCGGGGTGTAACAAGAGGCGACAGGCTTCGCAGGACTCACCACCGAGAACTCATACGAAGAAAGTGCATGCCCGTCACCAGAGTTCACACGATCTCTAGCTGACGGCGTCGAACCAGGCGTCGCCGGGCGGGGGTACGAAGAAGTAGCCGCCGCCGGTGGTGAGCACGTACTTCGCCAGCGCTTCGCCCTCCAGCCGTTTCTGGACCGCCTCGAAGCCCTTGGCCAGGTCCCGCTGGAAGCAGTTGAAGATGATGCCGGTGTCACCGTCACCACGGTCGTAGCTGTAACTGCGCCGCACAAGCTGAGGCGGATTGCGACGATCAGGGGCAGCGAGCCGCACATGCGAATCGAGCGGCGTCCGCCGACCCTTCGGGTCCGCCGCGAAATTCGGCTCCTCACCGGCAGGCGCCCCGTCCAGCCACCCCCCGTCACGCCGCCGCCCCATAATCCGCTCCTGCTCATCAACGGAGTCCTTGTCCCACAACTCCGTCGCGAAACGAATCACCCGAACAACCTGATAACTCCCCCCGACAGCCCACTCCGGCTCACCCTGCCCCTCACGCACCAGGACCCGATCGGCAACCTCCCGCTCCGACTCCGGATTCCCGAACCCCTCAGTGAAATGAAACGGATTACGGGCAAGACCCCGACCACCCTCAAGACGGTTATCCGCCCGGAACCCGTCAATGGCCCAACGAACGATCCAACCGGCCTTCACCGCAACGGCCTTAACCTCCGCCACGGCCTTCCGCACCACTGCGGCGTCTTCCCCCGCCGCCCGCACGAGCAGGTCGCCGTGCGACTGCGCTGGATCAAGCAGATCACCGGCGAAGGTGGGCATGGTCTTCAACTGCCGAGGCTCCCGCGACCCTGCACCCTCGAAGAGAGAGACTCCCAACCCGAACCCTACTGCGGCGTCGACCCCACCGGCAGACCGCGCCTTCTCGACCAGCGCCCTTACCGCACGCCCCACTTCCCCACCGGACCAACCGCGATCAAGGGCCACGATTCCCATGTAATCCTCCGGCTGCACTGCTCCCAGCACCCGCGCCGTAGCGTCTGCCTCCCCCGAACCGGAGACCGCATCAGCCTTTGACTCACTCTCGCCCAAATGACCGACGACCGCAGTCCCACCCACGAGCCCCAGCCCGATCGCCGCCCCGGAAACCACCAACAACCTACGCCGCACAACGCCCCTCCACATAACGAGACACACAGAATTGAGTATATCTCTCGCCGCTTCCAGGTAAAGGATTCCTTTAGCACCTGCCCTTGCCGGTTCGGGGGACTCCACACGTAGAAGCGCGAGAACGACAATGAAGAAATCAGCTTCGCAATTTCAGGACACACGTAACCAGGCCGCCATCCGAGCCGACAGCCAGGCGACGACGGCGATGACCCGCCGCTGTGCGGAGCCACCTTCCGCTGTCGTTGCCGTCAACTACTGCCGCCACCCCATTCAGAAGCCCCGCTAGGACGCACCTGGCGGGGCTTCAACTTTGCAGTTCGGTATGACGCGGAAAGATACTGGCGAGATCCCCGGATAGAACCTCTCCTGTTCCTCCAGGCACCAAGAAGCTACTTACCTTCTGCGCTCAGCAAGATCTGAATCTTTGACGGAAATTGCGGATCATCCACCATTACCGAGCAGATCACGGAGTCACGGAACCCTGAAAATTGCATTCGGACATAATCGTTCGCATCGTGCAATACGAGCCATCCGGACGAACACGGCAGCGACGCCTCGAACAGTCTCACAGGAAGCGCCGTAGGGGGGGCCGACTTCCACACCTCACATTCAACCGGACCATCGACACCGGCCTGAACGCTGAAGATAAGTGAACTACCCTCTCGATACCAGCTGCTAGACGTCGGATCCCAGTCGCTGACGTCATCGTCACTTGCTGCATCCCGCAAGATCAGGCATCCGTGCTCGATTTTTGCGAGGAATGCAACCAGGGGGCTACTAGCTACCATTCCTTCTTGCTCCTTGCCTGTGACAGTTGTGAGACGACCCCAGCCTGTCTTCTAGCGCAGGGCCAGCAGTGCGGATACGCCGTCTGGGGAGACCCGGGGGCGACGAGACTAGATGGCGGCTGGTGATCTGGAATCCAGTCTCCGTACTTGGTACCGGGCGTCGTGGCAGGGCAAGTGTGACAGCCGTGCGCATTTCCGGATTCATTGATCAGATCTCGAACGCCATCGGCTTCAATGTCGCCGTTCTCCAGGGCTACTCCCTCGCGGGCATTCGGACCAGCCCCCAGCGTCAGATCGCACTTCTGACCTGGTGTTGCGTTGTGAGCGAGGACCGGTGTGGCGCCCGCCAGCACATAGTACGTGTGGATGTCGTCGACGGTGAGGTTGTAGACGGTCGTTGACTTGGTGTGGTGGGTGATGGCGGTGATTTGGGTCCAGGTGCCGGTGCTGGTCTGGAGCCACTGGCCCGCAGTGAGTTCGTCGGCTTCGATCCAGCGGCCGAGGGCGGGGACCCAGAAGGGGTGGCCGTCGGTGGCGGTGAGGGTGCTGGTTTTGCCCGTGTCGAGGGTGATGTCGACCAGTTGTTTGTCGCCGGTGCCTTTTATCAGGGCCGTTACGGGGCGTGGGCCTGATTCGCCGGTTTCGGGGTCGGTGGCGAGGACTTGGTCGCCGATCTGGATGTCCTTGATCGGTTTGCGGGTGCCGTCCGCGAGGAGGACCGGGGTGTCCTCCGTGAAACTGTTCTTGGGGATCCGCACTCTGCAGCCCGGGCCAGGGATCGCCGACTTGGCGTTGTCGATCTTGCCGAGAGATGCCCACTTGCCGATCATGCCGCCGGCGCAGCCGAGTGCCGCTGAGGTGCCGACCTGGCCCCAGTTGACCTTGCGGCCGGAGAGGCGCTGGCCGAGCCAGTCCAGGCCCGCTTCGCCGAGGCCGCCGATCACGCAGCCGGCCAGCATCGGGGAGTTGCCCGTGGGGTCCGTGTAGGTGGTCGGGGAGCTGAGGGCGTACTGGTAGAGGTTGGTGCCGCCCGCGTGGCCGATCGGGTCCTGGGAGATGAAGCGGCCGGACTCGGGGTCGTAGTAGCGGTTGCGGTAGTAGAGCAGGCCCGTGCCGTCGGACTCGCGGCCCGTGAAGGTGTACGGGTTGGTGGAGGCAGCGCCCGTGGTGGTGGGCTGGCCGTACGGGTCGTAGGTGTAGCTGGTGGCGACTGTGCCGTCCGCGTTGGCCAGGCCGACGACCGTGCCCAGCGCGTCGGTCAGGTAGACCTGCGTCGCACCGTCCTCCGTGCGGGTCAGGTACTGGTCCAGGCCAGACGTGGCGACCGTCGCCTTCGCAGCGCCCGCACCGTCCTGCTCCACCAGCGGGTTGGAGCCGTCCGTCAGGTACTTCTGCGTCGCGTCGCCCAGCTTCTTCGAGCTTCGCGTGCCCAGCGGGTCGTAGCCAAACAGGCCCGCGGGTCCGCCACCGGTAGGCGCGACGCCCGACAACTGGCCCCTCGCGTTCCAGTTGTACGTCCTCTTGCCGTCGGACTTGAGCTGCCCGTCCGCGTCGTACGTGAACGAGCGGCCGCCCAGGGACGTGACCCGGTTGTCCTTGCCGAACACCGCCCCCGTCTCGGCCGCCGGCAGAGCGACCGACGCCAGGCTGCCCGTCAGGCCCGTCTGAAGGCCCCGGGTGTCACGCGTGTACGTCAAGTCGCCGACATCGGTGCTGCCCCGGGTGTAGTCGATTCCGGAGACCACGCCGGTCTTGTCGAGCGTGGTGGTGCGGGTGATGCCGCCCGGCAGGGTCGCCGTCTTCTCCCGGCCCACCACGTCCAGACCGAACCGCACCTCCTGCCCGCCCGAGGTGACAGAGGTGAGGATGCTGGACCTGTCGTAACCGTAGACGGTGGTGGTCCCGGCCGCCGTCATCTCCTTCCGGCGGTCCGCCCCGTCGTAGTCGTAACCCACCGTACCCGTCGGGCCGGTCACCGTCTTCAGCCGGTCGTAGACGTCGTAGCCGAAGCTCTGGTCGCCAGCCTGCGTGTCCGTGACCGTCTTCGGCAGGTCCACCACGTCGTACACGTACGTGGCCGTGGACTCGGCCACGCCGGCCGCGTTCACGCCGTACTTGGTGTTCTTCGCCCTGCCCAGCAGGTCGTACTCGGCCGTCGCGGCCAAGCCCGAGCGGTTCGTCGCCTTCGTCAGCCGACCCGCCGCGTCGTACCCGAACAGCGCCTGCGCACCCAGCGGATCCGTCACCGACTCCATACGGTCCGCGTCGTCATACGCCCACGTGGTGCTGTTCAGGCGCGCGTCAGTCAGCTTCTTGAGGTTGCCGTTCTCGTCGAAGTCCAGCGACGTCGACTGGCCGAGCGGGTCCGTGACCTTACGCGTCTGGTTCAACGCGTCATACGTCAGCGTCGTGACCGAGCCCGCCTCGTCCGTGATCACGGTCGGGCGGCCTGCCGCGTCCAGGAACTGCGCCCCGGTGCGGCCCTCGGCGTCCTTCACGGAGACCAGATCGCCGTGGCGGTAGGTGTACTCCGTCACCGCGTCCGACGCGTCGGTGACGGTCTTGACCTGGCCGTCCGGCGCGTACGTGAGGGCCGTCTTCCGGTTCTCCGGGTCGGTGACCGTCCGCAGATCACCCGCCTCGTCATACCCGAGGAGAGTGGTATTGCCCAATGGATCCGAGACAGACGTCGGTTGGTCGTACGGGCCGTCGTACACCGCCGTACCCGACGGGCGAGCCTGCGGCGTACCCGCCAGCTCCGTCGTACGGGTCACGTAACCGTTCGCATCGTACATCAGCTCCGTCCGCCGGTTGTACGGGTCCGTCACCGCGTCGATCCGGTGCTTCGCACCCCGGTGGTACTGCGTCTCGCGGGCCAGAGAACTCCCGTACGCCTCGGTGTCCTTGACGCCGTAACCGTCGGTGTCGAACTCCACCCGCCGCACCGAACCGCCCGGCTGCGTCACGCTCGCCGACGTGATCTTCCCTGCGCCGGTCTGCGTGTACACGAACGAGTACTCCGCGCCCTCGGTGAGCGTCTGCTTCTTCACCCGCCCGTCGGCGTAGAACTCGTTCTGCATGTACGTGATGCCGCGTGCGTCGATCGCCTCAGAGATCCGGTTGGACGTGCCGTCGTACTTGTATGTGGTGAGCCCGCCGACCGGGTCCTTGACCGTCTCCAGCCGGCCCGCGTTGTAGGTGTACGACGTCGTACGGCCCGTGTTGTCCGTCGCCGACGTGACGCGGTGCTGGGTGTCGTACTCCAGCGTGATCCACCGGCCGCCCGGGGTGGTGATACGGGTGATGTCACCCTTGTCCGCGTTGCTGCCCCCGCGTCTGGTCAGCTTGACCGTGTTGCCGTGCCGGTCGCGTATCTCCCGGAGCGGCCCGTACTGCGGGAACTCCCACACCGTCCCGTCACGGAACGTCAGATCCCACTGCCCGACACCGTTGGTGATCTTCGCACCCTGGAAATCCGACGGAGTGTCCTCGGGCTCGAAGACGGCGTCGTCCCAGCCCGTGCCCGGCGAGGTGCGCGTGAAGTGGACCTTGCTGCCGCCCGGCAGATAAAGATCCACCTCCTGCCAGGGGCGTTTGGAATTCAGGAAGACGTTGTACGACAGGTCGCGGCCGATGCCGAACGCCCGCGTGTGCGGGTCGCCCTGCCAGTACGTCCGGGTGACCTCGGCTCCACCGCGCGAGTCCGCGACCGCCAGGTCCGTACGGGAGTCGGTGAGCAGGCCCGTGGAGAGTTCGACCGGGTCGCCGGACAGCCAGTTCATGACGTCCTGGAGCCAGGAGGTGTCCCAGGGGATCAGGTCGTCGGTGTTGAACATGGCGCCGTGGAAGGCCCAGACGCGGGTCTTCTTGTCGGGGAGGACCTGGCTGCCGTCGGCCGACACCTCGCCGGTGCCGTAGACGTGCCAGCCCTTCTTCTTCGGGTCGTAGTCCAGGAACTTGACCCGCGTGCCCGGAGCTTCGCGGGTGTAGTTCGGGTAGACGATCTGCGCGCCCTTGGGGAAGACGTACGTGCCGCCCGGCTGCACGGTGAAGTACACCGGCACGATGCCGTTCTCGGGCAGCGGGAACGGCGGCCGGTCGATCGGAATCGCCGTGATCCCCAGCTCCGTGACCGGCTTCCCATCCTCGTCACGGACCACCGACCCCTTCGGGATGCGGACTTCGAGACCCGGGATCTTCGGGGACTTCAGGACGACGTCGGCCTTCGCCGGCGCCGCGAAGCGCACCGTGTTCTTCGTGTCCAGCGGCGTCATCCACACCGGGAACCCGAGATCGACCGTCCGGCCCGCCTTGGGTGTGATGCGGATGTGATAACGGCCGTACTGGCGCTTGGAGTTGTTCGCGCTCGCGCCGTCGACCACCAGCGTGGTGGCCGTTTCGGCGATACCCGACAGCAGGAACCGGCCGCGCGCGTCCGTCTTCGCGGACTTCTTGCCCACCGAGACCGTGACCTTCGCCAGCGGCTTCCCGTCCAGCTTGAGGGCATGACCAGTCAACCCGGTCTTGCCCGGCGGACCCCGCAAGGCCGGCGGCGCCTTCGGCGCCTTGCCACGCGCCGTCACCCAATCCCGCCCCGCCAGGCTCGACTTGCCCGGCTGCCACGCGTCCGGACCGGTCGGGAGAACGCCCGCCGCCGGCTCCTTCGCCGCAGCAGGCTTGTCCGCGGCATCCACTGCTTTCTGCGCCTGCGCGCCCGCGGACAGGGTCAGTTTCAATGTGCCCCGGGCCCCCCGGTTGGGGTCGACGACCACCCGGTAGGTTCCAGCCTCCGCGAGGGCGGCCAGCGGGAAGGTGGCGGGGCGGCCCGTCGTGACGATCTTCTCGTCGACGACCGCAGTGCCCGACGGCGCGAACACGGACACCCGCAGGGTGTCGGCGAACGTGTTGTCGCTGACGCCGAGAGAGAGGGATTCGCCGGCGCTCGCCTGGAAGGCGGACTCCGCGTCCTGCGCGAAGCGCGCGATGTCCACGGCGACCGGGCCGCCCGTGGTGGAGAGCTGGGCGACGCCGAGCGGGCGCGACAGTGTCAGGGACAGGTTGCCCGTCGTGACCGCGTTGCTGGGCAGCGCGGCAATCGTGTACGTCCCCGAGTCGGGCAGCGCCGCGGAGTCGTACTCGGTACTGGTGGTCCCAGGCGCCAGGAAGAACGCGAACAGCATCCCGTTCGGCCGCCTGATCTCCGTCCGTACGTGACCGGTGAAACCGGTCGCCGTCACCCCCAGCGACACGCGCTCGCCCGCCTGGGCGGTGAAGGTCGCGCGCCCGTCCTGGCCCGGCCGGGCGAGCGGCAGCTCAACAGTCGGGCCCGCGGAGTCCAGCACGCCCGCGTCCGCGTAGTGCGACCCGGTCACCTTCACCGCGCCGGAGGCGCCCGTGTCCGGGTCCAGCGTCAGGGTGTACGTGCCCGACTGGGCCAGTGTGTCCACATCGATCGCACCGGCATTGCCCGCCCCTACGAAGCGGTTGATCACCTGGTCGCCGTCAGGACCGTAAAGACGCGCGTACATGCCCTTGGGCATGCCGGCCGAGTCGACACCGAGACTCAGCGAGTCGCCGAGCACGGCCTGGAAGGTGAGGACGCCGTCCTGCCCGGCCCTCGCCAGGGGCACCTCCGCCGTCGGTCCGGTCAGGTTCAGCGCGACAGCCTTGGGGGCGGACACCGTGATGGTCGCCTGGCCCACGGCGGTCGCCGCCGGGGTCAGGATCAGCGAGTACGTCCCCGCCTGCGGAAGGTCCTCGACCTCCCAGTCGTCCGCGACACCCGTCAGCCCCTCGCTGCCGCCGACCGGCTCACCCTCCGGGTCGTAAAGCCGCGCGGTCACAGTGGCGTTGAACGTCGAAGCGGTGAATCCAATGCCGATGTCGGCGCCCTCATCCGCGTCGAAACGAACCTCCGCACGGTTGCCCGGCATGGCCACGGTGACCGTCGGCGGACTCTCGTCCGTCAGCGACGTCACCACCGACGACTCGATCTCGCCCGCCCCGCTGCCCGAGACCACCCGGAAAGTACCCGCCGACACGGCGCGGCCGTCGGCCGTCTCAACCTCGACCGGACCGGTGACCGCGCTCGGCGGCACCTCCACCGTCAGCGTGGTGGCCGTACGCGCCGTCACCCGGGCGACGATGCCCCCACCGAAACGCACCACATTGTCGATGAGCGCGGTGGCGAACCCCGCACCGGTCAGGGTGACTGTGGCGCCGACAACACCGGAGGCCGGGGCGAGGGCCGTGATCGACGGTGCCGACGCGGCCAGCGTGAACGACTCCGGTGACTGGGCCGTCGTGCCGCCCTTGGTCACCGACACCTTGTCGTTCGCCGCGGCGGCCGGGATCGTCACCACCAGACGGGTGGCCGTCGCCGAGGTGACCGTGGCCGCCGTCGTACCGAACGTCACCGAGTTCGACGCCGGGGTGGTTGAGAAACCGGTGCCGGAAAGGGTGACCTTCGCGCCCGCCTGGGCGCGGACCGGCACGAGGGAGAGAACGGACAGGGTGCTGGACGCGAACCGGTCCACGCCGAGCCGGTTGCCCGCCGCGTCGTACCGGTAACGGGCCGTCTCACCCGCCGGATCTGTCACACCGACCAGACGAGAGGCCGCGTCGTACGCGTACACGGCGTTCTTCGTCGTCGGCTCGGCCGCCTTCGCACTCGCCGGGGCCACCGGGCCAACAGGAGCGGCCGGAGGGACAAGTGGAGGAGCCTGGGAGGTCTCGGGCGCCGACACCCGCGACGGTGGCGCCGCCTCGGCCGACACCAGACTCGCCGAGAGGGCCAGCGCGAGCAGACCGACCGTCAGAGATCGTCTGCGCGCGGACATACGTATCCCAAAACGTTCGCCGTGCATGCGCACCGCACCCCTCCCCAAAACCCCCTCATGAGCCACCAAGGACCCATGACACTCACACTCCCCATGCAAGCGGTCACAACTTACACACAAACTGTCACCACGGCGAGGAAAAAGATCAAGATCAAGCCAACAGCCTCGAACAGCAAGGCCGAAGACAGCCGGATCTCGCTCCATGGTGGCCGACGGTTCACACTCCGGGACGGCAGCCTGGGCACGGGCAACCCGACGGTAAAGACGCCGTCGTCTCCCGGCTCATGAACGGCCCGCCGGAAACCTGTACTTGACCGGATTCTGCCGGGCGACAGCGTCCCCTGCGGCGGACTGTTGCCCGGCAAAAGGGCCGGGCGGCCGCACATGTCGGCCCGACCAACAGCTCCCGAACGGGCCCCGCCCGCCGCGATCTGCCGTCGCCGGCGGGCGGGGTGAACCGTGAGCGGGTCCGGTCAGCAGCCGTTGAGGACGGACGACAACGCGCTCTTCTCGCGCGAGTCGACGCTGAGGCCGTAGTAGTCGTAGTAGTGCTTCACCTGCACCCAGGCACGCGCGTACGTGCACTTGTACGCGTTGCGCGAGGGCCACCACGTGCCCGGGTCCTGGTCACCCTTGGACTGATTCACGTTGTCGGTGACCGCCAGAAGCTGCGGCCGGGTGCGGTCGTTCGCGAACTGCTCCCGCTTCGCAGCCGTCCAGTTGTACGCGCCGGACCCCCACGCCTCGGAACAGGGGCACCATGTGGTCGATGTCCACGTCGGAGGCGGCGGACCAGGTCGCGCCGTCGTACGGCGAGTACCAGCTGCCGGACGTCGCCGCGCAGGACGAGTTCGTGACCACGCTGGTGCCGTCGCGCTTGAGGATCGTCTCTCTCGTGTCACACGCACCGCTGATCGTGATCCAGTGCCTGAACAGGTCCAGGTTGTAACCGGTGGAGGTAGGAGCGGGCGGTCGACGCGGCGATCGGCGTCGGCAGCGCAGCCTGGGCCGGGGCGGTTCCAAGGAGCGTGACGGCGGTCGTGGCCGCGGCAATCACGGTAGTCAGGACGCTGCGACGGGCGGACATACGCATGGGGGCTCTCCCGGGGCTCGGGGACAGACATGACGTGGTGCGCGCTCATCGTGACGGCAACAGGTCTATGCGGGTAGACCGCCTGCGTGAACTCCGGGTGACGGCACGTCACCAGCCGATGCCCCGCCCGCATGCCCCTCAACGACTCGCCCTGGCAGGAAGTCGTTGACGGCCTGAGCATGCGTCACCACCCGTAAGGGTGGTGCGGACCCCGCAGGAGAACCGCCCGGGGCACCGGGGCTGTCCGGGGGTGCATGGACCGTATTAATGCGACGCAGATTCCCGAACCCAGCGTGGTCGTCCTGGACATCACCGCCCCTGACGAGG
The DNA here is from genome assembly GCF_044455465.1 of Streptomyces sp. NPDC051217. Taxonomy (NCBI): domain Bacteria; kingdom Bacillati; phylum Actinomycetota; class Actinomycetes; order Kitasatosporales; family Streptomycetaceae; genus Streptomyces; species Streptomyces sp. NPDC051217. Next base: position 53,560 of record NZ_JBITEV010000025.1, read on the forward strand.
CGACCACGCAGCGTTAACTGCACCATCATCGCCTCGTTGGTCACGGCGTTACATGCCGCGATCAGGGAGCAAGCGATGGATGTACGCGATGAGTTGATGGAGGGGCAGCGGGTCATTCCCCGCCTCGGACGAGTCGTCGAGGTGAGCCGGGCACATCCGCCGTACGCGGTGCTCGACCCGGTGGGAGCGAGGTCGAGCCGGTCACGGCGTTTCTGCGGGACCTGGCGCTCGGGGATTCCAGCCCGCTGATCTGCCGGAGTTACGGCTACGGGATGCTGCGGTGGTTCCGCCTGCTTTGGTTGCTGGGCACCGAGTGGGACCGCGCGACGGAGTCCGGGGTCGCTGTGCTGACGGGTTGGCTTCGCTCGGCGGCCAACCCACAGCGCCAACGACACAGGGTCGACGCGCCGGTGGCCGGGGCGGTCAATCTCCGCACGGGCAAGGCGTCTCTGGGGGCCGGGTATGCGCCGCGGACCATCAACCACGCCCTGACGGTGATCAGGGGGTTCTACGAGTTCCACGCCCATCAGGGACGAGGTCCGGTCGTGAACCCAGTGCCGCACTCGCCGCAGCGGCGCCGGGCTCTGGGACACCGTAGTCCGCTGGAGCCCACGCCCTTGGTGGGACGGGCCCGGTTGCGGCAACGGGTGCCCGACCGGCCGCCGCGCTCCATTCCCGACCGGCTGTGGGACGAACTGTTCACCACGATGAACTGCGACCGGGACCGGGCACTGCTGGAGATCTACGTCTCCAGCGGTGCCCGTGCCGAGGAACTCCTCGGCATCACGGTCGGCGATATCGACTGGTCCGGCCAGCGCATCTACGTGATCACCAAAGGCACGCGGGCCAGGGAAGCGGTGCCGGTCTACCCACAGGGTCTGTTCCGCATGGCCCTCTATCTCGACACGGCGGGCACGCCCACCGGGGGTGCACCGGTCTGGCAAACCCTCCGCGGACCCGAGCGTCCGCTGACCTGCTGGGCGATGCGCCGTGTCATGCAGCGAGCGAACACGCTGCTGGGCACGAACTGGTCCCTCCACGATCTGCGGCACACCGCTGCTTACCGCATGGCCAACAGCGGGAAACTCACACTCCCCGAAGTCCAGACGATCATGCGGCACTCCGACATCCACACCACCGGCCGCTATCTGGCCGTTCACATCGAGGAGCTCTTCGACAAGCTCACCGAGCACTGCTCCGCGCCCCGGCCGCCACGGCACTATCCCGCGGGCTACGCCACTGCGGACATCGAGGCGGTGTTCGGTGGCTGAGCTGACGCGCCCCACCACCGGCGTCCGCCGCCGCCACGTCCAGGTCAGCGACGAGTTGGACTTCGCCGGCCGTTTCGTCGCAGGCCAGGTCGAGGCCCGCCCAGCGTCCCCGACCACACTGCCCCGCCCCTTCGGCGACCTATCCCCCACCCCGTCACAGTGCATCGGCCAACTCGCGCACGACGTCTGTCCGGCAGCCGTCGCGCAGACCGCCGCTCAGCACCGGGCCTTGACCCGTCGTGTCCTGACCTACCTGGACGGGTTCGAGGGCAGCACCTGGCAGCGCCGCTGGGACGCCAGCCCACTGGGCCGGGGCGATATAAACGCCGCTGACCTGGGCACCAACCGGTACGGGCAGAACTACAGCATCGGCGTCAAGACGCTGTTCTGCCTGCGGATCGTCCAGCCCACGCTGCTGGTGATGAAGAAGCACAACTTCAACGGGTTCGCCGACCAGTTCATCGCTGCCCAGAAGGACCCGCCGCTGGAGAAGTACTCCGAACACGTCACCGCCCATGACATCTCCTGGCCGCATAAACGTGAAGCGCTCTTCGACGTGTGCTCCCTGCTCGCGATCCAGGGCATCGGCTTCGCGGATCTCGTCCCTGCGGCCCTGCTCCACCACGCCCACGAATCGCGGAAGGCCAAGCCGCCCTGCGGCCGGGCAAGAAGGACTCCAACGTGTTCGCCGGTCGCGCTTCCTGGAACGTCCTCCACGCGATGGGGCACCTCTCGCCCAGCACACCCGCCACCATGCGTCAGGCACTGCACCGCGGCCAGCTCACCCTCGAGGAACTCGTCGACCGTCATACCATCCGCAACCAGAGCGTCCGCCGACTCCTGCTCGACTACTTCCACCGCCGCTAGGCCGACACCGGCTACGCCTCCCTGGTCAATATCGTCCGACACCTCGCCCACGACTTCTGGGCCGGCAGCGAAGAGATCAACCCCGAGCAAGCCGATCTGAAGATCCCGGCCGACCTCTACAGCGCCTGGCGCAAGAAGATCTGCATCCGCAAGGACGGCAAGCCCCGCCTAGGCGTCGACGCCATCGTCATCGCCGTCCGCAGCTTCTACTACGACCTGCACACCTGGGCCGCCGATGAACCCGAACTCCGCCGAGCTGTTCCACGTCATCGCCTCCGTCATCCGACGGCACACTCGCGACGCAAACCCCGTCCCGCTCCTGCGGCGCTTCGACCCGCACGACAAGGTCTGGAGCCCTCCGATGCCGTTCCTGTTCCAGCGCAAGATCGGCTCCACCCGCAGCGTGATCAGCCCCGTAACCGTCCTGAGCATGCTCGAACGACGCTGCAAGGACCTCGCTGAAGGCAGCCCGGCGCGGTGCAAGTTCTGGCGGATGCCAGCGACCTCCTCGGGGATCAGTAGTTTGCCTTCAGGGAGGCTGAGCTGGGCGAACGCACCGGGCTGGCCGCAGCGGGCACGGACCCGGCTCCGTGTCACCGCCCGTCCAGCTTGGCCAGCGCCTCCCTTAACGCCTGGGAGATGCTCTCGTCGCTGCTGAGGGCCTGGCGCAGAGGCTCCACGGCCCTTTTGTCCCCCAGATCGCCGAGGGCCCCCGCGAGGTAGTTCCGGACCTGAGCGTCGTCCTCGGCAAGCAGCGCCGAGCACAGCGAAGACACGAGCAAATCCCGCTCCGCATCGGTGAGTTCCTCGTCATCGTATGCGGTCAGACCGTTGCCGCTCGCGCTGCGCCAGGCGATGTTCTCCAGCTCGCGTGCCGCACGGCACCTCAGCTCCTGGCGCCGATCTCCCAGCGTCTCGAGCAGTCCGCGCAGCATCAGCTCTGCCCCGCCCATGTCCAACAGGGCCGGAGTCACCCAAACGACGGCCGCAACGAACGGAGGCTCATCGGGGGTGTCCACGTCTATCTCGTGCCAAAACTCCTCAATGCGCAGCAAGCCCACAAGGCGCTCCTCGGCCTCCGGTCCGCCGAACTCAGCCAGGGCATCAATGATGTCGGCTGCGGACGCCTCCAACGTGGCGCTACGCACTTCCCTGTCGAGGGCGTCGAGCAACGGGCCCACTGCACGCGGATCGCCCAACCGTCTCAGCTTACGAACTGCCTCCCTGCGGACGGGGACTTCGTCGTCCTGCAGCGCCGCGCACACCTCTTCCACTGAGTTCGAGCGGCGGTCTCCCGCACCAGCACGGCCCCTCTTCCACCATCTCATCCGTCCCCCCGCGCCCATCACCATCGTCCGACAGTCCAAGGGCGAGGCTACTGACCGCCCCCGGGGACCCGCCCCGGCCAGAGGAGGCACCAGGGATACCTCCCTCAACTGCACCCAACCCTTCACTGTCCCCTCACACCTCGGAGGTGCCTTGACGAAGCACATTCCCGTAGCTACCCGTTCGGGTGAAGTGCAGAGAAGCACGCCGTGATGGCCGGCCTGGAGCGTCTGTGGGCCACCTCCGGCGTCACCCCGGTACGACGGGAGCCCGGGATGCCGGGAGTCCACGCCCGCGTACACGCGGACATCCGACGCCCCGGCACCCAGGCATGACAGTGAACCGGTTCTACGGTGCGGGGGTGTAGACGACGGCGGTGGTCTCGCACGGCCCGTCCGCGAGGACCTTCAGCGCCTCCAGCTCACGCTCGTCGACCGTCAGACTCCAGCGGAGCTTGGTGGCGACCCACTCCCCCACGTAACGGCACTGCTGCCCGGTCGCCGGCGGCAGCCACTGCGACGGATCCTTGTCCGCCTTCGAGCGATTGGTTCGCGCTGTCACCGCCACCAGCGACGTCTCCGCGTCCTGGTCGTTCGCGTACGCCTCACGCCGCTGCGCGGTCCACGCAGAGGCGCCGGAGTCCCACGCTTCGGCCAGCGGCACCATGTGGTCGACGTCCAGCTTGGCTGCGTCCGTCACCGTCTGCTCGTCGTAGTAGCTGAACCAGCGCCCCCGGTCATGGCGCAATTGCCAGTGACCTGCGGGGAGTCCAGTGCTTCGGCGAGGAGGATCTCTGCGCGGGTGTGGCACCCGTCGGCCGGGTCCAGGCCGACGTTCCAGTGGCGGAAGGAGGTGCGCTGGTAGCCCTCACGGCTCTCCACCGCCTCGGGCAACTCGCCGACAGCATCGGAGAGCACCGGACAGTGGAAAGCGCGAGACCGCGCAGCAGATTCTTGATCACAACCGGCAGTGATACCGGCCCCTGGTCGGCCACCGGGCCGACCGACGTGCCCGCTCCCCCGTACGGACGCAGACTTTCACCGCAGACACCTCACGAGGCGAGGCGTCAAGTTGACGGCGGGTCAGCAGACCTCCGAGGTCGTTGCGGCCGCCCTGGTGTCGATGGTCACTCAACTCCCCCGGGCGAGCTGCGGTCCGGTGCGCGGCTCACACGGCCAGACGAGTGGGCACAGCGTCCGCTCGTCCGTAGGCGAGCACCTGGGCAAGAACCTCGCGGAACAGGACAACGTCCTCGGCCGGTGCTTCGATGACGGCCTCGATCTCGCTGTCACTCAACCGCAGGTCTTCCAAGGCCTCAGGAGCGAGTGAAACGCGGAGGGTATTGCCCGTCAGGACAGCTTCCCTCACACACCCATATGCGGTCCCTTGCCCGGCTGTGACGAGGCAGTGCGTATCCATCCCCAGGGCGACCTCTTGATCATCAGGCTCCTCCTCTCCCGCCATGAACATCAAGATGAAGCCGCTTCCGTCCTCACCCTCGGCGAGAGCGGCTTCGGTGAAGTAGCCGTCGGGGTCGATCTCTGTTCTGGCGGCGCGGGCAGTGAATCGGTACGTCATGCCGGGGTTGTACCAGCGCGCTCAACCGAGGCAGGAGGCAGGGTCGGGCGCCGACGTTCCACCTCCATAGGACGGCGCCCACGACGCGGACTCCAGGGCTCCTCTGTGGAAGACTGTGAACCTCTGGCTGGGTAATTGGGTGGGGCGTCAACACCCCGCCACGGACGTCGGTGGTGTCGCGGTCAGGCCGCGGCCTGGAGCACGTCGGTCTCTGCGCGGAACGCCGCATGCTCGTCGAAGAGCTGCCGGTGCCGCAGGCAGTGATGAAGCTGTCCAACCAAGCCGTTGATGACATTGCGCAAAGCAGAGGCATGCCAGTCACCCACGTCTCGACGGTGACGGTAGCGGGCCATGACCCCGGGTGAGGCACGCAGGGCGGAGAAGGACCAGAGATAGCCGGCGTGGTTGAGGCGCTGGTTTTAGACCCCCCTGTAGGCAACTGCGGCCTTCTTGCCCGAGGCGCGGGTGCCCGGTGAGGAGCCGGCGTATGCCCTGAGGCCGCGGGCACTGGCGAAACGCGTCCGGTCGTCGCCGATCTCGGCGAGAACACGGGCTCCGAGCTGGGGGCCGAGACCGGGGAAGCTGAGAATGATCTCGGCGCCGTCGTGCTGGAGGAACGCTTCCTCAGCCGCCTGGGCAAGATCGTCGGCTGCCAGGCAGGCGGCTTGGAGCTGACGCAGCAGAGCCAGCATCTGTCGGCCCATGGCCTGCTCGGTGAGGGGCTGGTGGTGGGCCCATTCCGCCCGAAAGATCTCCCGGAGCCGTTCCGTCTCCGCCTCGATTTCGCGCTGCCGGCCCGCCTTCTTGAGAGCGGCTGTGATCTGGGCCCGGGTCAGGCGAGCCGCGTTGGTCGGGGTCGGAGCTGCCTTGAGCAGTTCCAGGGACTCCGGTCGGCACAGGCCGCCCTTCCACCGTGACGCGGCCTGCAGGACGGCGGGATAGTACTCGCGCAACAAGGAACGCAGCTGGTTCGCGAGTTGCTGCCGGTTCCACACAGCATCCTGCTGAGCGCGGGCGAGGACGGCCACCGAGGCGACCAGGTCAGAGTCATCAGGTATGGCGCGGTGCGCGTTGGTGCGCAGGATGTTCGCCAGGACGAGCGCGTCACCGAGATCCGACTTCTTCCGGGACACGGAGTGCCGGTCGCGGTAGCGGGCAGCGGCCAGCGGGTTGATCGCGTACACGCTCCGGGGACCCGACCGCAGGGTGGCGACGAGCAGCCCGCGGTTGGTCTCGATGGCGACGGGGATCGGGCTGTCCGCGGTGTCCCCGTGCTGGGCGAGCAGGTCGAGCAGTCGCCGGTAGCCGGCCATGTCGTCGGTTATCCGGGCCTTGGCCAGGAGCTGCCCCGAGGCGTCGACCAGTGCCACGTCGTGATGATTCTCCGCCCAGTCAATTCCGCAGTAGATCACTTCATCCCTTCCCGAGAATGCCTCGTTTCTGACGGTCACGAGCACATACGGGTCACGCAGCGTTCTAATTTCAGGCCTCGGCCGCCAGGACCGGGCCGCCACCTCACTAGCCGTTCGTGACACCAGCGCGCCGTACGGGCCTCGGCCTTGGGTCAGAGCTCTGAGAGCTCGAAGGGATCAAGAGGTCACCGTGCGACGTGCTCGCGCCGCGAAGGTATCGGGCCAGAGCGAAGGCTGGGGCTGGGCGACCCGGTCGGCTCCAACTGAGCACCGTCTGCGGTCGGGCCTCGAAGGCCGGAAACGATGCAGGCTTCCACCGAAGCGACCTGGCCGCCCATCCCCAAGCCGGGACACATCCCGGCTGCAAGGATCACTCCTACTGGCACGGGGAGCGCTCCTTGAAGACGAATTAGAAACGATCAACTCAGACCGGTGCGGGGCCCGTACGCGCGGCGGTGAATCGGCTACCTGGGCTGCGGTCCGCACCCCGGCGCGTTTGGTCGGCCTCCACTTGTCCATCGCCATGATGCGCGGAGGCCGGTGTCCGAGCTGTTTGGGACTTCGGCATCGACTCCCTGGATATTGGCCAGATGGTAGGTGTGCACCTTTTCGTGGCGTCGGCATACAGGCACGGCGGATCGAGTTCCAGCGAATGGACGGTGTGGACGGTGGGCTTGCCCCGGCCGGGTGCGTAGGCAATGGTCCTGTTCTGTTGGTGGTCAATGACGTGGGCGAGGCGGGGCAGGGCGGGCGGCACCAGCCCCAACTGCCAGGGCGAAGGTGGTGGGGTGTGGGATCGTCGATGCGGTCCCGCAGGGGCGGGTCTGGTGTGACGCGTGGCGTCTGGACAGGGGTGGGTGGCTTTGCGGGTTGTGGGCGGCCGTTACGAGTTGGTCGATTTCGTTGGCCGGGGCGGTATGGGGGAGGTCTGGGAGGGCCGCGACCGTCTGATCGAACGCCGAGTCGCGGTCAAGCTGCTGCCGCACGACCGGCGGGACGCGTCCGGCGCGGAACTGTTCTTCCGCGAGGCTCGAACCGCCGGCGGTCTGAGCCACACGGGCGTGGTGACGGTCTTCGACCTGGGGCAGGACCCTGACGACGGCACCCTCTACCTGGTGATGGAGTTCGTCACCGGACGGGGCCTGGACACGGTACTCCGTGAGGACGGCGCGGCTCAGATACGTACTGCCGTGGACTGGATGGCACAGACGGCTGCGGCGCTTCAGGCCGCCCATACGGCCGGGGTCGTGCACCGGGACCTGAAACCGGCGAACCTCATGGCCACCCCGGACGATCAGATCAAGATCCTCGACTTCGGCATCGCCCGGTACATTGCGGCCACGCACAAGTCGAGCAAAGTGATCGGCACACTCGCCTACATGCCCCCCGAGCGCTTCGGTGATCACCCCACCGATCCCCGCTCCGACCTGTACTCCCTGGGTTGCGTACTCCACGAGCTTCTCACCGGAAGCACCCCGTTCCAGGCTGCGGAAGCGGTCGCGATGCTGGCCGCACACCTGTACAAGGCCCCCGAGCCGCCGGGCCGGGCCCGCCCAGGTGTCCCCGCCGCCCTGGACGATCTGGTCATGGCGCTCCTTGCCAAGGATCCCGACGACCGCCCCTCGTCAGCGGGCGAGGTCTGCGAGCGCCTTCGTGAACTGTCCACCTCCGCCTCCGCTCCCGGTGCCGGATCGCACGTGTCCGACGCGGACACGGAGACAGGCACCACTCCCTTCGCCGCTGCCGGTCCTGACCCAGCCCGCACGCCGGAACCGGCACGTGTGCCGCGACCGGCTGCGGGCACGCCGCCGCGGGGCCGCCGCATCAGCCGTCGTACCGCCTTGCGGCTCGGTATCGGTGCCGGTGGCGCCGCTGCCGTCGCTACAGGTGTCGTCGCCGCAGTCAACCTGTTCGATGACCGCGGCACGCCCGGTCCGGACACTGCCGATCCGCGTGTCCGGTGGCGGCACAGCGTCGGCGGTGCGGTCACGTCGTCGCCGGCGGTGGCTGACGGGCTGGTGTACGTCGGCGGTAGCGACGGGCGTGTGTATGCCCTGGATGCCACTACCGGGGAGAGGAAGTGGCACTACCCCACTATCGACAAGCTCGAACCGGCTCCGACCGTGGCCGACGGGGCCGTGTACATCGGCGGCAGCTCCGCCGTGACCTCGCTGGACGCGGCCACGGGGAAGAAGAGGTGGGCGGTCTCCCGCGATTCCGGTCTCAAGCCACCGGCGGTGGTCGACGGGGTGGTCTACATCGCGGGCTACAAGTACATGTCCGCCCTGGACGCGGCCACCGGGGCCGAGGAGTGGGCAGTCGGCTCGAGCGACTGGGGCTTCCGCAACAAAAGTGTGTGGAGCAATGAGCCAGAGGACTGGGGCTTCACGTCGCCGAGGGTGGTCGACGGGGTGGTGTACATCGGCAGCAGCAAGAGGGTGTACGCCCTGGACGCGGCGACCGGCGACATGAAGTGGGCCTTCGACTCAGGCGATTGGGTCAGGTCGTCGCCGACTGTGGCCGACAAGGTCGTGTACGTCGGTAGCAACAGCAAGAGGGTGTACGCCTTGGACGCGGCCGACGGCAACAAGAACTGGAGCTACGCCACCGGCGACAAGGTCCGATCGTCGCCGGCGGTGGCCAACGGGGTCGTGTACGTCAGCAGCTCGGACCACAGCGTGTACGCCTTGGAAACCGCCATAAAGGACAGCCCGGCGTAGCTCTCAACTCGTAACGACCGCTTGATGTAGGACTCAACCAGGAACCCATGGGCGTTCGCCCCGAGAGGAGCGCTCCTCGCGACCACTGAGTGGTTGACGCTGTCGGGGATCTTGGTTCGGGGCGTTTGGCCGACGTAGTGGCGGGCGTTGGGCGAGGCACAGACCAAGCTCGGCGTCGGCCCGATGGATAGTGAGCGGCGGTGCGGTCTCTTTCCCCGAAGGTGGGGATGTGCCGTAGCGGTCGGGTGTCGCGACCAGCGAGGATGCCCGTCATGACCGCCGGTCAGAATCTTGTTCCTCTGAGTTCGACGGACTCGATGCCCGTGGTATTCGGTGCGGGAGCGGCCATCGGCGTTCTGGGCGGGATGATCGGATTGGGCGGCGCGGAGTTCCGCCTGCCGCTGCTCATCAGCTTGTTCGGGTTCGCCGCTCAACCTTCGTGCCCGGACGCTCCGTCTCGGGTGCCGACTGCGTGTCGGTGCGCCACGTCGTCCGCCGACTGATCTCCGACTCGATCGTGGTGCGCATCAGGCGGCGGTCCATCGCGCGGGCTGTGCTCGTCCAACGCGTTGCATCGCCCAGCGCGAAAGCCCGTAAGCGTCCGCGGCCGGCATTTCCGTGGACTGGACGCTGCAGCCGGCCGGTTGTGCCGCCCACCCGCTTGTCGGAGTTTCCGAGCTCTGGGACGGGCGCTGCTGCACTACCACTTTCCCCTGGACGGGTGCCTGGAGGAGGAGGCAGAACGCCTACAGGTCCCTCTCGCCGCCGTGGCCGTCATCCGGCCCGAGGCCATGCCTGTCGGCACCGACGAGACCTACCCGCATGCCTGTGTCCGGCTGGGAGTGGAAGCACGCCCCGAAGGGTGGGCGTTGTGGGAGACCTGGTCCGACGGCAACGCGAAAGTCACCATGGTCGTCTCCGCCATGGACACCACCGAGGGCCTCCTCACCAACTGGGCCAAGGGCAGAGACCTGCTCCCGGTCATGCCGCTGCCCTCCCAGATCGCCCAGGTCCACGCCGGCTGGACCGGCTGGGGATCGATTTTCTCCCCCTACGGCAAGAGAAAGCTCGGCCTCAACGGGCAGCCGTGATCCACAGGTATTGACTATTGCTCCCGCTCCCACTGGACACCCGTCAGATCGCCCCGACTCCCCAAGTTCTCTCAACGCATCACGTGCTCGGCGGACGCGGCTCACGGTCGATCCTCTCTGCACCGGCCAGCAGCTCCGGGTGCAACCGGCTTCGGGCACTGAACAGTTCGATGCCCAGAAGTCGTCCGTGTGAGTCGTAGTCGAGTATCGCCGTGTCGTCCTCGGCAGGTACCTGCCGGACGGCCTCCCCTGGGGCGATGCTGTCGACAAGGTAGATGTACGCCATGTTCGCCACTGCGTCGTACTCGACCCGCATCGCTGACCTTCCCCGCGGTTCTCCGACCTGTAGTGCAGGCCCTGATCTTCCACAGAGCGTACTGACGTCAAAGATCGCCAGGACAGTGCCTAGTCGCGCATCCTGTGCCCATGCTGGAGTTACCGAGGGCGGGCCAGCAGAAATGCGATGTCGTCCTCCGCGTTGTCCATCCTCTTCATCGTGGTCAGGACGGTACTGGCGAGTTCTTCCAGGTCTCCTACGGGCTGGCTGAGAGCGGTGCGAAGCTGCTCCAGGCCCTCGTCGATGTCTGCCGTACGACTCTCGACGAGTCCGTCGGTGTACAGGGCCATCAGGCCCCCCTTGGGGAGGTCGAACTCCACCGATTTGTAGTCCGGCAGGCCAACGCCGATCGGTGCTCCAGGGGTAAGAGCGACAAAGTTTGACGTGCCGTCGGGGAAAACCACAGCAGGAGGCGGGTGGCCGGCGCTCGCTGCGGTGACCCGGCCACTGGCCGGGTCATAGACCGCGTAGACGCAGGTGGCGCTGGTGGCAGGCGTATCGACACGATGGCTGTCGGACAGGTTGAGGGCGAGCTGGTCAAGCTGGGCGAGGACCTCAGCGGGACTGAGTCCCAGGTTGCTGAGGGTGATGACGGCGGTCCGCAGTTGGCCCATGGTGGCGGCGGCGGTGATGCCGTGGCCGACCACGTCGCCGACGACCAGGGCGATCCGGCCGCCAGAGAGCGGGATGGCGTCGTACCAGTCCCCGCCCACATCTCCATGACGATCGGAAGGTTGGTAACGGGACACAATCTGCAATGCGGTGCCGCCATCGAGCCGGGCCGGCAGCAGATTACGCTGCAAGGCGAGAGCGGCCCTGCGCTCCTGTCTGTAGCGTAGGGCGTTGTCCAAGCTGAGAGCAGCCCGTTCGGTCAGGCCCTCTACGAGTTTCAAGTCCGCCTGGCAGAAGGGAAGAGGGTTATCGGTGCGGACGAAGACCGCCACGCCAAGCACCGTCTCGCGGGCGGTGAGCGGTACCATGATCAGCGAGTGCATGCCGGTTTCTCGGATGGCCCTCAGCCGGTCCGGGTCCCGGTCGAGCCAGTTGCCCGGTCCCGTGTCGAGTTTCGGTTCCAAGTGGGCCCTGCGGGTGGCGAGTACCTCGGTGAAGGGTGAAGACGGAGGGACGTACACGGCGTCGCCGCGGGACCAGATCGACTCAGGGAAGCCAGGATGGATGGACGCCAGCCCCGCACGGTAGAACGCCGGGATGCTTTGGGTCGTCCCGGACAGATGCTCCAGCGGCGTGTCCTTCTCGGAGACGGTGCCCGTCAGGTCCACGGTGACGTAGTCGGCGATCGCGGGTACCGCGATATCGGCGAGTTCCTGCGCGGTTCGCCTTACATCGAGCGTGGTGCCGATCTGGGTACCCGCATCCGTGAGCAGGTTGAAGCGCTTGGCTGTCCAGCTGTCACTTGTCTCCACGCTCAGCAAGCACACGCCCAGTACTTGCCCTTGTGGGTCCTGCAGCCGGAAGAGCGATATCGAGTGCCCGCGCTCTTCTCCCGTACCGGTGCCGAGCGTCCAGTTGTGATCGAGCACCGGGGCGCCGGTTATGAGGACGTCCTGTAGCGACATCTCCAGGGTGTCCGCGCTCTCTCCGGCCAAGGCTTCACCCGCGCGCAGCCCAAGCGGCGTATCGCTCTCGAAGAGGTTCTGCTGAACCGTCGCCTCGTTGAACCAGGTGCAGCGCAGATCGGTGTCCCAGAAAGCCAGCCCGACCGGTGAGTTCTCGTATAGCGCCTGTGCCATCGAGGGCTGCAGGCCTCGGGGAGGCACCGACCCGGTCGTGGTCACGGACCACTCCAACCAATTACTGTTTCAGCCCCGCCACCCTCACTGTCCGCCAGAACGGTGGACCGCAGATGCACGGTCGTCCCGCTCCCGTCTCGGCGAAAAATCCGCACCTGTCCAGACCAGGATCCGAAGGGCCGCCGTTCTGCCGGAGCGCCCAGTGCCGGTGGAGCTAGCAACTGCGCCGCAGGGTGGCGCAGCACTTGCTCAGCAGTGAGGCCCCAGACAAGCTCGGCAGTACGACTCCATTGGTTCACCGGTCCATCTGCCCCGATCACCGCGACGGGGCCCATGGCGGTGATCGGGTTGTCCGCTTCCCTGTCCGAGCTCATGAGGCCACCAGAGCTCCGATCGCAGGGAGGTGTCACGCTTCGGTCTGCTACGACATGCACACTTTGGGGGGTCATAATTTCCTATAGAATCTGATCCGGAGGGCAACCCCCGGGGAACGTCCCAGCAGGTCCGTCTCCACACGTAATACGTACACTTGAATCTACGCACTCGCCTCCTGCCTCGCACGGTCCAATTCGCCGGCTGATTCATGGGCCATAGCCGACCAAGGCACGTCCGTCGTCGTCGAGACAGGGGGCAGGAGGAGGGCGGCCGCAGTTCCCTGGTGTGATGGTTCTCCAGCCTGTGGGCCGTCCGCTCGACCTGCCATCTCACTGCTCCAACGCGATCATGACAGGCCGCCTCTCCGCAGCTGAACGCCGATAGACCGGCTGAACCGCCATTGGGCGCCCTGGGCGTCGCTCCGAGTCAAGGCCGCCGCGCTCCAGTTCGCGCTCGCCCACCCGGCCGCCGCCGCGATCCCCGGTGCCGCCCGCCCCTCCAGGACAGCCGAAGACCTCGGCGCCCTGCGCGAGAAGATCCCCGCCGCCTCCTGGCACGACCTGCGCACTGCCGGTCTGCTCGACCCGGCGGCCCCGCTCCCGGCCGGTGGCTGATCCGCACCCCATCCCCCATCCCCTCCCCACCTCCCCCGCCTAAAGGACATCCAGGGCCCGACGCCATCAGTGTGAGGGGAGCACGGGGGCTCCCGTCACACCGCGCACAGTGTCGGCGGCCCGGGTCCTGCCAGGCAGCGAGCGAATGCCGACGGCGCCGGGTCCACGGCGAACGGGTTGAAGATCAGGTCAGGGCATCACCGCACACAGTGCGTCCAGTGCCCCCGCCCACGCGCTGTCGGAGGGGCTGGCGTAGTTGACCACCAGTGCGTCCTGTTCGGGCAGTCGCCACCCGGAGTCCGCCGTCTCGTAGCGGAACGCGCTCATTCCTTCGACCGCGAGACCTCGCCGGGCCGCCGCCTGGACCACCGAGCGCTCGGTTCCGCGCGGGAGTTCGAGGAGCGCGTGCAGCCCGGCGGCCATGCCGGTCACGTGGACGCTGGGGGCAGTCCGCGCGAGGGCCGCGACCAGCTGGTCGCGGCGGCGCCGGTAGCGCAGCCGCATAGCGCGCACATGGCGGTCGTACGAGCCCGACGCAATAAACTCCGCGAGGGTCAGCTGTTCGAGGGAGCTCGACATCCAGTCGGCGTGCCCCTTTGCCGCCGCGATCTCGGGCACAAGGTCTTCGGGCAGCACCATCCAGGCGAGCCGCAGTCCCGGGGCGAGCGATTTGCTCGAAGTTCCGAGGTACACCACCCTCTCCGGGTCGAGCCCTTGCAGCGCGCCCACCGGCTGACGGTCGTACCTGAACTCTCCGTCGTAGTCGTCCTCCAGAATCAGGCCACCTGTGGACCGTGCCCAGTCGACAGCTACTGCGCGCCGGTCGGGGCGCAGCGCAATCCCTGTCGGGAACTGGTGTGCCGGTGTCATCAGTACCGCACCGACCCCGCGCATTCCCGCCAAGTCCTCGGTGCGTGTCCCGTGTTCGTCGACGTAGAGGGGCGGGACTCGCAGTCCGGTGCTGGTCAGCAGGTCTCGATAGATGTCGAGGCCGTACGACTCGACGGAGACCGCTCTAACCTGCCGAGCTCTGAGTACCTGGGCCATCAGTGTCAGACCATGACGGAACCCGGAACAGATGACCACACGCTCCGGCGCCGCGTACACTCCGCGGGCCCGCGCCAGATAGTCGGCGAGCACGGTTCTCAGCTCCATGCGGCCCAGAGCGTCGCCGATACCGAAGGCCTCGTGAGGCGCCGCGGTCACGGCGCGACGGGCCGCGGTGAGCCACTGCTTGCGGGGAAATTCCGCGAGGTTGGGCGTACCCGTCAGCATGCTGTACGTTGCCCTGCTTCGCGCCAGGTTCGCGGGCGGACCGGCGGGTGAAGTCTTGCGGGGTTCGGCGCGCTGGGCGACACGGGTCCCGGAACCCTGCTTGGCGACGAGCCAGCCCTCGGCAACCAGCTCGGCGTAGGCGTCGGCCACGGTGTTGCGGGCGATCCCGAGATCGGCGGCGAGTGAGCGGGATGGCGGCAACCTTGTACCAGGGGTCAGCCGCCCTGTGCGCACAGCCTCCCGTAGTGCCTCGATCAGCCCGGTACGCAGCCCAGGGCCTTTGCGGTCAAGATGCAGGTCGATGCCGAATTCGTGGGATGCGTTGTGTGCGGAATTGGACCAGGAATCTGTCATGAGAATGGACCGTACCTCAGCGCCATTGGCTGCACAGGCCGGGGACATGGAGTTGTGCGAGATCAGGAACACACTCGCTACGGGATGTCGTGCCTGACGGGTGTAGTGGCCTTCCAGCGGTGGGGTCATGATCCGCGCCGCCGTCTTCTGGGACGTTGACGACACTCTGTCTGACTACAAGGGAGCAGACGGCGCAGAAGGGCTGAAAGGTACGTTCGCTTTCGCCGACGATGCACTGCTCTGTTGGCAGACACACTCAGTTGCGCTGGGCAACGTTGGCCGCGCGGGAGTCCGACTTCCCGGGTCCGCGACGGGCGCGGGTCCAGGGGTTCCTCGTGGCGGACATGGACGACTCCGCGGCGGACGCGGGTTCGACCGCTTAGTGGTCCACTTCGAGGCGGACTCGACGCTCTTCCGGGACAGCCTTGGGGTCTGGATGGGCTCGGCGACCACCGGCATGCTGTTCTGTCGCACACGAGCCTGGCCTACCAGGAACGCAAGCTTCGCATCCTTGGTGTGCGGGACCGGTTCGAGGCAGTGTCGCGAGCTGGGTGTGTCCAAACCTGCGGCCTCCGCCTTCCACGCGGCGTGCGTGGTGCTGGGCCTTCTGCCGCGCGAAACTGCTGTACGTGGGTGATGGCCCCGATATTGACGCCGTTGGCGCGGTGGGAGCCGGTCATAGCTGGTGTGGCTCGACCGGGACGGCCTACGCCAAGCGGTGGCGGAGGCCAGGCCGGACGCGGTGATCCATCTACTCACCGACCTGGCAGACCCGGATGGCGAGGAAACCAACCGGTTGCGCCGGGAAGGGACTCGCAATCTGGTGGATGCGGCCGAGTCCGCACTCCCGCGGCAGAGGCAAGCACCCGAAACAACGCAAACGGCTGAAACGGGCGCGTGGGGCCTCCCACAGGCTCACTCCATCGCACGGACGGCGGCCGGAGTACTCGACACACCGCGCGCCAGACCACGCCCTTACCAGCGGCCTACATGTCCGCCGGAAGGTACTCGTGCCACGGACCAGAGGCGGGCGGGAGACTACGAAATCCCTGTACCAGCGTGTAATTGGCCCGGGAACTACACACGCCAATGGACCATAACCTGACGCCACCGGGCACGTAACGTCTGCAGCATGACAACGAACGACGTACAGGACCACAAGCAGCACCTCCCGGAGCACGAAGCCCGCCTGGATCTGGCGAAGCTGCTCCCCGAGTTCAGCAAGGCCATGCTTCGTCTTGACACCGCAGCGGGACGCGGGGTCGAGTCGGCTCTGCTCCATCTGGTCAAGATCCGAGCCTCCCAGGTGAACCAGTGCTCTTTCTGCCTGGACATGCACAGCAAGGACGCCCTGGCTGCAGGCGAGTCGGCAGAGCGGGTCATTCAGCTAAGCGCGTGGAGGGAAGCCAAGCACTTCTTCACGGCTCGAGAAGTTGCCGCGATCGAACTCACTGAGGCGATCACACTGCTGACAGAAGGACACGTACCGGACGACGTGTACGCAAGGGCCGCAAGCGAGTTCGACGAGACCGAGCTGGCTGGCCTCATCGCCGCGATCACGACCATCAACGCGTGGAACCGTATCGGAGTGTCCACCCGCATGGTCCCCGGTCACTACACCCCGGCCGCGACCGCGGGCTGAGAGCGGCCGGAGTCATGCCGAATGGCTCCCGAACAACACGACTCTCCCTTTCTCCGCCCTCATCCCCTCCAAGTCCACGGGAAAAAATGACTGCGTCCAGCTTCCGCGCCCTGCACCAAGGGCGCACCGCCGGCAACCCACTCGTACTGCCAGGGCCTTGGGACGCTACCAGTGCCCAGGTCTTCGCTGACGCCGGCTTCCCCGCACTCGCCACCCCCAGCGCCGGGATCGCCGCCTCGCTCGGCTACCAGGACGGTTCGACACCGGCCGATGAGATGTTCGCCGCGGTGGCGAGAATCGTCCGGGCTGTCGACGTGCCCGTATCCGCTGACATTGAGGGCGGTTACGGCCTCGACCCCGGAGAGCTGGTCGGGCGGCTCCTGGAAACGGGCGCCATCGGCTGCAACCTGGAGGACTCCGAGGGGCACAGCACACTCAAGGACCCTGAGGAGCACGCCGAATGGCTGGCCGGTGTGCGAGCAGAGGCAGGCGAGGATCTCTTCATCAACGCGCGCGTCGACACCTTCCTGTTCGGTACCCGTGATCCTGCCGACGCCGTGGCCCGTGCCCGGCTGTACGTCAACGCCGGCGCCGACTGCGTGTACCCGCTCCTGGCCCCCCTCGATGTGTACCCGGAGCTACGGAAAGGCATCGAGGGCCCCCTCAACATGGCAGCTGACGAGCCGAACGAGGAGTCCGTAGCCGCGTTGGCAGGGCTGGGCGTCACTCGGATTACCTTCGGTCCGGGGATGCATCGTCACGTGAGGGGAGCCACCAGCAAACTCGCCACGCGACTGCGCGACTGAAAGCTCAGGCAGCACGACAGCACGTCGGTAGCTGGTCGCTGCAGGCGGGGCCAGGGGTCGCTAAAGGCCCCGAACCTCGCTGTTCTGCCTCAACAACAGCCCGAGACACACCTCACTCCCCTACGCGCGGACGCCGAGGGCGAAATCGACCGGGACGTGTCGGTGGACTCGACGGCCGTGCGAGCCCACCAGCACGCCGCCGGCGCGAGGAAGGCGTCCCCTGCCGACGTCCCTCAAACAGGGGAGGAGCGGGGGACGAAACAGGTCGATCCGCTACTGCGGAAATTGGCCGTCTGTCTGGGTGGAAGTGGTCAGATCGGCGAATGTCCGGGACGGTCCTGCGGCGGATCCACCACCAGGATCCACTTCGTCACCGAAAGATAATGCCGGCCACCCGCCTTCGTCCCGACACCTGGGCACTACGGAGACGGACCCCAGATCGAGCGGGTGCAGGCACAGGTTTCAGACGTCGTTTCATCTGGTGAGTCGGCGGTGGCAGATGAGTGTGGCTGCGATGCCGACGATGGCGGGGAGTGCTCGGCTTCGCGTTCGTAGCGCCGGTGGAGGCGTCGGCAGCCGGCCAGCCACGAGCCGGTTCGTTCGACGACCCATCGGTGTCGGCCCAGTCGTTGCGAGGATTCGACGCCCTTGCGGGCGATGCGGTGGGTGATCCCCCGACTGCGCAGCCATCGGCGCAGCCGGTTGTAGTCGTATCCCTTGCCGGCGTGCAGTTTGCCGGGCCGCCGACGTCGGGGTCCACGACGGGAGCGGATGGGCGGAATGCCGCGCACGAGCGGCTCCAGGCCCTGGCTGTCGTGCATGTTCGCGCCGGAAAACCCCAGCGACAGCGGAAGACCGTTCCGGCCGGTAATCAGGTGGATCTTCGATCCCGACCTGCCACGGCCGGTCGGATTCGGTCCCGTCAACAACCCCCTTTCGCCGCCCGGACACTGACGGAACCGATCGCAAAGCGCGACCGGTCCAGCTCACCGCAGGCACCGAGTTCGTCAAGGACAACACGGTGCAGCCGCGCCCACACCCACGCTTGCGACCACTGCGCGAACCGCCGGCAGACCATGGGCCAGGCCGGCCCGAACACCGGCGGCAACTGCCACCACGTGCAACCCGACGCGGCCACGAACAAGACCGCCGCCAGCACCTCACGATCACCCGCCCGAGCCCGGCCACCACCCTCCCGACGCATCACCTCCATCGGCTTCACCACCCCACGGAACAACACCCACAACTCACCCGACACCAACCGCTCAACCAAGCCCGTCATGCACAGTTCAACAAACGATCAAGCCATAAGGAACGACGTCTAACTGATCGTTTCAAAATGAACACCGTCTGGTGGGTTGTCAGTTGGGTGGTGTGTCGGCAGGATCTGTTGTGTGGCTGCTGATCTCGTGCCTGATG
>NZ_JBITEV010000026.1:0-59753 GCF_044455465.1 Streptomyces sp. NPDC051217
CTGCGTTTCCGACTCTATCAGAACCTTTCGGCGCCTGATTCCCAGTCGGCGGGACCGCCTAATCAGTTATCCGCTTTCGCGTTTCCCTTTCGGCGAATCCGACTTTATCAGAGATTCTGAGTCGGAATTCCCACCCGGTCCGGTACGCCGCTCCAGGCACGTGAGTGCCTCGGCGTTCCCGTCCAGGTGGAGCCGTAAACCTACTGGAGCGGGGCTCCCGAAGCAAATCGGGGGCCCCGCTCCGGTGTTGAGGTGGGTCCGAGGTCAGACCTCGACGACCACAGGCAGGATCATCGGGCGCCGGCGGTAGGTGTCGGAGACCCACTTGCCCACCGATCGCCGCACCAGCTGCTGGAGTTGGTGGGGCTCGGCCACGCCGTCCGATGCCGCCTTCCCGATGATCTCCTCGATCTTCGGGATGACGGCGGAGAACGCGGCGTCCTCGATGCCGGAGCCTCGCGCCTGGATGTGCGGGCCGCCCACAACCTTCCCGGTCGTCGAATCCACCACCAGGAACACGGAGATGATGCCCTCGTCGCCGAGGATGCGGCGGTCCTTCAGGGACGTCTCGGTCACGTCGCCGACGGAGAGCCCGTCGACGTACACGTAACCCGCCTGGACCTTGCCGACGATTCTCGCCTTGCCGTCGACCAGGTCGACGACCACTCCGTCCTCGGCGATGACGATGTGGTCCTTGGGGACCCCCGTCAGTGCGCCAAGCTCGGCGTTGGCGCGCAGGTGGCGCCATTCGCCGTGGACCGGCATCAGGTTCTTCGGCTTGCAGATGTTGTAGAAGTACAGGAGCTCGCCGGCGGAGGCGTGGCCAGAGACGTGGACCTTGGCGTTGCCCTTGTGGATGACGTTCGCGCCCCAGCGGGTCAGGCCGTTGATCACGCGGTAGACCGCGTTCTCGTTGCCGGGGATGAGGGACGACGCCAGGATCACGGTGTCGCCGGGGACGATCCGGATCTGGTGGTCGCGGTTGGCCATGCGCGAGAGCGCGGCCATGGGTTCGCCCTGGGAGCCGGTGCAGACGAGGACGATCTCACTGTCCGGGAGGTCGTCGAGCGTCTTGACGTCGACGACGAGACCGGCCGGGACCTTGAGGTAACCCAGGTCTCGGGCGATGCCCATGTTCCTGACCATCGAGCGGCCGACGAAGGCGACGCGACGGCCGTGCTCGTGGGCGGCGTCGAGGATCTGCTGGATGCGGTGGACGTGGCTGGCGAAGCTCGCCACGATGATCCGCTTCTGCGCACTGGCGAAGACCTGCCGCAGGACGTTCGAGATGTCCCGCTCGGGCGGGACGAAGCCCGGCACCTCGGCGTTGGTCGAGTCGGAGAGCAGCAGGTCGATGCCCTCTTCGCCGAGTTTGGCGAAGGTCGGCAGGTCGGTCAGCCGACGGTCGAGGGGGAGCTGGTCCATCTTGAAGTCGCCGGTGTGGACCACCATTCCCGCGGGGGTGCGGATGGCGACGGCCAGCGCGTCCGGGATGGAGTGGTTCACCGCGACGAATTCGCAGTCGAACGGGCCGATGCGCTCGCGGTGGCCCTCGGTCACTTCGAGGGTGTACGGGCGGATGCGGTGTTCCTGGAGCTTGGCCTCGATCAGCGCGAGGGTCAGCTTGGAGCCGATCAGCGGGATGTCCGGCTTCAGCCGGAGCAGGAAGGGGACTCCACCGATGTGGTCCTCGTGGCCGTGCGTGAGGACGATTCCCTCGACGTCGTCGAGGCGGTCGCTGATGGTGGTGAAGTCCGGCAGGATGAGGTCGATGCCCGGCTGTTCCTCTTCGGGGAAGAGGACGCCGCAGTCGACGATGAGCAGACGGCCGTTGTATTCGAAGACCGTCATGTTGCGGCCGATTTCGCCGAGGCCGCCGAGCGGGGTGACGCGCAGGCCGCCCTTGGGCAGCTTCGGCGGGGCGCCGAGTTCGGGATGCGGATGACTCAAAAGACTCTCCTCACCACACACGCCACGTACCGCTGAGGCACGTGGCGCGCATGACATTCGTGCACTTGCTGTTGCACTTGCTTGTTGTCGGAGTGGGCGGAATGCCCAGCACTTTCATGTGTTCGGTATTCAGTTGTGAAGTTCGAAATCTTGGATATTCATGACACGCGGTTCATGAATCGTGTTCGTGGAGGCAGGGCGCCTCAGTCACAGCTCTACCCCGCCGGCCGCGAGATCGATCTTGAGCTGCGCAGTCTCGTGCTCCGTCAGTTCGACGAGCGGGAGGCGCAGCGGGCCGGCGGGCAGCTTCTGCAGGGTGAGTGCCGCCTTGGTGGTGATGACTCCCTGCGTACGGAACATGCCGGTGAAAACGGGGAGCAGCTTCTGGTGGATCTCCGTGGCCTTCTGGACGTCGCCGCTGACGTGGGCGTCGAGCATGGCGCGCAGCTCCGGGGTGACCACGTGGCCGACGACGGAGACGAAGCCGATGGCGCCGACCGCGAGAAGCGGAAGGTTCAGCATGTCGTCGCCCGAGTACCAGGGGAGGCCGCTCTGGGCGATGACCCAGCTGGCGCGGCCGAGGTCGCCCTTGGCGTCCTTGTTGGCGACGATACGCGGGTGCCTGGCGAGACGGATGAGTGTCTCGGTGTCGATGGGAACGCCGCTTCGGCCCGGGATGTCGTAGAGCATCACCGGCAGCTCTGTGGCGTCCGCGATGGCGGTGAAGTGCTGGAAGAGGCCTTCCTGCGGCGGCTTGTTGTAGTACGGGGTCACAGCGAGCAGGCCGTGTGCGCCGGTGCGTTCGGCGGTGCGGGCGAGTTCGATGCTGTGCCGGGTGTCGTTCGTGCCGATGCCGGCGACGACATGGGCCCGGTCTCCGACCGCCTCCAGGACGGCACGTACCAGCTGGTCTTTCTCCGCGTCGCTGGTGGTTGGGGACTCGCCGGTGGTGCCGTTGATGATCAGGCCGTCGTTGCCTGCGTCCACCAGATGGGAGGCGAGTCGCTGGGCGCCCTCGAGATCGAGTGCGCCGTCCCCGGTGAAGGGCGTGACCATGGCGGTGAGGACCCGCCCGAAGGGGGTCTGCGGAGTGGAGATCGGAGCCATGGGTAACACGCTACTCGTTGCTCGGCTCGGCGTGTCCCCTCGGGGGCACACGGGCAGGTCGTGGGCCCGCGTTGTGTTGCGGGCTCCCGGGCTGGTGGGGCCGGCGAGCTGCCCCTGGTTGGGGGGAAACGTTCCCCCGCGCTCCAGTGTACGGAGCCCGGCACTGACTGCTCGGGGGTTCAGGCAGTGCCGGGTCCGTTTGATCAGCCTAGATGAACTTCTCGAAACGCCGCAATCCGGACACTTTCCACCATTGTCCGTACATCTGTACGCCATGACAGCCCTGCGGGCAGCCCCTGACGCCCTACGGTGCCACCCTGCCGTTGTTGTTGAAGGCGGCGTGAGTGAGCGGCATGAGCCGCGCCCACTGCTCCTCCATCTTCTCGCCGACCATCTCGATCTCCCGCTGCGGGAAGCTCGGGACCGTGGCCGCCTCGTGCTGGGTGCGCAGCCCGAGGAAGTGCATCAGCGAGCGAGCGTTGCACGTCGCGTACATCGACGAGTAGAGGCCCACGGGGAGCACCGCGCGGGCCACCTCACGGGCGACGCCGGCCGCCAGCATCTCCTGGTACGCCTCGTACGAGCGGCGGTAGGACTCCGTCATGGCGCGCTCGGTGAGGTCCTGCTGCTCCTGGGTGCCGTCGACGAAGACGTACTTCCCGGGGCGGCCCTCCTGGACCAGCTTGCGTGAGGAGTCGGGGACGTAGAAGACGGGCTGGAGCTCCCGGTAGCGCCCGGATTCCTCGTTGTAGGACCAGCCGACGCGGTGCCTCATGAATTCGCGGAACACGAAGATCGGGGCGCTGATGAGGAAGGTCATCGAGTTGTGCTCGAAGGGGCTGCCGTGGCGGTCGCGCATCAGGAAGTTGATGAGGCCCTTGGAACGCTCGGGATCCTTTGACATCTCCGCCAGGGACTGCTCGCCCGCGGTGGAGACGCGAGCGGCCCACAGGACGTCGGAGTCGCCCGCGGTGTGCTTCACCAGGTCGACGGTCATGTCACTGCGGAAGCTGGGCTTGGTCTCGGCGTTGATGCCAGTCACCGGCGGGGTCCTTCCTGTCGCGTCTCAGGGGCGGCGCCCACTCTACGACCAGGCATTTCTCGCCAGTCGGCGGGACTCCTGCGGGGCCCGGCACCGTACGAGTGGTCATCGGCGACGGGCGTGCCCGTCTCGTGCGGATGTTCGCCGATCTGGCGAAATCGGGCACCGAACGGTCGTCTCGCGCGTCTGACCCAGTAGCGGTATCGGATCACTTCTCTCGCTACCTGCTACCTACCACTCTGGCCTTCAGTCACAAGACCGCAAGGAGTTCGCCCCATGTTCCGCCGGCGCGAGGCCGTTCCGTTCTCTTTCGTCGCCGAGGCCGACCGCTTCCGCAGTAACATCGTTCCGCCCCCGAGACAACCGATCGGCCGCTCCGAGCTCATGAGTCGCACGCTCGTCGGGCTCGTGGTCGCGGCCGGGCTCGCGGGATCGCTGTTGTTCGGGCTGCCGTCCCTCGAATCGGGTCAGCATCCCGGACAGGCCCAGCAGTCCGAGGCGTCCCAAGGCCGCTGACCCGTCCGGCCCCCCTGAGTGGTCCTGCCGGGGTACTCCTCGATAACCTCAGCCAGCACCGCCCGTTCGAGCGTGCTTGTGAGTGAGGATCAGTCGTGCCCCTGCCCTTCCTGACGGCCGATCGTGCGTTTGACGCGACCAGCGACGATGTCGCGCTGCCGTTCGACGACCACGACCGCTGGCGTCGCCCCTACCGCCCGGGACCGTGGCGGGTGGGTGCGTCGGCGCTGCTTCTGCTGCTCGCCTCTTTCGTGCTGCTCGCGACGATGATCATCGCGTTCGCCGGGGCGGCGTCAGGCGCCGTCGTGTGCCTCGGTATCTCGCTGGTAATGATCGCCGTCGCGCTGCGTCTGCTGCGGGTGGGCGCGTGGGTGAGCCGCCACGGCGTACGGCGCGTGGGTCTGCTCTTGACCCGCACCGTGCCGTGGACGGAGGCCGTGGAGGTCCGTACGGTGCAGCAGCCGGTGCGCTGGCTGGGGCTGCCGCGGACGGTGCAGGGGCAGGCGCTTCTTCTCGTCCTGAGTGACGGCGAGAAGCGGCAGTTGCTCACCGATCACAACGCGGATTTCCTGTCGCGCTCGGAGGCTTTCGACCGGGCGGCGGACTCCGTCGAGGCGTGGGGCGACGAGTACCGTCACGGCTGAACCGGGGCACCGTAGTTCCGAGTTGGGCGATTCCGGCGATGGCGAAGCGGTGAGCGGTTGGGCGAGGCGGGCGGGGCATCAGCGAACCGCCGGTGCCGGGTTCGCCTCGTGGAGCGTGATCGCGTGCTGCATCGCCTTGCGGGCCCGGGGAGTGTCGCCGGCGTCGCGGTAGGCCACCGCCAGGCGGAACCAGCAGCGCCAGTCCCCCGGAGTGTCCTCGGTCTCCGCGCGGCGGGCGGCGAAGACGGCGTCCGCCGACGCGCGGTCGACACGGCCGCCCGCGGTGCGCACCAGCTCGTCGACCGGCAGTCCGCCCTCGGCGTCCAGTTCGGCGGCGAGTCGGTTGGCCCGCCGGACGAACCGGGTGCTCTGCCAGAGGAACCAGGCGCCGATGCAGGGAAGCACCAGCACCGCGATCCCGAAGGTGACCGTGAGCGGCGTACCGATCCCGATGAGCGCGAAGCCGCGACCGCCCACCAGGACGAAGTAGCCGACGAGCATGGCGGCCATCACGAAATACATGATCTTGGCGCCCACGGCGGTCAGTCCGGCAGGTTCAGATCGAGGAAGTGCTCCAGGCCGTAGGTGAGGCCCGGCGCGCCGACCACGCGGCGGACGCCGAGAAGGATCCCCGGCATGAAGCTGCTGTGGTGCAGGGAGTCGTGGCGGATGGTGAGGGTCTCCCCCTCGGCGCCCAACAGGACCTCCTGGTGCGCCAGCAGTCCTCGGAGCCGTACGGAATGCACACGCACCCCTTCGACGTCCGCGCCGCGCGCCCCGTCCAGCGCCGTGACCGTGGCGTCGGGCTGCGGCGCGCAGCCGGCCTCGGCGCGGGCGGCGGCGATCAGCTGCGCGGTGCGGGTCGCGGTGCCCGACGGCGCGTCGGCCTTGTTCGGATGGTGGAGCTCGACGACCTCGGCGGACTCGAAGTAGCGGGCCGCAGCCTGGGAGAACTTCATGGTGAGGACGGCCCCGATGGAGAAGTTGGGCGCGACGAGCACGCCCGTCTCCGTGGAGCCCGCCAGCAGCGTCCTCAGCTGCGCCAGGCGGTCGTCGGTCCAGCCGGTGGTGCCGACGACCGCGTGGATGCCGTGGCGTACGCAGAAGTCCAGATTGCCCATCACGGCCGAGGGGGCGGTCAGTTCGACGACGACCTGGGCCCCCGCGTCTACGAGGGCGTCCAGTTCGTCGTCCCTGTCCAGGGAGGCGACCAGTTCCATGTCGTCGGCGGCCTCGACGGCCCGCGCGGCCTCGGAGCCGATCCGGCCCTTGGCGCCGAGAACGGCCACCCGCAGTTTGGTGCTCATCGCTCTGCTTCCTTCTGCTTCCTTAGGAGGCCGGTGAGGGCCCTGATCAGGCGACCGCTTCGTCCAGTCGGTCGGCCTGCTTGTCCTTGAGAGGGCCGATGACCGAGAGGGAGGGGCGCTGCCCCAGTACGTCGCGGGCCACCGCGCGCACGTCGTCCGGGGTGACGGCCGCTATCCGCGCCAGCATGTCGTCCACGGACATCTGGGTGCCCCAGCACAGCTCGCTCTTGCCGATGCGGTTCATCAGCGCGCCGGTGTCCTCCAGACCGAGGACGGTGGAGCCGGAGAGCTGGCCGACGGCGCGGCCGATCTCCTCGTCGCTGAGTCCTTCGGCCGCGACCTGGTCCAGTCCGTCGCGGCAGATTTTCAGGACGTCGTGGATCTGGCCCGGGCGGCAGCCCGCGTAGACGCCGAAGAGGCCGCAGTCGGCGAAGCCCGAGGTGTACGAGTACACGCTGTAGGCGAGGCCACGCTTCTCCCGTACCTCCTGGAAGAGCCGGGAGCTCATGCCTCCGCCGAGAGCCGTGCTGAGGACCCCGAGGGCCCAGCGGCGCTCGTCGGTGCGGGAGAGGCCCGGCATACCGAGGACGATGTGCGCCTGCTCCGTCTTGCGGTTGAGCAGTTCGACGCGGCCGGCGGTGCGCAGGTCGCGCCGGCCCTCGCGCGGGGTAACGGGGACGGCGTCCGTACGGGAGAGGGCGCCGGCCTTCTCGAAGGCGCGGCGTACCTGCCGTACGACGGTGGCGTGGTCGACGTTGCCCGCCGCGGCGACGACCAGGTGGGTCGGGTCGTAGTGCTTCTTGTAGAAGCGGGCGATCCGGTCGCGGTCGAGGGCGTTGACGGTCTCGACGGTGCCGAGGACGGGGCGGCCGAGGGGGGTGTCGCCGAGCATCGTGTGCGAGAAGAGATCGTGCACGCAGTCGCCCGGGTCGTCCTCGGTCATGGCGATCTCTTCGAGGATGACGCCCCGCTCCGCGTCGATGTCCTCCGCCTCGATGAGCGAGCCCGTGAGCATGTCGCACACGACGTCGATGGCGAGGGGGAGGTCGGTGTCGAGCACGCGCGCGTAGTAGCAGGTGTACTCCTTCGCCGTGAAGGCGTTCATCTCGCCGCCGACCGCGTCTATGGCGGAGGAGATGTCGAGGGCGCTGCGCTTCTGGGTGCCCTTGAAGAGGAGGTGTTCCAGGTAGTGCGTGGCGCCGTTGAGCGTGGGCGTCTCGTCGCGCGAGCCGACCTGTACCCAGATGCCGAAGGTCGCGGACCGTACGGACGGCAGGGTCTCGGTGACGACGCGCAGGCCGCCGGGGAGGATCGTGCGCCGGACGGTGCCGATGCCGTTCTGCCCCTCCAGGAGGGTTTGGGTACGGGCGACGGCCCGTACCTCCGAGGAGGTGCGGGCCGTCGTCGTAGAACTACGAAACGTCACTGGGAGGCTTCGTCCTTCTGGTCGTCCTGCTTGTCGTCGTTCTTCACGTCTTCTTCGCCCTCGATCACGGGGATCAGGGAGAGCTTGCCGCGCTGGTCGATCTCGGCGATCTCGACCTGGACCTTCTGGCCGACGCCGAGGACGTCCTCGACGTTCTCCACGCGCTTGCCGCCGGCGAGCTTACGGATCTGCGAGATGTGCAGCAGACCGTCCTTGCCCGGGAGCAGCGACACGAACGCGCCGAAGGTGGTGGTCTTGACGACCGTACCCAGGTAGCGCTCGCCGACCTCCGGCATGGTCGGGTTGGCGATGCCGTTGATCGTGGCGCGGGCGGCCTCGGCGGCCGGTCCGTCGGCGGCACCGATGTAGATGGTGCCGTCGTCCTCGATCGTGATGTCGGCGCCGGTGTCCTCCTGGATCTGGTTGATCATCTTGCCCTTGGGGCCGATGACCTCACCGATCTTGTCCACCGGGATCTTGACGGTGATGATCCGCGGGGCGTTCGGGGACATCTCGTCCGGGACGTCGATGGCCTCGTTCATCACATCGAGGATGTGGAGGCGGGCGTCGCGGGCCTGCTTCAGCGCGGCGGCCAGGACCGAGGCGGGGATGCCGTCGAGCTTGGTGTCGAGCTGGAGCGCGGTGACGAACGTCTTCGTACCGGCGACCTTGAAGTCCATGTCGCCGAAGGCGTCCTCCGCACCGAGGATGTCGGTGAGGGCGACGTAGTGCGTCTTGCCGTCGATCTCCTGGGAGATCAGGCCCATGGCGATACCGGCGACGGGGGCCCTGAGGGGCACACCGGCGTTCAGCAGCGACATGGTGGAGGCGCAGACCGAGCCCATGGACGTCGAGCCGTTGGAGCCCAGCGCCTCGGAGACCTGGCGGATCGCGTAGGGGAACTCCTCGCGCGTCGGCAGCACCGGCATGATGGCGCGCTCGGCGAGCGCTCCGTGGCCGATCTCGCGGCGCTTCGGCGAACCGACGCGGCCGGTCTCGCCGACGGAGTACGGCGGGAAGTTGTAGTTGTGCATGTAGCGCTTGCGGGTCACCGGCGACAGGGTGTCCAACTGCTGCTCCATGCGGAGCATGTTGAGGGTGGTGACGCCCAGGATCTGGGTCTCGCCACGCTCGAACAGAGCGGAACCGTGCACGCGCGGGATGGCCTCGACCTCGGCGGCGAGCGTACGGATGTCCGTGACGCCGCGTCCGTCGATGCGGACCTTGTCCTTGATGACGCGCTCGCGGACCAGGGACTTCGTCAGCGCGCGGTACGCACCGGAGATCTCCTTCTCGCGGCCCTCGAACTGCGGGAGCAGCTTCTCGGCGGCGAGCTCCTTGACGCGGTCCAGCTCGGCCTCGCGGTCCTGCTTGCCGGCGATGGTGAGCGCCTGCGACAGCTCGCTCTTCACGGCGGCCGTGAGGGCCTCCAGGACGTCGTCCTGGTAGTCGAGGAAGACCGGGAACTCGCCGGTGGGCTTGGCGGCCTTGGCGGCGAGGTCGGCCTGTGCCTTACAGAGCGCCTTGATGAAGGGCCTCGCGGCTTCCAGACCGGCGGCGACGATCTCCTCGGTGGGAGCCTCCGCGCCGTCGGCGACGAGCTGGATGGTCTTCGTGGTGGCCTCGGCCTCGACCATCATGATCGCGACGTCGCCGTCCTCCAGGACGCGGCCGGCGACCACCATGTCGAAGACGGCGTCCTCAAGCTCGGTGTGCGTCGGGAACGCGACCCACTGGCCCTTGATCAGGGCGACACGGGTGCCGCCGATCGGGCCGGAGAAGGGCAGGCCGGCCAGCTGCGTGGAGCAGGAGGCGGCGTTGATCGCGACCACGTCGTACAGGTGGTCGGGGTTGAGAGCCATGATCGTCTCGACGATCTGGATCTCGTTGCGCAGGCCCTTCTTGAAGGAGGGGCGCAGCGGGCGGTCGATGAGGCGGCAGGTGAGGATCGCGTCCTCGGAGGGCCGGCCCTCGCGGCGGAAGAAGGAGCCGGGGATCTTGCCGGCCGCGTACTGCCGCTCCTCGACGTCCACCGTGAGGGGGAAGAAGTCGAGGTTGTCCTTGGGCTTCTTGGAAGCGGTGGTGGCCGACAGCACCATGGTGTCGTCGTCCAGATACGCGACGGCGGAGCCGGCGGCCTGCTTGGCCAGGCGGCCCGTCTCGAAGCGGATGGTGCGGGTGCCGAACGTACCGTTGTCGATAACGGCCTCGGCGTAGTGGGTCTCGTTCTCCACCAGTGGTTCTCCATACTCGTCGTTGTCGTCTTTCGTCCCTCGCCCGTGTGGCGGGGGACAGTCGGAGAAGCGCTCCTTGGTGCTGGCCGGTCTTCGATCGAAGCTCCCGGGGCGGCGGCGTGGGCCGCGGGCGGCGTTGGCCGCGCCGTTCCGGGGGCCACTACCGAGGACCGGCGGCGGCGGAGGGGCGCTCCCCCTCGTCAGTGGGTGGTGCCTTCTGTCGTACGGGGTGGTGCTGGTCTTGCTCGTGTCCGGGAGCTGTGCTCCTGCGAACAGGTTACTGAGGTTCGTGCACATACGGCGAAGGGAGCGGTTCCCGGTGTGTGGGAACCGCTCCCTTTCACGGCGTACTACTTGGCGCCGCCGGCCGCACCACGGCGGATACCCAGGCGGTCGACCAGCGCACGGAAGCGCTGGATGTCCTTCTTCGCCAGGTACTGCAGCAGGCGGCGGCGCTGGCCGACCAGGATGAGCAGACCGCGACGCGAGTGGTGGTCGTGCTTGTGCGTCTTCAGGTGCTCGGTCAGGTCCGAGATACGGCGCGAGAGCATCGC
This sequence comes from Streptomyces sp. NPDC051217, assembly GCF_044455465.1. Taxonomy (NCBI): domain Bacteria; kingdom Bacillati; phylum Actinomycetota; class Actinomycetes; order Kitasatosporales; family Streptomycetaceae; genus Streptomyces; species Streptomyces sp. NPDC051217. The sequence continues at coordinate 10,781 of NZ_JBITEV010000026.1, forward strand.
GACCTGGACCTCGGGGGAGCCGGTGTCGCCTTCCTTGGTGGCGAACTCCGACATGATCTGCTTCTTCGTAGCGGCGGCAAGCGGCACGCGTACTCCTCGTAGGTCTTCTTTGCCATCGAGTGCCCCAGGTCGAATTCGCTGGGGATCTTCGGTTACTCGGGTGGCGGGGTAATCGGCCGGTGTTGTTCGGTCGCTGGGTCCGGACAGACCGGAACGCGTACACAAACGGCCGTCACACAGCGTACCAGCCAGTCAAGACGTCATCGCACGGATGGAGTGGTAGACGTCGAACACCGCCAGACAGAGCGGGACGACCGTCAGTAGTACGAAGGATTCGGCGATCTCCAGGAAGCGGCCCCAGAAGGGGGTGACGCCCTTGCGCGGCACGATCAGCCCAATGGCGACGATCAGTGCGGCGATCCCGGCGACAGCCGCGGTCAGCCAGACCGTACGGATGTCGAGGCCCGTGCTGTCACCGCGCAGCGCCTCGCGGATCATCCCCTCCGGGGGGTTGAGGCAGAGTCCGAGTCCCAGCAGGACGAGGGCGCCGAGGCCGGCGGCGAGGGCGCAGCCGACCTGCGCCGTGTAGCTGAAGAGGTGGGCGCGCATGAGCATGGCGACGCCGGTGGCGAGGGCGAGGAGCTGGCCCCACACACCGTCGGAGAAGCCGAGCACGCCTGCCGCGCCGACGGCCACCAGTGCGCAGCCGCCGACCAGGCCGACGAGCAGTTCGTGGCCACGCCGGGCCTGGGCGGCGATGCGCTCGGGGTCGACGGGGGCGGGGGGCGCCGGGTCGCTTCCGTAGGAGCCGGCGGCGGTACGGGGCGGCTCGAAGCCGATGGGGAGGCGGGCGAAGCGGGTGGAGAGGCCGGGCAGGAAGGCGAGTGTTCCTACGGAGAGCGCGGCGCAGACGGCGGCGGTCTCGGCGGGCGCCATGTCGGTGGTGATGGCGATGAACGTCACCAGGAGGCCGACGGTGGAGGCGAAGACGAACGCGACGAAGGGGCCGTCGCCGCCGGGGGCGACGATCACCAGGATCACCGAGGCGATCAGCACGGCGGCGCAGGCGAGCAGGAACTGGAGCCGGCCGATGCCCTGTCCGTCCGCGAAGGGCAGCAGTCCGGAGCCGGCGACGGCCGCGTTGGCCATGGAGCCGAGACCGAGCGCGACGGACGAGCCCCGGTCGTCGTAGACCCGGGCCCGTACGCCGGCGAGGGCGAGCAGCATGACGGCGGTGACGCCGGCCAGGATGCCCGGCAGGCCGTGTGTGTCGTGCCGGGGGTCGGCCGTCCACAGCACGAAGGCGAGCAGCGTCAGCAGGACGGAGCCGCCGAAGAGCCCGGCGCCGCGCATGGCGCTGTCGGTCCACAGGGTGCGGTCGCGGGCGACCGCGGAGGCGACGGCGTCGGAGACGTCGTCGAAGACCGCGGGCGGCAGGGACTCGGCGAAGGGCCGCAGCGACAGCAGTTCGCCGTCGAGGATGCGTTGGGAGGCCAGGGAGCGGGCACTGTCGAGGACGGTGCCGTCGCGGCGTACCAGGTGATATCCGACCGGGGCGCCCGCCTCGGGGCTCTGGCCGGACAGCCGCAGGATCTCCGGGTGGAGGTCGGCGACGGGGATGTCCTCAGGCAGCGCCACGTCGATCCGGCCGTCCGGGGCGACGACGGTGATCCGGCAGAAGCCGGTTCCGCCGCCGGACGGGGCCGGAGCACCCGGCTGACGGGCTCCGGTGGCCGCCGCTTGGGCCGTCATACTCACGTACTGCATCCCCTCGTGGTTCCCATGCGCCCGATGCCCGCGTTGCGCTCCGAATGCCTCTGTTTTTGCGGAAGTTCATCCATGCGCAAACGCGTCCGGTCACCCTACCGCCGGGCTGTGGGCACCCACGCACGTAGGATCCTTGCCCGCGGATGGAGGCCCGTCGCCACGGGGGCGCCAGGGGGAACTCTTCCGTCCGGCAAGGGAATTGGTGAGCAGTGAGTCAGATCGTCGTCAAGCGCCCGCCGCGGGCACTGCCCGCCGACGTGCCAGGCGAACAGGTGCAGGTTCAACCCCCTCCGCCGCTGCCCAGAGGGCAGCAGGAGGGTGCGCTCATGCAGTTGTTGCCCATGCTCGGCATGGGCGGTTCGGTCGTCTTCTTCTTCATGACGCCGAACCCGATCATGCGCATCATGGGCATGGTGATGATCGCCTCGACGATCGCCATGGCCATCGCGATGCTGGTGCGCCACCGGCGGGGAACGCAGGGCGAACTCGCCGACATGCGGCGCGACTATCTCAAATACCTGACGCAGACGCGGCGCACGGTGCTGAGGACTGCGCATCTGCAACGGGACGCGCAGTACTACCTCCACCCGTCCCCGGAGCAGCTGTGGGCGCTGGTCGCCGAGGGCAGCCGGGTGTGGGAACGCCGGGTCGCCGACGAGGACTTCGGGCAGGTACGTATCGGCCTGGGCAGCCAGCAGCTCGCGACGGCGCTCGTCGAGCCCGAGACGGCGCCCGTGGACGAGCTGGAGCCGCTCACCGCCGGGGCGATGCGGCAGTTCCTCAACGCGCACAGCGTTCTGGACGGTCTGCCGATGGCCGTCTCGCTGCGCGCCTTCTACCACCTGACGATCACGGGTGAGGCGGAGGCGGTGCGCTCGACGGCGCGGGCGATGGTCGGCTCGCTCGCCTCGCTGCACTCCCCCGAGGACCTGGTCGTCGCCGTCGTGGCCGGACGGGGCGCGGCGTCGCGGTGGGAGTGGGCGAAGTGGTTGCCGCACGTCCAGGCACAGGGCCCCGGCGACGGGGCGGGCAGCCGCCGGCTCATCACCCCCGACGTGCGGGAGCTGGAGGAGATGCTGGCGGGGCGCCTGGAGGGGCGTCCGCGCTTCCAGCCCGGCGGCCAGCCGCTGCTGGACCAGCCGCACATCGTCGTCGTCCTGGACGGTATGTCGCTGCCCCCCGTGTCGGCGCTCGCGTCGGCCGAGGGGCTGCAGGGCGTGACGGTCATCGAGGTCGTACCGGGCGAGGTCACGGCCGCGCGGGGCGGCCTCGCCGTGGTGGTGGGGGCCGACTCGCTGCGGCTGGAGTCGGGGCACGGGATGGTGTACGACGGGGAGCCCGACCGGCTGAGTCTGGAGGCCGCCGAGGCGCTGGCCCGTCAGCTCGCGCCGCTGCGGGTCGCGACGGGCGGCGACGACGACGAACCGCTGCTCGCCAACCTCGACTTCACCGATCTGCTGAACCTCGGGGACGCGGCGTCCGTCGACGTCACCCGTACGTGGCGGCCCCGTTCGCAGGCGGAGCGGCTGCGTGTGCCCATCGGTGTCGGCGAGGACGGGGCGCCCGTCATGCTGGACCTGAAGGAAGCGGCGCAGGAGGGCATGGGGCCGCACGGCCTGTGCGTGGGCGCGACGGGCTCCGGCAAGTCCGAACTGCTGCGCACGCTGGTCCTGGGCCTTGCCGTGACGCATTCGTCGGAGACGTTGAACTTCGTCCTCGCGGACTTCAAGGGCGGCGCGACGTTCGCCGGCATGTCCCAGATGCCGCATGTCGCGGCGGTGATCACCAACCTCGCAGACGATCTCACGCTCGTCGACCGCATGGGTGACTCGATCCGCGGTGAGCTCAACCGCCGCCAGGAGATGCTGCGCGACGCGGGCAACTACGCCAACATCCACGACTACGAGAAGGCGCGTGCGGCGGGCTCCCCGTTGCAGCCCATCCCGTCGCTGGTCCTTGTCATCGACGAGTTCAGTGAACTCCTGACAGCGATGCCGGACTTCATCGAGATGTTCGTCCAGATCGGGCGCATCGGGCGTTCGCTGGGCGTCCATCTCCTGCTGGCGTCGCAGCGGTTGGAGGAGGGGCGGCTGCGCGGGCTGGAGACGTATCTCTCGTACCGCGTGGGTCTGCGTACCTTCTCGGCCGCGGAGTCGCGGGCGGCGCTGGGTGTGCCGGACGCGTACCAGCTGCCGAACGTGCCCGGTTCCGGGTATCTGAAGTACGGCACCGACGAGATGGTGCGGTTCAAGGCCGCGTACGTCTCCGGGGTGTACCGGGCGAACGCGCAGGCCGTCGCGGGGACTGGGGGGCCGCTGCCGGTGGACCGCAGGCCGGTGCCGTTCACCGCGGTGCCGGTGCCGGTGCACTACGTGCAGCCTGCCGCACGGCCCGCCGTACCGGACGCGCGCACCACGTCCGAGGACGACGCGCTGGCCGACTCGGTGCTCGACGTGATCGTGCGCCGGCTCGAAGGGCGCGGCGCCGAGGCGCACCAGGTGTGGCTGCCGCCGCTGGACAATCCTCCGTCGCTGGACGAGCTGCTGCCGGGGCTGTCGAACGTGGAGGGGCGCGGGCTCACCCAGCCCGGTTTCGAGGGCGCCGGGCGCCTCGTCGTACCGCTGGGCGTGGTCGACAAGCCGTACGAGCAGCGACGCGACACCCTGTACCGGGACTTCTCCGGGGCGGCGGGCCATATGCAGATCGTGGGCGGCCCGCAGTCCGGCAAGTCGACGCTGCTGCGCACGCTGATCGCGGGGTTCGCGCTGACGCACACCCCGCGGGAAGTGCAGTTCTACGGGCTGGACTTCGGCGGTGGCGGACTGTCGTCGATCGCCGGGCTGCCGCACGTCGGCGGGATCGCGTCGCGGCTCGACCCGGAGAAGGTGCGACGGACGACGGCCGAGGTGTACGGCATCCTGGCGCGGCGCGAGGAGTACTTCCGTACGGCGGGGATCGACTCCATCAACACTTTCCGCAGGATGCGGGAACGGGGCGAGATCTCGACGGCGGACCAGCCGTGGGGCGATGTCTTCCTGATCATCGACGGGTGGGGCAACTTCCGCACCGACTATGAGGGGTTGGAGCCCGCCGTGCTCGACATCGCGGCGCGCGGGCTCGGTTACGGCATCCATGTGGTGCTGACCGCGTCACGCTCGATGGAGGTGCGCGCCAACCTCAAGGACCACCTGATGAACCGGCTGGAGCTGCGCCTCGGCGACACGATGGACTCCGACCTGGACCGCAAGGCCGCGGTCAACGTGCCCACGGGAGTGCCCGGCCGGGGTCTGACGCCGGAGAAGCTGCACTTCATGGCGGCGGTCCCGCGGATCGACTCCATCAACTCCGACAGCGACCTGTCGGAGGCGACGGCCGCGATGACGCAGGAGGTCGGCCGGCACTGGACGGGGCCCGGCGCCCCGGCCGTACGGCTGCTGCCGCGCGAGCTGGACGCGGCGACGCTGCCGGCGGGCGCGGAGCAGCAGAAGCGCGGCGTGGCCTTCGGGATCGACGAGAACCTGCTGGAGCCCGTCTTCGTCAACTTCGACCGCGACCCGTTCTTCCTGGTGTTCGGCGAGAGCGAGTCCGGCAAGTCGAACCTGCTGCGGCTGCTGATCAAGCGGCTTTCGGAGCGGTACGACGGGAACTCTGCGAAGTTCTTCGTCATCGACAACCGGCGCGCGCTGCTGGACGTGACGCCGGCGTCGCACCTGGCGGAGTACGTGCCGATGTCCAACAACATGGACCACCACGTGGACGCGCTGTCGGACCTGATGCGGCGCCGTACACCGGCGGCCGACGTCACGGCGCGGCAGCTGCGCGAGCGCAGCTGGTGGCGCGGGCCGACGGTGTTCGTGGTCGTCGACGACTACGACCTGGTGTCCACCTCCAGCGGCAACCCGCTCAACAAGCTCACGGAGCAGCTGCCGTTCGCGCGTGACGTGGGTGTGCGCTTCATCATCGCCCGCAGCGCGGCGGGGGCGAGCAGGGCCTCGTACGAGCCGTTCATGCAGCGGATGATGGAACTCGGCGCGCAGGGTGTACTGCTCTCCGGCGACCCGCAGGAGGGCGACATCCTCGGCGGCGTACGGGCGCGTCCGATGCCGGCGGGCCGGGGTGTCTTCGTCTCCCGCCAGCGCGGCAATCCGCTGGTGCAGACCGGCCTGATGCCCTCGCTGGACGAGCGCTGACGGGGGCGGGGGCGCGGGCGGAGGCGGAGTCGGAGTCGCGGACGGAGGCGGAACTCCGCTGCCGCGGACCGTACTTGTGTGTGGTCAGGGCCCATTTGTAGGTTGATCCGGAATGGCGCAATCCATCAGCGATCACGGGGGAAGGAGTCCCAGATGGCATGGGACGAGTGGGACCAGTTGAAGGCGTCGGCGGCGGGCAACGAACCGACCGGGATGCGGCTCAACGGGATCCCGGAGGAGGACCGTCCCAACGCGGGCAGCCCGACCGGTGATCTCAAGGTCGATCAGAAGGACCTGGCGGCGATCGGCGACGAGGCGTTCAAGCTGTACAACCGGCTGTGGGAGGAAGCGCGGGTCACGAGCACCGACACGGCGGCGATCGATCTGAAGAACCAGGGATTCGCGCTGGGCGGGGCGCTGAGCCATGTCTCGCTGCGCTGGGACCGGCAGCTCGGATCGGTCATGGACGCCTGCGCGCTGATCTCGAACCACATGGACTTCACGAAGAAGGCGCATGAGGGCGACGAGATCTTCATCGAGCGTCATGTGAGCAGCATCTCCACTCTCGACGCCGGCTTCGACGAGTCGTGGGCCCCGCCGGGCAAGAAGAACGAGGTCTACGGGGAGGACAAGAAAGACGAGAAGGACTGAGAAGGACTAGAGGAACAGACTCATGGATTTCGAAGCCCTTCACTCCGCCAATTTCAAGACCCTTGACGACGCCGTCGACGGCTGGACCAAGATGCTCGTCAAGCTCGCCGATCTGGAAAAGGACGCCCAGGACGGACTTCGGGGCAAGGCCAACAAGGCCAACTGGGCCGGTGTCAACGCCACGGTGTCGCGCGAGTTCATCGGAAAGACGGCCGAGGAGTTCAACGACGCGTACACGCAGGCCGAATCGATCCGCAATATCGTCCGTGACACGCAGGGTGAGCTGAAGACGCAGCAGCGCCTGCTCAAAGAGGCCATCGAACGCGGGCGGACCAATCACATGTCCGTCAAATCCGCGGGCAGGGGTTTCACCGTCACCCCCAATCCCGACCCGAAGCCCGCGAACGACCAGAAGGACGTCGACGCGCTGAGGGACGAACTCCAGGGAATCCTCAACACGGCGACCGAGGTGGACAGCACCGCGTCCACCTCTCTCAAGGCGCTCGTCGATCTCACCGACTACGGATTCTCGGGGCAGAAGTACGCGGACCGCGACTCCGCCGCGAACGCGATCAAGGAAGCGGAGAATCTCGCCCGTATCGCCAAGAAGAACCCGGAAGACCTCACGGTCAAAGAGTTCGACGCACTCAACGCCGGCCTGAAGAAGTACTCGGGTGACGAACTCTTCTCCGAGCGCTTCGCCGAGCAGTTGGGCCCCAAAGGGACGCTCGAATTCTGGGCGGGCATCACCAGCCCGAGCACCAACAGGGACGTGTACGTCGACCGGCACGAACAGCTCGGCGATCTGCAGAAGAATCTCAGTCTCACGCTCGCGACGGCGACTCAGGCGGACACGCCTGAAATGCGCCGTTGGACGTACGAGATGACGGAACTCGGCAGCCAGCCGGTGCACAAGAACAGCACCACCCAGGGCTTCCAGGTGATGAGCAACCTGATGCGCTGGGGAAACTTCGACGACCAGTTCCTCAAGAGTTACGGCTCCGAACTCATGGAGACCGAGAAGGCGGCCACCAGCAACGGCCGCCACGGGGCGACGCTCTGGACCCGTATGGGGATGGACCCCAATCTCAACCGCACCGGCGAGGATTCCGGCTCGGACCCCATGATCGGCTATCTGAAAGCCCTGTCGAACAGCCCGGACGCGGCCACGGATTTCTTCAACGACCCGTTCCTTTCGACGGACGAGGACCACGACTTCAAGGAGGAGAACAAGGAAGGGAAGGAGGTCAAGGCCTCACTCTCCAACTTCGACTATCTCTTCGAGGAGCGCGACTGGCCACCGGAGCGCGACAAGGACGGCGAGAACAGCATCTCGGGCCGGAACAATCTGGCGATGGCGCTGGAGGCGGCGACGACGGGGCACCCGGCAGGCGAACTGCCGACGGTCGACACCTCGCCGCACAACCCCGAGCAGGCGAGGCTCATGGAGAGCGTGGTTGCCTCGATCTCGGAAGATCCAAACCGGCTCAAGGATAATTCCTTCATGTCGGACAGTGTCGGCCAGATCGCTTCCGAGTATCTGCCGGACATCAACCGCGCCACGGCCGACGGTGGCGAGGAGAACGAGAGCGTGCCGAAGCTCTTCCCGATCGCGGGTGCGACGGCGGACATGCATCACACAGACGTGACGCGTTTCCTGGCGACGGTGGGCCAGAACCCGGAGGGCTACGCCGCGATCGAGGTCGGCCAGAAGGCGTACATGGCGGGTCTGATGGATTACCACCTCAATCCTGATCTTCCCTCCGACAGCCGCTATCCGCACTCCGCGGAAGAGACGATCAAGGAAATCGCCCGCAGGTCGGGAGAGGTCGAGGGAACTCTCGCCATCGGCCGCCAGGAGGCGGTTCTGGGCGAGGCGAAAGCGAAGGACGACGACTTCGAGCACGCGACGAACCAGAAGAAGAACACCATCTCGGGCCTGGTCGGCCTGGGCGTCGGCGTCGGTACGTCGTTCATCGCCAGCCCTGTGGTGGGTGCGGCGGTGGGCGGGGCCGCAGGGACTGTGACGGGGGTCGTTCTGGAGCAGTTCTTCAAGGACACCGATCCGCAGAATCTGGCCGGCCTCGGCCACGACGTCGGGCTGCGCTGGGAGGCCAGCAAGGACGCCCAGACCGACATGGCCAGGGTCGCGGGCGAGGAGGCCGCCAAGGCCCACAACTCACCGGATGCCGAACGGATTCAGGAATGGACCCGTATCGGTACGACGGACGGCTTCGACGACGCTTCGACGGCCGCCCGCAGGATGGCAGACGACCTCGAAACCGAGATTCCCACGTGAGGGGGATCGGGACGGGGATGGGCGTGAGGATGGGGATGGGACGGTTGACGGTCATTCCAGCCGACTCCGAGCAGCTGTAAAGAAGTCCGACCAAGGAATCAATTCACAAGGGAACCTAGGGAACGCATGAAAAGCCTTGAGAAGCGCTCTTACGACGCCACGGGCCGACGGCGCCTCACCGTGGGCCTCGGGGCTCTCTCGTTGGTCCTGCTGGCCTCCGCCTGCTCGGAACCGGCGGAGGAGTACGAGGTCCCGCAGGCCCTGTGTGGCGTCGAGGTGCCCGGGGACGTACTGGATCCCTTGCTGCCGGGGGGAGGAAAAGTCTCCGAGCGATCAAAGACGGCCAGCGGCGTCAAGCGTTGCTACGTGTCGGTGGACGACAAGGTTGCGTTGTCGACATCCATAGAGTGGTACGAGGCCGATACCCCGGTCGCGGAAATCGCCGAGAAGACAATCGGGGCGGATCCGGGTGACAGAGTCACCGGCGACAAGCGATACAGCTACTCGGGCAAGGGCGGAGCCGGGCTGATCCGCTGTGAGGACTCGTCCACCATCGACAAGGATGTCGACGGCGACCTTTACACGACGGTACGGGTCGGTGGCGACGACTCGGCGGAACCCGCTGCCGTACTGAAGGCGATCGAGGCGTACACGGATGCCGCGCCTGCGGCGGGCGAATGTGAAGTCGACCTCTGAAAGTCTCAGAAATGCCTGAAATCCATGTCGGGTTGCCTCGCGCGACGAAGGGGGGCACCTCCCGCGCGTGCCCCCCCGGTTGCCGTAACCGCCGGTCGCTTCTAAGGGCTTCTTAGAAGTAGCCGGCGGACTTCTTGTCGCCCGCCTGGTACGTGGGCCCTGCCTCGCGGACCTTGCGGGCGATGTCCTTGAGCGCGTTGTGGATCTGACGCGTCTCGTTGTCCCACTTCTTGTGGGCCGCGTCCGCCGCCGTCTTGGCCTCGCCCTCGAAGGTCGCGGAGACGCCGCGGATCTTCGTCTGAATCGCCTCAAGGCTCTCGTCGAGCCGGGCGGCCTGCTTCTCGATGACCGAGGCGGCCTGCTCCAGCGAGCCGTAGGTCACGACCATGGTGCCGTCGTTCTGCTGAGCCACGGGTCCTCCTGTTTCCTGTCAGTGCGGTGCGGTATTTATGCGCGGAGTCGTCCGGCTGGTGGGCTGTCAGTAGCCGCTGATGTTCGACGTCGCCTTCGCCGTCGCGGCGCTGTCACCGGAGAAGCCGGCGGTCACGTCGACACCGTTGAGGGCCGCGTAGACCTCGTCCTCGGTGTTGCCCGCGGTGGTACGGGTGACCTGGATCGCTTCCTGGAAGTTGAGCAGCATCTTCGCGATGCGGACCATGCCGGCGTTGATCTCGGCCTGCTTCGCGTCGAACGCACTGGCGCCGATGCCCTTCCAGGCGCCTTCCAGACTGTCGATGACGCCCTGGAGGTTCTTCAACTGCCCCTTGACGTCCTCGAACTTGATCGTGATCTCGTCCTGGAAGTCCTTGAGACTCTGATCGCCGACCTTCTGGACTGCCATATGTCAGTCTTCCTTTCGTCTGTGCTCGTTACCGCGTGGGTGCTTCGGCGAATGGTCTGAGTAGCCGGGCGGGCGGTCAGGCCCTGCGGCGTCTGCGTACGAGGGCGAACGCGCCCCCGGCGAGTACGGCGACCAGCGCTGCTCCCCCGAGGACCGGCCCCAACTGGCTGTCGCCGCCGACGTCTTCCGCTGCGTTGGCCTTGTCGGTGCCGGTCTCGGTGTCCGAGTCGGTGTCCTTCGCGCCGTCCGCGCCGGGGTGGGGCGAGGAGGAGGACGAATTGTCCGACGAGGATTCGCCGGAGGGAGCGCCGGCCGTCGTCCTCTCGTTGGTCAGCGGGCTGACGTCCGCGTCGCCGGGCTTGCCGATCCCCCGGTTGATGGCGGCGTTGGGCCGCACGATCCCGTGGCCGAGGTAGTTGCTGACGGTGCCGGGCTTCCAGTCGTCGCCACGGCCCGCGGACTCGAACATGACCCGCAGGACCTGGTTCGCGGTCCAGTCGGGGTTGGCGGACCAGATAAGGGCGGCGGAAGCGGACGCGAGGGCGGTAGCGGCGCTGGTTCCGCCGTCGCCGTCGCAGTATTTGGTGAAGGTCTCGTCACACCAGGTCGGCATGTCACTACCGGGAGCGGCGATGTCGACGAAGTCGCCGTGCTGGGAATAGTGGGCAACCTGGCCCTCGGGGTCGGATGCCGCGACTCCGACGACCTCAGGATAGTTGGCCGGGTACTCAGGCTTGTTGCTCTTCTGCGCACTGTTGCCGACTGCGGAGAAGAACAACTTTCCCTTCGCATGCGCGTACTGAACCGCTTCCTTTTCCTTGGCGCTCACAAATTGATTGCTGATCGACATGCTGATGATCTGCGCGTCGCTGTCGGCCGCCGCCCAGATAGCGACTGACTCGTCCGACTCGTTCACCCCCTGCCCCTTGAAGTTCTCAGTCGCGATACGCATAGGAATGATCTTTGCCCCCGGCGCCAGACCGCGCAATCCGTCGCCTTGCCCCGTCCCCGCGATCAACTCGGCCATCGTTGTTCCATGACCGGTGTAGTCGTCTGTCTCGTCTCCATCCGACTCCGTTGCGTCGAGTCCCTTCAGGATTTGACCCTTCAGTGAGGGAGTTGACGAGTTGACCCCCGTGTCGATGACGGCAATCTTGATGCCCTCCCCCGTGGAGGTCTTCCAGATCTCCTCGACACGCATGGCATCCAGGTACCACTGCTTCGACTGCGTGTCCGCAGCGACCGCCGCCGGAGCGGCGCCCACCATGCCGATCACGGACACTCCGACCACGGCTACCGCGCATAGCGGGCCACGTCGAAAGCTGTACGCCCCGAATCGCCTCCGGACCTGGCTCTTTGCTGCCGTCATCCCGACTTCCGAACCTTCCGCTGTGCCTATTCGATGACCGGCGGTACGGGACCTCGACGCCGCCCCGTCCGCGTCTCTGGGTCGTCCGTCCGGTTCTCCAGACGTGGCTGCCCGGGGCGCTCCTGCTCCTCGTCATCGGACTGCCGACCGCGTCGCTCGCCCGACAGCCCTGAGCCGCCAGTCGTGAACCCGCCGGTGCCCGGCCTGGGCTGCGTACCACCACTCCGTGGCGTACCCACGACGCCGTTGGAGCTGGGAATCCCCCGTCCCACCGGCCGCGCGGCTGACGACGATCGGCCCGGCGCTCCATCCTGCCCGCCGATGACGTTCCCGCGCGGAATGCGCGGCCCAGAGGTGCCGGTGCCGCCGCCGGAGGCTCGCTGCTGCGGCGTCCCTCCGACGATGCCGTTGCCACGGCCCGGACGAGGTCCGCCGGACGTGCCCGAACCGGAACGCCCGGTCATGGGCCCTCCTGAGCTCGGTCGACCGACCTTGGGACTCCGTGTGCCACCCGCGCCACCGGTGCGCCCCACGCCGGGACCCATGCCTGTGGGTCTACCGACCGGGGACCTGTTCGCCCCCGACCCTGAGCTGTTGCCGCCTCCGCCCATAACGGGTGGGCGTCCTACGGGGCCCGGACGGCCACCGCCTCCCGTACCCGTTCTCGCATTGGTGCCCGGCCCGGGGCCTCCTCCCCTCGGCACGGCCGAGGGGCCCTGCCGAGGGGATCCACCGGACTTCGCAGGGCCCGAATTGGGCCCCAGCGGCGGGACATACCCGTCTCCGGCAGGTGGCCCGGCATTCACCGGCGACGGCTGCGTAGGACCAGGAGTCGGTGGGGTTGGTGGCAGCGTCGTAACGTTGTCGAGCTCCATCGATGTGCTCGACGTGGGAGTTTCCGTGACCAAGTCATCGGCTCCGGCGCGCCGGGCGCTCTCTGGGTAGCTGACCGACCCCTGACGTAGAGCTGACTGCCCACCAGCCTCACCGAGACGATCACCCCCTGACGCCGTGGTCTCCCGCGTTGCGAACTGTTCACCGCCCCCGGGCCGCGGCACGTCCGCCGCCAGCATCTGCGGCAGCTCCGGCTCCTTCGCCCCCGCCAGCGACTGCTCCGACACCGCGTAGAACGACGCCAGGCGGTTCATCTGGTTGATGGCCTCCTGGCGGTTCTCCTCCACCTGCACGGCCCGCTTGTACTCCGGGTTGTCGTCGCGTTGTTCCGAGACCGGGAAGTCCTTGGGACGCCTGGGGTCCGCCCGGTTGTCGCGGGGCGGTTTGGCGCTGCGGACCGAGGTCAGGCCGCCGCCCGCCACCGTCATCTGGGTGCCGACGACGTTCACGAAGGAGCCCAGGTCCCAGGCGTATCGAGCCAGTTCGCTGCCGTAGCGCCGGAACTCGGTGGCCGCCGCGCCGTGCCAGTCCGTGGCCTTGACGAAGTCGCTCAGCTCCTGCGCGGCCTTGTTGAGGCTTGCCTTTGCCTTTTCGAGGTTCTCGCCGGCCTTCACCAGGTCCGAGGGGTTCGCACCGTCCAGCAGGTCGAGCATGTCGTTGAGCCCGTGCTCCTCGAAGCTCGTCCTGGAGAAGATCCCTCCGGGGTTGCCGAAGCCGATCCGGTCCATGGCCGTCGCGAAACGTTCCATGGCGTCGGTCGCGCCGAACTGTGTCTCGATCTTCGCGGCGTCTTCGTTCTGTTGCTGCTCCTGGGGAGCAAGCGGCGGCTTCTTGTCGTCACTCATGCCTCGTCACCCCAAGTCCTTCGTACCGCCGGTGGCGTCCTGGTGCGGCGCCGCGGGTGCCTCGCCCTTGTCGCGCCTCTGCTGCTTCTCGTGCGCCTCGCGCTGCTCGTCCAGTCGCGTCTGGATCGTGTGGAAGCGGTACCGCAGGTCGTCCTCGACGTTGTCGTAGCCGACATCGGCGGCGTGAACTCCGATGCTGAGCAGCTCGATCTGGTCGCCGAGGGACTTGGACAGGGAGATGAGCGACGTGTGCACCCGTGTGTACTGGGCCGAGAAGCCTTCGGCCTCGTCGAACTTGCCGGGGCCGCTGAACGACGAACGGGCCACCCCCTGCGCCGCGATCTCCCCCGTGCCACCCGCGCCGGTCTCGAACTCCGAGAGCAGGGTGTTGATCTGGCCCTGGAACTTCTTCAACGCCCCGACGCCGCGCTCGAGATCACTCGTCATCGGAGTCCCCACTCACGCCACCCACCGACTCAGGCACGATGCCCGTTCCTCCCCGTTTGCTTCAGCTGTCCAACGCGCGATCATCGCGCGGACCAGTTCTTCTACGTTCACTTGATGATCGCTCGTCACACCCTAACTATTCAGCCGTAGGCCTCTAAGTGCGTTATACGTCGCCCGACTTGGCCGCCGTGACGCATGTCCCCATCCGTCTCGGTCTCGGGTCTCGGTCCATTCATCCGCTCTCCCTGACCCGCCACGCCCGGCGGCGCGCATCGCGCAAAGCCACCGAACCGCCCGTGATCGCCGCCACCAGGACGGCGCCCCCGACCACGACGTACGTCGCGAGCCGCGAGTTGCGTTCGTCGGCCGTCTCCCCTAGGTGCACCTCTGCGGGTGTCGGCGCTTCGGCCCGGGTCACTCCTTCGTGTGCCACCGGCTTCTCGACCGGCTTGTCGTCCTCGGTGAGCGCGCGGACCGGGTCCACCACTCCCCAGCCGACGAGGCGGTCGTGGCCCGGGATCGAGCGCTCCGCCGTCTGCTGGATCTGGGCGACGATCTGTTCCTGGGTCCATGTGTCGTGCTTGCTCTTGATCAGAGCGGCGATTCCGGCGACGTACGGGGCGGAGAAGCTGGTGCCGTTGTCGGCGCAGTGGCCGCCGCCGGGGACGGTCGTGACCATGTCGACCCCCGGCGCCGCGATGCCGACGAACTCACCCGACTGGGAGAACGACGCGCGTTCGTTGTTGCGGTCCGATGCGGCCACGGCCAGCACGCCGTCGTACGAGGCGGGGTACGTCTCCTTGACCTTGCCGTCCAGGCCGTCGTTGCCCGCCGACGCGACGACCACGACCTCTGCCGCGAGGGCGTCCTCCACCGCCTGCTTCAGCACCGGTGTCGGTTCGACGGCGTCCGCCGTGTCCTGGGAGATGTTGATGACGTCGGCCTCTTGCCGGACCGCGTAGTCGATGGCGTCGGCGAGCGTCTCGGCGGTGCCGTTGCCGAACGCGTCGTTCTGCTGGATCGGAATGATCGTGGCGTCGGGCGCGAGGCCGACGAAGCCGGTCCCCTTGCCCGGACGCGCGGCGATGATGCCGGCGACCTTCGTGCCGTGGCCCACCTCGTCGGTGGTGCCGTTCGAGGCGCCCCGTTCGAGCTTGTGCCCGTTGTCGTCCTCGGCGTCGGCGGGGAGCAGGTTACGGCCGCTCCCGGCGTCCACCACTTTGGCGAGTTGTGGGTTCTTGGTGTCGACGCCGGTGTCGATGACCGCGACCTTCACGTCCTTGCCGGTGGACTGCTTCCACAGCTCGTCCAGCAGGACACGCTGCAACGCCCACGGCCGACCCTCGTACCTCTCGCCGGGGAAGGAGCACTGCCCCGTGTCCGCGGTCGCGACGGGCGCCGACAGCGTCATGAGCGTCAGCGCGGCCGTGGCCAGGACCGTCGTCGCCGCGGCCAACCGACGCCACATGGGTGGGGAGTTGGGCGTACGGCTAGGGCGTTGGGTTCGGGCGTTGGTGCGCGTGTACGTCATGGCTGCCCCGCCCTCACGAACCCTGCGGCTGGCCCGCGGCGCCAGTCGACAACCTCGGCCCCGTCGGCAGGAACGAGGACCACGCGGCGGGCACCGGCGCCGCGTCCACGTTCTGGTAACCGAGCCTGTTCTGGGCCTTCCGCACCTCGGCCTGACTGGCCTGCTTGTCCTTCTCCGAGCCCGATTCGCCGATCCCCGAGTCGTCCGTCGCGCTGTCGCCGTTGGACTGCATGGCGTACCGCAGGCCGGTGTCCGTCACGAGGAAGAGGAAGCCGGACTTCGTCGTGTCCCCCGTGAACTGACGGAAGAGCTGACCCGATCCGGGCGTGACGTACGCGCTCGTGGACCCGGTCGCCAGCGTCGCTGGAAAGCCGGTGCCCGCCCAGGTACTGAGCGTGGTCTCGCCGCTGTCCGCGTCCACCTCGCGCAGCACGCTGCACACGGTGTTACGGCTTCCCTCCGACGTACTCGCGGAGTTGACGGCGTCGGGGCTGCTCTCCGGCCAGTCCTTGTCCTGCCCGAACGGGGCGCCGGGCCGGAACGTCGCGGCGCTGACCGACGTGGCCTCGCCGTCCTGGCCCACCTCGATCAGGTCGCGGCTGCTGAGCAGCAGCTTCGCGGTGAAGTCGGAGACCGGGGCGACCCGCTCCTCCAGGACGACATACTTCTGGTCCTCGGTCCCGTCCGTCGCGGTGAGGATGGTGCCGATCTTGTCGAGCGCCGGATCCAGGTCGCCCCCGACGCCCGCGTCGACGCCGGGAACTCCGTCGATCTCGGGGAAGTCGACGCGGTCCCCCTGGTGCAGCGTGTCCAGCCACGCGGCGGAGACGCGCTGGGGCTCCAGGTCGTCGCCGACCAGCTGACGGAGCAGCAGTTCGTCCTCGGCGGTCTCGTACGCCTTGCCGGTCCGGTCCACGATGTAGCGGGTCTCGTCGGGGCCCTCCACGAACATCAGCTCGCCGCCGGTCAGGCGGTTCGCGCCCTCGGTCTTCTTCTGCTCGCGCTCCGCGAAGACGAACGCCGCCTTCTCTATCGCCCGGCCGCCCTCCCCGGGGCGCTCGCAGACCGCCCAGCGCTTCGCGGCGCCCGCCTCCTTGGCGTCGGGGAGCCGGTCGGGGGCGTAGGGAATGCCGAGAGTGGCGCCGTGCGGGATCTTGCCGTTGTCCAGCACGGACTCGTCGACGTTGATGACCTTGCCCTTGTCCGGGTTCAGGAGGAGCTTGGCCGACGACATGTTGAGGACCGGGTGGAGCTGGATCTTGTCGTCGGTCCTCAACACCACATAACGGGTGGTGGACTTGCTCGCGATGATGACGTTCTCACCCGGGGTGTCCCACTGCTTGGGCGCCACCGGCTTGAACATCCCCCAGGCACCGAAGATCGCGAGGATGACCACGGCGACGATCATCCCGGGGACCACTCCGCGCAGCGGGCGGGGCGCACCCTCCTCGGAGCCGGTCGAGTTCGGCTGCACGAACTGCGCGACGAGCCTCCGCTTCGCGAAGGTGTAGGCGTTGAGTTCGTCCCGTCGTGATGCCATCTGTCCGCTGTCCCTCTCCCCCACTGCGCGGCCGACTCCCCCTGTCCAGGAAGGAGCATGCCGTCGTTACGGCCCCCCACTATGCACGCTGACGATCACCCTTTCACTGCTCAGGTAGGGTGATCGCCCGGTCAACCGCCCACAGGGAAACGGCCATTACCGACAGAGGGAGCAACGCGGGGATGCGTACGGCGACGCGCGAGCGCAACGGGCGGACTTCCGGACAGGCCCCGGGCGCCTCGCCGTCTTCCCGGCGGCAACGCCGCAACGGCCCCGGCGACGACGCCCCGTTGCCTCCCTCACCCGCCTCTACCACGGCGCCACGTCCCGTCCCGGCGACGACCACGCTGCGGCCGCTCTCGCGCACCAGCCACGTCGGCCCCTTCCAGCTACGGCAGTTGGTGCTCGTCGAGGTCGCGCTCGCGCTGGCCGCCGCGGGCGTCGCGCTCGGCGGGCTCTGGCTTGTCCCCACCGTCACGGTCGGCTGTGTGCTGGTCCTCTTCGCCGTCGTACGGCGCCGCGGCCACGCCGTCCAGGACTGGCTCGGGACCGTCCTCTCCCTCCGTGCGCGCGAGCGTGCCGCGGGGCCCGCCGCGGTGTACGTCGATCCATCGCTCGCCCCGGTCGCGGAGAGCGTCCCGGCGTTGCGCCCGTACACGTACGTCGACCGGGACCGCCGCACCGTCGGCATGGTCGGCGACGGGAGCTTCCTCACGGCGGTCGTACGGGTCGAGGCGAGCGGCTCCGCGCTGCGGCCCGCCTTCGGGGCGCGGGCGCTGCCGCTGTCACTCCTGGGCGGTGCCCTGGAGGTCGACGACATCAGGCTGGAGTCGGTGCAGTTGGTGCAGCAGGTGCGTTCGGCACCCGCGCCGCATCTGCCGCAGCAGTCGGTGGCGCGGCTCTCGTACGTCCCTCTTCAGGAGAAGACCGGCGCCCCCGCGCTGCGGCTGACATGGGTGGCGGTGAAGCTCGACCCCGAGTTGTGCCGGGAGGCGGTGGACGCGCGCGGGGGCGGCGTCGAGGGCGCCCAGCGTTGCCTCGTACGAGTGGCGGACCACGTGGCGAGCCGGATCACCGGAGCGGGGTTCCGGGCCGTCGTGCTGGACCAGGAGGAGCTGAACTCCACTGTCGCGACGTCGGCCTGCGCCAGCCCCGTCCAGGCCGCCCTCGCCGGCCGCCCCGACGCCGCTCCGTCGCGGCGTACGGCGGAGACGGCGCGCGTCTGGCGGTGCGACGACCGGTGGCACACGACGTACGCGGTGGGCCGCTGGCCCGAGTTGGGCCGCGGGGCCGCTCCGCTCCCCAAGCTGGTGTCGCTGCTCACCGCCACCCCGGCGTACGCGACGACCTTCAGCCTCACCCTCCGGCGTGGTACCCGTTTGGGAGCCATGACGGTGCGGGGCCATGTACGGATCACCGGCGGCAGCGACACCGAACTGGTCGGCGTGCGAAGGCTGTTGGAGCAGGCCGCGCGGTCGGCGAAGGTGGGACTCGTACGCCTCGACCGGGAGCAGCTGCCCGGGGCCCTGGCCACGCTCCCGCTGGGAGGCGCCCGATGAGCCGGCTGCGTACGATGCTCGGCCCTCGGCACGCGGGGCACACGATGCCCGTCGATGAACTCGGCGCGCTCTCCCTGCCGGTCGGGGACGACGGTGTGGTGATCGGTGACGACGCGGAGGGGCACCCCCAGATGGTGGGGTTCCATCGCTCCGCGCCGTACGACGTCCTGCTGATCGGTGGCCTCTGGACGGCGCAGGTGATAGCCCTGCGCGCGGCGGGCACCGGAGCGCGTGTGGTGGTCGAGACGGGCCGCGCCCAGGCGTGGACGGTGCTCGCGCAGGCGGCCGGCGCGGGCCTGGAGTGCATCACCCTGCACGACGTGGGGCGGGTACCGCCGCAGGGGGCGACGGTGGGCAGCCCCGTGGTGGTCGTACGGGACGCGGGCATGCGGCCGCCCCGTGGCCGGGTGGTGTCGGCGCCGTGGCAGTCGGTGCTGACGTTGCTGCCGTATCTGAGCCCCGTGGCGCCCCGCTTGATGCGGAACTCGACGCTGGTGGGCATACAGCGGGTGTCGCCGCGCGAGGCCGAACAGACCGGACGGATTCTCGGTCTGTCGTCCGCGGAGAGTGACGCACTGCCGACGCTGGCTGACGGCGTCACCCTGTGGTGTGCCGGGCGCGAGCGTCACTGGGTGATGACGACGCCCACGGATGCCGAGACGGGGCTGCTGGGCACGGCTCGCAGGATGGACTGAGGCCACCGAAGAGGGACTGAGTTCACCTGTGGATGGCCTGAGTCCGGGCCGCTGTACGGGACTTGGGGCCCGCGAGGGTGAGCGGACCGGAATCGGCGGACCGGGTGTGCCGGGCGGATCTAGGATCCTTAGGAGCACGCGTCGGTGGGCCTGTTTGTCTCCGCTCGTGCGTGGAGAGCGTTCAACTCAGCCGTTGTCGAAGGGAAGGTCTGACCGATGGGGACCAAAGAGGAGAAGGACGAGCTGTACGCCCTCGACATCTCTGGTGTCGAGTGGCTCAGCGCCCCGGGCACGAGCGAGGACGAGGAGCGGGTCGAGATCGCCCATCTGCCCGGCGGGGCGGTGGCGATGCGGTCGTCCGTGGATCCCGACACGGTCCTGCGGTACACCGAAGGGGAATGGCGGGCGTTCGTACTGGGCGCGCGTGACGGGGAATTCGACATCCGATAGAGGGCTCGTCGCAGAGACGTCCTTCTAAAGAGGTCTTCGCGCGCAGACCTCTCCGGTCCGGGGGGCTCCAGGACACGGCCCCCGGACCGGACCACGTTCCGGGCGTCGATACCGGATTGTTGGGTCGCGGCCCGGGAGCGTGCGAACGGGCACCCATTCATGCGCTGTTGTCACGGTTCAGCCCACCCTCTTCCTGATCGTCTGCCGCAGCCGAATCACCCGGCGGCGAGGGGTGGCGTACGGGGCGGCCGATGACGGGCGGGCGGGCCTGCCGGAGTGGGCTTGTGGGCGATTAGGGTGGGTCGGGGCGCACGAGAACCCGCAGGCATGTCGTGAGCGTCCCAAGGGGTAGAGCCGGGCTGATCGAGTGACAGCGGTCGCCCCCACCCGAAAAGGCACAAGGGTGCTCGACCACACCAGGAGGCAAAGTGAACGGCGATCGGGACGAGATCCGTGGGGACTGGAACAATCCCGTCGATGATCAGTCCGACGCGGAGCCCGCCGAGATGACGGGTGAGTTCACCATCGACTACACGCCGCCGGCCTGGTACACGCAGAACGCTTCCGGGGACACGTCTGGCGACGGGGCGGGCCAGCCGAGTTCAACCCCTGGGCCACCGCCTCCGAATGGGGCTCCGGTGGCCGTACCGGGGCTGCCCGCGGGCAGTGGGTACGAGCCGAACTGGCCGCACCGGCAGCCTCCGCCGCCGATCGCCGAGCAGAGCGCGCCCCTGTCACCGTCCACCGATCCGGTACTACCCGCCGCGCCTCCCGTGGCGCCGTCCCTCCCTGCCTCTCCTGCTGCCGACGCCGCAGCACCGGAGCCGTTCGCGCAGCCTTTCGGCGCGGGTGATCTGGAGAGCGGGGCGACCATGCGCTTCTCCCCCGCCGCGCTGAAGCGCGAGATGGCGGAGATCGACGCCGCCAAGGAGGCGGCGAAGGCCGCCGACAGCGAGGCCGCCGCCGGTGCGGACGCCGGTGCGGACGCCGACAAGTTCTCTGACGGGGCCGACGAGGAGCAGGTCGGGGCGGGTGCCGGCACTGGCCCGGGTGTGATTCACGGTCCCGACCTGGATCTCGAACCCCGTGCGGCCGGTGAGAACGGGACCCGCCGTGGCGAACGCGCCGCCGACGACGCGGACGATGAGGACAAGAGCGGGATCTACCTCTCGCCCTCTGCCGAGTCCGGTGTCGACGAGCCCTTCGGGATCTCGGACTCGTTGACCGACGCGGACGCGGACTCTCACGCCGCAGCGGACGGCGGCTCCGACCCCCGCGCCGGGTCCGACACCCACTCCGACTCCGAGGAACCTGCGGACGTCACCGACGCCGTGGTCGGCGCGGACATCTCCGACGACGTCCAGGACCGCCCCGTCGAGCCGACCGACGCGGTCGATGAGCCGGCCGACTCCGTTCCCACGGACGAGCCCTCCGACGCGGTTCCCCCGCTGGACACTCCGGCGGCCCCGCCCGCGCCCGCGCTGCCGTGGCCCCCGTCCCCCGCGGCTGCGGACTCCGGGCTGCCCCCGCTGCCGCCCGCCTTCCAGCCTGCCGCCCCGGCGCCCGCGCCGCAGTGGCCCGCCGAGCGCTCTTCGGCCTCACAGTCACAGTCGCAGTCGGTGTCGCAGTCCCAGCCGCAGCACCAGTTGCCCCCGGCCGCCCCGGCGCAGTCCGGCCCTCCGGCCGAGTCCCCCTGGGCGAGGCCCGCCGCACCGTCCACGCCCGCCACCCCGGCCACCCCCGCCGCGACGGCGCAGCAGAGTGGCTACGGCTTCCCGCAGCCGGGACAGCAGGGCCACCCGGGCGGTGCGCCTGCCAACTCGGGCCCCAACGCCCCGTACGCGCAGAGCGGTTACGGCTTCCCGCAGGCCGGCCAACAGGGTCAGCCACAGCTGCCGGGGCACCAAGGCCCGCAGCAGGGCTACGGATTCCCCCAGCCCGGACAGCCGGGACAGCAGCCCGGACAACACCCTGCGCAGGCCGCCCAGCCCGCCCCGTACGTGCCCGTACAGCAGACGCCGCAGGCGCCCCACGCTCCGCAGACGCCACAGCCCCAGACGCCGAACCTGCCGGCCCCGGCATCGCAGACGCCGAATCTGCCCGCCCAGCAGCAACAGCCGTACCAGCAACAGCAACACGCGCAGGGCCCCGCGCCCGACGGCGCACAGGGCGCCGTACCCGGCGCCGCGCCGGGTGCCCCGCCCATGGACCCGCGCTCCGGCGCCGGATGGCCGACGGCGATGGCGCACGACCAGCGTGAGCGTTCCATGCCGGGTGCGCCGATCGGCTACACCGCCGCCGTCGAGCTGTCCTCGGACCGCCTCCTGCGCAACAACAAGCAGAAGGCCAAGAGCAGCCGCACCCCCTCCGCCGCGTCACGCTTCAGGATCGGCGCGAAGAAGGAGGAGGCGGAGCGGCAGCGCAAGCTCGAACTGATCCGTACGCCGGTGCTCTCCTGCTACCGCATCGCGGTCATCAGCCTCAAGGGCGGCGTCGGCAAGACGACCACCACCACCGCCCTCGGCGCGACACTGGCCACGGAGCGGCAGGACAAGATCCTGGCGATCGACGCCAACCCCGACGCCGGCACGCTCGGCCGCCGCGTGCGCCGTGAGACCGGTGCGACCATTCGGGACCTGGTG
This sequence comes from Streptomyces sp. NPDC051217, assembly GCF_044455465.1. Lineage (NCBI taxonomy): Bacteria > Bacillati > Actinomycetota > Actinomycetes > Kitasatosporales > Streptomycetaceae > Streptomyces > Streptomyces sp. NPDC051217. The sequence goes on from NZ_JBITEV010000026.1 coordinate 33,197, forward strand.
CAGGCGATCCCGTATCTCAACTCGTACATGGACATCCGCCGGTTCACCTCGCAGGCCCCGTCCGGGCTGGAGATCATCGCCAATGACGTGGATCCGGCGGTCTCCACGACGTTCAACGACGAGGACTACCGGCGCGCGATCGAGGTGCTCGGCAAGCAGTACCCGATCATCCTCACCGACTCGGGCACCGGCCTCCTCTACAGCGCGATGCGTGGAGTGCTGGACCTGGCGGACCAGTTGATCATCATCTCGACCCCGTCGGTCGACGGTGCGAGCAGTGCGTCGACGACGCTGGACTGGCTGTCGGCCCACGGGTACGCGGATCTGGTGCAGCGCTCGATCACCGTCATCTCCGGCGTGCGCGAGACGGGCAAGATGATCAAGGTCGACGACATCGTGCAGCATTTCCAGACGCGCTGCCGCGGCGTGGTCGTGGTGCCGTTCGACGAGCACCTGTCGGCGGGCGCCGAGGTCGACCTCGACATGATGCGGCCGAAGACCCGCGACGCGTACTTCAATCTGTCCGCGCTGATCGCCGAGGACTTCGTACGCGCCCAGCAGCAGCAGGGGCTGTGGACGGCGGACGGCAACCCGCCGCCGCATCTCGCGCCGCCGATGCCGGGGCACCAGGGGCAGCCACAACACGGGCACCCTCAGCAGCACGGACAGCCGCCGCACGGACAGCCCGGCCAGCAGGCGCCGGGGCAGCCTCCATACGGGCAACCGCCGTACGGACAGCCGCAGATGCCGGGCCAGTACGGGCACGGCCAGGCTCCCGGACAAGGTCCCGGACAGGCGCCGGGCGCCGCCCCGGAGCAGCCGCCGACTCAGGGCCAGCAGCCCCCCGGCCCCGGCCAGCAGTACTACCCGCAGCAGCCCTATCCGCAGCAACAGGGCTGGCAGCAGTCACTGCCCTCCCAGGCGCAGTCGTCCGGCAGCCCGGCCGGGCTGCCGCCGGGCCAGTACCCCGGCCAGCAGTCGGGACAGCCGGGACAGCCCGGTCAGCCGCACCAACCGGCGCACCCGGGGCAATTGGCGCAGCCCGGGCAGCCGGAATTGCAGGGTCCGGTTCCGCCCGCCGGCTGGCCGCAGCAGGAGCCTCCGCAGGCTCCGTCAGCGCCTCAGCAGTAGGGCGACAGAGGTTTAGACCAATGAGGGTCCGCACCGTCTTCACGGTACGGACCCTCATCGCATTCCCGCAGCCCACACGGGGTTTCGACGGCCGTTGACGTGGCCCGACCAGCGCTGATAAACCTTCGCTTCACCAGTTGGTGAGCTGGGGTCAACCCAGCTGCCGCTGCCAGACGACGCGAGCAAGCGATTCACGCCACCGCTTCGAGTGACTACTCGGCCCGGAGGCGTTCCCAACCATCCGCTCAACCGGCCCTCTTCCGCCTTCTTCCACTCTTCCGCCCCGTTTCCTGCTTCGCTCTGTGCTCTGTTTGTCTGCTTCTCTGTTGGTCCGCTTCTCTGCTTCTCCGTTTCTCCGTTTCTCCGTGCGAGTGATGACGCGAGGTCACGACCCATGGTCACAAGGATTCCACCGCGTACGACGCGGCAGCCCACCCGGCAACGCTCCCGATTCCGTCACTTCCTGGCCTCCGGTGCCGCTGCCACTGCGATGGTGGCCGGTTCTGTGATCCCTCTCAGTCCGCTGCTGCCCGCGGCGCCGCAGGCCCAGGCGGCGCCGATGACCGCGCCCCGGACCGCGCCCCAGGCCGCCCCGGCGGCGGCGGACGGCAAGAAGGTCCTCACGGTCGCCGTGGACCAGAGCATCGACTCGCTGAGTCCGTTCCTGGCGCAGACGCTCGTGGCGACGAGCATCTTCCGGCTGACGAACGAGTTCCTGACCAACTACGACCCCAAGGACGCCCACACCATCCCGGGCTTCGCCACCAAGTGGGCATCGTCGGCGGACAAGTTGACGTGGACCTTCACCATCCGCTCCGACTCCAAGTGGTCCGACGGCAAGCCGGCCACCGCCGAGGACGCGGCATGGACCTTCAACAAGATGATGACGGACCCGAACGCCGCCACGGCGAACGGCAACTTCACGTCGAACTTCAAGAAGGTCACCGCACCCGACGCCACGAAGCTCGTCATCGAGCTGAAGAAGCCTCAGGCCACCATGACGGCGCTCGACGTGCCGATCGTGCCCAAGCACATCTGGGAGAAGGTCGACGACTTCGCCAAGTTCAACAACGACAAGAAGTTCCCGATCGTGGGCAACGGCCCCTACGTCATTGAGGACTTCAAGGTCGACCAGTACATCCGGCTGAAGCCCAACAAGGACTTCTGGCGCGGCGCCCCGAAGTTCGACGAGCTGGTCTTCAGGTACTACAAGGACAAGGACGCCGCGGTCGCCGCCCTCCAGAAGGGCGAGGTCTCATTCGTCTCCGGCCTCACGCCGGCCCAAGCCGCCGCGCTGGGCAACGCCGACAACATCAAGGTCAACAACGCTCCCGGACGGCGCTTCTTCGCGCTCGCCACCAACCCGGGCGCGAAGGCCAAGGACGGCAAGAGCTTCGGCAACGGCCACAAGGCGCTGCTCGACCAGAACGTCCGCAAGGCGCTGTTCCACGCCGTCGACCGCAAGACGATCGTCGACAAGGTCTTCCAGGGCAACGCCGTGGAGGGACAGGGCTACATCCCGCCGCGCTTCGACTCGTACTTCTGGCAGCCCTCGGGCAGCCAGACGATCGACTACGACCCGGCGAAGGCCGCGGCACTCCTCGACAAGGCCGGCTACAAGAAGAACAGCGGCGGCAAGCGTGTCGGCAAGGACGGCAAGCCGCTGAACTTCCGCATCCTCTGCCACGCCACCGACCCCAACGACAAGGCGGTCGGCAAGTACCTCCAGGAGTGGTGGGGCGAGCTCGGGATCGGCCTCAAGGTCGAGTGCCTGGACAACGTGTCCGACCCGTGGCTCGCGGGCAACTACGACCTGGCCTTCGACGGCTGGTCGGTGAACCCGGACCCGGACTTCGTCCTGTCGATCCACACCTGCGCCGCGCTGCCCGCCACGGCCGAGGACACCGGCGCGACGGACAACTTCATCTGCGACAAGAAGTTCGACGACCTGTACGCGAAGCAGGCGGTCGAGTACGACACAGCCAAGCGCACCGACCTCGTGAAGCAGATGCAGTCCCGGCTGTACGACACCGGATACATGAATGTCATGGCCTATCCGAACGCCGTCGAGGCGTACCGTACGGACCAGATCAAGTCCATCACGACCATGCCTGAGGCCGCGGGCAATCTCTGGGGCCAGGACGGTTACTGGAGCTGGTGGTCCGCCGTACCGGCCGACGGGACCGGCGAGGCGAGCTCGGAAAGCGGCTCTTCGACGGGCACGCTGATCGGGATCGGCGCGGCCGCGGTGGTCGTGGTGGCACTCGGGCTCTTCTTCGCGATCCGGCGCCGCTCCACCGCCGAGGACCGTGAGTAGGACTCGTGAGTAGGACTGTGGATATCCGGGCCTCGGTCCTGGCCCGCGTATCGGCGCCCGTCCGGGCCGGGGCCCCGGCCGAGGCCCGGTCCTCGGCCGGGCACGGGAACAGGAACGGGACCAGGTACGTGACCAGGAACGCGCGCACGACCGCGGACACGACCACGTACACGATCGCGAGCAGGGGGTCCGGGAGGCTTCCCCGGAAAGACACCGTATGAGCACCGCAAGCACCCCCGGTGTGGTGCGGGACGCCGTCGACGACCCGGTGAAGGCCGGGCCGTCCGACGGCTCCCGCACCCGCACCACGGGCTACAGGACCGGCTATCTGCTGTACGTGGCGGGCAAGCTGGGCGGCGCGGCCGTCTCGCTGTTCGCCATTCTGGTCACCAGCTTCTTCCTGTTCCGGATCATCCCCGGCGACCCGGTCAAGGCCATGACCCATGGCAAGCCGACGTCGGTGGAGCAGATGGCCACGCTGCGCAAGCAGTTCGGACTCGATCTGCCGATGTGGCAGCAGTTCACGGAGTACTGCGCGAAGGCGCTGACGGGGGATCTGGGGACGTCGTACCAGTTCCACGCCCCCGTCGGCGAGCTGATCGCCGAGAAGCTGCCCGCGACGCTGCTGCTGACGGGTGTGGCGGTGCTGATCTACTCGACGCTCGGGCTGTGGCTCGGTACGCGCTCCGCGTGGCACCACGGCGGCGTCGGGGACCGGATCAACACCGGTGTCGCGCTGACGCTGTGGTCCGTTCCGTCGTTCTGGCTGGGGCTGCTGCTCATCATCGTTTTCTCGGTGGGCATCGGGCCGATTCCCGGGATGTTCCCCAGCGGCGGGATGGAGTCGGGCAACGAGACCGGCTTCGCACATGTGCTCGACGTGGCGCACCACATGGTGCTGCCGGTGGTGACGCTGGTGGCGGTCGGTTACGCGCAGACGCTGCTGGTGATGCGGTCGTCGCTGCTGGACGAGATGGGCAGCGACTATCTGACGACGGCGCGGGCGAAGGGGCTGCGGGACGATCTCGTACGGCGCAGGCATGCCGTGCCGAACGCGATGCTGCCGACGGTCACGATGGTTTTCATCAACTTGGGCCACGTAGCCGCCGGTTCGATCCTCGTCGAGACGGTTTTCTCGTGGCCGGGCCTCGGCGGGCTCTTCTACCAGGCCCTGAGCGTGCCTGATCTGCCGGTCGTGCAGGGGCTGTTCGTGGTCTTCGCGGGAGCCATGATCCTGATGAACCTCCTGGCCGACCTGCTCTATCCGCTGCTCGATCCCCGGGTGGGCCGATGACCATCGACAAGACGCCGCCGAATCCGTCGGAATCCGAGGACCCCTCGGAGCCTTCGGAGTCCTTGACGGAGACGCCGGAGACGCCGGAGACGCCGACGGACGACACGGCGCAGCCGCCGACGACGGGGACACCCGCGGGGGCGCCCGCAGCCACAGGGACGGCCGCGGCCCCGTCCGCCTCGTCACTCGTGTGGGCGCGCCGCCGCGCTTCCGTGTCGCGCTTCTGGCGCCAGTACCGTACGCACCGGGCCGGCCTCATGGGTCTGACCGGCCTCGCGGTCATCGCCCTGATCGCGCTCACGTCGCCGCTGTTCATCGGCGGCGACGTGCAGAGCGTCACCGACGCGCCGGGGACGGCGCTGGAGAGCCCGGGCGGTGAATTCCCGCTCGGTACCGACCAGTTCGGCCGGTCGCTCCTCGGCCTGCTGATCTGGGGCGCCCGTATCTCCCTGGTCGTGGGGCTGCTCGCCGCCGCGCTGTCGGTGGCGATCGGCACTCTCGTCGGCATCGTCGCCGGGCACTTCGGCGGCTGGTTCGCCACGGTCGTCATGCGGATCACCGACTGGTTCCTGGTGATGCCCGCGCTCGTCCTGGCGATCGTGCTGGCGACGGTGATGTCGCGCAGCATCTGGACGGTCATCCTGGCGATCGGGGTGACCTCGTGGCCGACGACCGCGCGCCTGGTGCGGGCGCAGACCATCGCGATCGAGTCGCGCCCGTACATCGAACGGGCGCGGGCGCTGGGCGGCGGACACGGCCACGTCATGACGCGCCACGTGCTGCCCAACGTGATGCCGCTGGTCCTCGCCCAGACCACGCTCGGAATCTCCACGGCGATCCTGACGGAGGCCACGCTCGCGTTCCTCGGGCTCGGTGATCCGTCGGTCGTCTCCTGGGGCGGCATGCTCCAGGACGCCCGGGAGGCGGGCGCCGTCTCGTCGGGACACTGGTGGTATCTGGCGCCGCCCGGTATCGCGATCGCGGTCGTCGCGCTCGCCTTCACGCTCTGCGGCCGTGCGATCGAGGCCGTGCTCAACCCGAAGCTTGGGGTGTCACGTTGACCGAAACACCGAACGCGGGGACCTCGAACGCAGAGACGCCGAACGCAGATCTTCCGAAGGCGGGGACGCCGAAGCCGGAGACCCCGAAGGCCGCGTCGAGCCTGCTGGAGATCAAGGATCTGCGGGTCACGTACGGTACGGGGCCCTCCGCCGTCCCCGCCGTACGGGGCGTCGACCTCGTCCTCGAATCGGGCCGCAAGCTCGGCATCGCGGGCGAGTCCGGCTGCGGCAAGTCCACCCTGGCGCTGGCTCTGCTCCGACTGCTGCCCGCCACCGCGAAGCTGACGGGGCAGGTGCTCCTCGACGGCGAGGACGTGCTCACCATGAAGTGGGGCAGGCTGCGCGCGGTGCGCTGGGCCGGGGCCTCGATCGTCTTCCAGGGCGCCATGCACTCGCTCAACGCCGTGCAGCGGATCGGCGACCAGATCGCGGAACCGGTGCTGCTGCACCGCGGCGCGACGCCCGCCGCCGCCCGCAGGCGCACCGTGGAACTGCTGGAGCAGGTCGGCCTGCCGGCCTCCCGCGCCGACGCCTATCCGCACGAGCTGTCCGGCGGGCAGCGGCAACGCGTGATGATCGCGATGGCGCTGGCCTGCGACCCCCGGCTCATCGTCGCGGACGAGCCGACGACCGCGCTCGATGTGATGATCCAGGCTCAAATCCTGCGACTTATAGAGCAGTTGGTCGCCGACCAGGACATCAGTCTGCTGATGATCAGTCACGACCTGGCGGTTCTCTCCGACACCTGCGACCGGCTCGCCGTGATGTACGCGGGGCGGATCGTCGAGGAAGGGCCGGCGAAGTCGGTCTACGACGCCGCCGAGCACCCGTACAGCCGCGCGCTCTCCGCGGCGTTCCCCCGGATCGGGGACCCCGCGTCGCGGCGCGCGCCGCGCGGTCTGCCGGGTGACCCGCCGGATCCTTCGGCGCTGCCGTCGGGCTGCACGTTCCACCCACGCTGCCCCGTCGCACTGGACGAGTGCGCGCGGGAGGACCAGGCGCTGCGGGAGGCGGGGCCGGGTCGCCACGCGGCGTGCGTGCATGTGGGCGCCGCCGTACCGGCACAGGTGTCGGTGACGCCCACGGAGCCACGCCCATGACGTCCGCACGCCCCGACGGGGCGGCCGGGCCGCTCCCCCGTACGGCGCGGCGGTACGACTCCGCGAGCGGCCACGACGCGCCCGCCCGCGCCGACGACGCCGCCCGGGACGTGCCCGTCGGCCGTCGCCCCGCCGGAGCCACACGCGTCCGCGACCAGGTCGGCCGCACCGTACGGGGCGTCGGTGCACCGTGCCCGCACCGTCTCGCTCGTACGGCCGCGGGACGGCCACCCCTCAGGAGCCAGCCATGACCACCACGACCACGCCTCTGCTCTCGGCCACGGGGCTGCATGTCACGTTCCCCGGGCGGCGCGGCGCCCCGGCGGCGCGGGCCGTCGACGGTGTCGATCTCGACATCGGCGGCGGCGAGATCGTCGCCCTGGTCGGCGAATCGGGCTGCGGCAAGACCACCCTCGCCCGGACGCTGCTCGGCCTGGTGCCTCCCACTACGGGCTCCATTACCTTCGGCGGCGTACCTCTCGGCTACCAGTCCGCCGCCCTCAAGGCGTACCGCAAGCGCGTCCAACTGGTGCTCCAGGATCCCAGCGGGTCGCTGAATCCGCGGCACACCGTGTACGACGCGGTGGCCGAGGGCCTGCGCATCCACCGCTACCGGGGCAACGAACGCGAGGCCGTCGCCGAGGCACTGTCCCGTGCCGGGCTCCGGCCACCGGAGCGGTTCTTCCTGCGCTACCCGCACGAGCTGTCGGGCGGCCAGCGTCAACGAGTCGTCATCGCCGGTGCACTCGTACTGAAGCCCGAACTGATCGTCGCCGACGAACCCGTGGCGTCGCTCGACGCCTCCGTACGCGGCGAGATCCTGGCGCTGCTGCTGTCGCTCCGTGACGAGCTCGGGCTCTCCGCCCTGGTCGTCACGCACGACCTCGGACTCGCCTGGAACATCGCCGACCGGGTCGCCGTGATGTATCTGGGGCGGATTGTCGAGACGGGGCCGGTCGAGCAAGTGCTGACGGCTCCTCAGCATCCATACACTCAGGCGTTGTTGTCGGTACTGCCCGAGTCGGGAGCCGAACCGGTCGTCCTTGCAGGTGAGCCGCCGGACCCGTCGCGTATCCCTGGCGGGTGCCGTTTCCACGCCCGGTGCCAGATCCTCGCCTCCGGCGAAGCGGAACGCTCCGGTGTCGCCACCAAGTGCCGCACGGAGGCGCTGCCGATACTGACGGGCGGCGACACCACCCAGGTCGCCTGCCACTGGGCCGCTGCCGCCACAGCCGCCCCAGAGAGCGAAAAGGTGCTCTGAGTACCCGCTGCGGCTCCCCAACTCGGAAATACGGTGCCCGAGTTGGGGCCGCGCGGTGGGGCCCCCAGCAGGTCTCTTCAGCGCGCGTCGTACGCGGCGACGAGGTCACGCGAACGCTTCACGTCGTCGGCGATGGCATCGAGGAGTGCCTCGATGGAGTCGAACGTCCGCTGGGGCCGCACGTAGGACAGGAAGTCGACCGCGACGTGGAGCCCGTACAGCTCAAGCCCCACACGGTCGATGGCGTAGGCCTCCACCGTCCGCTCCGTGCCGTTGAACTGCGGGTTCGTACCGACCGAGATCGCCGCCGGCATCCGCTCGCCGTCGGCGATGAGCCAGCCCGCGTACACGCCGTCCGCCGGGATGGCGGTGTGCGGCAGCGTCTCCACGTTGGCCGTCGGGTAGCCGAGGTCGCGCCCACGTTGCGCGCCGCGCACCACCACGCCCTCGACCCGGTGCGGCCTGCCCAGGATCTCGGCCGCTCCGGCGACGTCGCCCTCGGCGACCAGCCGCCGGGTCAGGGTCGAGGAGAAGGGCTCGCCGCCGCCGGCCGCACCGCTCACGTACAGGTCGATGACCTCGACCTCGTAGTCGTACGTCGCGCCCAGCTCGGCCAGGAAGGCGACGTTGCCGGCGGCACGGTGGCCGAAGCGGAAGTTCGGCCCTTCGATGACGGCGCTCGCGTGCAACTTGTCGACCAGCACCTTCACGATGAAGTCCGCAGGCGTCAGCTTCGAGAACTCGGCGGTGAACGGCAGTACGAGCACCGCGTCCACACCCAGCTCCGCCATCAGCTCGCCGCGCCGGTGGTGCGGCGCGAGCAGCGGTGGATGGGTGCCGGGCCTGACGACCTCGCTCGGGTGCGGGTCGAACGTCACGACCACCGAGGGGACACCGAGCTCCCGCGCCCGCTCGACGGTGCGCCCGATGATCAGCTGGTGTCCGCGGTGCACGCCGTCGTAGGAGCCGATGGTGACGACGCTGCGTCCCCAGTCCTGGGGGATGTCCTCCAAGCCGCGCCAGCGCTGCACTGTGACCGCTCTCCTCGCCCGAACCCGTGTACCCGAATGCCTCTTACGCAGGTCTAAGACTGCCATGCCCGTGGCTTTTGACCCGCATCGGCATCGTGGTACCGAGCGACATGACGTACTTGCGGGCACTCGGCCCGATCACCGCCGCCCACTGCTGCGGGTCCTCGGCCAGCCATGCCGCGACGAGCGCGGCGAATCCGGGCCTCTCACGGGCGAGACCGACCAGGCGCCGGTCGAAACGTGTGGCCCCGTCGGGGGTGCGGACAGACAGCAGGCCGGTACGGAGCACGAGACTGCGGGTGGCGTCCTCGGCGCGCTCGTCGGACCCGAGCGCGGCAGCCCTCAGCAGGGCGTGCAGTACCGGCGTCTCCGACCTCGCCCCGTGACGGCGCTCATGGGCGAGGAGTACGTCGAGGAGCTCGGCCCGCAGCGGCCACGAGGCGTGGTTACCGGGCGCCGCGAGCACCCGTGCCAGCGCCGCACGCACCTCGACGGGGCGGTGCAGGATCAACCCCGTCACGAGGGGCAGGAGCGCCGCCCTGGCGGCCGGACCGCGCTCCAGTCGACGCTCGACGAACCGCGCGGCGTGTTCGGCGGCCGCCGGCCTGAGGGCGACGTACTCACTCACAACTGCCGCGACGTGATGGGCGAGTTGGGGCATCCGGAGTTCCGCGAGAGCGGTCAGCGGATCGCTGGGATCGGCCGCGGGGTTGTGCAGCCGCGCGCGGAAGGCGGCGAGAACGGGCTCGGGGTGCGTGTCCAGCGCGTCGGCGAGCGCGTCCGCCGACATCCCGGCGTCGCCCCGTACGAAGGCCGCGACGGCCTGCGCGAGGTGGCGCGGACGGGTCACCGGGTCGCGTACGAGGAGACCGAGCGCCGCACCGTGCGTGCGGGAGTCGGTGAGCAGGGCCAGGGCGGCACGGCGCAGCAGTTCGCGATCGGTGGTGCTGGTCACGTGGCGGGCGGCCGTCGGTGCGTGGACTGCGGCGACAGCGCGGCGCTCGGGTCGTGTGTCGTGCGCCCAGCGGTCGACGGCGCGGCAGAGCGCCGACGGCTCGTCCTCGACGAGGGCGGTGAGCAGTTCGTCGGCGCGGGGGTGGGCGGCGGCGACGAGCGCCTCGGTGAGGTCGTCGACGCCGAGGGACCGCCGGGAGTGCAGCAGAGCTTGCGCCGCGATGGCGACGGTGGGGTGCACGGCTGCTCCGGGCCCGGTGGGCAGCGGACGCTCATCGGTGAACCAACGGCACAGCAGTGGCTGTACGGCCCTGGGGCCGGCGTCCAGCAGGTCGGCCGCGGCGTCCAGGTACCGCGGGCGGGTAACCGGCGTCTCGGGCGCCCCGTCGGCGGGCAGCAGGAGTCTCAGGAGATCCATGCGCGCCGCCTCCTCGACGCGCAACCGCGTCCAGAACCACCGCCCGAACTCGGCGAGCCCACCGAGACGGTGCGGCCCTCCCTCCCGCACGGAGCGCCCGGTGATGCGTGAAGCGAGGTGCCTCAGCACCGGGAGGTACGGCTCCGTGTCGGGCACCCGCAGCAGCACTTCCCCGAGGAGATGCGCGCCCCACCAACGGGCGTTGGCGAGCCGTGCCGCCTCGGACTCGACGGCGCCGGTGACAAGGTGCGGCGCTGCGTCACCGGGTCCGTCGCCGAGGCGGTCCAAGGCGTCGATCAGGCCGTCCAGCCGGCGCGACAGCGCGACGGGGCCGGAATCACGGCCGAGGAGCAGCAGAGCGTGCACCACGGGGCCGATGCGGTGCGTCGGGACCGACGGTGCGCGCGGCCCCGCACCGCGCGGTCCGTACAGCCGCGCGCCGTTGTGGGGCGCCACAGCCACCGGGCTGCGCTGTGCGGGGACGGTCGGGGCCTCCGCCGGACAGGATTGGTGGACCAGGATCTGCAGGGCGGCGTCGACATCGAGATGCGTGCCCTGGAGCCAGTCACCCAGTTCCTCGTGGGCGAAGCGGTATCCCTGGCCGGCCGGGACCAACAGGCCCTCGGCGAGGACGGCAGTCGCCCAGCCCGAGCTCGACGGGAAGATCGCGTCGAACGAGTCGCGATCCAACTCGCCCCGTCCGGGGCCGAGACAGTGCCGCGCCGCCTCGTGCGCCTGCCCCGCCACCCTCGCGGCCAGCCTGCCGACGGCGGCGCGGCTGGGTCCCGGCGCGGTCGCGGCGGCGAGCCGTTCCGCGATCCGCAGACACGTCAGGTCCAGATGCGCGGTGAAGATGTCCACGCGGTCGGGCTGCCCCGCCACGTCGCCGGACAGCGCCTCTCGCAGCTCACCCATCAACCGGAGCGACAGGGGATGAACCGCCTCGGTCTCGGCGAGGGCCCCGGCGGGGATCCCGTACAGCTCGCGGGCGCGTTCGGCCTCTGTTGGCCGTAGGTCGCCGATACGTACGGCGGGTGGCAGTCGACGGGCGGCGCGGGCCGGACGGTGCAGTACGTCCGACGGCCAGATCTCCCCCGCTCGCTCCCAGAACTCGGGGCGGCAGGCGACAACCAGTTTGGCGCCCTCGTTACGGAGCCAGTCGACGGTGCGCGCCGTCCAGTCGGGCAGCGCCTGGATCAACTGGGGCGGCATCTCCTCCGGCCCGTCGAGCAGGACGAGCAGCGGTCGCCCCGCGCGCCGTGCGAGCCTCGCCACCTGTTCGGGGGTTACCGCCGCCACGTCGCCCGGCGCATCGCAGGCGACGACGGTGCGGCCCGCCGCGCGCAGCGTACGCCCCAAGGCATCGGGGAGCGACGTGTCGTCGGCGCGCAGATCGGCGCCGCGTAGCCGCACGGTGGGGGCGGGAGCCGCCCCGTGGGCACGCCGGTCGGCAAGTGCGGCGAGTTCGGTCGTACGTCCGGTGCCGGAGTCGCCGACGAGGCCCAGGACGAGCGCGTCGGAAGACGCGGTGCCGTCGGCTGACGGGCCGGCGAAGGCGCTCAACTCGCGCGACGTGTCCGCCCGTTCAACGAGCACCGAGGCATCGGCCGACCCGCAGCCCCCGTCCTCAGTCCCGCCCCCGGCCGCCGCGGTGAGCCGCAGAACGCCCGCCAGGTTCAGGTCGTTTCCGTAGCAGCGGACGGTGGCGTCGTTGAGACGTAGCAACGCCGCCAGTGCTCCCCCCGGGTCCACGGCGGCGCCCGCCCTCAGTGGGAGCACGAGTCCGGCCGCGCGGTGCTCCGTGTGCAGCGCCGTACCGATGACGCCCAGTACGGCGCCCGTCGCGGCGTCCAGCACCGGCCCGCCCGAGGCCTCGCCACCCAGCCTCAGCGCGTCGCTGCCGCCCGTGCCGATCGCCAACTCCAGCACCGTGTCCAGGAGATGGAAGCGATCGGTGGCCGTGTACGTGGCCGGGACGGCGCCCAGCACGCGCGCCTGACGCCACCCGTGGGCGGCGATCCGTACGTACGTCCCTGCCTCGACGCCGCTCCTGGGGGAGATCGGCAGCGGTGGCACGTCGAGACCCTCGGTGCGCACGAGCGCCAGCCCGACCTCCGGCAGCGGAACGATCGCGTCGCCGTCGGCCAGACAGGTCCGCTCCCCCGGCGCGTGCAGAACCAGCCGTACGAGGCCGTCGACAGCCTCGTGACTGGTGATGACCGTCCCCACGTCATCAGCGACGAAGCCGGTCCCGCGGGGCCTGCCCGCCAGATCACAGATCCGCACCAGCATCGCCCGGTCGCCGCTACCCATGGCCCCGACGGTAGGCGGATGTTGATCAGCCGAAGAAGGACGCGAGGCGAAGGCGCCCCCAGTGAACCCTCTGTTCACTACGAGCGCCCGCCCGATGGGGTGAACCCCGAAGATCTCGCCGACGAGCCCACTTCAACGGACGCCCGATGCACGGGACGCCCGATCGAAGCCTGTCCCCTCAGCCGAAGACCGCCAGGCTCTTCGCCTTGCCGCCCTGTTCCTCCACCAGGGCCAGGAATCGCCCGTCCGGCCCGAACGCCGCCACGGGGCCGCCAGGGCCGGGGCCTGAGCCGGTGTCGGCCCTCCCCCCGTCCCGGCGCACGGGCATGTCCAGCCGCACCCCGTTGAGCAGCAGCTTCGCCCGCTTCTCGTCCACGTCCCAGCGCGGAAACGCCGAAGCGGCGGCGTCCGCCATCGGCATCACCGTCAGCCGCTCCTGGTGCTGGTCCAGCGTCCTGGCCTCGTCGAGGCCGTACGGACCGACCCGCGTCCTGCGCAGCGCCGTCAAATGCCCCCCGACGCCGAGTCCGGCACCGAGGTCACGTGCGAGGGCGCGGATGTACGTGCCGGAGGAGCAGACGACCGACACAACCAGGTCGACCACGGGGGTACCGTCCTCCGCGACGTCCGCGCGGACGTCGTACACCTGGAACGACGAGACGGTCACCGGCCGCGCCGGGATCTCGAAGTCCTCGCCGCCCCGTACGCGGGCGTACGACCGTTTCCCGTCGATCTTGATCGCGCTGACCTTGGACGGCACCTGCATGATCGCGCCGGTGAGCGCGGCCACCCCGGCGTCGATGCCCTCGCGGGTGACCCCCGACGCGTCCGTCGACGAGGTGGTCTCGCCCTCGGCGTCGTCGGTGACGGTGTCCTGCCCCAGCCTGATCGTGCCGAGGTACTCCTTCTCGGTCAGGGCGAGATGGCCCAGCAGCTTGGTGGCCCGTTCCACGCCGAGGACGAGGACGCCCGTCGCCATGGGGTCGAGCGTGCCGGCGTGACCGACACGACGGGTCTTGGCGATGCCGCGCATCTTGGCCACGACGTCGTGCGAAGTGAAGCCCGACGGCTTGTCCACGATGACAAGGCCGTCGGGCGTGGGGAGTTGCTGGGTCATTTAGCGGCGGCGCCGTCCGTGTCGTCGCCGTCGCCGAGGTCGGCCTCACCGGCGCCGGACGCGGCCTCCGCCCCGCCCTCGGCGTCGTCCTCCTCGTAGCCCTCGTCTCCGGGCTTACGGTAAGGGTCGGCCTCGCCCGCGTAGGTCTTACCGGTCGACACCTCACGCACCTCGGCGTCCTTGGCGCGGGCCTTGTCGAGAAGGTCCTCGATGGTGCGGGCGTTGTCGGGCAGTGCGTCCGGCACGAACGCCAGCGTCGGCGTGAATCGGACGCCGGTCTGACGGCCCACCTCGGAGCGCAGCACGCCCTTGGCGCTCTCCAGGGCGGCGGCGGACGCCGCGCGCTCCTCGTCGTCGCCGTAGACCGTGTAGAAGACCGTGGCCTCCCGCAGGTCGCCGGTGACCCGGGCGTCCGTGATGGTCACGAACCCCAGCCGCGGATCCTTGATACGCCGGTCCAGGGTCTCCGCGACCACGACCTGGATGCGGTCGGCCAGCTTGCGGGCCCGCGCGTTGTCGGTCACCGGTCCGTCACTCTTCCTTCTGGGTTTCTTGTCTGCTGCTCTTTGCCGCGACGACCGTCGCCTGCCGGGCGGCAGGTCTCAGTCGTCGTCTCCGTGCAGCCGCCGTCGTACGGACAGCAGCTCCACCTCCGGACGGCCGGCGACCATGCGCTCGCACCGGTCCAGAACGTCCCTCAGATGCCCCGTGTCCCCGGACACCACCGCCAGACCGATCTCGGCCCTGCGATGGAGATCCTGATCGCCGGTCTCCGCCACACTCACCCCGAACTTCCTCTGGAGCTCGGCGACGATCGGCCGGACGATCGAGCGTTTCTCCTTCAACGACCGTACGTCGCCGAGGAGCAGGTCGAAGGACAGTGTCCCCACATACATGTGTATCCGGATGTCCCGCCGGTACGGGGTCGGGCCCGCCAGCGCTTGGCAGGGGCACATAAACCGTACACGGAACGGCCGGGGCCGATCGACGGATTAAGCACCGTCGACCGGCCCCGGACCGCCGATGCCGCCCGAGCAGAACCCGGACGGCATCGGCACCGTGCGACGCGTCGGTCACGCGGTGGTGAGCACCACCGGTGTACGTCAGCCGCGCGGCTTCTCGCGCATCTCGTACGTCGCGATGACGTCGTCGATCTTGATGTCGTTGAAGTTTCCGAGGTTGATACCGCCCTCGAAGCCTTCGCGGATCTCGGTGACATCGTCCTTGAAGCGGCGCAGACCCTGGATGTTGAGGTCCTCCGCGATGACCTTGCCGTCGCGGACGAGCCGGGCCTTGGTGTTGCGCTTGACCTCGCCGGACCGGATGAGAACACCCGCGATGTTGCCGAGCTTGGACGAGCGGAAGACCTCGCGGATCTCCGCCGTACCGAGCTCGATCTCCTCGTACTCCGGTTTGAGCATGCCCTTGAGGGCCGCCTCGATCTCCTCGATGGCCTGGTAGATCACCGAGTAGTAGCGGACGTCGACACCCTCGCGGTCGGCCATCTGCGAAGCACGCCCGGCGGCGCGCACGTTGAAGCCGATGACGATGGCGTCGGAGCCCATCGCCAGGTCGATGTCGGACTCCGTGACCGCACCGACGCCGCGGTGCAGGACCCGGATGTCGACCTCTTCACCGACGTCGAGCTGGAGCAGCGAGGACTCGAGAGCCTCCACCGAACCGGACGCGTCGCCCTTGATGATGAGGTTGAGTTCCTGCACCAGGCCGGCCTTGAGGGCCTCGTCCAGGTTCTCCAGGGAGAACCGGACGCCCTTGCGGGCGAACGCCGCGTTCCGCTCACGAGCGGCACGCTTCTCGGCGATCTGCCGCGCGGTGCGGTCCTCGTCGACGACGAGGAAGTTGTCGCCGGCGCCGGGGACGTTGGTGAGTCCCAGGACCAGGACGGGGGTCGCGGGACCCGCTTCCTCGACGTTGTTGCCGTTGTCGTCGAGCATCGCCCGGACACGGCCGTACGCGTCACCGGCGACCATCGTGTCGCCGACGCGCAGCGTGCCGCGCTGGACGAGCACGGTGGCGACGGCGCCGCGACCGCGGTCGAGGTGCGCCTCGATGGCGATACCCTGCGCGTCCTGTTCCGGGTTGGCCCGGAGGTCGAGCGAGGCGTCCGCCGTGAGGACCACGGCCTCCAGCAGGCTGTCGATGTGCAGACCCTGCTTGGCGGAGATGTCGACGAACATGGTGTCGCCGCCGTACTCCTCGGCCACGAGGCCGTACTCGGTCAGCTGACCGCGCACCTTGGTCGGGTCCGCGCCCTCGACGTCGATCTTGTTGACCGCGACCACGATCGGCACGTCGGCCGCCTTGGCGTGGTTCAGCGCCTCGATCGTCTGGGGCATCACACCGTCGTTCGCCGCCACCACGAGGATCGCGATGTCGGTGGACTTGGCACCACGGGCACGCATGGCGGTGAACGCCTCGTGACCCGGGGTGTCGATGAAGGTGATCCTGCGCTCTTCGTTGTTGACCTCGGTGGCGACCTGGTACGCGCCGATGTGCTGCGTGATACCGCCGGCCTCGCCCGCGACGACATTCGTCTTACGGATGGCGTCGAGGAGCCGGGTCTTACCGTGGTCGACGTGACCCATGACGGTCACGACCGGCGGACGCGCGACGAGGAACTCCTCGCCACCCTCGTCCTCGCCGAACTCGATGTCGAAGGACTCGAGAAGCTCGCGGTCCTCCTCCTCCGGGCTGACGATCTCGACGACGTAGTTCATCTCGCCGGCGAGCACGTGCAGGGTGTCGTCGGAGACGGACTGCGTGGCCGTGACCATCTCGCCGAGGTTCATCATCACGGCGACGAGCGACGCCGGGTTGGCGTTGATCTTCTCCGCGAAGTCGGTGAGAGACGCACCGCGCGACAGCCGGACAACCTGTCCCTGGCCACGCGGCAGCATCACGCCGCCTACCGACGGGGCCTGCATGGCCTCGTACTCCTGGCGCCTCTGCCGCTTCGACTTACGGCCACGACGGGCCGGTCCGCCGGGGCGGCCGAACGCGCCCTGTGTGCCACCACGGCCGCCGGGACCACCCGGACGCCCGCCGAAACCGGGACGGCCACCGCCGCCACCGAAACCGCCGCCACCGGGACGACCCGGAGCACCGCCGCCGCCACCAGGACGACCGGCGAAGCCACCGCCGCCACCGCCGCCGCCACCAGGACGACCGGCGAAACCGCCGCCGCCACCGGGACGACCGCCGCCACCGCCGCCACCGGCGGGCCTGTTGGCACCACCGGGACCACGGCCACCGCCGGGGCCACCGCCGGGACGCGGGCCCGCGGCGGGACGCTGCGGCATCATGCCCGGGTTCGGACGGTTACCGGCGGGACCGCCGCCGGGACGCGGGGACTGCGGACGCGGCATACCGCCGGGGCTGGGGCGACCGCCCTGGCCACCGGCACCGGCCTGCGGGCGGGGACCGCCCTGACCGGCGCCCTGCGGACGCGGACCACCGGGCGCACCGGCACCGCCGGGACGCGGGGCGCCACCCGGACGGGGCGCCTGCGGGCGCGCCATTCCGGTGGAACCACCCGAGGTGAAGGGGTTGTTGCCCGGACGGGGACCCGCCGGACGAGCACCAGGACGGGCGCCCTGACCCGCGGGACGCGCGGGGCGCTCGCCGCCGCGGCCACCGTCACGGCCGCCGTCGCGCTGACCGCCGGACGGAGCCGGACGGGCGGCAGGACCACTGGTGGGGCGGGGCCCCGGGGTGGCCGAACCGGAACGCGGGACCGCCGGAGGCTGCGGGGCCTGGGGCGCCTGCTGCGGCGCCGGGGCCGGGGCCGAGAACTCGGCCGCGGGCACCGGAGCCGGTGCGGGCTTCGACGCCGCGGGCTTCGGACCGGGACGCGGGCCGGAGGCGGGCGTCGCGGCCGGAGCCGGAGGGGTAGGGGCGCTGCTCTGCGGGGCCTCGGCGGCGGCCGGCTTGGGAGCCGGGGCGCCGGGCTTGGGAGCAGCCGGACGTGCCGCCTGCGCCGGGGAGGGCGCGGCGGGCTTGGCGGGGCTCGCCTTACGAGGCGCCCCGGGCTTCGCGGCGGGCTTCGCGGCGTTGCCGCCGGGGCCCTGCAAAGCATCAGTCAATTTGCGTACAACCGGCGCCTCGATCGTCGAGGACGCCGAACGGACGAATTCACCGAGTTCTTGGAGCTTGGCCATGACGACCTTGCTCTCGACGCCGAACTCCTTGGCGAGTTCGTATACCCGGACCTTAGCCACTTCGCTCCTTTTAGGTCCGGGTTACCGCCGGACCGTCGCTACTTCATGGGCGTACTCATCGCGTACTCATCGAGTGCTCATCGCAATCTCGACCTACTTCCAACTCGCGAGGTACCTGATTCGCACGGGGTTCCGTGCCGTACGTCTTCTTGCATTTACGCCTGCTCGACATGTCGGCGCAGTTCCGCGCTGTCGAGCGGTCCCTTGACCCTGAAGGCCCGGGGAAACGCCCGGCGGCGGACCGCCTGATCGAGACAGAACGAGACGGGGTGTACATACGCGCCCCGGCCGGGCAGCGTACCGCGTGGATCAGGGAGGCAAGCACCCTCGACCACCACGATGCGCAGCAGATCCTTCTTGGGCGCTCGCTCCCGGCATCCCACGCAGGTTCGCTCAGGGCAGGCGCGAGCGTGCGTCCGGCCAGACATGCTCAAGTCTACCTCCCCGCGCCGACCCTCCCCTCTTCGGGGCGACGGTCGAACGCTTGCTGGCCAAAAAGACTCGGTTGATCTCCGCACCGTCCGTCGGCGTACGTCACCGCAGGTCGCGGGCGCCGGGCGGAGTTGATCGACTGCGGTCGGCCGTCACCGCCGGTGGGCGGCGGGTGGCGGCCGATGGCCGGATACGGTGCGGGCGGTCACCGGCGGTGACGGGCCCGGTGCCGGGGCAACGGCCGCGCGGTGACGGTGCGGTTGCGGTGCGGCGACGGCGCGGTGGCGGGACACCGTGGTGGTCGTCTTCGTGGCGATCGTCACTGTGCCCTGTGCGCTGTGTCCCTCGCCTCGCGCCCCGTGCCGTACCTCGCCGGGCTCCGCCGCCCGTACGTCGCGAGGCCGCGCACTCCCGGCCCCTACGGGGCACCGTACGCCGCCCCGTGGCCCCGGGTGGCCTCGTCCCGCCGCCGGGTCAGTCCCGGTCGCCGCGAGGCGGCCGGCCGCCTGCGGCGGCGCCGTTGTCCTCCGCCCCGTCCGCCCCGTCGGTCTGCTCCGTGTCGGGCCGGATGTCGATGCGCCAGCCAGTGAGGCGGGCGGCGAGGCGGGCGTTCTGCCCTTCCTTGCCGATCGCCAGTGACAGCTGGTAGTCCGGCACCGTCACCCGCGCGGAGCGGGCGCCGAGGTCGACGACCTCGACCTTGCTGACGCGGGCCGGCGACAGGGCGTTCGCGACCATCTCGGCCGGATCGTCCGACCAGTCCACGATGTCGATCTTCTCACCGTGCAGCTCCGCCATCACGTTGCGCACCCGCGCCCCCATGGGGCCGATGCAGGCGCCCTTGGGGTTGAGACCGGAGCGGGTGGACCGTACGGCGATCTTCGTGCGGTGGCCCGCCTCACGGGCGATCGCGCAGATCTCCACGGAGCCGTCCGCGATCTCCGGGACCTCCAGCTCGAAGAGCTTCTTCACGAGGTTGGGGTGGGTACGCGACAGGGTCACCGAGGGGCCCCGTACGCCCTTGGCGACGCGGACCACAAACGTACGCAGCCGCAGACCGTGCGTGTACTCCTCGCCCGGCACCTGCTCCTGCACCGGGAGGATGGCCTCCAGCTTGTCGTCCAGCCGCACCAGGACGTTGCGGGGGTCCTTGCCCTGCTGGACCTGGCCGGCGACGACGTCGCCCTCTCGGCGCGCGTACTCACCGAACGTCACGTCGTTCTCGGCGTCCCGCAGCCGCTGCTGGATGACCTGCCGCGCCGTGGTGGCGGCGATACGGCCGAAGTCGGACGGAGTGTCGTCGAACTCCTTCGGCTCCTGGCCCTCCTCCAACTCCGACGGGTCCTCCTTGGCCCACACCGTTACATGACCGTTGTCGCGGCTGAGGACGACGCGGGCGAGACGGCGGCTTCCCTCGGTGCGGTGGTAGGCGATGAGGAGGGCGGATTCGATCGCCTCGACCAGCAGGTCGAACGGGATCTCCTTCTCTTGTGCCAAGCCCTTCAGGAGCTTCACGTCGATGTCCATGGCTACGCCTCCTCTTCCTTCTTGTCCTTGCGGTTGAACTCGAGCTCCACGCGCGCCTTGGCGATCGACGCGAACTCGACCCGGCGGGCGGTCGGCTTGCGCCCCTTCACGCCCGGTACTTCGAGGTCGAGCCCCTCCTCGTCCACCGCGAGGACACGGGCCACGAATTCGTCGCCCTCATGAAGCTGGATCTTCGCCAGACGGCCGACGGCGCGTACGTAATGACGGCGCTCGGTCAGCGGGCGGTCGGCTCCGGGGGAGGTCACTTCGAGCTGGTACTCGTCCTCGCCCATCGCGTCGGTCTCGTCGAGAGTCGTGGAGATGGTGCGGCTCAGCTCGGCGCACGCGTCCAGATCCACGCCGTCGTCGGAGTCGACCACGATCCTCAGCACACGACGCCTGCCCGCCCGGGTCACCTCGATCTCTTCGAGATCCAGGCCCTTCGCGCTGACGAGCGGTTCCAGCAGTCCGCGCAGCCTCTCGCTGTGGGTGGTGCTCATCCGGGTGACTCCTCGGCCGCGTGTGTGCTGTTGTGGGATCGTCGCGTGTCAGGCAAAGGGTATCCGGTCGCGGGGGGTGTTGCCGTCCACCTGCGGCTGACCCGCAGGTACGCTCGCCTGCGGTGATCACTGCGAGGCCCGAGGGAGACACGCGTGGGGCGCACGGGGACGACACGGCGAGGTGCGCTCCTGGCGGCGGGGGCCGCGGCGGGGGGTCTGCTGACCGCCTGCTCGGGGGACGACCGCGACGGATCTGACGGCCCGACGAGCGCGGCCGCGGTCCGGGCCGCGAAGGCTCTGAAGGCGAAGTCCGCCGACACGAGGCGCGAACTCCTGCGGCGGTACGACGCGGTGCTTGAGCGGCATCCGGATCAGACAGCGCTGTTGGCGCCGCTACGGGGCGCTGTGGCGCAACACGTGACCGCTCTGTCGCCGCCTCCTCCGCCTCCTGAGGAGGGCGCATCGGCGAAGCCCTCTGCTTCTGCGTCTCCGTCGCTGTCCGCGCCGGTGTCCCCGACGGCCGCCCCGTCGTCGGGCCCGTCGCTGGGGGCGGCCGCCGGGGACACCGGAAACGGCGGGCCCACACCGTCCGTGTCCGCCGATCCCGTCACCGCTGTCAAGGCGCTGGCCGCGGCCGAGCGCCGTGCCGCCGACGCGCACGCCGAGGCGCTCGTCCACGCCCCGCCCGAACTCGCCCGGCTGCTGGCATCCCTCGCGGCGGCCGGCGCCGCCCACGCGTACCTGCTGACGGAAGGGTCCCCCTCGTGAGCAGCGACGGTGCGCTGGACGCCGCCCAGGCCGCCCTCGCCGCGGAGCACGCCGCGGTGTACGGGTACGGCGTCGTCGGCGGCCGCGTCGGCGACGAACGCCGCACGGAGGCGACACACGCGTACGACGCGCACCGTGCCCGGCGCGACAGTCTCGTGCGTACGGTGCGCGATCTCGGCGGGAAGCCCGCGGCGGCGGCCGCCGCGTACGCCATGCCCTTCGAGGTGCCCGACTCGGCCGCCGCCGTACGCCTCGCCGCCGATCTGGAGGACCGGATCGCGGGCGTCTACTCCGACCTCGTGCGGGCCGCCGAGGGGCCGCTTCGCCAGGACGCCGCGGGAGCACTGCGCGAGGCGGCGGTGCGGGCGGTGCGCTGGCGGGGCAGCGGCGTAGCCTTTCCTGGGCTCACCGAGCGACTGTGAGGCCGCTCGCTCCGAAAGGGATCTAGGCACGTATGGCTTTCGAACCGCCGCAGCGGCTGGTGCGCGCCCTGAGCGAGACATACGGGGAGTCCGTCGCCGGCGAGTGGCTCGGGCGGCTGCCGGGGATCACCCAGGAGGCGGTGGAGCGGCGGGAGTTGACGGTCGAGCGCATGGTGGCGCCCGGTGGCGGGAGCAGCCTCGTGGTGCTCGTACGACGCCCCGACGGGGCGCCCGCGGCGCTCAAGGTGGCCCCGCCGTTCGCCGCCCCGGGGCCGGAGCGGGCCGCGCTGACGCACTGGAAGGGCTGGGGCTCCGTGGAGCTGATCTCGGGCTCCGACGGTGAACTGCTGCTGGAACGGCTCCACACCGAGACCTCGCTGCGCTCCCTGCCGGAGGCCAAGGCACTGCTCGAAGCGGCGGGAACGGTGCGGAAGTTGTGGGTCGAGCCCGTCGCCGACCACGGCTTCGAAACGGTCGCCGAGCGTACGTCGCCGCAAGCGGCGGCGATGCGGGCCGCGAGCGACCCGCAGGTCGTCCCGCTCGTCACGGCGGCGCTCGACGCGCGTGAGGAACTCCTCACCGCCGGGCCGACGGAGCTGATGCTGCTCCACGGTGCGTTCCGCCAGGGCAAGGTGCTCTCCGGCGACCGGGCGCCATGGCTCGCGGTCGGCCCCGTGCCGGTGGTGGGCGAGCGTGCGTACGACCTGGCGCGGCTGGTCCGCGACCGGGTGGAGGACCTGGTCGCGGCGGCGTCGGGCGCGTCCGCGACGCGGCGCCGTGTGAACAAGCTGGCCGACTCACTGGACATCGACCGTGAGCGGCTGCGTGGCTGGACGCTCTTCCGCGCGGTGGAGTCGGGCGTCCGCGCGCTGGAGGCCGGACGCCGCCAAGACGCGGAACTGCTGCTGGAGTTCGCCGACTGGCTGTAGCGGGGCGCGGCCCGTCTCGACAGCTCCACCGCACCCGGCCCCCGCGTCGGCGGCTCCTCCTCAGGAGGGCCGGTTACGGGGCGGCCTGCGCGGCTACGGGGCGGGCGAGCCCGTCACCTTGACCGGCCCCCGCCCCGTACACCGTCGTCCTGCTCGCCCGCGAAGGGCAGCGGCGATGTCAGACAGCGGCAGTCAGACGCGCGACCGCCTCGGCGACGGTGAGTTCCTCGCGCTCCCCGCTGCGGCGGTCCTTCAGCTCCACCACGCCGTCGCCCGCGCGGCGCCCCGCCACCAGGATCTGCGGAACGCCGATCAGCTCCGCGTCCGTGAACTTCACACCCGGCGAGACACCGGCACGCTCGTCGACCAGCACCCGCAGCCCCGCCGCCGCCAGCTGGTCGGCGACGTCGACCGCGAGCTCCGTCTGGAGCGCCTTGCCCGCCGCGACGACGTGCACGTCCGCCGGGGCGATCTCACGGGGCCAGCACAGCCCCTGCTCGTCGGCGGTCTGCTCCGCCAGCGCGGCGACGGCACGGGAGACGCCGATGCCGTACGAGCCCATGGTCACCCGCACCGGCTTGCCCTGCTGCCCGAGCACGTCGAGCTGGAAAGTGTCGGCGTACTTGCGGCCCAGCTGGAAGATGTGACCGATCTCGATGGCGCGCCCCAGTTTCAGCCCCGCGCCGCACACGGGGCAGGGGTCGCCCTCCTCGACGACCACGACGTCGAGGTAGTCGTCGACCTCGAAGTCACGTCCGCAGACGACGTTGCGCGCGTGGGTGTCGGCCTTGTTCGCGCCGGTGATCCAGGCCGTGCCGGGCGCCACGCGGGGGTCGGCGATGTAGCGGATCTTCAGCCCCTGGGGGCCGACGTAGCCGCGTACGAGCTCGGGACGGCCCTCGAAGTCCTCCGCCGTCACCAGCTCCACCACGGCGGGCGCCAGGTGCTCGCCGAGCTTGCCGAGGTCCACCTCGCGGTTGCCGGGGACGCCGACGGCGGTGATCTCGCCGTCGACCTTCACCAGCAGGTTCTTCAGCGTCGCGGAGGCCGGCACGTCCAGAAACGTGGCCAGCGTCTCGATGGTCGGGGTCTCGGGGGTGTCCAGCTCCTCCAGCGCCCCGTGCACCGACCCGTCGACGGGGGCGGTGGTGAAGGTGACGGCCTCGGTGTTGGCGGCGTAGTCGCCGTTGGGGCAGTCGACGAAGGTGTCCTCGCCCGCGGCGGCCGGGGCCAGGAACTCCTCGGACGCGGAGCCGCCCATCGCGCCGGAGACCGCGGAGACGATGCGGTAGTCGAGCCCGAGGCGCGCGAAGATCTTCTGGTACGCCGCGCGGTGGAGCGCGTACGACTCTGCGAGGCCCTCGTCCGTGGTGTCGAAGGAGTAGGAGTCCTTCATCTGGAACTCGCGCCCGCGCAGCACGCCGGAACGGGGGCGCGCCTCGTCCCGGTACTTCGTCTGGATCTGGTAGAGCATCACCGGCAGGTCCTTGTAGGACGTGCACTGGTCCTTGACGACCAGGGTGAAGATCTCCTCGTGCGTCGGGCCGAGCAGGTAGTCGCCGCCCTTGCGGTCCTTGAGGCGGAAAAGGAGGTCGCCGTACTCGTCCCAGCGTCCGCTCGCCTCGTAGGGCTCCTTGGGAAGCAGCGCCGGCAGCAGTACTTCCTGCGCCCCGATGGTGTCCATCTCCTCGCGCACGACGCGTGCGATGTTGTCGAGGACCTTCTTACCGAGGGGCAGCCAACTCCAGAGTCCGGCGGAGGTGCGGCGCACGTACCCGGCGCGGACCAGAAGCTTGTGGCTGAGGGTCTCCGCGTCCGCCGGGTCGTCGCGCAGTGTCTTGGCCATCAATCGGGACATGCGCTGGACCTGGGACATGGGGAGCACTCCTGCGTTTCTTCTCGGGTGTTGGCAGGAGGTTATCCGGGGCACACCGGCAGGCGGAAATCAGTAACGGTGCCCCGTGGGGCGTTCAGCGCCGCCGCAGCGGCAGCGGGGCGCCCATCACGGCGTACGGCTTGGCGGCGCTGGGGAAGCGGACCTGGCGCGCCAGGTCCTGGTAGCCGAGGGCGCGGTAGAGGCCGCGGGCGGGGCTCTCGGTGTCGATCGCGGAGAGGATCGAGCGGGGTTGCCGGGCACCGTCCGTGATGGTGGTGATCAGTGCGCGTCCGATGCCGTGTCCTTGGAAGGCGGGGTGGACGTGCAGTTCGGTGATGACGAAGGAGTCGTCGAGCCAGCCGTCGCAGTCGCCGGCGCGGAGATATGGCTCGACGATCGTGGACCACCAGTGGGAGCGGTCGTTCGGCATGCCGTAGACGAACCCTGCCAGCCGGTTCTCCGCCGTGAGCGCCCCGTAGGCGCGCGCACCGGGCGCGAGGAGATGCCGCAGCACGATCTGGCGCCGTACGCCGATCTCGGCCTCGCCCAGCCCGAAGGCGAGCGCCTGAACGGCCAGCGCCTCGTCCACGCGCGCGGCAAGGTCGATCGGCCCTACGCGCACGTCGGGGATCTGGGATTCGCTCCCGGGAAAGCTCGGCACGCTCGGCATGGCCGAACCCTACTTTCAGAAGAGGACGCTCATGAAGGCGCCCACCTCGCGGAAGCCGACCCGTCGGTAGGAGGCCCTGGCGGGGGTGTTGTAGTCGTTCACGTAGAGGCTGACGACGGGGGCGACGTCGGCGAGCGCGTACCGTACGACGGCCGCCATGCCGCTCTCGGAGAGGCCCCGGCCGCGGAACTCGGGTGCCACCCACACGCCCTGGATCTGGCAGGCGTGCGGCGTCGCCGCGCCGATCTCCGCCTTGAAGATCACCTTTCCGTCGTCGATGCGGGCGAACGACCGCCCCGCACCCACGAGTTCGGCCACCCGCGCCTGGTAGAGCAGCCCGCCGTCGCCGGCCAGCGGCGAGACGCCGACCTCCTCGGTGAACATCGCGACGCACGCCGGCATGATCGTCTCCAGCTCGTCCTTACGGATGCGGCGTACGAGGGGGTCGGGCCGCACCGTTCCCGGCACTTGCTCGGTGACCATGAGCGGCTGGTTCGCCCGAACCTCACGAGCGGGGCCCCAGTTGGGCTCCAGAAGCCGCCAGAGGAGGGCTGTGGGTTCGGCGGGGCCGACGATGGACGAACAGCGGCGCCCCGTCCGGCGGGCGCGGTCCGCGAAGGCACGTACGGCCTCGGGGGAAGCGCAGATGGGCACCAGGTTGGCACCGGAGTAGCAGAGGGAACGCAGCCGCCCGTCCGCGTACCAGCCCCACATCTCGCCGCCGAGCCGCCAGGGATCGAGCCCCGCCGCCTGGACACGAGAAGCCACGAACGCGTTGGCGACGGGCTCACTCTCAAGAATGGCGAGCGCGGCGCCGAGTTCGCCTGGGTCGAGGACCCGAGTGGTGGTCTGCGTCAACACGAGAGGGGCCTCACCATACGTCTGCTGATTCTTCGCACTGTACCCGTCACACCTGTGACGCGCCGCGTACACCGAAGGGCCCCGCTCGCTCCGGACGCCCTGAGGCGTGGGGTGCGGGGCCCGTACGGAACCGGAACGCGGACAGGGGCGGAGGGACCGGGTCGACAAGTCAACAAGGTCGATGAGGTCGGCCAACGGGCTCACAGGAGCCTCGGGCCGGCCCTCAGCTGATGGAGACCTCGGGCTCGCCGGAGGGGACGCCGTCCCGTTCCATCTCCTCGGCGATCTTCATGGCCTCTTCGATGAGGGTCTCGACGATCTTCGACTCGGGCACCGT
>NZ_JBITEV010000027.1:0-55443 GCF_044455465.1 Streptomyces sp. NPDC051217
CAGCGCACGCGGCGTGCTGCGGCTGCTCCAGGAGACCGTACGGATCCACGGCCGCACCGTCGTCATGGTCACCCACGACCCGGTCGCCGCCTCCTTCGCGGACTCCGTGATCTTCCTCGCCGACGGCCGTCTGGCCGGGCAGATCGACCGGCCGACCGTCGACGCCGTCGCCGAGCGCCTCGCGCATCTCGGAGACACCGTCAACCAGCCGGGCACCAGCTCCGCCGCCCAGTTCGCCGGCAACGCGTTCGCGGGGGTCTGACACATGTTCACTCTCGCCATGAGCTCCATCCGCCGGCGCCCCGGGCGCTTCATCGCCACCCTGCTCTCCACCTTCCTGGGCGCGGCGGTCATCATGACCTTCAGCTCGATGCACGACACGGCCGCGACACCGGGCATCGACAGTCTCAGCAAGGAGTCCATCACCACCGCCGCGAACGTGGTCGGCGGCTACGGCGCCCTCCTCGTCTTCTTCGCGATCGCCTCCACCCTCACCGTCAACGTCCGCCAGCGCCGCGAGGAGATCTCGCTGCTCCGCCGGAGCGGGGCGACTCCCGCGCAGATCAAGCGGATGGTGGTCTTCGAGGCCGCCGTGGTGGGGATCGTCGGAACGCTGCTGGCCGTGGTGCCCGCGATGATCGGCGGCGAGCAGCTGCTCAACGTCTTCAAGGACACCGACCAGGTGGCCGCCGGTGTGGACCACGTCTTCGGTCCGATCGCGCTGGCCTTCGGTGCGACCGTCACCCTGCTGACGTCCGTCGGCGCCGCGTTCCTCGCGGTCCGCCGGGCGACCAGGGAAGCGGCAGGCGGCCGCAAGCCCCGCGGCCGGGCGAAGACCTTCGCCGGAGTCGCCGCCCTGCTCCTGGGCGCCGGCACCGTCGGCTCCACCTTCGCCATGGACAAGACGGACGTCGCGCTGATGGCCGCCCCCGGCTACGGTGCCATCCTGCTCGCCGCGGGCTTCGCGATCCTCTCGCCCGCACTGCTGCGGATCCTGCTCGGCGCCCTGGCCAAGCCGCTGACCCTGGTCTTCGGCGCCAGCGGTTACCTGACCATCCACAACATGCGGCAGCGCGCCGCGCAGCTCTCCAGCGTGCTCATGCCGCTCATCCTCTTCATCAGCATCGCCACGGCCATCTTCTACATGCAGGTCATCGAGAACGACGCGGCCGAGGCCGCCGGTCTCACCCGGTCCGGCGAGGACATGAGCGTCCAGACCCTCAACTTCGTGATCGCCGGCATCATCGTGATCTTCGCCTGCATCATGCTGGTCAACAGCCTCTACGCGGCGACCACTTACCGCACCAGGGAGTTCGGCCAGCAGCGTCTCACCGGCGCCACGCCGGGTCAGGTCCTGGGCATGATCAGTCTCGAATCGCTCATCCTGACGGTCTTCGGAGTCTTCTTCGCGACGCTGTCGGCGATCGCCGGGATCGTCTCCTTCAGCATCGTCCGCACCGACACCGCCGTCCCGGACCAGAGCCTCGGGATCTGGCTGGCCGTCGTGGGCATCGGAGCCGTCGCGACGATCGTCACCAGCGTGGGTACCGCCTACCGCGGCCTGCGCACCCCGGCTGTCGAGGCGGTGGCACTGGCCGCCTGAGATGACGCACCGGACAGCACCACACCGACAGGAAAAGCCGCCGAGGGGCAGTCGCACACAGCGACTGCCCCTCCGGGCTTTTCCGCGGGCCCTTTTCCGCGGGACGCTTTTCCGCGGGACTCGGTCGCCCTACTCGGGGCCGTACGCGCAGGGCGACACGACCGAGCCGTCCAGGTCCTTGAAGTCCTTGGCGTCGTTCATATGACCGAAGTTATTCCCGGACACCCGAATGTGGGCATCCGCTCACCTACTCATCTCCGCCCCGGAATCGTCGGACCCCGCTCGTATGCTCGGAGATATGACGACGAGCGCCACGTCCCCCTCCGGCTCCCCCTCCGCCCCCACCGCCAACTCCATGCGCCGTGCCCTCAAACGTGCCAGGGACGGTGTCGCGCTCGACGTCGGCGAGGCCGCCGTCCTGCTCCAGGCGCGCGGCGACGACCTGAATGACCTGGCCGCCTCGGCCGCGCGGGTCCGCGACGCCGGGCTCGAAGCCGTCGGGCGGCCCGGGATCATCACGTACTCCCGCAAGGTCTTCATCCCGCTGACCCGCCTCTGCCGCGACAAGTGCCACTACTGCACCTTCGTCACCGTCCCCGGCAAACTCCGCCGCGCCGGCCACGGCATGTATCTGTCGCCCGACGAAGTCCTGGCCATCGCCCGTGAGGGCGCCGAGATGGGCTGCAAGGAAGCGCTGTTCACACTCGGCGACCGGCCCGAGGACCGCTGGCCCGAGGCGAAGGCGTGGCTGGAGGCGGAGGGTTACGACGACACCCTCGCCTACGTACGGGCCATGGCCATCCGCGTCCTGGAGGAGACCGGGCTCCTCCCGCACCTCAACCCCGGCGTGCTCGGCTGGACCGACTTCCAGCGGCTCAAGCCCGTCGCGCCCAGCATGGGCATGATGCTGGAGACCACCGCCACCCGGCTCTGGTCCGAGCCCGGCGGCCCGCACCACGGCTCGCCGGACAAGGAGCCCGCCGTACGGCTGCGGGTGCTCGAAGACGCGGGCCGGTCCAACGTCCCCTTCACCACCGGCATCCTGATCGGCATCGGCGAGGATTACGAGGAGCGCGCCGACTCCCTCTTCGAACTGCGCCGCACCGCCCGCGCCTACCACGGCATCCAGGAAGTCATCGTCCAGAACTTCCGGGCCAAGCCCGACACCGCGATGCGCGCCATGCCCGACGCCGAGTTGGAGGAGCTGGCCGCGACGATCGCCGTCGCCCGACATCTCCTCGGCCCGGCGGCCCGGATCCAGGCCCCGCCCAATCTCGTGGACGAGGAGTACGCGCTCCTCATCGACGCCGGCATCGACGACTGGGGCGGCGTCTCCCCGCTCACCCCCGACCATGTGAACCCCGAGCGCCCCTGGCCGCACATCGATCAGCTGGCCGAGCGCACCGCCGCCGCCGGGTTCGAGCTGCGCGAACGGCTCACGATCTACCCCGAGTTCATCCAGCGCGGCGAGCCCTGGCTCGACCCGCGCGTGATGCCGCATGTGCGCGCGCTCGCCGACCCGGCGACCGGGCTCGCCCGCGAGGGCGTGAAGCCGGCCGGGCTGCCGTGGCAGGAGCCCGACGAGGGGTTCACCGCCACCGGCCGTACGGATCTGCACCGCACCATCGACACCGAGGGCCGCACCGGCGACCGGCGCGACGACTTCGACCATGTGTACGGCGACTGGGACGCGCTGCGGGAGGCCGCCGCGCCCGGCATGGTGCCCGAGCGCATCGACACCGACGTCAAGCAGGCGTTGAAGCAGGCCGCCGCCGACCCGACGAAGCTCACCGACGACGAGGCGCTCGCGCTGCTGCACGCCGACGGTCCCGCGCTCGACGCGCTGACCCGGATCGCCGACGAACTGCGCCGCGAGGTGGTCGGCGACGACGTCACGTACATCGTCACGCGCAACATCAACTTCACCAACGTCTGCTACACCGGCTGCCGTTTCTGCGCCTTCGCCCAGCGCCGTACGGACGCCGACGCGTACACCCTCTCCCTCGACCAGGTCGCCGACCGCGCCGCGCAGGCGTGGGACGTCGGCGCCGTCGAGGTGTGCATGCAGGGCGGCATCCACCCCGATCTGCCCGGCACGGCGTACTTCGACATCGCGCGCGCCGTCAAGGAGCGCGTGCCCGGCATGCATGTGCACGCCTTCTCGCCGATGGAGGTCGTCAACGGGGCGTCGCGCACCGGGATGTCGATCCGTGAATGGCTCACCGCCGCGAAGGAGGCCGGGCTCGACTCGATCCCGGGGACGGCCGCCGAGATCCTGGACGACGAGGTGCGCTGGATCCTCACCAAGGGCAAGCTGCCGACGGCGACATGGATCGAGGTCGTGGAGACCGCGCACTCGCTGGGCATCCGTTCCAGCTCCACGATGATGTACGGCCACGTCGACCAGCCCCGGCACTGGCTCGGGCACTTCCGCACCCTGGCCGGCATGCAGCGCAAGGCGCTGGAGGCGGGGCGCGAGGGCTTCACGGAATTCGTCACGCTGCCCTTCATCCACACCAACGCGCCCGTCTATCTGGCCGGCATCGCCCGCCCCGGCCCGACGACCCGCGACAACCGCGCGGTCATGGCGATGGCCCGGCTCCTCCTCCACCCGTACATCACCAACATCCAGACCAGCTGGGTGAAGCTCGGCACGGAAGGCGCCGCCGAGATGCTGCGCTCCGGCGCGAACGACCTGGGCGGCACGCTGATGGAGGAGACCATCTCCCGTATGGCGGGCTCCAGTTACGGCTCGTACCGCTCGGTCAAGGACCTGATCGCGATCGCCGAGGCCGCGGGCCGGCCGGCCAGGCCGCGGACCACGCTGTACGGGGAGGTGCCCGAGGAGCGCGTACGGGCGGCGACGGCGTCCGACGGGCACCTGCCGGAGCTGCTGCCGCTGCTGCCCGCGGAGTGACCGGGGGCCGGTGGCCGGGGACGAACCGGCCACCGGCCGCCCGTGCTCAACCGTCCGTTCCCGTTCGATTACAGTGCTGCGCCAGAGCGCGTTCCACGACTCGGG
Organism: Streptomyces sp. NPDC051217; assembly: GCF_044455465.1. NCBI lineage: Bacteria > Bacillati > Actinomycetota > Actinomycetes > Kitasatosporales > Streptomycetaceae > Streptomyces > Streptomyces sp. NPDC051217. The sequence goes on from NZ_JBITEV010000027.1 coordinate 4,626, forward strand.
AGGGAGGGACGCGTGAGCAGGCCAGCCACCGCCATATGGGGCCGGGCGGAACAGCAGGACTTCCGCAGCCGCGTCCGTGGCTGCCTGCTCGGGGGAGCGATCGGCGACGCGCTGGGAGCGGGGGTCGACACACTGACCCTCGACGAGACCCGCACCGCGCACGGCGCCGAAGGCGTCACCGACTTCGCCCCCGCGTACGGCCGGCGCGGCGCGGTGGCCGCCGCCACCCAGCTGACCCTCTTCACCGTCGACGGCCTCATCCGCGCGCAGGTCCGGCGTGACACCGGCGCCTGGCACCCGCCGACCGACGTGCACCGCGCGTATCTGCGCTGGGCCGCCACCCAGAGCGACTGGGGACCCGACGAGCGCCGCAAGGACAACGGCTGGCTCGCGCAGGAGGAGTGGCTGTACGCGCGCCGGGACCCCGCGCGGCCCAGTCTGACCGGGCTGGCGGACGAGGTGATGGGGACCCTGGAGAAGCCCAAGAACCCGACCGCGCGCGACGCGGGCGCGCTGGTGCGCTCGGCGCCGTTCGGGCTGCTGGTCGGCTGGGAGCCGCAGTTGGTGTGCCAGTTGGCGGTCGAGTGCGCGGCGCAGACGCACGGCCATCCCACCGCATATCTGTCGGCCGGTGCCTTCGCCGTGATCGTGCACGGCGTGGCGCGCGGCGACGGCATCGACGCGGCTGTGCAGCGGGCCCTTGCGCTGCTGACCCAGCGGCCCGGCCACCAACCCGTCACCGACGCGCTGGGACAGGCGCTCGGAGCCGTACGGCAGGGGATCCCGACCCCGGGCCGCGTCGCGGTGCTCGGGGAGGGCCGGGCGGCGGAGGACTCGCTGGCGGTGGCCGTGTACTGCGCGCTGGTCGGCGAGGACGTACGCCACGGCCTGCGGCTGGCCGTCAACCACGACGGGCCGTCCTCGGCGACCGGGGCGCTCTGCGGCGCCCTGCTCGGCGCGATGCATGGGGAGACGGCGCTGCCGCCCGCGTGGCTGGCCGAGTTGGAGGGCCGCCCGACGCTCCTGGAGATCGCGGACGACTTCGCGATGGAAATGACGCAGGGCCCCGCACTGCACAGCCCGGCGGTCACGGCGTCGGCCTGGCTGACGCGGTACCCGCGGGGCTAGGGCCTGGGGCCGAGCCCGTTGGCAGGGCCGCGCCACTTGTGGCCCGCGCCTGTCCTCAATCGCCGGACGGGCCGCGATGCGGCCCGTCCGGCGTTCGAGGACACCTTCAACCGGCCGGGCGCATCTCAAGCCCGTCCGGTGATTGAGGACGAACCGGCCCACTGGCCGGGCCCGGTGACACAAGTCCGGGCCCGGCACCAGGCCGAGACGCGGACCCGTCAGCCGGAGGCGTCCTCGCGGCCGAGCAGCTTCGCGTCGCCCGACGTGGCGGGCGCCGGCACCGCGACCGCCGCCGCGAGTGCGTCAGAACCGTCGTCGTCGTTGTTGATCTTCTCCAGCACGGCGTCGCGCTCCGGGGTGTCCTCCGGCTTGATGAAGCCGATCAGGATGTAGAGGACGAGCGAGACGGCGAGCGGGATCGACACCTGGTACTGGAGCGGCACTCCGCCGTCCACGTTCCAGCTGATCGGGTAGTTGACCAGCCAGAAGGTGACCAGACCGACGCCCCAGCTGATCAGCGCGGCCGTGGGCCCGCTCTTGCGGAACCAGGGCAGCAGACCCAGCATCAGCGGGATCGCGATCGGCCCCATGAGTCCGGCGACCCACTTGATGACGACGGTGATGATGTCGCCGAAGAAGGGCGAGTTGACCTGCGTCGCGATGGCCATCGAGAGACCGAGGAAGAGCAGCGTCGTCCAGCGGGCGGCGAGCAGCCCGACCCGGGTGTCCCACTCCCGTGCCTTGCGGGACAAGGCGGGCATGATGTCGCGCGTCACGACCGCCGCGATGGCGTTCGCGTCCGAGGAGCACATGGCCATCGTGTGCGAGAAGAAGCCGACGATGACCAGGCCCAGCAGCCCGTGCGGCAGGAGCTGTTCGGCCATCAGCGCGTAGCTGTCGGCCGGTACGTCCGTGTCGATGAGGACCGGCGCGACCCACATCGGGAAGAACAGCACCAGCGGCCAGATCAGCCACAGTACGGCCGACAGGGCGCCGGAGCGCGTCGCGGACTTCGCGGAGTCGGTCGCCATGTAGCGCTGCGCCTGGTTCCACATGCCGCCGTTGTACTCGAAGGTCTTGATGAACAGATACGCGATCAGGAAGACCATCATGTACGGCCCGGCCAGCGGCTCGGTGTGGCCCTGGAGTTCGGGCTCGTCCCAGACGTTCCACAGGCTGCTGAACCCGCCCAGCTCCGCCAGGACGGCGACGAGCATCGCGATACCGGCGATGAACTGGATGATGAACTGGCCCAGTTCGGTCAGGGCGTCGGCCCACAGACCGCCGACGGTGCAGTAGACCGCGGTGACCGCGCCCGTGATCAGGATGCCCATGTTGAGCGAGACACCGGTGAAGACGGAGAGCAGGGTGGCGATCGCGGCCCACTTGGCACCGACGTCCACGATCTTCAGCAGCACCCCCGACCAGGCGAGCGCCTGCTGGGTCGGCAGGTTGTAGCGGTTCTTGAGGTATTCGAGCGGCGATGAGACATGCAGCCGCGAGCGCACCCGGTTGAGCCGGGGAGCGAAGAGCTTGGCCCCGATCGCGATGCCGATGGCGATGGGGAACGACCAGGTGACGTACGACGTGACGCCGTAGGTGTACGCGATGGCCGCGTATCCCGTGAACATCACCGCGCTGTAGCCGGACATGTGGTGCGAGATGCCGGAAAGCCACCACGGCATCTTGCCGCCGGCAGTGAAGTAGTCATGGACGTCGCCCACGCGCTTGTGGGACCAGACGCCGATCGCGACCATGACACCGAAGTATCCGATGAGCACGGTCCAGTCGAGACTGTTCATGTGCCCCCTCCAGGGGTCCGCCTTGTGAACGTGGGTGCGCTCCGCCAGTACGTCCGGTCAGCGGTGCCCCCGTGCGGGAGCGGGGACTTCGGGGATTGAACCGCTACTCGCGGCAGCGGGTCAAGGGTTCCGGCGGTCATAAATGTGAACACGGATCAGAAAGCCGAACGATTTTACCGGTTCTTGACCTTGCTAGGCGTTGTCGTGAACGTGACGGGAACCACACGATGGGCGGGCACTTCGTCAGATGCGGCAGGTAGCACGGCAACAACAGGAACGACCGCACGGGATGCGGGTCCCGTGCGGCCGAGAGGGAGTTCGTGTGAAGTGAGGGCATGGCCGAGCCCCCTCGGCCAGGACGGCGGACAGGTCGAGAGGGCTCAATTCCGTGCTGTGGTGCGGGTGGCGCGAAGGGCTCAGCCGAGGTCGAAAGCGCCCCGGTTCATCTCGTGTACGAAAGTGGTCCACGATCCCGGGACAAAGGTGATCGAGGGACCTTCCGGGGCCTTCGAGTCCCGTACGGCGATCGCCTGCACGACGGGAGACTTGACCTCGACGCATGCGCCGTTTCCGCCGGAGTACGAGGACTTGGTCCACGTGTCCGTAGCGCCCTGAAGAATTGCCATGTTCGGTTCGCTCCGATTCAGCAAGTGGTGTCAATACGCCAACTTCTTGCCGGCAAGATCGACGCTACTAGCCGGGATGGACGCGTGGGGCGGACGTTCACTCGACCGGATGGGATATCCCGGTGAACTCTTCCGATATGAGTCCACCGGGTGTATTCTGCCGCCCGCTCCTGCTCAACTGCCCTTAGCGGGCGTATCCCTTGGCGATGTCCGAGATGAACTCGCGGGTCTGATCCGCATTCAGCGCCTGCGCGCGAAGGTGTTCGTACATCACGCTGTACTTCTGGACGTCGTTGGCCTTCTCCAGATAAAGATCACTCGTGACGCCCTCGATGTACACCACGCTCGAATCCGTGGCGTCGGGGAATTCAAGAATCGCGTAATGCCCGCTGATACCCGGATGGGCGCCCATCTCGAACGGCAGCACCTGCACGGTGACATGGGGGAGCTGCGACAGCTCGACCAGGAACTCCAGCTGCTCACGCATCAGATGTTTGCCGCCGACCACGCGGCGCAGCGCCGACTCGTCGATCACGGCCCACAGACGCAGCGGCTGCTCGGGCGCGTTGACCCGCTCCTGGCGGCGCACCCGTACGCTGACGCGCTTCTCGACGTCCGCCGGCGAGGTCTCCGGGAGCGCGCCGGTGATCAGCGCCTCCGCGTAGCCCCGGGTCTGGAGCAGTCCGGGCACGACCTGCGGCTCGTACACACGCAGCGAGGCCGCGTCCGTCTCCAGACCGATGTAGACGCTGTACGGGATATCCCCGAAGGCGTGCCACCAGCCCTGCTGGCGGGAGTCCTTGGCCATTTGCATGAGCGACTCGACAATGCGGTTGTCCTCGACCTCGTACACACCGCACAGGTCGCGGACATCGCGCTGACTGATGGAACGGCGACCGTTCTCAAGACGGCTGATCTTCGACTGGGAAACCAGCAGGCGCTCCGCCACCTCCTCGGCCGTCATGCCTTTGACCTCGCGGAGCCGGCGCAGCTCCTGGCCCAATCGGCGTCGCCTGACGGTGGGATTGACACTGGACGCCACGGAAACGGCACCTCCTGCTGAGTAACTGCGTAGCTCTATGTGTCTACGTCTCAGCAGACTGCCACCGATAGGGTCAACTGCGCTGGAAAACAGGCACAGAGAAGAAAGCACGGGCGGTGAGTGGACACGCCGCCGCCGGACCTGTATCCGGGCGCGCGACGCGCGGGGGCAGCCGGTTGTACGGCTGGACCCCGCGCGCCTCTTGCGGCTCCCGAACCGGGTCTCTGGGGACGTCGGCGCGGCGGATTCGGATACCCGCGTGCTGTCGTGTCCGTGCTCTCTCGGTGCTCTGTTGGTGCTGTTGGTGCTGTTGGTGCTGTTGGTGCTTTCAGTGCGCCGCGACGCGGGCCATGCCGCCGCGCTGCGGTTGCATCGGTACGGCCGGCGGTCGGCCTCCCGGTGCGGGGTTACGGCGTGGCTGAGCGGCCACACCGTTCTGGACGTCCATCACGGCATGCGCCACGAGACCGCCCATGGGGTCGTGTCTGATCAGATCCCGGAGCCGGGAGCGCGACGAGCGCCCCTCGTTACCGGGGTACAGGTGCTTGCCAAGTCCGACCGCGTGGGCCAGTGCGGCGAGCGCCGCGGTCCGCGGGTCCGGCGGTACGCCGGTGCGGATCGCACTGTCCAGCCGTGACCTGATGTCGCGGCTGATCGCCGTCTCCGTCGCCTGGTAGCGAGTCGTCGGCAGCACTCCGCACATCTGGCCCGCAACGGCATGAACCATGCCGCACCGCTCCAGATGCGAGAGGTAAATCTGACGGAGCCCCAATCGGGGCCCGCCGATCCAGTGAACTGCGCGAACCGGACTGCCACGTCTGCGCAGCAGTTCCAGCGCGGAGTCCAGAGTCGGATCTCCGGTCGGCCGTGGCATCACCACGGCGATACGATCCCCGTCAGGGGCTATCCGTCCTGCCAGAGCCAGCTCTACTAGCTGTGCTCCGGCCAGGCCGAGGTCGAGCGACTGCGGCTGCGCTGTGGTACCCGTGGCCGGGTCCAGAGCGAGCAGCAGAAGCTCCTCCGGAATTGTTCTGCGGCTCCTGCCCATCCATGCCTCCCCGCGTGGATGAATGACAGGGTGACCCCTCTCACATTGGTCTGTCGAGAGTGCCTGGTCGCTTTGTACGGGAACCGTTATGTATGTCGTTCTCGTCTTGCGCTTGGGCTGTGGTTTCACACAGGACACTGATAATCGGTTCGGAGAGTGCGGCGGAGCGTGCGAAGCGCCGCACACGCATGAGGAGGCACGGTGGCGGGCGAGTCCCCCGACAAGTCGGAGCAGCGGAAGTCGTCGGGGGAGGCGGCTCAGGAACCGGACCCGAGGTTCGCGGTCTTCCGGGAGTCGGCCGCCGCCCGGGAGGCGGATGCGGATGCCACTGCCGGGGAGGCGGAGGGCGGCGCCGACACGGACAAGGACGCGACGCCGGGGACGGACGGTTCCGCGGTGGACACGGCTGAGCCCTCTGCCGACCGCGGGACGGCCGTTTTCACGGTCCGGGGTGAGCGGGGGCCCTCTGGGGCTCCTGAGGCCGCTGGGGCGCGTGTGACGGCTCCTGAGGTGCCTTCGGCGCCGGAGGCGGGACGGCCGGAAGCGGTGTCGGTCGCCTCCGAGCCGGAGGGCGAAGCCACCCCGGCGGGGCCGGAGATGCCGGGTGGCGCGGCGGCTGCCGTGCCGGAGGCGGCGGATTCGGGCGAGGTCGGTGTCGACCGGAGGACGGCCGTCTTCAAGGCGGTTGAGCCCGAACCGGAATCCACGGGCGGACCGAAGTCCGGGGCCCCTGCGGCCACTTCCGAGCCGGAAGCCGCAAAGCGGGGCGGCGCGGCGCCTGCCGCGCCGGTGGCTGACGCCACGACCGGCAAGCCGGAGGCCGACCGGGGCGCAGGCGGCGCCGCAAAGCCCGCAGCCGCGCCTCCCGTGCCGAAGCCCGACGCCACGGCTGCCCGGCCCGGGGACGCTCCCGCCGTACAGGCGGGCGGGTCCGGGCCGACGACGCGAGGCAGCGAGGGGTCTACCGCGCCGAAGGCGAGGCCGGAGCCGGTGGCCGACGCCACGACCGGCAAGCCGGAAACCGGCCCGGCCGCCAAGCCCGCAGCCGAGCGGGACGGTGGTGGCGCCGCGAGGCCCGGTGCCGCTTCCGCCGCGTCAGCGGGCGGGTCCGGGCCGACGCCCTACCCCACGGCCTCCAAGGCCGAAGCCGGCCCGGCCGCCCGGCCCGCAGCCGAGCGGGACGGTGGCGCCCGGACCGGGGCCGACGGTGACGACGAACCCGGTGTCGACCGGAAGACCGCCGTCTTCAAGGCCGTCAAGCGGCCCGGGGTTGATCAGCCCACCGCCATGCTCAAGCTTCCGCCGCAGCCCCCGGCCGCGACCCCGCCGGCGGTCTCGCCCGAGCTTCCCGCCGAGCGCACCAGCAAATTCGTGCCCCTTCGGGCGGACGACGTGCGGGTGCCCGCGAAGCCCGCCGGGGCGCCCTCCGGGCAGGCTGTCGCGGAGGCCGAGCGGACCCGGCAGCAGCCCATGCCGCCGCTGCCGCCGCTCGATCTGCTCGCCGAGCTGACCAACAAGCCCGCGCCGCCCGAGACCCCCACCCGTACCGTCGTCCGGCGGGTCAAGATCTGGACGCCGCTGCTCGTACTCGTACTGATCGTCTTTGCGGTCGTACAGGCCGTGCGCCCGCTCCCGGCGCCCTCGCTGAACCTGACCACGAAGTCCACGTACACCTTCGAGGGCGACAAGCCCGCGCTGCCGTGGCCCGGCGAGGGACAGGGCTTCATGGCGGCGACCGGGCTCGGCACGGTCGACTCGTTCGGTGAGCAGAAGGCCGTGCCCATCGGCAGCGTCGCCAAGGCGATGACCGCGTACGTCGTCCTCCAGGACCACCCGCTGAAGAAGGGCGCCAAGGGCCCGTCCATCAAGGTCGACGCCAAGGCCGAGGAGGACGGCGGGCTCGACGCGCAGGGTGAGTCGACCCTCAACACCGTGAAGGAGGGCGACACCCTCACCCAGCACGACGCGCTGGCCGCCCTCATGATCCCGTCCGCGAACAACATCGCGCGGCTGCTGGCCCGTTGGGACGCGAACGGCTCCGAGGAGGCGTTCGTCAAGAAGATGAACGACACCGCCGCGGAGCTCGGCATGAAGAACACCGAGTACACCGACCCGTCCGGCCTGGACGCGACGACCGTGAGCTCCGCCGAGGACCAGGTGAAGCTCGGCCAGAAGCTCGTCGAGATCGAGGCGCTGATGGACATCACCAAGCTGCCCGAGTGGACGGACCCGTCGGGCAAGAGCTGGCGGAACTACAACACCCTCGTCCCGTACGACGGCGCCCTCGGCATCAAGACCGGCTCCACCACCAAGGCGGGCGGCAATCTCCTCTTCGCCGCGCACCAGATGGTCGGCGACACCGACCAGTTGATCGTCGGGGCGGTCCTCGGCCAGCACAAGTCGCCCATCATCGACACCGTCAACGCGGTGAGCAAGGGCGTCATGCTCGCGACGCAGGACGAGTTGGAGGGCGCGACGATAGTGAAGAAGGGCGCGGTCGTCGGCGAGGTCGACAACGGCATGGGCACGACGACGCCCGTCGTGGCCACCGAGGACGTGAAGGCCGTCGGCTGGTCGGGCCTCACCGTCAAGCTCGAACTGACCGACGGCGGCGAGGTGCCGCCGCACGCCGCCGCCGCCGGAACCCACATCGGCACGCTCACCGTGGGTGAGGGCAAGAGCCAGGTCGAGGTGGCCGTCGCCCTCCAGAGCGACGTTTCCGAGCCGTCGTTCACCGACAAGCTGACGCGGGTGAGCTGACTCGGTCGGCCGATTCCGTCCACGACCGCACGGGAGGGCGCCGGAACCGGCGCCCTCCCCGCCCCCGGACGCGTGCTAGCGTCCGAGAAAGGGCAGCCAGGCAACTCAGGACGCGGGGACGGCGTCCTTACACCTCCAGGGCCGGACAGACCTCGGAGGGCCGGCACACCGGGCTGACGGTGAGACGGGGAGAGTCGCAGTGACCACCGCTGAGCCGACGCGCGCCGACGGCAACTCCACCACGCCCCCAGGGGCGGCGGGGAAGAAACCCGACGGCAGTGCCACCGGGCAGGCGGCCCCCGACGCGCCTCCTGAGCCCGCCCCCACGCCCGCCAAGGACCTGCGCAGCCGCGTGCTCCGCCACCCCGTCCTGCTCACCGGCACGGTCGCCGGGGTCGTGCACATCCTCTGGTTCTTCTTCTTCGCGAACAGCGGCGGCGACATCGCCGCGCAGGACGCCTGGGCCGAGTTCGTCGGCCGCCACCCGGACTCCGCGTACAACCTCGCCTGGTACGGCGGGATGCACCCCGTCTCGTACAGCGTCGTCTCGCCCTACCTGATGTCGCTGCTCGGCGTCCGTACGACCATGATGATCGTCGGGACCGTCTCGGCCGCGCTGACCTCGCTGATCCTCTACCGCGTCAAGGCTGTCCGGAATCCGCTCGCGTGCTCCTTCGCCGGCGTCTTCGCCTTCCTCTGCAACGCGCTCTCCGGCCGCGTGACCTTCGGTCTCGGCACGATGTTCGCGCTCGGCGCCGTCGCCGCCGTCTTCTGCTGGCCCTACCGCTGGCGCTACAAGCGCTGGGCCAAGGCCGTGGTCGCCGCGCCGCTCGCCGGCCTCGCCACGGCGGCGAGCCCGGTGGCCGGGCTCTTCCTCGGAGTGGTCGCCGCCGCGCTCTTCCTCAACAAACGTCGTCCGGGGGCGTACGCGGTCGGCCTCGCCCCGGTCGCGGTCGTCGCCCTCTCCGCCTGGCTCTTCCCGTTCTCCGGCACCCAGCCGATGTCGCTCGGGACCGCGTCGCTGCCCTTCCTCTTCTCCTTCGTCGCCTTCTTCCTGGTGCCGCGCGACTGGCACACCGTCCGCACCGCGGCCGCCGTCTACGGCCTCGGGACGCTGCTGACCTGGGCGATCGATTCACAGATCGGCTCCAACGTGTCGCGGCTGGCGATGATCGTCGGCGGTGTGGTGCTGCTCGCCGCCCTGCCGTACACGGCGCCGCGCTCACGCAAGTGGTACGCGCTGCTCCTCGCCTTCGCCGCGCTCAACTTCTGGATCGGCTTCAAGGGCGTCGACGACATCATCCGTACCGCGCCCACCGCGTCCTGGACCCGGGAACTGGCACCGCTGGTGAACGAGTTGCAGGAGGTCGGCGCCGAGCGCGGCCGGGTGGAGGTCGTCCCGGCCAGCAGCCACCGCGAGGCCTCCGCGCTCGCGCCGTACGTCAATCTGGCCCGCGGCTGGAACCGGCAGGCCGACATGGAGCGCAACCCGCTCTTCTACGACGACAGCCTCACCGACGACACCTACCGCGCCTGGCTGGACCGCTGGGCCGTCCGCTACGTGGTGCTGCCCAAGGGCCGGCCCGACAACGGCGGGGACCAGGAGGCGGAGCTCGTACAGCGGGGCCTGCCCTATCTGAACCACCTGTGGGGCGACGCCAACTGGCAGCTCTACGAGGTCCAGGACCCGATGCCGCTGGCCGACCCGCCGGCGGACGTGCTGCGGGCGTCGGCCGACGAGCTGACCATAGAGGTGAAGTCCGCGGGGCGGGTGCTGATCCGTATCCCGTACTCGCGCTGGCTCGCCGTCGTGGACGAGAAGGGCGAGAGCCTGGACCGCCCGGAGGAGACGGAGGCGTCCAAGGCCGACGAGGACGGCCCGAAGACGTTCACCAACCCCAACGGCTGTCTGTTCCGGGCCGAGAAGAACACCGACGGCGACGAGTGGACGGAGCTGCTGGCCCCGCGCCCGGGGACGTACCGCGTCGCGGCGCCGTACCAGCTCCGTCCGGGCACGCCCTGCCCGGAGGAGCTGCGCGACGAGGGCTGACGTCGCCCGCCGCCCACAGCTCCCAGAGCCCGGCCCCGGGCCCAGAGCCCGGGCCCAGAGCCCGGCCCCGGGCCTCGCCGCCCTCGCCGCGTCAGAGCCGCTTCGCGCTGCGCAGCGTCTTCGCGTAGTAGCCGTTGCCGTCCAGGCGTGACGTGCCGCCCGTGTCGCCGATCGTCGGCCCGTTGACCTCTTCGCGGCTGGAGACGAACATCTGGTGGCCGTCGGTGTCGATGCCCATGTAGATCCCGACGTGGTCCAGCCGCTCCTTGGTCCGCGCGTCGAGCTTGAAGAAGACCAGGTCACCCGGCTGGAGAACGCTGATCGACTTCGGCCGCTCGAACGGCGCGCTCCCCGTCAGCTTGATGACATCCGTGCCGGTCCCCGAGCGCGCCATGCCGTTCGCGGTACGCGGCAGTCCGTCACCGGTCTTGTCGTCGGCCATCAGGGGGAACCGGCCCCGGTAACCGAAGACCGTCCGGATGAAGCCCGAGCAGTCGATGGAGCGGTAGCGCTTCTGCTCCGGCTGGTTGGTGGTGCCGTCGCGGAAGGTGTACGGAATGCCCAGGTAGTCGTAGAAGTCCGACTCTTCGAGCCGGTAGTCCGCGCCCACGCTGCCCTCGGGGTTGATCGGGCCGAAGTCCGCGTCACCCGCGTACGGGGTGCCCTCGCCGTCCTCCTTGACCGGGGCGCCCTCGACGTACTGGAAGGCGTACGCGAACAGGTCGTCCTCCTCGCTGCCGTAGAACTCCTCGAACCAGTCCTTGAACCACTGCTCCTTCTCGGCGTCCTTCTTCCACGGCTCGGGCATCAGCCGCACCCAGTTCTCGGTCACCACCCGCGACTGGGTACTCGTCGGCTCGGAGAACGTACGGCTCGGCCCGGTCAGCGTCGCGGTGCGGGCGCCGTCCGTGAAGGTCGCGAGCACGGCCCCCTTGCCGGAACGCAGCACCGAGCGGTCCGGGTTCTTCAGCCGCTCCCACTTCTGCTCGCCGTTCCGCGCGTCCCCGGCCGACGTCAGGTCCGGGGTGTCCGTGATCGCCTGGACGGCGGGCGCCTTCGCCTGTTCGTCCTTGCGCAGTTCGACGGTGAGATACGCGCTGCCGGCGAGCAGCGCGATGACGGTGGTCGCGTGCAGGAAACGGCGGGTGCCGCGTTTGTTGGCCTTGGCACTCATGAGAGGTCGCTCCGGAGGGTCCAGGAATCTCGGGCACGTGGGCGGTCCGAGGGGGTGTCTTGTCGATCAGGCCGGATGAGCGTGCGTGCCAGGGCTCGCGAGCCCGGCAAGATCGGGAAGACACCCCCTGAGGCCGCTCATGTGGTGGGCAGGGCGCCGAGCAGGATGCCGGCGGTGAGGACGACGTACGCCATGAGCGTGACCGTGCCTGTCGCGAGGATGGTCGCCCCCTTGGGCTGGCGGACGAGCTGGTACGCGATGAGGCCCGGCACGATGAAGCCGAGCGTCTGGTTCGCGTACAGCAGGGGGAACTCCAGCGACAGCACGATCATCACGGTCGCCTGGAGGAGCACACCGATGAGGACGACGGCGGAGAAGAGCCGCTTTCCGTAGAGGATCACGAAGCGCTGGACGAGGAGCGTGCTCACGTACGTCAGGACGGTCACACCGACGACCATGGCGGCGCGCTGGAGGTCCTCGACGAGGGTCAGCGCGAGCCAGCCCGGCGTGATCATGCCGCCGGGGGAGAGATTGGTCGTCAGGTAGCAGATCAGGGAGAACATCAGGCCCAGGCCGATGCCTATGGCGGCGATCTCGGGCGTGAGGACTGCGGGGATCAACGGGGTTCTCCAGGATTCTGCGGGGTCTGCGGCGGCTGCGGACTCTGGCCGTACGGGGGCTGCTGCGGGGCGTCGGTCTCACGTTCGTCCGCCGCGTCGGTCGGCATCCGTACCGGCTCGAAGGGGCCGCGGGGCCGGGCCGGCCGCTGGTAGCGCTGTTCGTAGGCCTCGGGGTAGGGCTGGAACGGGTCGATGTGCGGTGAGTAGCGGTGGAGCGCCAACGTGTCCTCGTGGCGCGGGTGCTGAGCGGCGTGCGGTGTGGCGTGCGGTGTGGCTTGCGGTGCAGCGGGGTCGGGCGTGGGGGCCGGTGATGTTCCGGCGGCGGGTGCGGCGGGGGAGGCCGGTGCACCCGGGGCGGGCGGTTGCGCGGTCAGCCGGGCCACCAGCTCGGTGCCCGGCTCGGCCGGCCGCCTGGAGGTCTGCACGGGGACGACCACCGGCAGCGCCGCCGTCGCGGCGGGGTCCCCGGCCGCGTCCGCCACCGGAGCCGACGGAGGAACGAAAGCGGGAGCGGGAACGGACGCCGGAACGGACGCCGGAGCGGACGCCGCGGCGCGAGCCGGGGCCGGCTCCTGGCCGGGGACCGGGTCCGGGTCCGGCGTCTCGTCCGCCGGCAGCTCCGCCAGGTGCTCCAGCAGCAGCTCGCCCTGGCCGTGGATGTTGCCGATCGCGACCAGCGACGAGTCGGGCCCGAGCTGCTCCAGCAGCTCGCGCATGAACTCCGCCGGGTCGCGCTTGTCACCGCCCAGGTCCACCGCGCGCGAGCGCCAGTCCGCCGGGATCGCGTCGATCGCGCTCTTCGCCGGGTGCCCGATGACGAACACCTGGTCCGGCTGGAGGTCGGGGACGATCTCGCCCATCTGGCCGTTGCGCTCGACGCGGTCGGGGCGGCAGTTGATGACGACGTTCAGCGGGCGGGCGATCGCGCCCAGGTCGAGCAGCTGGTTGATGTTCATCAGCGTCGACTCGGGGTCGTTCGCCGCGAAGACGTTCGCGAACCGCAGCCGCTTCCCGTCCGGCGTGAGATACCGCTCGACCGACAGGACACCCGGGTCCGGCGGGGCATCGTACATGCCCTGGAGAGCCGTCTCGCGCTCCACGCCCATCAGTTCGGCGACCTTCAGCGCGATCGACACGTTCTCCTTGAACGTGAACCAGCTGAAGCCGCGCAGCTCCTCGTCGCTGACCGTCTCCGGATCCGCGTAGATCAGCTTGCAGTTCCGCGCGTCGGCCTCCTCCTGGAGGATGTCGAAGCGCTCCTTCTCCGCCGTCACACAGATGCCGTTCTCCGGCATCGAGCGCGACAGCGAGCGCGCGACGTCGTCCAGCGTCGGCCCCATCTCGGCCAGATGGTCCTCACGGACGTTGCACAGCACGCCGATCGTGGAGCGGATCAGTTTCGACTGGTTGATCTCCTGGAGGGCCGGCATGACCGCCATGCACTCGATGACCAGCGCGTCCGGGTTGTACGCCGCCGCGCGCCGTACGATCCCGATCTGCTCCACCACGTTGGCGATGCCGAACTTCCGGTAGACCGGCTCCTCGGTGGCGTCCGGGTGGATGAAGCGCGCGGCCGTGCCGGTGGTCTTGGCGACCGTGACCAGGTCACCGCCGCGCAGCGCGCCCGCGCAGAGGCGGGTGATGGAGGACTTGCCGCGGATGCCGTTGACCAGCACCCGGGCGGGGATGCGGTTGAGGTTGGTGAAGTGGCGGCGCTGCTCGACGACGCCGGCGACCAGCAGGAACGCGCCGCACACCAGCAGCACGGTGTAGAGGAAGAGCACGGTCGGTCAGTTCCTTCCGGCGGGTGCCTGCGCGGCGGCGGCGGGGGCCGTCGCCCCCGCGCCGTCCCGCTTGCGTTGTTCGAGCACCTGCTGGCGCAGCAGTTCCAGGGAGCGGGCGATGGCGCCGACCTCGTCGTGGTGGCGCGGGTAGAGCACGGTGCGGCGGTCGCCGCCCGCGAGCGACTCGGCCTGCTTGGCCACCTCGCGCAGCGGCCTGACGACAACGATGTGCAGCCAGCCCAGACACGCGGCCGCGGCGGTGATGCCGAGGAGGCCCGCCAGCACGGTGCGGTTCTGGAGGCTGTACTCGGGGATCGCCAGCCCGGCGGCCGGCTGCCAGCTCACCACGCTCCAGTTGAGCGACTTGGCGGCGCCGCCGCCGACGAACGGGGCCGCGCCGGCCACCTGCACGCCGCTGCCGTCGCGGTAGACGACGGCGCCCGCGCGGGCGCTGACACCTGTCTTCTGGCTGGTACCGGCGACCAGTTCGTCCAGGCGCGACGACGGCAGGTCCTCGAAGGCCAGATAGCCGGAGTTGCCGCCGAGTACGCGCCTTTCGGCGTCGACGACACGGATCTCGCCGAGGCCCGGCCGCTTGAGGAGCGAGTTGATGAAGTCGATGCGGAACTCGCCGACGACCGAACGGCCGTCACGTCCCGGCAGCTCGGCATAGCTCGCGATGACGGGTTCGGTGCCGGAGTCGTTCAGGACGGTGATCGGGTCGGCGAATGGCCTGCCGTCGTCGGCTGCGCCCTTCGCCGCGTCCTCGCCCGCGCCCGCGCCCGCGTCCTCGCCCGCGCCTTCGTCCTTCGGCTTGTCGGGCAGCCGGGGGGACTCGCCGGACCGCGCCACGATGGTGCCGTCGGCGTCGCGTACGTACAGCGAGCGGTAGCGCGAGTGGTCGGTACGGGTGCGCTCCAGGACCTTCGTCATGTCCTCGGGCGAGGTCCGCTCACCGAGCAGACCGGCGACGGACATCAGGTCGGCGTGACCCTCGTTGAGCGAGCGGCGCACCCGGTCGGAGAGGGTGTCGGTGCGCTCACGCTGGTCGTTGGTGACCTGTTCCGGTACGACGGCGGTGGCGTCGGCCCGGTTGAGCAGGAGCAGCATCGGGGCGGACCAGACGAGCAGCAGGATGCCGCAGACCGCGAGCAGGGCGCGGGCGCCGAACCGGCCCCGGCGGGGCCGTGCGGCGGGGCCGCCGGACGTACCGTCCGCTGCCTCGTCCGCGTCGGAGCGCTCCCCGAGCAGCTGGCGGCGCAGCCGCTCCAGCGCGTCGCCGATCCGGGCGGCCTCGCCGAAGCGGGGCGTGCGGACCGGCCGGGTCAGGTCGCCGCGGGTCAGCCGCCGGCTCTCCAGGAAGAGCCGCAGCAGCGGCCGTTGGACCGTGCCGAGCAGGACGCCTACGGCCAGCGCGCCGATCAGCAGCAGCGCGCCGGCGGCGAGCAGCCCGAACAGCGGGTCGGTCACCCGGGTCGGGTCCTCGGCCACGTCCACCATGGCGACGACGGTCAGTCCGAGCGAGGTGGCGACGGTGCCCTTGCCGGGCTCCGGGCCGGTGAGGGCCGCGTAACCGGCGATGGCGCGGTCGCCCTCGAAGAGATCGCCGCGCAGACTGCCGCTGACTCCGGTGTAGCCGCCCCCGCCGGGCTCGTTCACCTTGAGGGGGTGTTCCTTGGCCCGCTTGGCGGCGACATCGGCGAACGCCTTGAGCTGCTTCTCGGAGCGGGCGACGCCGGTGCGCTGGTCCTCGGTGAGGACCTGCTCGCTCTCCGGGATGCCGTCGCTGCTGAGGATGCGCCCGGTGCTGTCGATCACCGCGATGGAGCGGAACTTGCCGAGGCTTATACCGGGGAAGCGCAGGCTGCTGGAGGCGATGAGCAGTTGCTGGGGCTGTCCCTCCCAGGACAGCACCTGGAGGGAGAGCAGCCGGGTCTCGCCGTTGGCGAGGCGCACCATACGGGGGCTGAGCCCGCCCTTCTCGGAGAGCTTGGAGGTGTCGATCGCGGCCACGGGCACGTTCTCGCCGCGGGCCGCGAGCATCCGGCCGGAGGAGATCTCCACGACGGCGGTGCCGACCCACTTCTGGTAGACGCTGCCGATCTTGTCGACCACGGCGTCCGGCTGGGCGGGGTCACCCGCGTTGAACAGTCCGGCGGTTCTGGCCAGGTCCGCGGCGCTCTCGTCGATGGAGGCGCGCATCGCGACGGCGCCGTCCTCGGCGAAGTGCGCCTGCGAGGTCATGACGGCCTTCGGAACGGAGTCCTCGCTCGCGCGGCCGAAGCCGAGGGCCGTGATTCCCGCGAGGGAGAGCAGGAGCGCGGACAGGACCGCGATGGGCGGGCGAATACCGCCCAATAGGGACATGTCGGCCCGTCTGCGGACCTTGTGCCGTCGCTTCGCGGGCGAAGCGGCCATGAGCGTTCCCTTTCGGATTTTCGTGATCGGCGGGTGCGGTGCGTGCGTGCGGGCGCGCGGAGAACAGCCCCAGCCGGAAGAGTCCGACTCGCAAGCCTTGGGGATGGTTGCACGAAGAGTGACCGGTGTGACCTACGCGACGTTTGGACCGGGGGATTCCGCCTACGCGCGCGCAGGCATGATCCCAGGCATGATCCAGAAATTCGGATTCCCGGCTCTCCGCGTGTTCGGATGCTGGGCCCCGCGCGTGTCCGCGTTCTTACCTACCGAGGGGCGCTCGCTCAATTCTCGATGGCGGACAGTCCCCGGCTCAGTCCGGCAGCTCGTTCAGCGGCCGCAGGCCGTCCTTCGCCGCGCCCCGGTTGAGCATCGTGCCCCGGGTGCGTTCGAAGGCGAGCCGGTACTGGGCCCGCTCCTCGGCCGACAGATCCTTGTCCGCGCGCAGCGCCCCCGCGATGTCCAGCAGCCGGTGGTCCTTCGCCGCGCCCTTCACGGGGCCGGGGGACTGCTCGACGACCGCGCCGTCCGCGCCCGCGCCCGCCTCGCCTTCCGCCTCCGGCGGGATCGTGACGAAGGTCGGCGCGTAGCGCGCCTCCACGTCCCAGCCGCCGCCGGACTTCTTGTGGAACTCGAACCAGCCGATGGCGCCCTCCTCGGTCAGCCCCGACGGCACGTCGTGCCGGGCGAGCTGGTTCCCGAGGCCGTACGCGATCCAGGTGCCGTCCACCTTCTCCATCGGCTGCACCACATGCGCGTGGTGGCCGATGATCAGGTCGACCCCGGTCTCCTTCGCGATCCGCCGGCCAAGTTCGAGCTGCGTGGAGTGGGGGTCGGGATGGTGCTCCCGCCCCCAGTGGATGCTCAGGATCACCGCCTCGGCGCCCGCCTTGCGCGCGGCCTTCTCGGCGGCGGAGATCGCGTCGAGCGAGTTCTTGTTGGTGAGCCAGGGCTTGTCCGCCGGTACCTGACGGCCGTTGAACCCGAAGGCGTACGAAAGCTGCGCCACGCGCACGCCCTTGACGTCCATGATCAGCGGCTTCGCCGCCTCGGCGGCACTGCGCGCGGAACCGGTGTGCTTGAGCCCGGCCGCGTCCAGCGCGTCCAGGGTGCGCTTCACACCGCCCGGACCGTCGTCCAGTGTGTGGTTGGAGGCGGTCGAACAGGTGTCGTACCCGGTGTCCTTGATCGCGGTGGTGATCTGCGGCGGGATGAGGAAGTCGGGGAAGCCGCGGAAGGGGCCCTTCGGCCCGGCGACCACCGGCTCGAAGTGGCAGATGGCCAGATCCGCCTTGCTGATGACGGGCTTCACCCCGGCCATGATCTTGTGGAAGTCGGGGTCCGGGACGTCCGCGCCGACCTTCTTGCCGACCGGCTCGGGGACTTCGGTGACACCGGCGTCCCGGTACGCCTGCTGGGTCAGCTGCGGGTGGATCAGGATGTCGCCGGCCGCGGCGACGGTGAACGTCGGATCGCCCTTCGGTCCTGCGGCGTCGCCCTCACCGCCGACGAGGGAGCAGCCGGCCGCCGTCGTCGCGAGGAGCGCGAAAGTCAGCGCGACGGTGCTCCTCGGGAGGCGGACGCGTATGAAGGACGTGTTTCTTTGTGGTGTCACCCTGATATTTTCACTCGACAATGAGCCCCGTTCCGACCAAAAAGACAACGGTACCGGCAAACCTGCCGCGCACCGCCGTACTTCTGGCACTCCTGGTGGCAGCGGTCGCGGTGGTCGTCCCGGCTCTCGACAGCGCCCGCACCGACTCCCCGTCCCCCGGTCCGGGCCCCGCAGGGGGCCCCTCGTCCGGCCTGGAACGCCGGCTCTCCGCGTACGCCACGGAGGTCGTCGCCGACTCCCGCTTCCGTCCTCCGGACCGCGCCGAACGCGAGGCCCTGGCCGAGGGTGTGGCCCTCTATGTCGACGGCGAGCACGAGAAGGGCGAGCGCAGGCTGGCCGAGGTGGACTTCGGCGTACGGATCGTGCGGGACACGCCGCGCGACGGGGACGGTCCCGGCCGCAGATACGCGGAGATCGCCGACCGGACGCAGGAGACCCGGCGCGGCTGGGGACGGGTCTACATCGACCTGGACACCGCGCCGCGCTACAGCGTCCAGGTCCCGCACCCGGTCGCCGACGCGTACACCGACCGGCTCGGCGCGGGCGTACTGCGCGGCGCGCCCGGCGGGATCCTGGTCATCGCGGGCGCCCACCGCCGGGCGGGCGAGGGCGACGCGGCCGATGTCGCCCACCGGCGGGACACGGTCTTCCACGCGGTCGCCGCCGCACTCGTGGACCGGTCGATCCCCGGCATCCAGGTCCACGGCTACGCGGACAGCACCGTCCCCGGCCGCGATCTCGTCGTCTCCACCGGCGCGGGCGACCGGGCGCGCTCCCAGGCGCGCACGCTCGCGAGCGCGTTGGACGACGACGGGTTCCAGGTCTGCCGCGCCTGGGAGGAGAAGTGCCCGCTCGAAGGCCGGAACAACAAGCAGGGCAGGCTCGCCGCCGACGAGGGGGTGCCCTTCCTGCACGTCGAGGTGAACCGCACGGTGCGGGGGGACGCGGCGCGCACCGACCGGGCGGTCGCGGCGATGGCGGCGGCGGTCCGGGAGTGGGGCGCCGGAAACTCACCTGCGGACGACCCGCCCGCCGGTGCACAGTGACGGCCATGACTTCTCGCGTACGACATGTGACGGTCGACAGCACGGACGCCTACCGCCTCGGCACCTTCTGGGCCGAAGTACTCGGCACCACGGTGGCCGCCGACGACAAGCCGGGTGACGACGAGGTGCTGGTGGCCGCGGACGGCATCACGCTGCTGTTCGTCGAAGTCCCGGAACCCAGAACGGCGAAGAACCGCATCCACGTCGACCTCGAACCCCAGGACCACACCCGCGAGGAGGAGGTCGACCGCCTCCTGTCCCTGGGCGCCACCCTGGTCGCGGACCACCGGCGCCCGGACGGCCTCGGCTGGGCGACGCTGGCGGACATCGAGGGCAACGAGTTCTGCGTGGAGCGCAGCAGAGGCGAACGGGCGGCGTCGTAGGACGCTCACCCGCCGGCGCGGAGCTTCGCCCTGTAGTACGTCTCGGCCGCGTCGGCGAACTTGTTCACGAAGTACGCGTTGATGCCCGCACCGGCGAGCACGCCCCAGCAGCGGCACCGCGCCGGTCACCGCCTTCGAGCCGAGCAGCACCGAGAACTTCACCGCGGCCTTCTGCGCGATCTTCTGGATGAACGGCTTGATCAGTACAACTCGCCGCCGACGAGGGCTCCGACGAAGGCGATCCAAGCGCTGCCGGTGAGGACGAAGGCGGGTCCGTGGGGTTTTTGGAGTCGCGTACGGCCATGACACCGCCGGGGAGCCGGGCGCCTCCGACGCAGTCGCCGCCCTGGTTGTTGCTGTAGCTCGACTTGAACCAGTCGGCGCTGGACAGGGCGTCAGCCGTGGTGGCGGGATATCTTCGACGGCACGGGTTCCGGACGCACGAGGGGGCCGACGGGCACCATGTGTACGGGGAACGCGACGGGCAGACGGTCTCCGTGCGTCTCACCGAGGACGATCTGATCGCGTCGGTGTCTCATAGTGCCCGTACGGGACCGGAGAGTGCCCGTGGCATGCCCGAATAGCCCGCAAACGTCTCTTGGCGCGTTTCATACCGTCGAACGTGATCGTTCACGGGCCGCGCGGGGGTCGTTTGCGGTTCGGATCGTGTCGTACGCGGGATCGGCCAAAACGTGAGAAAGGCCGGATTGGCACAGAGTCAGGCGGACACGGGGTGTAGTCATCGCAGCAAACGACCCACAAACGACCCCTGTGCGGTGCTGCAACGAGAGCGGGAAATCGTCACTGTGTAGGAGCGCCTGCCGCCGGTAGGGCGAGTTCCGGTTCCGCTGACCGATCTGAGAGCACCGATCAGTTCTAACCATGTTGACAGTTGACAGATGTCTCATTCGAGAGGGCTGTACAGGCGCATGAGTGGCTATTTCACCACGGAATTCCATGAACGTCTCAGGGCGCAGGTCCGCGCGTTCGCCGAGGCCGAAGTCCGCCCGCGAATACCCGAGATGGAAGCGTCCAAGGCCGTCCAGCACGAGCTGTCCCAGCTCATCGCCTGGCAGGGCTGGCTGGGCGTCACCATCGATCCCATGTACGGCGGCATGGGAGCCGGTCATGTCGCGAAGACCATCATCATCGAGGAGCTGGCCCGGGTCAGCGGTGCCATGGGTGCCATGGTGCAGGCCTCGCAGCTCGGTGTCGCGAAGATCATCCACTTCGGCAACGACAACCAGAAGAAGACCTGGCTCCCGGAGATCGCGGCCGGCGCCTGTCTGCCGACCATCGCCGTGACCGAGTCCGGCTCGGGCGGCCATGTCCTGGGCATGGAGGCCACCGCCCACCGCGACGGTGACGACTACGTGCTCAACGGCGCCAAGGTGTTCGTCGGCAATTCGCACGTCGGCGATCTGCACGGTGTCGTGGTGCGCACCGGACCGGGCAGCAAGGGCCTCTCCGCCTTCCTGGTGGAGTCCGACCGCCCCGGCTTCTCGCTGGCCCCGCACCGGCCCGCCATGGGCCTGCACGGCTTCTCCTTCGGGGAGCTGATCTTCAACAACTGCCGGGTCCCCGCGGCCAATCTGCTGGGCAACGAGGGCGACGGGCTGCCCGTCGCGTACTCCTCCAGCATCCTCTACGGCCGGGCCAACCTCACCGCCGTCGCGCTGGGCATCCACCGGGCCATCCTGGAGGAGACGATCGCGTTCGCGAGCTCACGCCAGCGTTACGGCGCGCCCCTCGCCGAACTCCCCACGATCAAGCAGAAGCTGGGGAAGATGCAGTCGGCGCTCATGACGGCCCGGCTGACGGCGTATCACGCGGTGCATCTGCTGGACCAAGGGCTCCCGTGCGACGCCGAGTTGATGAACGCCAAACTCATCAACGTCGAGTCGGCGATGGACTCCGCCCGTACCGCCATGGAGATCCACGCGGGCATCGGCCTCTCCGCCGACCTGCCCATCGAGCGCTACACGCGCGACGCGTTCCACATCTTCGCACCGGCCGGCACGTCCGACATCCAGCTCCAGCGGCTGGCCGAGACGGCGCTGGGCACCTCGAAGGGCGACTGGTCACGACGACTGGCCGCCCACGCCGGAGCGGGGGCGGGGGCGGCGGTCGCCGTCTGAGCGTCCGAACCTCTGAACGCCCGAAGTTGTACGTCGAAGTGCCGTGGGGCCCGCTCTTTAGCGCGGGCCTCCACCGGTGCGCTGGTAGATGAGGCGCATCAGTTCGTCGCGGCTCTCCTTGATGAGCTGGAGCGTGTCGCGGCCCGTCTCCTTGCCGCGCGGGTCCGTACCCACGAAGCAGACCGTGCCCAGCACCGTGTCCGTGCGCTCGTCGATGAGCGGAGCGCCCGCGTACGTACGGATACCGATCAGGTCCACCACCTCGTTCGAGGCGAACCGCGGGTACGCGTACACGTCCGGAAGCACCAGCGCCTTGCGGCGGTTGAGGACGTCCGGGCAGTACCCGTGGTCACGGGACATGATCCGGCTCACCTCGGGCGCGGCTCCCGCGCCCGCCTCGCCCGACGGACCCGCCGTCGCGGACGGCGTGTGCAGACCGGCGAAGAACTGGTGGCCGGTGATGAAGTTGACCATCGCGTACGGTGCGCCCGCCGCCTGCGCGAGCTGCGTCGCGAACGCGTCGAACTGCGCGTCGGGCATGTCACCCAGACCCAGCTCACGCAGCCGGGCCTCCCGCTGCGCCAATTCCACGTCCGGCGCGGGGAGATGCAGTCCTGCTTCGGTGTCGTACGTCATGAGGTGGCTCCCAGGTCACTGGAGTGCTGAAGGGGGGGTGCGGCGGGCGGGGCCTGGACGGCCCGCTCCCGCGCGCGGCGGAGCGAGACCGCGTGCGCGTACGAGACGAGTGAGACCAGTACGTGCTTGGCCGACGCCGGGTCGCGTGCGTCGCAGAGCAACACCGGTACGTCAGCCTTGAGTTCGAGCGCCTCGCGGACCTCTTCCGAGCTGTAGCGGTAGGCGTCGTCGGCGTCGAACTCGTTGACGGCCACGACGAAGGGCACGTCGCGGCTCTCGAAGTACTCGACGGCGGCGAAACAGTCCAGCAGCCGGCGGGTGTCGGCCAGGACGACGGCCCCGATGGCACCCAGCGACAGATCGTCCCAGGTGAACCAGAACCGCTGCTGCCCCGGAGTGCCGAACAGCAGCAGCACCATGTTCTGCTTCTGGAGGGTGATACGGCCGAAGTCCAGGGCGACCGTGGTGGTCGACTTGTTCTCGATGCCCTCCAGCCGGTCGGTGCCCGTCCCGCTGCTCGCCGAGGTCAGCGTCTCCTCGGTCGACAGCGGCTTGATCTCGCTGACCGAGCCGATCATGGTGGTCTTGCCGACGCCGAAGCCGCCGCCGACCACGATTTTCAAGGCGATGGGATCGTCAGACGACATAGGTTCGTAGCCCCTCAAGCACTGCCTCCAGCAGATTCGGATCTTTCGGGTCGGCCGTTCTCGTGGGCATCGCCATGATCAGTGCCCCCGCGTCCAGCAGGTCGGAGAGCAGGATCTTGGCCACCTGGACCGGCTGGCCCAGGGTGGCGGCGACCTCGGCGACCGACCGTGCCTCGCCGCGGCAGAGCGCGAGACAGTGGGCCGCCTCCGGGCTGAGGTAGCCCTCCGGCGCCGTGGCGCGTGCCTTGAGGAGCGACGACAGACTCATCTCGTTCGTGGGCCGCGTTCGCCCACCCGTCAGGGCGTACGGACGGACCTCGTGCTCGTCGTCGTCGACCCAGGGGGTACCGTCTAAAGCCGCCATGTCAGTGCACCCGGTCGTCGACGGAGGGCTGCCGGAGCCGCGGCGGTGTACTCAGGTGTTCGGGCACGCTCTTGACCAGCTGCCCCATCTCGAAACCGACGGCGCCGAGGTCGGCGCTGTCGGAAGCCAGTACACCCAGTACCGCCCCGGGGCCGGCCATGGACACGAAGAGCAGCCCGTTGTCGTGTTCGACCACCACCTGCCTGACCCTGCCGTCGGCGGGACCCTTGATGTCACGGACGCCGCCGGCAAGGGAGCACAGCGCGGTGCTGATCGCGCTCAGCTTGTCCGCCGAGTCGATGCTCAGACCGTACGAGTGCTTGCGCACTCCGTCACTGGAAGCCAGGACGGCGCCCTCCGTACCGGGGACGCGCCTGATGAAATCAGCCATCAACCAGTCCAGATCGGGCTGCTGGGCCGAAAAAACTTCGTTTGGCAAGAGAGTGACTCCGTAAGTGGTTGGGCGACCGCCGAAGGCAGCGTCAGCTCGTCTGGTCGGGGGGCCCCTGAGGGCCGTCTTCCGAACTGGCGAGCCTGATACCTGAGGCGAAACGAGCCATCAGATCCGGATTCGGTGCGACGACCTCTCGGTCGGCGTCGGCGAGCCGCGGGAACTCAGGTCCGCGGTACGTCTCGCTCCGCCGGGGCAAGGTGGGCCGACGGCCGGGGGGAGTGTTGGCGTCGCTGGGGGGTGAGGCCTGGGTGGATCGGGGGACCTCGGGGGTTGTGACGTCGGCAGAGCCGGTGGTGGAGCGGCCGGCACTGGATTGGCCGGAGTTGGGGTGGGCGGTGGCGGTGGGCCGGCCGCCGCCGGTGTGTCCGGAGCCCTGGTGGTTTCCGGTGCCGTACGGGGATTCCGCGTGGGCGCCGCCCAGGCCGCCCGGGGTGTGGGCACCCCCGTGGCCGCCGGTGTGGACGCCGTTGCTCTGGCCGTTGCTCGCGCTGTACGCGGCGGGTTTCCGCTGGGGGAGCGGGACTTCGCCGGTGGAGCCGGGTCCGCCCGGGGCCGTCGCCGTCGCGGCAGCCGCGGCGGCCGCGTGGGCCGAGGGAGAGCCGATGCGGCGTACGGACGACGGCGTCTCGCCGTGCGTGCCGCGACCGCCGCGCGAGCTGCGGGCACCCGCCTCGGCGGGCAGCGGGCTGCGATGGTCGGACGAACCGTACGACGGCTGGGGGGCCTGGTACGGCGAGTCGTGCGGCGCCGGCTGGGAGGTGTGCGCGGGCATCTGCGGCGACGCCGGCTGCGCGGCGGACTGCGGGTGCGACCAGGCGGCGCCCGACGACGGCTCGTGCGACGGCTCCGTACGCTGCGTGTGCTCGGCGGTCCCCGGCCGGTGCTGCTCCTGCTCCGGCGCCTGACGCTGCACGGGCGGCGGGGGAGCCGCGTCGAGCAGCGCGCTCGGCAGTACGACGACGGCCTGGGTGCCGCCGTAGATGTTGCGGCGCAGCGCGACCTCGATGTCGTGCCTGCGCGCGATCTGGGCGACCACGAACAGCCCGATCCGGCCATCTTCCAACTGCTCGCGGATGTCGAACTGGTCCGGCCTGGTGAGCAACCGGTTCATCCGGTCCAGCTTCTCGGGCGCCATCGGCAGCCCGCGGTCGTCGATCTCGATCGCGAGGCCGGCCGGGACGCGCTCGGCGCGCAGCGTCACCTGGGTCTCCGGGGCGGAGAACCGGGCGGCGTTCTCGACGAGTTCGGCCAGCAGATGGATGACCTCGGCCGCGGCGTAGCCGGGCAGCGTGCCCTCGGGTGGCTGGATCACACGTACCCGGGCGTACTGCTCGATCTCGGCGACACCCTGGCGCAGCACGGTCGGCAGCGGGACGGGCTTGTTGATACGGCGGGGGACCGCACCACCCATCACGGCCAGGCTCTCCACCTGGCGGCGGAACTGGGTGACCAGGTGGTCGACGCCGAAGAGACCGCCGAGCAGGTCCGGGTCCTCGACCTCGCTCTCCAGATCGTCCAGCCGGGCCAGCGCGCGGTTGACCAGCGCGTGCAGCCGCTGGGCGATGTTGACGAACACGTCCACCTGCTGGCGTGCGCCGGCCTCGGCGACGGCGGCCAGCGCCTGGTGCTGCGCGAGACGCAGAGCCTGTTCGAGATCGGCGAACGGGTTGCCCTGGCTGACGGCGTGGGGCATCGCCTCGGGCAGGTGGGGCCGCTCGCCACGGCTGATCTGCTCCAGCAGTTGGGCGACGTTCTTCTGCCCCTCGGCCGTGACGGCCTCGAAGCGCTCGACCCACTGGCGGGCGGAGGTGGCGTTGGTGACCCGCTGCTCGTGCACGGCGGCAGAGACGGCTGCGGCCTTACGGGTGGCGGCGACCATCGTGCCCACGCCGATGACGGCGGCGGCGCCGACAGCGGACCAGGTCGCCACGGCGTCTCCGACGAAGTGCCAGGTGGACCAGGTGCCGGCGGCCAGCACCGACACCGTGGCCACGGGTGTTACGACGAGAAGACGGATCCGCGAACGGAGGCCCTTCTCGGTGGCCAGATTGCGATTGGCCTTGGCGGGGGCCTGGGCGGTGTTCCCGGTGTTCCCGGTGTTCCGAGCGGAACGTCCGCGCCGCCGACCGCTACGACGGTCGGCGGGGGCGGTGTGCGGGGAGAGTTCAGGCATAAATGTCCTCGGTACGACGGGGACCGGCGGATGAAGGTGGAGGGGCCGCCGCGCTTCCGCGCCGGCTTGGGGCTCCGGGCGCGTGTGCCGGACGTCGCCGGCCGGGCGGGACTTCGAAGACGCCCCCTGGCTCACTGTCCCGTCCGCCGTCCTCGGGAGCTGCGGCGTCAGCCGGCCGGTACATCCGGGCCGGCGATGCGAGCCTGAGGGAGCGGACCATGGGGATAAGGAGCCTTCACAGACGGGCAGTTGGACGGGACAGGCACATGCCAGCGTCATTAAGAGCCATAACAAGCTTGGTGCGTCCGCGCGTTCGCCGCCACGGGCGGAAGGGATCGTTCAGCGGTCGCTTCATCCCAGGGGCTTCACAATGTGAAGCAGGCAAAAGCGGCTATTGGCTCGAACGCAAAGACGCCGTCGGCAGGGCACAACGACGATGCGACCGCCAAACGATCGATATCGCGGGACGCGTCGATCACTATGGGGGCCGCAATTGGGCGGGGCTTGAGGTGGACTTGAGGAAGAACCTCTCAAACCGCGCATCGCAATCCTCCACTCAACTCTGCCCAACGGCAAGGCACTTCAACCATGCGCGACCTCCACAACACGGAGAATTGGTGATTCCCGCCGGGTGAATCGGTCAGTGGCGCTTGATTTGTGGGGGGTTGGGTGTGATGCGGGTCACTGGTGGGATGGCTCGCGGCCGGTGGTGGCCGGGCGCGGGCCGGTGGTGAGCGGGTTGCCGGCCGGCTGCGAGCCGGGCATGAACCGGCCCCGAACCCGGGGCGAACGCAAGGCGAACCCGAGGCGAGCCGGTCGCGGGCCCGACGCGAGCCACCTCGCGGGCCCGACGCGGGCCCGACGCGGGCCGGTCACCGCCGGCCCGCGAGCCCGCGCCCGCCCCCCCGGCTGCCTACTCCGGGTCGAGTTCGCCCACGAAGCGCAGGACCTCGTCCAGCTGGTCCATGCTCAGCAGCCGGCTGCGCGGCCGGAGCATGCCGGAACTCCCGTACGCGCCCAGCTCCTGGCAACGCCGCAGCAGCCAGGGCCAGTCGACCGACAAATAGTCTGCCAGGGCCCGCAGTCGGTGCGCGGAGGTGGGTCCCTCGATCACGCTGTGTGCGCGGGCATGGTCGATCGCCTGGGTGTACGTACGGACCTGGGACCGCTGATCCGTAATGCCGACACGCCAAATCCCGTCCGAACGCAGCCAGTTGGCCACTATCACCCGGTCGTCGGGTGCCAGGACGAACTCGTCGATCTGTGAGTACTCCTCCTCGGTGCAGACCCACACGGCCAGTCCGTGCATCTCCATCAGCGCGACGGTGAGAAACAGCAGGATTCGCTCGTACGGCTCGCTTTCCTTGACGGACTTCTCCGGAATGCAGAAAGCGTGCCCAGGCGGTTCGGACGTGTCGGCGCGCCGGGCCGTCGCACGGGCGAGGTGCTCGTGCTTGTGCCGGAAGAACAGCCACGCCGCGCCCTCCTCGCCTGTCTGCTCACGCGTCCAGAAGAAAGACGGTTCGGTCACGTCGCCGAGATGGCGCTCGATGTGCAGCGCACAGAAGTACGAGCCCAGCCAGGCGGCTCCCACCCGGGACAGCTCGGGCACGGCCGAACGCGCCACGGCCGAGCGGGGCATCGCTAAATGGCTCTCCAGCTCCCGCCGTTCACTGTCGAGAATGTGGTCGTCCGCGAGGAGGCTGTCCTCCAGATTGAGCATCGCCCACAGGATGCCGAAGGTCAGATCGTCCAGCCGGTACGGCTTCGGTATCGGCAGCGTGCCGCGTGGATCGGCGTCCAACTGGTAGCGCGCGCGGGCGGAATCGAGCACGAACAGCCCCTCGCCGCCACTGCCTCCGAGGGAGGCGATCAGCAGGGCCCGACGCGCGGGCTGAACGAACGCGCGTAGATGCGGATTCTCCTCGACCGCGATCGATACCACGTCGTCCTGCGACGTCGCCTCGTACATCTGGGCGGGCACCGCCGTACCGTCGAAGATCCGCAGACCGTCCAGATACCAGAGTCCGCCGGTGCCGGCCGCCGCCTCCGAGGGGGAGAGCGAGGAGCTGGACCACAGGGCGTCCATCGAGCGGGCGGTGGCGAGCGACGATCCGTGCGGCAGCCGGGCGGGGACCACCTCGCGGCTGGGCACGCGCTGGAGCAGCAGGTCCACCTCGACGCCGAGCATGTACGCGAGGACGGTCGCCGCGTCGCCCTGGGGGGACTGCGTACCGGCCAGCCATCGCTTGAAGGTGATCCGGGAGACGGAGACGTTACCGACGCGGCTGTTGCCGTACTCCTTGGCGGCGCGGCGGGCGGCGAGGCTGAACTGCACGTCGAAGACGGCGAACTTGGCCCAGTTGAGCCGTTCGAGCAGCACCCGCAGGAGGGTCGGCGGGCGCTGCTCGGTGTGGCCGGGGGACCGGTCGGCGGGTCGGCCGACCGGCGGCTCGACCTGCTGCGCGACCGGTCGTGCGACTGCTGTCCCAGCCCCTGTCCCAGCCTCTGCCTCGGCTGCTGACTCGGCTGCTGACTCGACCTCGTACTCGTCGTACTCATTCTCGTCAGGGGTCACTGGCTGAGCCCCCCTCGGGCAACCGGAGCGGTGCGGTCAGATAGTCGAAGCGGAAATGCCATCCAGCTGACTCATCCTCACGGTCTCGTACGCACGGTCTCGAATGCCAAATCTGGCGTCACAGCAGACACATGATCACTCCGAGCCCGCGCCGCTGTCCAGCAGAACCCTGGGCAGAGCATCGACGGGTAGTCAACACCCCTCACTAATAGCGCTGTTGGGAGCAACGCGTTCCGTGTGCGCCCCGGCCCGCCGCGGCCTCAGGATTCCGCTTCAGGCCCTTCCGCGTGAACTGGGCCAGAAGTCAGCACCCCGAAGACCAGGATGACCATCAGACCCGGCCGGAGCATGGACAGTTCCGTGCCCGGCGAGATCGCCGCCGTGACGACGGCCAGGCCGAACGCGCCGCCGACCTGGAGCGAGCCGTTGAGCATTCCCGCGGCCGGCCCCTGCTCCTCGTCGGGCACCCCGCTGGTCCCCGCGACCATCAGCGTCGCGATGCTCAGCGCGAAACCCACACCCCAGAGCAGGGAAGCGGGCAGCAGCACCGTCCACAGATCCGGCTCCGGACCGATGCGCAGCATCGGCAAGTAACACGGCAGGAAGGCGACGATCCCCACAATCAGCACCTTGTGCACACCGAACCTGCCCATCAGCACGTCGAGTTTGGGCCCGATGACGACCACCAGGGGCCCGGCCGACAGCAGTACGAGCGCCATCTGCCACGGCCGCCGGCCCTCCAGATCCTGCAAGTACAGGCCATGACGAACTGGAACCCCATGGCGCCGCCGTACAGCAGCGCGATGCTGATGTTGGCCGTCACCAGATTCCGGTTACGGAAATCCCCAGCCGGATCAGCGGTTCGCGCAGGGTCCGCTCGATGATGAGGAACCCGGCCAGCAGGAGGACAGACAGGGCGAAACCGCCGACGGTCCGCCACGACGACCAGCCGACCTCCGCCGTGGAGACCACGGTGAAGACGAGGAGCGGCGTGCCGGCGTTGGTGTTCACTCGTGGCCGATTTGTCTGACATGAAATGTGTCCCCTGACAGTGGATGTGTGGATGACTCGCGTCGGATGCGGCGAGCCTCACGGCGGGGACGGGGCCGGCCAGGTCTCCGCTGTTCCCGCTACCGCCAGGGACGGTCACGACTCACGCCGTGGGCGTACCGTCGGGACCATGACCGCTCCGAGGACCTACGTCGGCGAGGGCCGGGGTCTTCGACCCCCGGGCCGAGATCGGCGCGTTCCCGCGCACCCGCCGCACGGCTGAGCCCGGGGGACGCGGGCCCCCCGGCGTACGGTCGCCACCGCAGGGTCCCGGGCCTGCGACGCGAGGAGTTGGCGCAGCTCGCGGGAGTGTCGGTCGCGTATCTCACCCGCCTCGAACAGGGCAGGGGCCACAACATGTCGGCGGAGGTCCTGGGCGCGCTCTCCCGCGCGCTACGGCTGACGGACGCGGAGCACGATCACCTCACCCGGCTGGTCAAGTGCCCCCGTACGAACAGGCACACCTCCCCGCTGCCGCCGGAGCGGGAGCGGGTGCGCCCGGCGCCGCGCGAGATGCTGACGTCACTGGACGGCGTACCGGCCTACGTCACGGGCCGACGCCCGGACCTCCGGCCTGGAACCGCACGGCGACGGCCGCCCGGACGACCCTCGGCCGCGGTCACTGGTGGACGAACTCACCTCCACGAGCCCCGACTTCCGCCGCCTCTGGTCCCACCACGACATCAAGGAACACCACCACGGCACGACCACCCTCCACCACCCCCTGGTGGGCGCCCTGACGCTCTCGTTCGAAACGCTCCAACTCCCGGACGGCTCGGACCAGACCCTCACGATCCACCACGCCCAACGCCCGTACCCGGAGTGGGAGAACCTCCGCCTCCTCACGAGCTGGGGCACGAGCACGGCGGCCCTCGCGCCCATGGGACGGAAGGGCACTTGACCAGGCGTCTCGCCGGCCCGCCAGGCACTAACGTGCGGCATTCCCTCTGAAGGAGTTCGCCCGGTTCGGCGTGGACGTCAACGGCTCGCCCTCACGACCTCCGACGTCGCCGCGCGGAACGAGTCGGTCGCCTCGAAGTGCGCCCGGTAGTAACCGTGCCGCGCACCGGCGACATCGGCCGAGAAAGCGTGGCCGCTACCGGACCAGTTGGCCTCCGTCGTGACCAGGTCCGTCCACTGCTCGCCGTTCCGCGAGTACTGGATGTGCACCGGGATGGTGGCGGGCGTCCAGCTGTCGGGGAAGTCCATCGCACCCTCGACGCGCACGCCACGGTCCTGCGTACGGGTGGCCGAGAACGAGGTGAAGACAGAGGCACGCAGCACGGCGATCGTGTCACTGTTCACGGAGGCGGAGGCGATGAACGGGTCGTCGCTGTGCGAAGCCACACGGAACGTGCCGGTTTCCCACGGGGCGTGGGTGAAGGCGACCTTGCCGTCCTGGCCCGTCGTGAAGTAGCCCACGCTTGCCGACTGACCGCCTCCGGAGGGCTCGAAGAGCACCCCGCCGCTCTGCCCCTCGAAGGGCACCCACCCCTGCGGGGTTTCGCGCTCCAGCGTCGCCGTGAGGGCGACCTCTTCGCCGAAGTCGATTGTCCGGGCATGCGCCGGGGCCTGGACGGTCCAGCGCGTGGCTATCTGCCGGACGCCGATCTGCGTCGGCGTGGACTCGCCGGACAGGACGTACCGATGGTCGTTGCTGTGCCGGTAGACGGCCTGGACCGGCACCGCGTCGTTCACCGTAACCGTGCCGGAGAAGCGCCCGTTGGCGTCGGTGCGGACGGTGTTCTCCGTCCAGTGGTCCACATCGAGGTCCACCGGGTGGTCCGCCAGGGCTTTCAGCTCGCGGGTCGCCGGCCATCGTCCCTTCAGGATGCCGTCGACACGCACCTCACGGTGGTCGTTGTCGACCTCCGTACGGTCGGTGCGCACGTCTTCGAGCACCGCTGCGACGTAATAGGCGAGCGAGCCCGCCGAGTTGTCGGTGGTGCGGTCCCCGTCGGCGCCCGTGGCCTCGACGCGGACGGTGTAGCTGCCGAGGTCGAACGTCTTTTCTATCGCATGGCTGTGACATCGGTCCCGTGAGTTCTCCGCGTGGGGCTCAAATCTGCACTGGCTGAGCGCTCGACCCAGCACCCGGACCGGGTTCTGGAGCGGATCGCCCCAGTCGCCCGAGGGGAGACGTGATGATTCCGGATCGTGCGTCGTGACAGTCACCTCGGTCCGGCGCTCGCCGAACACCACGACCGTGGAGGCGCCCGCGCCCGCGTCGCGTCCGCGGTTCGACGAGAGAGCCTGCGCCAAGTGCAGGGGTGTGACCGCCAAGCCGACGGAGTCGGCGCGGATAGAACGGAACGCGTGTACCGAATTGCCTGGTCCGGATGCAGTCGGCGCGTATACGTAACCCCATTCCAACTCGCCACCAGTCATCCCAGATTGACCAGAAAATGGGCTATTCGGATGGGTGTGCTGGTTCTATCTTCGACGAAGCGCCGGACGCACCGGCGTAGTTGGTAGGGGGAAGCATGCTTATTCGTTCACGCACTGTCCGTCTGGTGGCTGTCGCTGCCTTAGCGGCCGGCGGACTGACGGCCGCGACCGCGTCCACGGCCGCTGCCGGGCCTCTCACAGCCCAGTCCTGCTACGGCAGCGCGAAGTCCTACTCCAAGTCGGCGGGACAACGGTGGTTCCCGAACAACGGGTCCTCCAAGCTCCTCACGACGGGGAACTGCAACGACATCAACATCAAGCCCAACACGACGACCACGATCGCGGTCTGCTTCTATCCGTCCTCCGGCGGCGTGTCCTGCCAGGGTTCCTTCAAGACCGCCCCCGCGGGTCAGTGGACCGTGGTCGCCACCGATGTCCGGGACGGCACCAGCTTCGTCTTCGACTTCGGTCACACCTCGGCGAACACCGGGCTCTGGGCCGGCTGAACATCCGCCGTGGGTACGACAGCGAGCCCGGACCGCGTCGCCGGTCCGGGCTCGCCCGCTCTTCGGGTCCGGGCTGCTCCCCGACCAGAACCTCCCCGCCGCCCCCGCCATCGGCGGTTACTGGACCCGTACCAACGATGTGGAGAACGACGTCGTGGGAGCGGACCGCGCGCCGATCGCCAAGGAGCTGTTGTTCGTCGGATCGGTGAAGTGGCTGGAGAACTCCCCGTTCGACCGGCACGACCTCGCAGCACTGCACCGGCACCGCGCCGCGCTCACGCCCGATCCCGTGCCGGTGATCGCTCTCTCGCGCAGCGGGACCGACTGCGCGGGGCTCGACGCTGCGTACGGCCCGGCGGAACTCCTCGCGGCGTGGTCCTCCTGAGCGCGCCGGGACGCATGTTGGTGCCGGGGCGTACGGCCTGCCGACCGAACTCGGGTCGGCCGAGCCTCTGGCTCCGATACGCGATCTTGCCTTGCGAAGTCCACCTGGGCGCAACAGAGAAGCAGAGGCGCACCAGGATGCAGGTCGACTGCGCGGGCCACCCCGCCGTCGAGCGGCGCACGATATTCGGCACGGTCGGACCGCCGGCTGTACCCGGGCCGCGCCGCCCTCGACCAGGTCCACCGCGACCTTGACGCCGTGCCGATGCCCTCGACGGGGACGTCCTTCCGCTCACGCAAACGGCCCCGGACGAGGAGTCCGAGGCCGAGCACGGCCATGCCCAGTACACGTACGAACGGCGCAGGGAGAGCTGATGAACCACAGCGCGTGGAGGACGCGCCGGACCCGGCAACTCGCGGGGGAGGCGGTGGAGTACGACCAGGAGTACGTCGACGCCCGCCTGGCCGGCGACCTCGGCCAGGCGGTCTACGACCGTCGCAGCTGGCGGAGCGGGCCGGGATGACGCAGCCCCAGGTCTCCCGGATGGAGGGCGGCGAGACCGTGCCGACTCTTCCGCTGCTGCGGCGCTTGGCCGAGGCCCTGGACGGCACTCCCCACCTGACCATCGACGAAGGCGACTCGCACGTCACCTTCACCCCATACGCCGCCTGAGTCGCCGAAGGGCACCTACGAGAGTCCGTAGGTGCCCTTTTCTGTGCCCCCGGCAGGATTCGAACCTGCGACACCCGCTTTAGGAGAGCGGTGCTCTATCCCCTGAGCTACGGAGGCGGGGCTTGCGCGAAACCTTGCGCGGAACTTGATGAACAGACCGCGTCCAGGTCTCCCAGTCAAGTGGCGAGCGTCTGGATCAGGCCGCGGCGGTGTGCTGATGTGGGGTTCTCATACGACACAGCACAGCGCCCGCCCGGGCGCTCGATCCACATCGTAGCGGATCGGGTCCCGGGGCGGGTGCGGAGGAGGTCGGTCGTGGTCGGGGGTCAGCCTGCGGGCTGGAGGAGGGTGCCGCTGTGGTGCAGGGCGCGGCTGGTCGGGTTCTGCGCCAGGACGAAGCCGAGGGTGAGCAATTGCCGGGCTTCGACTCGTAGGAATCAGCCGACCGTTCCACAGCTCTTCCCGCACCCGCCGCCACACCGCCCGGGCAGGGCCTTGGTGAGCTGGTCCGTCAGGCCGCCCGGAGCGTCAAGGCGCCCTCGGGGTCCGGCCCGGCGCACGGGCGGAAACCCTCGGAGAGCCGGTCGAGGAGGGATCGCAGCCACCGGCAGTCGTCGGACGAGGCGTGGCACAGGCGCATGCGCCGGGCCCGCAGCGGAGTGATGCGCAGGTCGGTGAGCTTGCCCGTGCCGGGCTCGAGCGAAGCGAGGTAGAGGAGCCGCAGGTCGTCGCGGTACTGCTCGTAGCCGGTGATTCCCTCGTAGTCGTTGATGAAGTCGCCGCAGCCGTACAGGACGAGTTTGCCCCGGTACACCTCCAGGGGACGGGGGTGGTGCGAGGAGTGGCCATGCACGACGTCCGCTCCGGCGTCGATCAGGGCGTGGGCGGAGTCGACTTGGTCCCGGGATATGCGATAGCCCCAGTTGGAGCCCCAGTGGACCGAGATCACCGCGATGTCGCCGGGACGCTTCATCCGCCGTATGCGGTCGGCCACTTCGGCCGCGGCGGCGTCCGAAGGACCGGCCACGAAGCCGACTCCGCCGCGCGACCCGGTCGCGGCCCAGGAATGCGGGACACCGCTGGACGGCATGCCGAAGGAGAAGACCAGGAGCCGTCGGCCCCCGTCGAGGAGGACGATCGCCGGGCGGCTCGCCCCGGCGGCGTCCAGGCCCGCGCCGGCCGTCCGCAAGCCCGCGCCGGCCAACGAGTCGAGTGTCTCCGCGAGGCCACGGCGGCCGAAGTCCAGGACGTGGTTGTTGGCAAGTACGCAGACGTCGGGGCGGGCGGTCGCCAGACAGGGGAGGTTGGCGGGGTGCATCCGGTAGTGGATCTCCTTGCCGGGGGCGAACGAGTCGCCGCGCGTGACGCTGGTCTCCAGATTGATCACGCGGGCGTCGGGCGCGGCCGCTTCGAGGACCTCCAGTGCGTCCCCCCAGGGCCAGGAGAAGTCGACCGGACGCGGGATGGGGCCGTTCGCCGCCTCCGCCAGAGCGACGTACTTCCGGGCGTCCCGTACGTACCTCTCGCGGAGTTCCGGGTTACCGGGGTGCGGGAGGATCTGGTCCACGCCGCGGCCGAGCATGACGTCGCCGGAGACGAACAGCGTGATCAAGCCGGTCCTCCGTTCTGTCGTGTGCCTCGTGTGCGTCGTGTCTTTGAGGTGTCTGCCGTGTCGGTGTATCTGGAATGTCTGACGTGGCGCCGTGGCGTCGGCTATTCGAGGAGGGCGATCAGCGCGAGCGTGATGTTGTCGGGGCCGCCTGCCTCGATGGCGGACCTCCACAGTTCGAAGACCGCCCGGCCGTCGTCGTGGGTCCGCAGCAGGTCGTCGAGCCTGTCCTCGGGCACGGGGTCGGTCAGTCCGTCGGTACACACCAAGTAGCGCTCCCCCGCGGTGAGCGGCGCCGTGCTGACGTGCGGCGTGATCGGGCTGAACCGCGGGGCGCCGCCGAGCGCCTGCGTGATGATCGACGTGGTGCGCCGGCCCGGTGCCAAGGGCGGGCTGTCGTCGACACTCACCCGGTGGAGGGGTGTTCCTCCGCCCTCGCCGGGCCCGTTCGGACTCACGTCGAGCACTCTGCTGTCGCCGATGTTGAACACCAGCACTTCCTTCGCGAGGACCACGGCACCCGCGACCGTCGTGCCCATGGTTGCCAGCTCCGGATCACGGTCGGCAGCCGCGTACACGGCGTGATTGCAGACGTCCAGGGCGTCGCGCACGGCCTGCTCGCTGTCCAGCGTCGGCCCGAGCGACGCGAGGTGCCGGACGACGAGGCCGCTGGCCACCTCACCCGCCGGCTGGCCACCGATGCCGTCGGCGACCGCGACGACGAGCGGGCTGCCGAGCGGGAACCCCAGTGTCCGCGTCGTCTCGGTCATGGTTCCGCACAGCGTCCACGGTCCGACGACCAGACTGTCCTCGTTGCGATCGCGTACGAGTCCTGGATGGCTCAGGGCACTGACGGTTATGTGCGGCATTTCGGTCCGGCCTCTCCGCGACGGCAGGCGAGTTCCGCACCACCATTGTCGCGCCGAGAGCCGCCCCGGCTCAATCGGCGCCCGTGGCCAGGCGTTCCAGGAGGGCGGGCAGCGCGGCGAAGGAGTCGATGACGTGGTCCGGTGTGCCCGTGGCCGCCTGGTGGGTCTCGGGCAGGTACTTGCCGGTCTTGACGAGGACGCCGGTGATCCCGCCGCGCTGGGCGGCGAGTACGTCGGACTCGATGTCGTCCCCGACCATGACCGCCGTCGACGGCTCGGCGCCGAGGTGGGCGAGCGCGGCGGCGAAGAACGCCTCGGCCGGTTTGCCGGTGATCTCCGCATCGACCCGGGCGGCCCGCTCCAGGCCCAGGAGAAAGGCTCCGCTGTCGAGGCTGAGGCCGTCGGCGGTGCGCCAGAAGAGGTTGCGGTGCATCGCCACGAGGCGGACTCCGCGCTGCAGGTGGCGGAAGACGCGGTTGAGGGCCGTGTAGCCGAACTCGTCGCCGGCCCCTCCGACGACGATCACGTCCACGTCGGCGTCCGGATCCGTGTCGTCGACGAGCGTCACGCCCGACAGATCGTCCCGGATGTCACCGGCGTTGAGCAGCAGACAGCGAGCGCGCGGACAGTGCTCGCGCAGATACGCGGCGGTGACGGCCGGCGCGGTGAGGATGTCGTCGACGGTGACGGGGAACCCCGCCCCGGCCAGGCGCTCGGCGATCGAGGCGCGAGTCCGCGAGGTCGTGTTGGTGACCAGGGCGAAGGGGCGCCCCGAGGCGCGCAGCCGCTCCATGGCCGTGACAGTGCCGGGCAGCGGCTCCCAGGAGACCGTGAGCACTCCGTCGATGTCGATCAGGACCGCGCCGCCTCGTTCCATACGATCGACGGTAGCCACCCTCGTACGGCATCGCAGCGTGTACGGAGCCCGCGGCGCATCCGCCCCGAGTTGCGGAATGCCGTGAACAGGGCTACTCCGAAAGTACGGACATGCCCTGCCGTCTCCCCTGAGAGGGGACGAAAACTGTGTTGTTCACCGACCGTGTGGACGCCGGACGACGTCTCGCCGGAGCAGTGGAGCACCTGCGAGAGGAGAGGCCGGTCGTCCTCGGCCTCCCCCGGGGCGGCGTGCCGGTGGCCTACGAGGTGGCGCGGGCGCTCCGCGCCCCGCTCGATGTGGTCGTGGTGCGCAAGCTGGGGGTCCCTCACCACCCTGAGCTGGGGTTCGGCGCGATCGGGGAGGGCGGCGTACGGGTCATGAGTGATGACATCGTGCGCCGCAGCGGGGCCCGGCAGGCGGAGCTCACGGCGGTCGAGCACGCGGAGGAACAGCAGCTGCTGCGCCGGGCACGGCGCTACCGCGAAGGGCGGCCCCGGGTGACCGTCGACGGCCGGACGGTGATCGTGGTGGACGACGGGGTCGCGACCGGTGCCACGGCGGCCGCCGCGTGCCAGGTCGTACGGGCGCAGGGCGCGGCCCACGTGGTGCTCGCCGTGCCGGTGGCGCCGCCGGACGTGGTCCACCGGTTGCGCGGGGCGGTGGAGGACGTGGTGTGCCTGTCCAGGCCCGACCTGTTCAGCGCCGTCGGCGAGTGGTACCGGGACTTCTCGCAGACCACGGACGAGGAAGTGATCACGTGCCTGACCCAAGCGGCGGCGGCCCGGTCCGCACCAGCCACCGCCGAGGTCGAGGTGGACGCGGACGGCGTCCGGCTGGCGGGAGACCTCGCGTTGCCGGCGGGCGCGACAGCGGTGGTGATGTTCGCCCACGGCTCCGGCAGCAGCCGGCACAGCCCGCGCAACCGGTCGGTGGCGGCGGCCCTGCGCGACGCGGGCCTGGGCACGCTGCTCTTCGACCTGCTCACGCCGGCCGAGGAGGCCGACCGGGCGAACGTCTTCGCCATCGACACTCTGGCCCGGAGGCTGTCGGGCGCCACCCGCTGGCTCCGGGAGCGCGAGTCCGTACCGATCGGCTACTTCGGAGCGAGCACCGGGGCCGCCGCCGCGCTCCGGGCAGCCGCGGATGACGACGCGTCCGTCGGCGCCGTGGTGTCGCGGGGCGGGCGGCCCGATCTCGCCGCGCCCCGCCTCGGCGACGTACGGGCACCGACCCTGCTGATCGTCGGCGGGCACGACACGTTGGTGCTCGACCTCAACCGCGCCGCCCAGACAGAGCTGCGCTGCGAGAACCGCCTTGAAATCGTCCCGGGGGCCACGCACCTCTTCGAGGAATCCGGAGCACTCGACCAGGTCGCCGACCTCGCACGGGCGTGGTTCATCCGGCACCTGACGGCAGGCGGCGCGCCGCCTGCCAGCTGAGCGGCAGTGGGTCGCTCGATCAGGCGGTGGCGGTGGGTGGGGAGAACCCTTGCGGGGGGCTGGGCGTTGGGGTCGTTGTGAGGAGCGTTCCTGAGCCCGTGTGGCCCGTCGTCGTGCTGGCGGTGATCCAGTTCGGGGACGGGGTTCTCTGTGTCGGGCCCGTTCGGTTCGTGCGGGAGTGCTTCGAGGGCGTGGGCTTTCCGAGGCGGTGGTGGTGGGTCACTCCGCCCGTCAAGTTCGCCGCCGCCGCCGGGCTGGTCGCCGGGATCTGGGTGCCCGTGCTGGGGGCCGTCACCGTGTGGGCGCTGGTGGGCTATTTCGTCGTGGCCATCTCCACGCACGTTCGTGCGCGGGACTTCGGGCGGAATCTGTTCCTCAACGCCGTCGGCATGCTCGTCGTCTGTGTCCTGGTGGGGTTGTACAGCTTTGTGTTGTAAGCGTGGCCTCCGGTGCCGGACACGTCGTCCGGCACCGGAGGCCACGGACCTCAGTGCACGCTTTCCCGCGTCGCCTCTCCCTCCGGGGCCTTCGCCGGTGCGTCCGGTGCGCCCGGTGCCTCGCGTAGGCCGAACCTGCGGTGGAAGCGGGCCAGCGGGCCCGGTGCCCACCAGTTCGCGCGGCCCGCCAGGCGCATGAAGGCCGGGACCAGGGCGCCCCGTACCAGCGTCGCGTCCATCAGGACCGCGATGGCCAGGCCCAGGCCGATGGCCTTCAGATACGAGATCCCCGACAGGACGAAGCCCAGCCACACGATGGCGATCAGCCCCGCCGCGGCCGTCACCATCGCGCCGGTGCGCTCCAGGCCGCGGGCCACGGCGAGTTGGTTGTCCCCCGAGCGGTCCCACTCCTCCTTGATCCGGGAGAGCAGGAAGACCTCGTAGTCCATCGACATGCCGAACGCGATGCAGAACAGCAGGACGGGCACGGTCCAGGTGATGGTGTCGGTGACCACGAAGTCGCCGACGACGCCCTCCAGATGACCGTCCTGGAAGCCCCACACCAGCACACCGAACGTGGCGCTGAGGCTGAGGCAGTTGAGGACCAGCGCCTTCAGCGGCAGCACCAGCGAGCCGGTGAAGAGGAACAGCAGGATGAACGTCGTGACACCGATGATCGCGAGGGCCGTCGGCAGTTCGTCGTACATGGAGTCCAGCGAGTCCACCAGTTCCGCCGCCGGGCCGCCGACCTGGACGTCGTACGGTGCCTCCGACGCCCGGATGTCCTTGACGAGCTGTTCGCCCTCCTCGCTCAGCGACTCGCTCTCCGGGATCACCGAGAGATACGTGCTGCTGTCCGCGCTGAACCGGTCCGAGCCCGGCCCCGGCGGGGCGACCTGCTCGCCGGCCGCGAAGGAACCGGCCTCGCTGTCGACCCGCGCCACATTGCCGAGCGTGGACAGCTGTTGTACGTACGTCTCCACCGAACGCTCCCCGGTCGGCGGGGTGTCGCTCAGCACCACGTTCAGCGCCTGCGACTCCTGGGCGCCGAAGTCCTCCCGCAGGATGTCGCTGATCTGCCGCGACTGGGTGTCGGCCGGCAAGACGCGGTCGTCGGCGAGGCTCATGTGCAGGGACAGGAACGGCGAGCCGAGGAAGAGCAGCAGCCCGATCACGGCGACCGCGACCGGCACCGGGAAGCGCATCACGGTCGTCGCGAGGCGGTACCAGAAGCGCTCGGACTCCGGCTTCGGCGGCTTCTCCGCCTTACCGCGGCCGAGAACGCGGATGCGGCCCTTGTCGATCCGCGGGCCGAGCGCCTTCAGCAGGGCGGGCAGGAAGGTGATGGAGACGATCGCCGCCAGCAGGGCGGTCGGAATGCCCGCGTACGCGAACGACCGCAGGAAGTAGAACGGGAAGACCAGCAGACCCGCGAGCGCGAGCGCCACCGTCACCGCCGAGAACAGGACGGTACGGCCGGCGGTGCGCAGCGCGGTCGCGATCGCCTCGTCCGTGCCGGCCCCGCCGTGCAACTCCTCGCGATACCGCTTGAGGAGGATGAGGCCGTAGTCGATCGCCAGGCCGAGCCCGAGTCCGGTCGCCACGTTGGTCGCCAGAACGGATACATCGGTGAACAGCGTAAGGATACGGAGCGTCAGCAGGACGGACACGATGGTCAGTCCGGCGACCATCAGCGGCACCAGCGCCGCCACGACACCGCGGAAGACGAACAGCATCACGACCATCAGGACGGGGAAGGTGACCATCTCGATCAGGAGCAGGTCGTCCTGGGTGGTGTCCGTGATCTCCTTGTTGGCGACCGCGGCGCCGCCCACGCGCGTGTCCAGGCCCTCGGCCGTGCCGTCGTACTCCGGCTGGATCCGCTCCAGCGTCTTCTGCACCTGGTCCTCGTCGCCGGTGATCCGTACGAGGACCAGCGCGCTGTCGCCGCCCTCGCCGCGCAGTGCCGGGGCCTTGCCCAACGTCCAGTAGGACAGGGCCTGTTCGACCCCCTCCTCTTCGCCGATGCGCTCGGTCAGCCGCTCACCGGCCGCGCCGACCGCCGGATCGTCGACGCCGCGGGTGTCCGAGACCAGCAGGGTCAGATTCGGGGCGCCCGAACCGAATCGGGTGTCCAGGACCTCGGCCGTCTTCGCGGATTCGGTGGAACTGTCGGTGAATCCACCGGCGGAGAGAGTCGAAATCACGCCACCACCCAGCGCCCCGGCAAGCACCAGGAGCACACCGGAGAGATAGAGGACCAGCTTGCTGCGCTGCGTGGTGAATCTGGCCAGTGAGGCGAACATTCGGCAACCTTTCGAGGGGGAACACCGTTTCGGGGCCGGCGTGTCGATCCCGTTCACACGAGCGAGGACGGAAGGTGTGGTGCGGGTGCCCTCCGCGTAAGAGCGCGAGCCCACCGGCAGTGACAACTCGACTTCCTCCGGGGGCGGTTGAGCATCCGGTCGTGCGGCAGGTCGGCTCGCTGACGGGTCGTCGGGCGGCATGCTCCCCGACTACGGTCCCGCAACGCGCGAATGCGCACAATGACAGGTGTGTGCGGGTCATTTCCCGCATGACTGCTATATCCAACTGCCGCTTCACCCTCCTAAATTGCGGCGACAACAGGCGACAACCGTCGAGGTCGATCCGAGACAATCCCTGGAGGGAAAGCGAATGAGCCAGCGTGAGAGGACCGCTGTCATCGGCGGAGGTATGGCCGGCTGCGCCGCCGCCAAAGAGTTGATCAAGGCAGGGCGCGAGGTTGTCATTTTCGAGGCGGCCGGCGGGCTCGGTGGCCGGGCCCGTTCGTGGCACCGTTCGGAGATCGAGCCCTCCGTCGGCATCAACCTCTGGTTCACCAGCTTCTACAAGCTGATGTTCGAGCGGATTCACGAGTACGGGCTGGAGGACCAGCTCGTGGAGATGTCCAACAACGTCATCGTCGTGGACAACGGACAGCCCGCCGAGCTTCTCTCCGACTCGCTGCGCAGCCTCCTCACGTACAAGCACGTCGGCCTCCGGGACCGGATCGGCTTCCTGGCCGGCACGATGAAGGAGACGCGTCTGCGCAAGCGGCTCGACATCTTCGACCCGGTCAAGCTCGCGCCGTTCGACGACGGGACGACCGCGGCGGAGTACGCCCGCAAGAGCCTGTCGCAGCGCGGCTTCGACAATCTGCTGCGGCCGGAGATCGAGTCGTTCTGGCTGTGGCGCTGCGAGGACGTGTCCGCCGCGCACGTACGGGCGATGCAGGCGCAGGTCGTCGGCGCGAAGTTCTACGTGTTCCGCAACGGCATGGAGGTCATCGCGGAACGCAACGCCGAGGGCGCCGACATCCGGCTCGAACACGAGGTCACCGACCTCCAGGTGACGGGCGGCCGGGTGCACATCACGGCGCGGTCCGCTGACGGCGAGAGCCACGCCGAGATCTTCGACGACGTCGTGGTCGCTACGACCGCGCCGGTCGCCGCCAAGCTGACGGCCGCGCTGCCGAACGACCTCGTGGGGCGCGACACCCGCGAGTTCCTGGAGACCCAGGTGTACGAGCCCGCGCTGTCGGTCTCGTACCTGGTCGACTTCAGCAGCATGCCGTCCGAGGCGCACATCGTGGCGGCGGGCGCGGACGATCCGCCGGTGAAGACGATCATCACCTTCCCGCGCAAGGTCAAGGACGCGCGGGGGCGTTCGGTCGACAAGCACCTGGCGTTCGTCTATCCGGGCCGGGCGGAGACGCGGCGACTGCTCGCGATGTCGCCGCAGGAGCAGTACGCGGAGACGACGCGGCTGGTCACGAAGTTGTGGCCGGACTTCCCGGCGGACGCGGAGCCGTTCGAGATCGCGGTCCGCCCGCACGCGATGCCGCTGCCCGCGCCGGGCCGCTACCGCATGTCGGCGCGCGTCATCGGCCTCCAGCACGCGCCGGTGGTCTTCGCGGGCGACTACTTCACCGCCCCGATCTCGGAAGCGGCGATGCTCTCGGGCATCCGGGCGGCGGAGAAGCTGACGACGGCACGAAGGCCGGCGCCGACGTCGGCGCGGACGACAGC
Organism: Streptomyces sp. NPDC051217; assembly: GCF_044455465.1. Classification (NCBI taxonomy): domain Bacteria; kingdom Bacillati; phylum Actinomycetota; class Actinomycetes; order Kitasatosporales; family Streptomycetaceae; genus Streptomyces; species Streptomyces sp. NPDC051217. Next base: position 47,390 of record NZ_JBITEV010000027.1, read on the forward strand.
GACGGCGGGCTGAGGCCGGACGGCGGAGGGGAGCGGGAGAGGGAGGGGGAGAAGCGATGGATGCGTTCACGCCTGTGGACGCGGGGCGTGGGGCCTCGCGGCCGGGCGACGGGGCGCCGGCCTCCGGCGGGGCTACGGCCTCCCGTACGGCCGCGCCCCCTGCCCCCGGCGCCCGAGTCCGGCTCGTCGCGTACGCGCGGCTTGCCAAGTTTGAGTTCGTTCTCGATTACTACCTCAGCGTGCTCGTCCTCTGGACCGCCCTCGCCGGCGGAGCGCGGCTCGCCCCCGACACGCTCACCACACTGCTCCTCTTCCTCCTGGGCGAGATCGGGGTCATCTCCGCCGTCATGGCCCTCGACGACGTCAACGGGATCAAGGACGGCAGCGACCGCGCCAACTACCTCGGCACCGGGGGCACTCCCCTTCGGCCCCTCGCGCGCAAACCCCTTCTCACCGGGGCGCTCAGCGTCCCGCAGGCCACCCGGTTCGGGTATCTGAGTCTGGTCTGGGGGGCCGTCCTCTGGACCGCGTCCGCCGTCGCCGCCCCCGAGCGGCCCTTGTGGGCGCTCGTCGTCACCGGACTGGTGCTGTTCGCCGGGTTCCAGTACTCCTGGGGGCTCAAGCTCAGCTACCGCGGACTCGGTGAAGTGCTCATCATGGGCTGCCCGTTGGTCATCGTCGTCGCGCCGTACGGCTTTGTGACCGGGCATCTGCCCGCCCTCGTGCTCGTGCAGGCGGTGCTGTTCGGGCTCTGGCAGATTCTTGTCTCCTGCTACTCCAACACCAAGGACATCAGCGGTGACGCGGCTGTCGGCCGCAGCACCGTCGCCGTGCACGCGTCCGCGCGCGGCAATCTGCTCTTCATCGGCGCGCTCTCCGCCGTCGACCTGCTGCTGACCGTCGGAGCGTCGGCCGCCGGCTGGGCACCGTGGTGGTTCTTCGCCGCCCTGCTGCCCGAAATGGCGCTGCGGCTGCGCCAGTTCACCTCCTTCGGCCGCGACGGCGACGCACTGCTGGCACGCAGGCGAGGAGTGGTGGCTTTCCGGACGGGCGTCGCCGGGATCGTCCTGGCCAACCTCATCCACTTCGCGAGCTGAGGGGCGACGGCCGCGGCCCGAGCCGGCGGCCCGAACTCCGGACAGGACACACACATGGGAAACAGGAACAAACCGACCGGACTCGGCCTGCTCTTCGACGAACACGCGCTCGCGGGCCGCAGCACCGCCTTCCATCTCAGCCGTCCCTTCGACATCGCCCCCGGCGCCGGCACCGACTTCAGCGTGGCCGGTCTGGCCGAGCTGGTCCAGGAGACCTCCGGACTGCTGTACGAGGCGGGGGCGCGGGCCGGCGACCGGGTCGCCATCGCCAAGGACAACCACTGGGACTATCTGATCCTCGCCTGCGCGACCGCGCGCTTCGGCGGCCTCCCCGTGCTGGTCGCGGGCAGTCTCCCGGCGCAGACGCTGGGCACCGTACTCAAGCGCGCCGACGCGCAGTTGCTCGTCACCACCGCCGACATCCTCGGCCGCGCGGCCGAGCGGGGCGTGGACCTGAAGTCCCTCGTCCCGCGCACGGTCACCGTCGGCACCGCGCAGCCCGGCACGCCCGGCACACCGCCCGGCACCGTCGCGCTGGACGATCTGCGCGGGGCGCGTACCCCGGGCGCGTACCGTACGGCCGGCTACGAGCCGATGGTCGCCACCCACACCTCCGGCACCACCGGCGTCCCGAAGCTCGTCGTGCACTCCGTCGACACCGTGCTCGGCCACCTCGGCCGCACCGAGTCGCTGCGCTTCCCGATCGTGGCCATGAAGCGCTCCGACACGGTGGCCACCGCCACCCCCTTCAACCACATGCGGATGATCACCTGGAGCACCGGCACGCTGAGGCTGGAGCCGAAGGACGCGATGCTGCTCGCCGACGCGAGTCCGGCCACCGCGGAACGGATGTTCGCGCGGCGGCGGCCCACATATCTGGAGGCGCTGCCCGCCACATACATCGGCTGGCAGGAACTGGCCGAAAAGCGGCCGGAGTTGTACGGGCACGTACGGCTCTACGTAAGCACCTTCGACGCCATCCACCCGCCCACCGTCCGCCGCTTCCTGCACGCCAGCAAGCGGCGCTTCCCGGCCTGGCTCCAGGGCTGGGGCCAGTCGGAGACCGGCCCCATGACCTTCCGGCTGCTCACCCGCAGGGCGCTCGCCGCCAAGGGCGACCGGCACCCCACGACGCGCGACGTGGGCCGCCCCATCCCCGGCTTCACCGGGATGAAGGTGGTGGACCCGGCGACGATGAAGCCGGTCCCCAACGGCCGGCCCGGCGTGCTGCTCACCCGCACCGACGGGCGCTGCATCGGCTACCTCGGCGAGCAGCGGCGCTGGCAGGACAAGGCGCGCGGCAAGTGGTGGAACACCGGCGACTACGGCGTACGCACCGCCGCGGGCGCCTTCCGCCTGCTGGACCGTGAGGTGGACGTGATCCCCGGAATGAGCTGCATCGAGCTGGAGGACGTACTGGCCGACCGGCTGCCGCAGCTGCTGGAGGCCGCCGTGATCGGCATCCCGGGGCAGCTCCCGCTGCCGGTGGTCTGCACCCGGGACGGCTCGCTGGACGAGACGGAGTGGGCGCGCGCGACGGCGGACCTGCCGGCGCTCGGGGCGCCGCGCGTGCTGCCGCCGGCGGAGATCCCGCGTACGAGTACGGGCAAGGTGCGCCGGGTCGAGCTGCGCGAGCGGCTGCTGGGCGAGGAGACGTACGGCACCGGGCGCTGGACGTAGCGCGCCCACGCCCAGCAGGCACCCGGCCGGCGCCCCCCCTGGGCCGGTCCCGGCCCAGGGGCCCCGCCCGCTGCGCACAGGAGCCGCGGTGTCCGGACCAGAGCGTCGAGAGAGGAGTGCACCAGCATGAGAGAGACGAGCACGCACGTCGATGTGGCCGTCGTCGGTGGCGGGATCGCCGGACTCACCGCCGCGTACCGGCTGAAGGAAGCCGGCCGGGCGCCCGAGGTCTTCGAGGCCGACAGCGACATCGGCGGCCGGATGCGGGCGCACAAGGAGGACGGCTGGCTGGTCGAGAAGGGCACCGAGACCCTCGCCTCGCACGGCTACCCGGCCACCTGGCGGCTGATCAAGGACGTCGGCCTCGACCGGGACGGCGGGGTGCTCAAGGTCGGCAGCCTCGCCGGTGTCTGGCGGAACGGCAAGGCGCACGCGGGCAGCGGGCACTGGGTGGGCACCCTCACCGGCGCCGGGCTGTCTCTCGGCGGCCGGGCCGCCATGACCGGGATGCTGGGCGGGCTGCTGCCCTCGCTCGGCAAGGTCGGCACGCGGCGGCCGGGGGAGAGCCCGCTGGGGCTGCGTACGGTCGCCGAGTTCGTCGACGGCAAACACCCGGACCTGCACGACTATCTGCTCCAGCCGGCGGCCGGCACCGGCTGGGCCTGGGACACCCGGCGGTCGTGCGTCGCGCCACTGGTCGCCACGATGGTCGCCACCCGCGGGCTGCACGGCTGGCGCACGTACCGGGACGGGATGGACGCCCTCGCCCGGAAGGTCGCGGAAGGGCTGACCGTACACACCGGCAGAGCTGTCCAGGAGGTCACCGAGATCCAGGACGGCGGCGTACGGCTGGTCTTCACCGACGGCGCGGTGGTGACGGCTCGTGAGGCCGTACTCGCGGTGCCCGCGCCGGTGGCCGGAAAGCTCTACCCGTCGGCGCCCGCCGGTGAACTCCCCTTCCTGTACGCCACGTCGTACTCCCGGATGATCCGCGTGACCTGCCTGGTCGACCGTCCCCTGGCGGTCCGTCAGTCGCGCGGAACGAAGAAGGTCTACGCGCTGCTCATCCCGGAGAAGGAGGACGGATATCTGGCCGGCCTGACCTTCGAGCACTTCAAGGCCGCCAACCGGGCGCCGCGCGGAAAGGGACTGGTCAGCATGTTGACGGCGGCCCGCGCCACCGACGAGCTGATGGACCGGCCCGACGAGGAGGTCGTCGAGACGCTGCTGGGGCGTGCCACCAGGTACGTACCCGAGTTGCGTACGGCGCTGCGCGGGGCGCACGTGCACCGCTTCCCGTACGCCGCCCCCGAGGCGACCCCGGACGCCCTGCGACTCCAGGGCGCCTTCCTGGACCGGTCCACGCGGGCGGTCGAGTTCGCGGGGGACTGGGTCTTCCAGCGCCCGACGAGCGAAGCCGCCGTGCAGGCGGGGGAGTTGGCCGCGGAGCGGATCCTGTCGCGTCGGCCGCGCTCGGCCAGGCACGTACACGAGAACGCCCGCACGTAGGCGCCATCCGCCACAGGGCCGCCCACTCGCCGATCACTCGGCGGGCCGGGCGGCCTTTCGCGTGCTCGGAGCCGGTGGGCGGGGCGCCGGGGTATCCGTCCGATGACCCGTCAGTGAGCGTGCGCTGAACCATCCTTGACCGCTCGTTGGACGGGGCCTGTGAGATTTCCGGGGGAGAGAAGTAACGAGTCAGTCGTGCGAACAAGATGAGCCACGGGGGCTGGAATGCGCGCCCAGAGCAACGAAGGAACAGAAGGAACCGCAGGAACCGCAGAAACCGCAGGAACCGAAGGAAAGATCCGGATCGTCGAGACCACGCGGCCGGGCGGAGATCCCGCGGGGCCCGTCGCCCGCCCCACCACCACCCAGCCGATCAGCCGGCCCGCGCCCCGGGCCACCACCCACCAGCGGGCGCGCTACGCGCTCACCTCGCGGGTCGGCAGGGACGCGGAGCTGGCCGACCTGAAGGCCCGCGCCGCCGCGCCGAACGGGCAGATACTCACGCTCACCGGCCCGGTGGGCGTGGGCAAGAGCCGACTGGCCGACGCGCTTTTCGACCAGATCTCCGGCGTCTTCGCCGACGGCGGGCGCTACGTGGAGCTGGACACCCTCCAGCCGGCGGCCGACGACCCGGACGGCGGGCTCGCCCGCGCGGTCGCGGAGGCGCTCGGTCTGACGCCGGGGCCGGCCCCCGCCCGTACTCCGGCGGACGACGTCTACGCCTACGCCGACGCGGACACCGTCCCGGACGCGGACACCGCCCCGGACGCCGATGGCGTGAACTCACCGCTCGATCTGCTGCGCGAGTACCTCCGCGGACGGGACTTCCTGCTCGTACTCGACTGCGGCAACCGCCCGCCGCACGGTATCCGCGCGCTGTGGGAGGCGGTCGCGGCGGCGGCCCGGCGGCTCTGCCTGCTGACCGTCGGCACGCAGGTGCTCGGGATGTACGGGGAGCACCGGGTCCCGCTCGTCCCGCTGGCGGTGCCGACGGCGCACGACACGGCCGATCTGGGCCGCCTCGGGCAGGTCGACTCCGTACGGCTCCTGGTGGACCGTACGAAGGCGGTACGACCCGGATTCCGGCTCACGCAGGAGAACCGTGAGACCGTCGCCAGGCTCTGTCAGATGCTCGACGGGCTGCCGCTCTCGATCGAACTGGCCGCGGCGCGGCTGAAGGTGAGTTCGCCGCGTGCCCTGCTGGACGAGCTGAGCCGCTCGCCCGGCACGCTGACGGACCCGAGCGCGGGAGCCGGCCCCGGCACCGAAGCGGCGGAAGGCGGCCCGGCCGCCGGGGTGGACACCCTGGGGCTCCCGCCGGCCTCCGTCGAACTCCTCGTACGGCTCGGGGTGTTCACCGAGAGCTTCGGTGTCGCCGAGGCCGCCGGAGTCTTCGAACTCCCGCTGGACATCACCCGGCAGGCGCTGGAGGAGATGGTCGACCACAGCGCTCTGCTGACCGAGGAGCAGCGGGACGGCAGCATCCGTTTCTGGATGCTGCGCGGGTCCCGGGCGCGGGCGCTGGAACACCTCAGGCGGCGGGGCGCGCTGGGGCCGGTCCGGGCGGACCACGCCGTCTTCTTCATGCGCCAACTGCACAGCATCCGAAGGCAGTTGGAGGGGCCTGGGCAGACCGTGGCGCTGGAGCAGTTCGACCACTGGCACCAAGAGGTGCTGGCCGCGCTGGAGTTCCTGGCCGAGGCGGGCAACGGCGAGGCGGTCGCGACACTGGCAGCCGCTTCCCAGCCGTACTGGCTGCTGCGCGGCGAGGTGGAGAGCGCCACGTACTGGCTGTCCGGCGCGGTGGACCTCGGCATCGAGCGCTGTCGCGTACGGCTCGCCGCACTGGAAGCACTCGGTGAGGCACTGCTCCTGACGGACGACCCGGCCGCCGCCAAGCCCTGGCTGGACGAGTGCCTGGCGGTGTACACCGAACTGGCCGACGTCCCCGGGACCGCGACCGTGCGCCAGCACCTGGCCAGGCTCGCCCAGATCGAACGGAACCTGCCCGCTGCCGAGAACCTGCTGACGCTGGTGCTCGCGGACCTCGACCCGCGGGGCGGCGGCCAGTGGTCCAGGGGGGCGGTCCTGGCCCGTCTGGCGGAGGTGCGCAGGGACCGGGGCGACACGGCGTCGGCGGCGCGGCACGCGACAGAGGCGGTACGGCTCTTCGAGGGGGCCGAGGACGCCCGCTCGGCGGCCCGTGTCAAGCTCACTCTCGCGGGCCTGACGGGAGCGCAGGGCGACTACGACCGTGCCGAACAACTGGCGTGCCGGGCGTTGCTGTTGCTGCACGACCGGGGCGATCTGCCGGAGGTGGCACGGGGCTTGACGGTGCTGGCCGAGATCCTCACCCACAAGTACGGGCGCACGGCGGCCGTGTGGGAGCGGGCGGCGCGCCTGCTCGGCGCGGCGGACGCGCTCCGCCGCCGGGTCGGCGACACCCTGGTGGGCCAGCCCGGGGCCGTCAGCGGCGCGCTCGTCGGCCAGGTCACCGAACGGATGGGCCGCAGCGCCTTCGACACGGCCTGGCAGCAGGGCGGCCGGTGCACCCCGGACGAGGCGGTCGCACTGGCCCTCGCGCTGATCGAACCGGCCGAACACCAACCGCACCCAAGGGACCTCGTCGGCTCCCTGACCCGCCGCGAACACGAGGTGGCGATGCTGGTCACGGAGGGTCTGACCAACCGGGAGGTGGCACGCAGGCTGGGCATCGCGGAGTGGACGGCGGTGAATCACATGCGCAAGGTGATGCAGAAACTGGGCTGCACGTCCCGCGTCCAGGTGGCGGGCCGCATGCTGCGACCCCTGGACCAGGGCGCGGACACGGCGGGTGCGGCGGGGGGCGTGATGAGCCGTTAGGTCCTGTCGCGGAAGCCGGGGGAAGTGTCGGTCCTGGAGGGAGGCGTTCGTCGTAGGGTGAGAGGCGGCCGAAGGAGGCCGACGGCCAAGGGAGCCAAGTATGACGCGGTACCTGATCTCGTTCGACGACGGCGCGATGAACTTCCCCGAGGAGGAGTTGCCCGAGGTGGCCAAGGCCTCGCACGAGGTGGTGCGGGAGGCTCAGGACGCCGGTGTGTGGGTCTTCGGCGGTGGGCTGGAAAGGCAGCGGGCGAGCGTCGTGGCCACCGACGGGACCGTCACCGACGGCCCTTTCCCGGAGACCAAGGCGGTCCTCGGCGGGTTCTCGATCATCGATGTGCCCTCACGTGAGGACGCGCTGGAGTGGGCTGCCAAGATCGCTGCCGCGTGCCGCTGTGGGCAAGAGGTCCGGGAGATCATGCCCGACAACCCCGCCTGATCGAAGACGACCCGCCGCGGCGGGGGCCTGGTTCGGAAGTGGCTTCTGATTGCGGGCCCTGACCTGGATCAGGCAGCGCTGACCCGTTCCGAAACAGGCCCCGGTCACGATGCTCGTCGCCTCGCGCGCCCGACGATCGAGCCGGCAGGTCGCCGGTGCCAACGGAGGTCGGTGCTTCGATCGCCGACGCGATCTCGACGGCTACGGCCGCCGGCACATGCCGTCGGGCAAGCTCGATCAGGGCGAGCCCATCAGCGCCGGGGCAGCCCGGGAGTGAGCTGTGCCACTGTCGATCCCCTCGATCGCCGGCCGGGCCGCGTGTGCGGCCCGGCCGGCGATCGAGGACACGTTCAGGCTCCCGCCACGACCAGCGGCTCGCCGGAGGGGACGCCGTCCCGTTCCATCTCCTCGGCGATCTTCATGGCCTCTTCGATGAGGGTCTCGACGATCTTCGACTCGGGCACCGT
>NZ_JBITEV010000028.1:0-46686 GCF_044455465.1 Streptomyces sp. NPDC051217
GGGGCTCGGCTGCCACTGACCTGGGTCGCAGTCCACTGGACCCGACTCGACGAGACGCCTCGAACTACCAGGGAATCTTTGATTCAGGTCACTAGTGCAGCGCCGCACTGATCCTGCGAGGGTCAGGTGGCCTTGAGCGGGGTGCCGTCATAGGTCCATCGGAAGGGGCGGGCTTCGTTGTCGTAGGCGAGGGTGAACTCGCGGATCTGGTGGATGAGGTCCTGGCGTGAGGTGAACTCGCCTCGCCGCAGCAGTCGTCGGGCCAGGATCGAGAAGAAGATCTCGACCTGGTTCAACCATGAGGCGTGCTTGGGCGTGTGATGGACGGTGAACCTCGGGTGGGCCGCAAGCCAGGCCCGCGTGGCCTTCGAGACGTGTGACGATCCGTTGTCAAGGAACCAGATGGATCGTCAGGGCGGGATCGATACTCTGGTCCAGCAGTCGCAGGAACCGGATGAAGGTGACGGAGTCGTTGCGGGCGATGTCCTCGACCAGGACCTGTCCGGTCTGCACGTCCAGGGCCGCGACGATCGACGCGGTGCCATGGCGTCGGTACTCGAACTCGCGGCGCTCGGCATCGCCGGGCCGTGCGGGCCTGGTGGGGTGGCGCCGCGAGCGGGCCTGCATGGCGGTCTTCTCGTCCACACTGAGCACGACCGACCCGGGCGGGCGAAGCAGGTAGAGGGCGCATACCTCGGCGGCCTTGATGTGGAAGTCCGGGTCGTCGGGGCGGGTGAGCCAGCCGCGGACGAGGTGGGGTTTGAGGTCCAGGTCGGCCAGGATCCGCCCGACCTGGGAGGCGGAGATCCCGTGGACGGCAAGGGACTTGGCGATCGACTTGTGGGTCCATTGACTGTCGGGGGCGGGTTTGGAGGAGGTGACCGTGGCGACGATCGCAAGGTGCACCTCTGGCCCGTACTGACGCGGACGGCCCAGCCTCCTGCGGTCGTCCAGAGCGGCCATGCCCTCGTGGTGGAATCGCTTGCGCCAGCGTCGCACGGTGGCGATGTGCAACCCGTGGCTGCGGGCGATGACCCCGTTGGAGATACCGTCAGCGGCGGCCAGGGCGACCACGGCTCGCTGGATGCGCCGCAGCGGGGCGGTGCGCGAGCGGGCCAACTGCTCCAGGACCGCCCGCTGGTCCTTGTCCCAGACCACCGTGAACGGGCTGTGCGCCGGCATGACCCCACCCCTGGATTCGACGAGCGTCGATCATTGTCGCGCGGACGAATGGGGCCGGGGGCAGACGGCCTCGCGAGGGCGGGGGCCGGTGGCAGGATGACGGCCATGGCGAATACCAGGCGCGCGAAGCCGACCTCCCGCTCCCGGACGGCACCCGGAAAGGTCGTCCACAAGATCAAGGTCACTTTGAGTGGCTCCCGGCCTCCGATCTGGCGCCGCTTGGAAATGTCGTCGGGCACCACGCTGCAACAGCTGCACCACCTCATCCAGGCGGCCTTCGGCTGGGAGGACTGCCACATGTGGGCCTTCGAGACCTCGCAGGACCGGTACGGAGTCGCTGACCGGGAGCTGGGGATCCGCAGCGCGGCGTCCAAGCGGCTTGACCAGGTCGCCCCAAGCGTCGGGGACCGGCTCGGCTACACCTACGACTTCGGCGACGACTGGGAGCACGACATCCTTGTCGAGGCCGTCACCGATGCCGAACCGGGTATCGCCTACCCTCGCTGCCTCACCGGCCGCCGTGCCTGCCCGCCCGAGGACTGCGGCGGGATGTGGGGATACGAGTACCTCGTCGAGATCCTCGCCGACCCCGGCCACGAAGAACACGACGAACGGCTCGAATGGCTCGGCCTCGACACCGCCGACCAGTTCGACCCCGCTGTCTTCGACCTGACAGAGGTCAACAGCGCACTGTCCGGTTTCTCAGCCATCTTGATCGAAAACTGACGCTCCACTGTGTTGCATCGATCGCCTCGGCCACCACGGCAGGGGCGACCCTGACCCTCGCAGGATCAGTACGGCGCTGCACTAGGCCGTGTTTTAGGAAGCGGGTGACTCGTGGGCGGCGAGTTCTTCGGCCAATTCCATGCAGCGCAGGCGGGCCGGGGAGAAGTCGTAGGGCATCTTTCCTGTGGCTTCGAATGCGCTCATGGACTCTTGCCCCCTGCCAGAGCTTTGGCCGGCCTCGTCCTCACCCTCATCAGCGGTAGCGGGGTGCAAAGTGTCCCAGGAGTCGAAGAGCGCGTCGTCGCTCTCCGCCAGGCCGGAATCCTCGATAAGGGCTTGCAGCGCCTTTTCGAAGGCGTGCCGTTCGGCGGCCACCCGGGCCACGCGGGGGTCATCGACAGCGATCGTGTCATCGAGTGCCTCCTCGGCGGCATCAATACGGTCGGAGTCCTCCCGCAGATCCGGGTGAGTGGCCAGGGCGATGAAACGGGTGGCCTGGACGGCCGCACCGAGCGGGCCGAAGATCCGCTCGGTGACCAGCAGGCTGTCCAGGTCCGCCTGGCGCAGGGAGCCCTCGGGCAGGCTCTTGAGGCGGCTGGTGACGAAGTCGGAGAGCAGACCCATCCTGCTGCCCTCGGTACGCATGCGCTGCACGGCAGTCCGTTGCCGCCGCAGTTCTGCTTCCTGGGCGACGAGGGTTTCCTCCAGCCGTTCCAGGATGCCCGCGATGCCGTCGTCGCTGTCGGAACCGGCGGAAGCCGTGTCGGCGAAGGCGTCACGGATGTCGTCCAGGGCGATCCCGGCGTCGGCCATCTTGCGGATCCACAGCAGCCGGATCATGTCTTCGTAGCCGTAGCGGCGGCGGTCGTCGCCGCCCCGCACGGGCTCGGGGAGCAGGCCGATCTCGTGGTAATGACGGATCGCCCGCGGTGTGGTGCCGACGAAGGCCGCCGCGTCACCGATCTTGACCTGGCGCGGTGGGATGAAGGACGAATACATGAGCAGGGGCCTTCCTCAGTGGGGCGGGACGTGAGTCCACCGGACCACATACCGCTACGGAAGGTGCAACCCGAGTCACTCCCCCCGGCACCCGCGCCAGGAGAAGCACCCCTTCTCGGTAACGATCGGCCCGCCCTCTGCCAGGACAACCGCAGGAAGGCAGGCGGGGTCACAGCCACTGGTGTATCGCTGCGACCTGGACCGTCGCCTCAAACCGCACTGCGAGTCTGTCGAACCGGGTCGCCACGGCCCGATGCTGCTTGAGACGGCTGATCCCACATTCGACAGCGTGCCGCGCCTTGTAGTCCTGACGGTCGAAAGCGGGTGGACAGCCACCGTTACGGCCCCGGCGCCCGCGATTGCGGACCTGATCGGCCCGCTCGGGAATCGTGCACCTGATGCCGCGTCTGCGCAGGTAAGCGCGATTCGCGCGCGAGGAGTACGCCCTGTCTCCGCGCACCCGCAGTGGTCGGCACCTTGGCCGGCCCACACCGTGCCGGGGCACCCCGATCGCGTCCAGGACCGGCGAGAACTGCGGGCTGTCACCGCGCTGCCCTGCGGTGATCAGCAACGACAACGGCTTCTGTCCTTGTTCACACGCCAGATGGACCTTCGTCGTGAACCCGCCTCGCGACCTGCCCAGCCCGTGGTCCTCGGGTTCTTCGCTCAGACCGCCCGGCGGTTCCTTCTGCACAGCACCGTACCGACGGGCACCAGCTGCGTGCTGATGCGCACGGCAGACCGTCGAGTCGACACTGACTTCCCAGAAGATCAATCCGGACGCATCCGCCCTCGCCTGCAACAAGGCCAGCAGCCGGGCCCACACGCCCCGACGCTGCCACCTCCGGAACAGTCCGTACACCGTCTGCCACGGCCCGTACTCAACCGGCAGATCCCGCCACGGAACACCCGTCCGAACGCGCCACCGGACACCGTCCACCAACCGCCGACAGCCCGGCCACTTGCGACTCACACCCACCGCAGGCAGCAACGACTCCAGCACCGACCACTGCTCATCAGAAAGATCCCCACGCCCCACACCTTGATCATCACGGTCAAGGTGCGCGCAGGTAACCAAACCTAAAACACGGCCTAGGAGTCGCTGGGGTGGGAGGCACTCGTTTGGGGTGATGCCGGATTGACCCGGGTTCGTGGCTGGTATCACGCTGTGCGGGTTGTCGGCTGGCCGTGTCAGGAGGCCGAGTTTTGCAGCGTGTTGAGTTGTTCGAGCTGATTCATCGTGACCGAAGGCTGGAAGATGCCTCGGTCCGGAGTCTGGCTAGCGTTACGGAGTGCACCGCCGGGTGGTGCGCCAGGCTTTGGACAGTGCTTTGCCCCCTGCGCGGAAGGCGATCGAGGTGCGCCGGTCGGTTCTGGAGCAGAGCAAGGGCTGGATCGACGAGATGCTGCGGGCGGATCTGACCGCGCCGCCGAAGCAGCGGCACACCAACAAGCGGATCATGGACCGGCTGCGGGACGAGTACGGGTTCTCCGTCGCCTACACCACCCTCAACGACTATCTGCGGGTGCGCCGGCCGCAGATCCGCGAAGAGTCCGAGCGGGCCCGGTCACTGACGGAGGGCACGGTTCCGCAGTTTCACCGGCCCGGGGAAGAGGCGGAGGTCGACTTCGCCGAGGTGGGTGCGGGTCGACGGCACGCCGATGGCCTGTCAGTTGTTCACGCTGCGGCTGTCGTATTCGGGCAAGGCCGTCCACCGACCCGTTGACCGCACTATCGGCGTGTCCTACGTGTCGGCATGGGGAGGGCGAGGAGTCTCCGTTCGGGATGTTTCCGATGAGTCGGAAATACGATGGATCACAGTGTGGTGTTAGCCGAACGCGAAGTATCCGGTCTGGTGGTGGCACGGGTCGGCAGCGTGGAGGCGACCACTGCCGCCGCACTGCCCTGGGTGGTGCTCGATGGCGCCGGGAGGCCGATCATGCCGGCAGGCGAGTTCCTGCGGGAGTTGCTGGCTTGCGGCAACACTCCGGCTTCCTACCGTTCCTACGCCTTTGACCTGCTGCGCTGGTTCCGACCTGTTAACTGCACCATGTCCCAGTCGTGACCCAGGCGGATCGTCTGGGTCTTTTCAGGAGTGTGGTGTGGTGGAGGACGTGAGACGTGCCCTGATGGAGGGGAAGTGCTCGGTTCCCGAGGTCGGCGCTGCGGTCGCGGGGGCGACGCCCGACCTTCCGTTCGTTGTAGTGGATGCTGACGGTTGCGAGGTCGAACCGGTCAGTGCCTACCTGCGGGATCTGATGCTGGGGGACGTCAGCCCGCTGACCTGCCGGAGTTACGGGTTCGGACTGTTGCGGTGGTACCGGCTACTCGACTCCCTGCAGATCTCCTGGGACAAGGCCACGGAGGCCGAAGTCGCGGCGCTCGTTGGCTGGCTGCGGGAAGCGCGCAACCCGCAGCGGCTCCGTAAGCGGGACAGTGCGTCTCCGCCTGCGGGGTCGGTGAATCTGAAGACCGGCAAGCCATCGCTCCGGGAGGGGTACGCGCCGAGCACGATCAACCACAACCTCAGCGTGGTCAGCGGCTTCTATGCCTTTCATGCGAGGTTCGGCGTTGGTCCGGTGGTCAATCCGGTGCCGGCCTCGCGCGGTCGTCGGCAGGCTCTTGCACACCGGTCTCCCCTGGAGCCGACTCCGGTGTTCCGCCGGGGCCGGCTGCGGCAGAAGGTGCCTGTGCAAGCCCCGCGGTCCATCCCCGACCACTTGTGGGATGAGCTGTTCGCCGGGATGGGCTGCGACCGAGACCGGGCACTCCTGGAGTTCTACGTCTCCTCTGGGGCCAGGGCGAGCGAGCTGCTGGGCGTTGGGCTGGACGACATCGACTGGTCGGGCCAGCTGATATATGTGATCAGCAAGGGCACCCGGATCCGGCAGCCCGTGCCCGCCTCCCCGAACGCCTTCCGCTACCTGGGCAGCTACCTGGCCGCCGACGGGTTGCCCGACCCGGGCCAACCGGTGTGGCGCACCCGCCGCGGGGATCCGCGCCCGTTGACGTATTGGGCGACGCGCCGCATTCTCCAGCGGGCCAACGACAAGCTCGGCACGAACTGGACCTTGCACGACGCTCGCCACACGGCGGCGGTCAGGATGGCGGGAGACGAGCGGCTCACCCTCGCCGAGGTGCAGACGATCTTGCGGCACGCCCACCTCGACACTACTGGCCGCTACCTGACGGCCCGCGTGGAGGACCTGCACGACAAGCTCCAGGAGCACTACACAAAGCCCCGTCCCCAGCGCACCTTCGCCGCCGGGTACGACCAGGAGGACATCAAGGCGGTGTTCGGTGGCTGAACCCGGCACCCTGACCCAGCCGACGAGCAAAAAGGGCGTCAGCCGTTTCGTCAGCGTGAACGCCGCCCCCGCTCCTGCCCCCGCGGTTCCGCCGCGTCCCCAAGGCGATCTGACCCGCGCCTCCGTCGAGGAGATCGCGCAGGCGGTGCGCACGACCTGGCCGACGAAGTCGGCCGACAACCGATGGAACCGGAGCCGCGGCGCCCGGGACCTCCTGCAGCACCTGAGCCAGTTCCCGGGCGAGACCTGGCAGGAGCGGTGGGAGGCCAGCGGGTTCAACCAGGGCGGCAACCCCGTGTCGGTCCTGCGATCGGCTCCCAGAGAGAGAAGCCAGATCGGCACCGGCGCTGCCTGCCTGCTGTGTCTGCGGATCATCCAGCCCTCGCTGGAGGCATTCCGGTCGAACACCTTCCTCTACTACGGGCAGCGCTTCCTCGCCGCCCAGAACGACCCGCTGTTGGAGAAGTTCTGGGCTGAGACGCAGGCCACGCCGGTGAACCCGATTCACCATGGGACCGCGCTGTTCGACATCGCGGTCGCCCTCACCACGCAGGGCATTGCCCTGGCCGACCTGACCCCCGAGGCTTTTCTGCACTACGCGTGGGAGTGTCGCCGTCAAGGACTGGTCCTTGGGGCACGCGGAGCCGGCAGCCGGTTCCCCGGCCACCTGGCCTGGCAAGTGCTCCACACGATGGACCACTTCCCCTCCCATGGGCCGGCGACGCTGAAGGCGGCCCTGCTCAACGGGCGGTCGACGGTCGAAGAACTGGTCGACCGCTACAAGATCCGCAATACCGGGGTTCGGCACCTGCTCGTCGCCTACCTGGAACGACGCAAGCCCGAACTGGACTATTCGACGCTGGACAACCTGTCCCGCCACCTGGCCAACAACTTCTGGGCGACCATCGAGCAACTCGCCCCCGACCAGCCCGACCTGCGCATCGACGGCGAGCTCTACCAGCGGTGGCGGGACCGGGTCGCGATTCGCGTGGACGGCAAGGGGCAGCGCGACTTCGACCCCATCCTGCGGGCAGTACGCGCCTTCTACGCCGATCTGCAGGCGTGGGCAGCAGCCGAGCCCGAGCAGTGGGCGATCTGGGTGGCGCCCTGTCCGATCTCCGACGCCGAGGTCCGCGGTTATGGGATCCGCAAACGACGCGTCAAGGAACGCATGGATGACCGCACCAGGCAGCGTCAACCGCTGTTGAATACTCTCCTGGAACACCTGGAGAACCGGTACGGCCACCTCCGTGACCTACTCGCGCAGGCCGCGGACATGGCCGGCGGGCAGACCGTCACGCTGGAGGGTCACACCTATCAGCGCCTGTGGAGCAGGGTGGATGAACGCCGCGTCCGGCTCGGAGGGCTGGCGAACGTCCGCGTCCTCGATTTGGAGAGCGGCAGGCACATCAATGTCACGCATGCCGAGGACGCCGCCTTCTGGGAGTGGGCGATCGTTGAGGTCCTGCGGCACTCAGGCGTGCGCATAGAGGAGGCCCTGGAGCTCACCCATCTCAGCATCCGACAGTATCAACGGCCCAACGGCGAGGTGATCGCTTTGCTGGTGGTCGCTCCCTCGAAGAGCGACCGGGAACGCGTCATCCCCATGTCCGCCGAGTTGTTCGCCGTCGTCGCGGCCATCGTCCGTCGCCACACCACCGGGGGCCAGACCATCCCGCTGTTGCCTCGTTACGACCCGAAGGAACGTCAGAGCAGCGCGCCCATGCCGTTCTTGTTCCAACGCAAGATCGGTACCAAGCACGAGGTCATGTCGGACACCACCGTGGTGAACATGCTGAAGCGCCACTGCGTCGAGCTCGCCGAACAACACCCTGGCTTCCTTGCGACCAGCTTCACCCCGCACGATTTTCGCCGACTCCTGGCCACGGAGCTGGTGAACAGCGGGCTTCCGATCCACATTGGAGCGGCCCTACTCGGACATTTGAATCTTCAAACGACTCGTGGTTACGTCGCCGTGTTCAACGAGGACGTCGTCCGGCACTACCAGGGTTTTCTCGACCGGCGCCGCCAGGCCAGGCCAACCGACGAGTACCGGCCGGTCACCGAACCCGAATGGCTCGGCTTCGAGGAGCACTTCGACCAGCGCAAAGTCGAGCTGGGAGGGTGCGCCCGCCCCTACTCGACACCTTGCCAGCATGAGCACGCCTGTCTGAGATGCCCCATGATCAACATCAATCCGAAGATGCTGCCCCGCCTCGACGAGATTGAAGTCGACCTTCTGGCCCGCCGGGCCCGGGCCGAAGCAGAGGGGTGGCTCGGTGAGATCGAAGGGATCGACCTCACCCTGTCCTTCCTGCGCCAGAAGCGGGATCAGACCCGTCGGCTCGCCAGGGTCGCGCCGGTCGACCTCGGCATACCCGGCATCGCGCCGCGATCAGCGGCCAGGCGAGAATGAGGGGATGTATTGCCTTCAGGCGGTCATCGCCGCCGAATCCGTGCTCCGCGAGTTGGCCGGCTCCACCACAGAGGCGCGCATCGTTCCTCTCAGCCAGCACCTCTGGCTCTTGCCGATGAGCCACGCGTTGTTCGATGCGGTCACGGTCGCCGAAGCGCCCGAACTCGACGGGTTCTGGAAGGCTCCAGCGGGCTTCGATCGCCTGCTCAGCGCGTGCTCGAAGGCAGGTCCGGTGGCCTACGTCGAAGCCGACTACTTCGGCGGGGTAGGGACCCAGAACGCTCTCACCTGGGATGCAGGGAAGATAGTCCTTGGACCATTGCGCCTGGCCGAAGAGGAGTCATCGCCGACGACCGGCACGCCGATCTCTCAGGCGCTTCGGCGACTCGGCGCCGCCAAGGGCAATCACGTCGACGAGTTCGCCGCTGTCGGACTCGGCCGCCACCGCGACACGGACGACTGGCTCCCGCCTGGTGAGGCTTCGTGAAAATGGTTCTGCCAATGGTCACGCACCGGCCTTCGGCACTCTGTGAGGCCAGCAGGTGCTGCGACCAAGTGGGATGAGCTGCAGCCCGATGAAGCCGCCAAGTCTCTGCCTGCCCACCACCCGTCAAGCAATCGGGTGAGGGACTCGACCGTGCGGAAATTCCCCGACCCCGCAGCGGCAGCTGCGGCACAATCGCCGGATGATCGGCAACAAGACCACTCACCGCACGGTGGACGGCGTTCGCATACCCGGCACCTGGCGCCACGCCTTCATCCGCAACGGCGGCACGCACTTCCTCACCGACCTGTTCATCTACGCCGACGGGCTCATCGACTGCTGGGAACTGGTCACCCTTGAGGAGTTCCAGAACAAGCTCCGCAGCGGCTGGGTAGCCACCACCCTGCCGGACGGCGCCAAGGCATCCGCGTTCGAACTGGCCAGCTGGACCTTCAGCGAGCCCCACAGCTACCTCACCCCCGACCTGCTGGTCGCCGAGATTCGAGACACCATCGACCAACTCAACGGGCGCCCGGATTCGACGGGCCGATGCCTCGTCGCCGTCGACACCTTCCTCGCCAACCGGACCGAGGAAAACCGCGCCGCAGCCCGCAACGCCTTCCTGGCCATCCCGATCTCGCAGCGCCGCTACGCACTGGGCGACATGGACAGCAAAGACTGGCCGCTGCGGGTGCTGGTGGCGGGACCCGGCGGCGAAACGTACATCCCGGCCGATGGGCCGATCATGCAGGAGGACTACGACAGGGCCGTCGCCTACTTCGAGGAACGGGCGCGATGGGCCGCTGAACGAGCCGCACGCGTCCCGGCAGACGGACCAGTGGCCTCCTTCGCCCCGGCGATCAAGCTGTACCACACGTATCCGAACAAACCGGTCGATGCCCCGGGATTCCGGGGCTTGCGCAACGACTACCCGGCCCCGATCGTCGTCGGCGAGGTTAGCTACCCATCTGCCGCCCACGCCTACTGGGCGCTGTCAGTCGCTGACCCCGAGGTCCGGACCGTGATCGCCACGGCAGAGACCCATGCCGCCGCACGCAAGTCCGCGACCGCGGCAGCACAGCGTGAGGGCTGGCAGCACGCCCGCACCGCGGTAATGGCGGCCCTACTGCGCGCGAAGTACGACCAGCACCCCGACCTGGCTGAGATCCTGCTGACCACGAACGACGCCACCGTGATCTACGACGACGCCGACTCGGGCTTCTGGGGGGACAACGCCGGACGCGGCCGCAACTGGGCAGGCCGCCTCCTAGAACTCGTCCGCTCGGAGCTGCAGGCACAGCGGGCCGGAATCGCAGGACTGTGAAGGGCCACCCGCCGCTCGAATCCGAGCTGCGACTGCTCGATGCGGAGCGACCACTTCATCAACCACCAGCTCCCGCTTGACTTGGTGCAGAGAAGGTTCCTCGCCGCGCTGGAGGTCGAATGGAGTCGTGCTCAGCGAGTGGACGTCCGCGACTTCGTCCTGTGGCTGCGGACGTGCAGCAACCCGGCGCGGGATCGGCGCCGCCCGGACGCGCCTCCTCCGGGGTCGCTGAACGCGCGCACCGGCAAGCCGTACCTGCGGTCGGGCGATGCCCCGGCGGCCATCAACCACGCGGTGTCGGTGCTGGCGGCGTTCTCCGACCACCATCTGCAGACCGGGCAGGGGCCGCTGGTCTCCCCGGTGCCACCGCAGTCCCGTGACGGGCGCCGGCTGGAGGCGCATCACAACCCGCTGGAGCCGTTCCGGCTGCACCGTCGGGGCGCCTACCGCCAGAAGCAGGTCGACCGCGAGCCCCGTGCGGTCCCCGACGATGTCGTCGAGGACCTGTTCACCTCGCTGGGCTGCCACCGCAACCGGGCACTGTTCTCCATGTTCTTGTCCAGCGGCGCGCGGGCCGCCGAGATGCTGGGCATGACGATCGGCGACATCCACCCGGGCGAGGGCCGGATCTACGTGCAGACCAAAGGCCTGGGCGGGGCGAAGGAAGCATGCCCGACCTCCCCGGAAGCTTTCGCCTGGCTGACGCTCTACCTCGGCGAGTTGGCCCAGGACGGCCACCGCCCCGCCTCGGACGAGCCGGTGTGATGGACCCTGCGCGGACCGACGCGTCCACTGACCTACACCGCTCTGCGGGCGGTGCTGAACAGGATCAACGCCCGGATCGGGGCGAACATCACGTTGCACGACCTGCGGCACACCCTGTGTCTGCGCCTGATCGAGGACCCGGCCATCACCCTGGTCGACGCCCACCAGGTGATGCGCCACCGGCGCGTCACCACGACCAGCACCTACCTTCGGCCCAGGATCGACGAGGTCATCACCAGGGTCCACGAGCACTACACGCGCCCCAAGCCGCCGCCGCGGCCGCTGACCGGTTGGACCTATGACCCGGACGACCGCGCCGACGTGTTCGGGAACCGCTGATGACCCGGCACGGCCGCGTCGCCACCACCCCGCGATCTCCTCGCTCAATCTGCCCGACGAGGTCGCCCAGGCATGGAAGCAACGCGTCCGGGTCCTGCCCGACGGGCGCCCACGCCGCACCGCCCACGCCGTGCTCCTGGCCCTCCGCTCCTTCTACCTGGACCTCTCGCAGTGGTCGATGGAAGACCCGGCCCGCTGGGCGGCCTGCGCCGCACCCTGCCCGATCAGCGAAGCCGACATCCGCGGCTACATCAAGGAGACCCGGCACCGGCAGGCGCGGATGCAGCAGCACACCCGCACCCTTGTTCCCGTCCTGCCGCAGCTCGTCCGCGCAGCCGAGGCTCGGCTGCAGCGCGCCACGCTCCTGCTGCAGGCAGCCCGCTCCGCAGAGCCGGGTGAGAAGTTCACCGTCGAGGGCTCACAGTATCGACGCACCGGCCGCAACGGCAGCAACTGGCGCCCCACCGCGTTGTTCCTCGCCCCCGTCGACGAGCCCGGTCCCCGGTTCGATGCCGAATGCGAGGAGAACAACGCCTTCTGGACTGGGCGAGCATCGAGATCCTGCGACGCACCGGAGCCAGAATCGAGGAACTCCTGGAACTCACCCACCTCAGCCTGCGTCAGTACCAGGCACCGACCGGCGAGACGGTGCCGCTGCTGCAGATCAGCCCGTCCAAGACCGACCGTGAGCGTGTCATCCCCGCCGACCCGGACCTGGTCGCGGTCCTCGCCCGGATCATTCGCCGGATCAAGCGCACCGGCGAGCGGGTGCCGCTGCTGACCTGGTACGACGGGTACGAGCTGGTCTTCGGCCCCCCGGTGCCCCACCTGTTCCGGTGCCCCTCCCAGCACCGGCTGCAGGTCATCTCCGCCAACCGGATCCGCGAGCTCCTCACCGAACACGCGCTGCGGGTCGGCATCGTCGACGGGACGCCGCTGAGGTTCACGCCGCACGACTTCCGCAGAATCTTCTCGACCGAGACGGTCAACGGCGGCCTGCCGATCCACATCGCCGCAAAGGTCCTTGGCCACCTCGATCTCAATACCACTCAGGTTTACGTCGCGGTCTATCCCGAGGAGGTCATCCGCCACTACCGGCAGTTCGTCGACCAGCGCCGAACCCACCGTCCCAGCGAGGAGTACCGCGAGCCCAGCGACACCGAGTGGCAGGACTCCGCGACCACTTCAGCCTGCCCAAGGACGCGCTCGGCACCTGCGACCGGCCCTATGGCACCCCTTGCCAGCATGAAAACGCCCGTGTCAGGTGCCCCACGCTCCGCCTCGACCTGGCCTAGGAGCCCCGACTGCTGGAGATCGAGACCAACACCCGCCAGCGCCTCGGGGAGGCACAGCGGATGCAGTGGCTCGGCGAAGTCGCCGGCAGGAGAGCCTGCGGCACATCGCCGTCAAGAAACAGCAGATCGAGCGCCTACGGGCACAAGCAGGGCAGAAAGAGAACGGAGCTGGTTCCCTCAGCAGAACAATCACATTGACCAGCGTGGGCGGGACAGAGATCGTGAGCCCGTGACGGACAGCACCTGGCTCAACCGCGATCACCAGCTCATCCCCGGCAAGGAGCTCTTTCGCAGCGAGCGCGGTTTCCACCTCTTGGCCTACACGGCGAGCCACGGCCAGCTCCTGATGCGGAGCCTCGGCCGACCTGACGAACCCGGCGAGCCCGAGACAACGATTGACCTGCTCTTCAAGCCCGCCGCCGTGATGAAGATCCGTGACGACTACCGCGGCCTGGCGATCAGATGCGCGACCGTGGCCGAGAGCGAGCAGGCCAAGGCCGACCACGCCAGCATGTCCTTCGGCCGGGACGATCGCGTTTTCGTTCTGGAGAGCCAGGGTGAGTCCGACTATGTGGTCGCCATGGCCGTCGGCTGGACGGAAGGGGTGCTCGGCCGCACTCAACAGAGCTTCTTCCATCACTTCTACCCCGCCAGGCCGATCATCTGGCCCAGCCAGCCTCTCCCTGGTGTCGATGCCGGCCTCAACATCGCCTCGGCCCAGGAACTCATCGACGCACTGCTGGCTGATGAGAACGCCACGATCCGACGAGAGCGTCACCGCCGCGTCTACGTTGTCATGACGCGGGTGATCCGCCCCGACGGACCCGACGTCACCGGAGCGGGCGTCTTCCTGGCCAGAGCCGACGCCGAGGAGGCCCAAGCCGTGATCACCGCGAAGTCAGTCGACTGCTGGATCGAGGAGCTCCCGATCGCGATCTAACGCCGGAATCCGCTCAGGCGCACTCGATAGTGCAGAGAAGGGTGTTCTCCACGTCCGGGCAGGAAGCCTTCATGCAGGGGCACGTGGACGCCTCCCGGATCCTGGGCGGTGTTCCGACCAGGCACATCCGTTACGACAGCTTGAAGCCGGCGGTCTCGCAGCTGTGCTTCGGCCGCTCGCGGGTGGAGTCGCAGAGGGTGGTTTTCCGGTCGAAGGGCGGGGTCGAGCACGAGGGCGGACGCTTCCGCCGCTCCCATCTGGTCCCGGTTCGAGGTCGACACGCGATCGCGGTCGCGTCGAACAGGCCGTTCACCGAGTGGGACGAGACCTTCACCGACAAGCGGCTCTGCCAGGCCATCGTCGACCGGCTCACCTTCGAGGCCCACATCATCGAGACCGGCACCCCGTCCTTTCGACTGGCCAGTACCACCGCCAAGCACAAGGCGGCGGCTGCCTGATCCAACCTGCACCACCGGACGACGGGTAGGCGCCAAATACCCGGTACTTACTCGAACAGGTGGCGATTGGCTCGGCTCCAGGCGACTCGTTGGGCCAGGTCGTCGAGGTAGCCGTCGGCGACCCAGCGGACTTGTGGTTGAAGTCCCCGCGCGGCGAGCCTGCGGACTTGCTCGATTCCGGTCTCCTGGACGTCGATGACCGCGCCGACCAGGCCGTCGGTGGAGGTCAGGCCGTAGGCGCTGGCGAACAGCTCCAGGCGGTAGCGTCGGTCGGGTGGCTCGGGATACCGCAGCCAGCGGAGGCACTCGGAGTCATCCCGGAACGGGGCGCCGTACTCCAGGGCGTAGGCGACGTCGTGCAGCCGGTCCGCCGGCCGGGCATAGTCCCAGTCCAGGATGCCGACTGGGTCGTTCAGTTGCCAGACGATGTTCCACGGGCCGAAGTCACCGTGACAGACCACCTCGCCGTCGCGTGGCCCGCTCTCCCCGGTGCACCAGCTCAGCCCTTCACGCAAACGAAAGCCGGCGACCGCGTCGTGATACTGGCGCAGAAGGCGCGCGAAGGTGACCAGGCCAGTGTCGTCGACCACCTGGGCCCAGCCCTGCGGCCCTGACTCACCATCCAGATAGGTGAGGACCTCACGTCCTTCCTCATCGACGCCCCGCACCCGTGGCGAGTAGGGGAAGCCGACAGCCTCCAGGTGCCGAAGCAACTGGTGAACCGCCGGAGTCCACGGGTGCACGGGCCGTCGGACTGTGTCGCCGACGCGCACCACCCTGCGATGAGGATCGTCCTGCAACACGCGTTCTTCAACCACGTGCGCAGTATCCCGCAGGGGTTCAGGAACCGGTACCAAGCACAGCACCCACCCGTTCGCATACCTGTCAGGGGAAGCGGCCGGGCGGGCGTCGTGAGTTACACGCTACCGCGACCAACCCAGCCCGAAAGGAGCCGACTTCGCTCCGTCCCAGGACAGCCAGGAAACGTCACCCGATCGAGGGTGGGGCCAGAACAATCCGTTCCTTCCGGAATCCTCTCGAACCGTTCACCCACATGGGCCAAAACTGCCCGGGGAAACAGTGCGGGGGTACCCCTTGTCCGCGGTCTAACGGTGCCCGGTAGCAAGGCTGGTCTAGGGGAAACGCGGGCGTGCGTGGCCCGGCAGCGCACCGGGACAAGGGGCAGGCGGCCGCCGACTCTGCAACTTGACAAGGGGACGTCCCCCAGGTCGCGCACTCGCGAGAGTTCGGCACGCAAACGGGTCGGCACCATCGCGGTGAGCCTGGCAGCCGCCGACTTTGCCCAATCGAACGCAAGTCCGATGATGGGCGGATGGCTCAGCCGCCGCGCGGGCAGGACGCGCACCGCAACACTCCCGCCGGCGCTCTGCCGCGGGTGCGGGTGCTGCTTCCGGACGGCCGTGTCACAGGGCGCCTGGTCCGCCGCTGGCAGGCCGGTGACGGCACCTGGGTCTACCGGGTGGCACTCCGCGGCTGGAGCTCTCGCGCCGCCAGCACCGGCCAGGATCTGGGTGAGGATTTCATCGAGATCGAAGTGCCTGGCGAGTACGTGCGGCCCGTGCCCGGCACCTCCTGCGACGCGGTGCCCCGCCCTGCGCGCGACCGGAGCTCCCGCGCCGCAGCCCGACGCCGAACCTCCCACCGGCAGCCCGGAGGGGTGGATCGCCGAGCAACTCCAGGCCGCCCCGGGCGACCCGGACGGAAAAGGGCCCGGGGCGCGTTTCCATGTCCCCGGCTGCTGGGCCATCCAGGGCCGCACCGGCGGCACCCTCACCACGGCACAGGCACGCCAGATGGTCCGAACCGATCCGACCGGTGTGCGGCGCGCACAAGGCGCCGGCCGACGGCGGGTAGCCACTCGTGGTGCGAGGCGGGCGAGGCCGGGTGAGGATCAGTGATACGGGCGGGCCGTCCGGCCGCCTTCTTCTCCCCATCTGGCGGCCTGGCCGCCGTCCGGCCACGGAGGGTCGCATGCCGTCAGGGTCAGCGGTTTGGAATGGTTCCATCTCTTTTGGGCTAGTAACGATTCCTGTGCGCCTCCTGGCCACAACCGAAGATCACAGCGTCCGGTTCCGCCGGGTCCACCTGGCAGACATGGGGCTGGTCCGCAACCGGAAGGTGTGCGAACTTGACGGCGAAGAAGTCACCTCGGACGAGATCGGCAAGGGGTACGAGCTGTCGAAGGACAACGTCATCCCGATCAGCGACGACGAACTGGCGGACCTGCCGCTGCCCACGGCCCGTGCCATCGATGTCGTCGCCTTCGTCGACCGCGACACGATCGACCTCATCCGCCTCGGCCAGACCTACTACCTGGAGGCCGCCGGCGACGTCGCCGCGAAGCCTTACACGCTCCTGAGGAAGGCACTGGAGCGGTCCTCGAAGGCAGCCGTCGCCAAGTTCGCACTCCGCGGCCGCGAGCGCCTCGGGCTCCTGTCCATCAAGGAAAACGCGATGGTGCTGCACCAGATGCACTGGCCGGACGAGATCCGGGACCCTGCCGAGTTGACACCCCCCGAGGCGGAGCTGGACGAGGACGAGATTGCGGGCGCCCTCGCCCTGATGGACACCATGGCCCTGGACGACGTGTCCGGCTTCCACGACGAGTACACCGAGGCGCTGGAGAAACTCCTCGAGGCGAAGGCCGAAGGCAAGACACCGCCGCAGCCGGTGGGCGAGGAGAAGCGCAGCGGCCAGGTGGTCGACCTGATGTCCGCGCTGGAGCAGTCCGTCCAGCAGGCCAAGAACTCCCGCGGCGAAACCGGTGAGGACGCCACCGTGCACGACATGCCGGCCCGCAAGAAGACCACCGCGAAGAAGACAGCGAAGAAGGCCCCGGCCAAGAAAACGACTGCGAAGAAGACGAGCGACAGGAAGCCCCGATCGGCCTAGCGGCCCCGGGCACGTCTCACCTCGTACGCCGCGCTCCTCGTCCAGTCCGGCTCGTCAATGTCACAAGAAGAGACATCCCCGCCGGCGAGCGCCGGACGGCGCGGGCAGGCTCGCGGCCAGGCAGCCGACGAGCCGCAGCTGTTGAGCGTACGACTGGCAAAGGCTCTTGCCCAGTCCCGCTCCGGCGGGCGTTTCCCGGAGTCGTGAAAGGGTGAACTTCACGAATCGAGAACAAAGTCGGTCGAACACGTCATGGCGCGCGCGATCGCGGCCACCGCCGCCCGCGCCGGGGATTCCGGATCAACCGTGCAGGCGATGAGGGTCTGGTCGGGGCTCTCGGGCAGGCGCAGCGCTTGGAAGGCGTGGGTGAACTCCCCAGCGGTGGGGTGGTGTAGCCGGTAGGCGCCGACGTCCTTGTCGCTGACCGGGTGGACCTTCTGCCAGAGCCTGTGGAATTCGGGATTCGAGGAGAGGTCCGTGATCAGCGCGGCAAGCGCCGGATCCTCGGGGTGGCGTGCCGCGTCCTGCGAAGCCGGAAGACCTGTTGCGCGGCCAGTGGCAGCACAACAGGACCTCCGTCCTCGACGAGTACAAGCTCTACCTGGACGAACGTTGGGACGAGGGCTGCACCAACGCCTGGAAGCTCTGGGAGGAGATCGTTCCCCTGGGCTATCGAGGAGGCAGCTACGGCCGGGTCAGCACCTACCTGCGAGAGATGCGCACCTCGCCACGGCCGGTCACCGCCCTGAATCCCGGCAACCCACCGTCGAAGCTCGACTTCGAGGTGAAGGTGCCGACGGGGCGGAGCCGCAACCGCCGCACCCCGCCTGGTGACAAGATGGATCCTCAGCCGACCCGAGACGCTGAACCGAGATCGAACAGCTCCGGCTCAAGGCCGTCCTTGCCAACTGCCCTGAACTCGACGCCCTGACCGGTACGTCCGGTCCTTCGCCCACATGCTCACCGAGCGGCAGGGGAACGACTCCCGCAGTGGCTCGACGCCGTCTGCCAGGACGACCTTCCCAGCCTCCACATTCTCGCGGCCGGCATCGATCGAGACCGCGACGCCGTCATCGCCGGCCTGACCCTGCCCTGGAACTCCGGCGTCGTCGAAGGACACGTCAAAGGATCAAGATGTTCAAGCGCCAGATGTTCGGCCGAGCCGGTTTCAGCCTGCTACGCAAGCGCGTATTGCTGGCCACCTGATCAACCGCCCGGCTCGCGGTGATAGGACGTCCCTCTACGGAAAGATGATGGGAGGGCGACAGCGTGGACGCAGTAGTAGCAATCAGCCTGATCCGCATGGCCGCCGCAGACTTGGCCATGGAATCCTGGCAGCGCCCCTCGGACGCTTATCTGGTCCAGTTGGGCCTGGACGCCCTGATGGCCGACCGAGGCACTCGTGGAAGGCGCGGTAGACCGGCGCGCTGAGGTAGGAGGCGACCATACGACGAGCTGCGTCGCGCACCGCGTCCTTGTCGTCGCAGGGTGAGACGAAGATCCGGGCCGCCAGTTCCTTGCCCGGCCCGACGTGCGGAGCGACGCGGGGGATGTCTTCCGGTGCGAGCCAGCTGAGAATGGCGCCGTCGGCCTCCTCGCCGGCCATCCGCAGCATGCCCGGGCGCAACGCGGCCAGCATGATGCGCGGGATCGCCGGTGGCGGCCGGTCCAGCCGGAATCCGTGAACGGCGAAGGTGTCGTACGTGGAGTCGATCCGCTGCCCGGACAACGCCTGCCGCAGGAAACGGACCGTGTCACGGGTCCGCTTGAACGGGGCGACGTAGTCGACACCGTTCCAGTCCCGCATGATCACACTCGTCGAGGCGCCCAGACCCAACGTGAACCGGTCACCGGCCAGTTCGGCCATCGCCGCGGCGGACTGGGCGAGAACCGCCGCACCGCGGCTGAACACGGGGACGATCGCCGTGCCCACGTTCGCGGCCGGCAGCCGCATCGCAACCATCGTGAGCGGGGTGAACGCGTCCCAGCCACTCGCCTCCAGGGTCCAGAAGTCGGTGTAGCCGCGGTCGCCGAGCTCGGCGTACATCTCGGCCTGCTCGGCCAGCCCCACATCCGGGTAGGGAATGCTGATCCCCCAGCGTGCCGGCAACGTGCCCTCGCATGCCGGAGCCGGCGTCATCAGGCGGCCTTCGCCAGCGAGCGGCCGATGACAAGACGCTGGATCTGGTTCGTGCCTTCGAGGATCTGCAGCACCTTCGCCTCCCGCATGTAGCGTTCGGCCGGGAATTCCTTCGTGTAGCCCACCCCACCGAGGACCTGGACCGCATCGGTGGTGACCTTCATCGCGGTGTCGGTGGCGACGAGCTTGGCAATGGCGGCCTGCTTGCTGAAGGGCAGGCCGCGGTCTTTGCGGCGCGCCGCGTCGAGACAGGTGGCGCGTGCGCCGGCGACACCGGCCTCCATGTCAGCCAGCAGGAATGCCATGCCTTGGAAGTCAATGACCGGCCGGCCGAACTGGTGTCTTTCCCTGGCGTAGCCGACCGCGCAATCCAGCGCGGCCTGTGCGATGCCGGTCGCGGTGGCGGCGATGCACAGGCGGCCGGTGTCCAGGGCTTCCAGAGCCATCGGGATCCCCCGGCCCTCCTTGTCGATGCGACGGCCGGCATCCAGATGGACGTTCTCGAAACGCACTTGGGAGGTGCGGGAGCCGGTCAGCCCCATCTTGGATTCCGGTGTCGCCCCGCTCAGCCCGGGCGCGTCGCCGGGTACCAGAAAGCAGCTCACACCGTGCGAGCCGTCGGCTGACGTGCGCGCCATCAGTACGTAGAAGTCGGCGATGCCGCCGTGGGTGATCCAGGCTTTCATGCCGTTGACGACGTATTCCTCACCGACCCGGACGGCGCGGGTGCGCAGCGAACCGGCATCGGAACCCGCCTCGGGTTCGGACAGGCAGTACGCACCCAGCAGGCCGCCTCCGGTCATCTCCGGCAGCCACCGACCCCGCTGGGCGTCGGTGCCGTGTTTCCACAGCGGATGACAGCTCGCCCAATGCGTGGTGAGCCCGACTGCCACGGTCGCCCAGGCACTGCCGATCTCCTCGACCACCTGAAGGGAAACCTCATCCAGCACCGCTCCCCCGCCGTACTCTTCCTCGTACGGCAGGGAGAGGATCCCTTGCTTCCCCAGAAGTCGGAAGATCTCTCTCGGGAATTCGGAGTTCGCCTCGGCGGCGGCCGCGCGAGGCGCGAGTTCGCGCCGGCACACGTCGCGGACCATGGCGAGAAGGTCCTCGGTGGTCGAGTCGGGGAGCAGACGGTCAGCGGGCATCGGCGTTCCTTCAGTTGCGTTTTGTGAGCGCGGCGGTGATCTCGTCCGGGATGGGCACCGGCCGCCGGGTCTCCGCGTCGACATAGACGTGGACGAACCGGCCCAGGGCACAGGGCGCATCCTCCAAGCCGGTGTCCGGATCTTCGCGGAATGTCGCCAGCCGGTAGACCACGCTGGTCCGGCCGCGGTGTTCCAGGGCCAGCCCGATGTGCAGGACATCCGGGAACGAGGTCTGCCGCAGGTAGCGACATAACGTTTCCGCCACCACACCGATGGCGGGCAGGGTGCGGATGTCGACGTCACAGGTCTCGATCAACCACCCGTTCACGGCGGTGTCGAACAACTCGTAGTAGACGACGTTGTTGAGGTGGCCGTATGCGTCGTTGTCAGCCCACCGGGTGGGATACGGCCGTCGTACCGGGAATGCGGCCAGACCCGGCAGATCCCCGTCGGTGGGCGTCACGGGGTCGGTCATGACGCTGTGCCCGACATGGTCGGTCCTGGCTGCGTCACCGCGCCGGGCCGCAGCAACTGCCGCACGGCACCGCCGTCGGCGAGGGCATCGAGCCCGGAGTTGATGTCGTCCAGCCGGATCTCGGAGCTCTTGAGCCGCTCGACCGGCAGCCGCCCGGCCTGCCAGAGCTGGATCATCGCCGGGATGTCACGTTGTGGCTGCGCGGAGCCCATGTAGGAGCCGAGAATGCTGCGGTTCTCGGCGACGATGCTCAAGGCCGGGAAGCTGACATGGGCACTGGGGTGTGGCAGTCCGACCGACACGGTCGCGCCCCCGCGGCCGGTGGCCGCGTAGGCGGCTTGCAGCACGCCGACTGAGCCGACGACTTCGAAGGCCCAGTCCACTCCGTCGGGCAGGACGTCCGCCAGCAGGTCGCTGAGCCCTTCCGGTGAACAGCCGTGGCTGCCACCGAGCTGACGGGCGAGTTCCTGCTTGCTGTCGACGGGGTCGACGGCGATCAGCGGGTACGCACCCGAAGCGGCCGCCGCGATCACGGTGGCCTGTCCGACCCCGCCGAGACCGAACACCACGACGGAGTCACCGGCGCGGACGCCGGCGGTATGGGTGACGGCGCCGAATCCGGTCAGCATGGCGCACCCGAGCAGCGCCGCGATGTCCGCCGGGACTTCGGGGTCGATGATGACCAGGGAGTTGCGGTCGACGACGGCGTGAGTGGCGAATCCGGAGACACCGAGGTGGTGACGTACCTCCGCGCCGGCGGTGTCGTGCAGTCGTGTGCCGCCGCGGATGAGGTCGCCCCGGCCGTTCGCCCGTGCGGCGGCCGGGTACAGCGCGGGGCGGCCTGAGTTGCAGAACTTGCAGAACCCGCAGCTGGGTACGTACACGAGCACCACCCGGTCACCCACCTGCACGTCGTAGACGCTGGTGCCGGTGCCGGCGACCGTACCGGCCGCTTCGTGTCCGAGCGCCATCGGCAACGGCCGGAGCCGGTTGCCGTCGACCACCGACAGGTCGGAGTGGCAGAGCCCGGCGGCATCCACGCGGACCAGAACCTCGCCGGGCCCGGGCGGGCCGATTCCAGCTCTTCGACGACGAGCGGCCGCGTGTCGACGTACGGTCGGCTCATCGGTGCCTCGCGGAGCACAGCGGAGCGAATACGCATGCGTTTCTCCTTCCTCTCCAAGGGTGGTCTCGCTCAGTTGACATCGCGCTGATGGTCCTGCCAGTAGGTGGCGCGCAGCGCCTTTTTGTCGGGCTTGCCGACTGGTGTGAGCGGCAGCTCCGCCGCCACATCCACGGACTTGGGGGCGTGCACCGGGCCCTTGGCGTCACGGACTCTCTTGATCAGCCGGTCGGCGTCGATCGTCGCTCCGGGTGCTGGGACGACGACGGCTTTGACGGCCTCTCCCCAGACCGCGTCAGGTACGCCGATGACCGACCCCGCCGCCACCGAGGGGTCAGCGCACAGGACGTCCTCGATCTCCCGGGTGTAGACGTTGAAGCCGCCGGAGATGATGAAGTCCTTCTTACGGTCGACTATGGTCACGAACCCGTCTTCGTCCTCACGGGCCATGTCGCCGGTGTGCAGCCAGCCGCCGGCCAGCGTCTCGGCGGTCAACTCGGGCCGGCGGTGGTAGCCGAGCATCACGCCGGGCTGCGAATCGCGATCTCGCCGATCTGCCCCGTTTCGACTGCCATGTGATCCTCGCCGAGCAGCGCGATCCGCGTTCCGGGCACGGCCCTGCCGCAGGACAGGAGCCGCGCCGGATCGGAGAGGTCGTGTTCGGCCGACAGCAGGGCGGTCCCCAGGGCGAGTGTCTCGGTCTGACCGTAAATCTGGGTGAAGATCCTGCCGAGTCGTCGGTGGGCGTCGATGAGCCGGCTGGGGGACATCGGCGAAGCACCGTAGATGACGCGTCGCAGTGTGGGCATGCCAATCGGGGAGTCGTGGTCCAGGAGCCGATAGATCATCGTCGGGACCAGGAACGAGAGATTGGCGTGGTGCCGGTTCACCGAGTCGATGAACTCGTCGGGCCGGAAGCCGTCCAGCAACACGACCGTGCCGCCGCGGAGCAGGGCCGGCACAACGAAGTGCACCGCGGCGTGTGTGATGGGTGCTGCGGCGACGTACACCGGCTCGAGTGGTAGCTCATAGGCCAGCTGCGACGCCAGCGTGATCGCGGCCCTGCCGCGCTGGCTCTGGATCACGCCTTTGGAACGTCCGGTCGTGCCGCCGGTGTAGAGGATCTCGGCCCAGTCCTCGTTGCCGACCGCCGCGCCGACCAGTGGCCGTGCGGGCTGCGCGGCGGCGAGTTCCAGGAGGTCCGGGGCGAAATCCGCAGGCCCGATGCTGAGCAGATCGCCGAGGCCGCCGGCGTGCAAATATGCCGCGGCGTCGGCGAAGCTACCGTCGACGACAAGCAGCTTGGGCCGACGACGCCAGGTTCGGTGTACCTGAGATTCACAACGGTCAGGTGGCAGCGGCCGGCACCGGTACGGCGAATTGCCGCAGCAGAACCTGGGAGACGACCTGATGCTGCCGCGCCCGCACCTGGACGCCCCTCCTGATCGCATCGGTAAACGCCGGCCGGAAAATCGTTGACCCAGGCGCAGGCGGAGTTCCTCACTCGCTTACCGCTCAGCATGGCTCTCTGGGACACGGAGGATTCCAGCGCTCGTCCGACTCCACCGCGCCGCAGACCCCAGGATGCCCTCAAACCCTTTCGGTCCTGGTCCTGCCATGGCTGCCTCTGTTCCCTGGCCCGCAGCTGAGCATCTTTCCCTATACACATCAGCATGCGCGCCTTCGGCGGTCGCAGCAGATCCTGCTGCAACAGGAGGAGCGGAGTGGACTGAAGTTGCCCACCACCGCCAGGCTGTACCCGAGACCGAGGGACCGGCCTGGCTGGTCCCTGGGCCGAGACAGCCCGTGACATCCCAGCGCTGGCGCCCTATGTCCGACGCAAGATTCGTTGGCGGCTGCTGAACGGGCCCCCGGCGGCACTGGTCAGACAAATTTGGCCTGCCCGACAGCCGCATGGCCACCGTCGCTCGCGCGATCGCGTGGATCAAACGCGTCTCCTCGCTCAACCGGCACTTCGGTTCGGTGACCGCGATGAGTCCGCTGCAGTTCCAGAAACAACTCCCACTGTTTCGGGCCTCGCCGAGCCAGGACGCGGCCCGCCTCCAGACTGCTGCGATCGTTCAGGAGTGAACTCTCCGCGACGACAACACAAGAAATCTCAATTACCGACAGCAATAAAGAGAAATCTCCGTCAGACACCCACCCCCGTCCTATAGCCGGACATCGCTGCAACACAGTAAGTGACGCCCTCGTCCCATCCGGAGCAGAGGCTGCCTTATCACAGACTTTCCGCGCTCGCCGAATCACCTTATGCGTGGTTTGATGGGAATTGCGGGCAACGAGCGGAGCATGTCGGATGGAGTGCCGTTCGCCACCTGCGCGTGGCTGACGGGGTTGGATTCGGTTCAACGGAAAGGGCGTGGGCGCCATGACCAGCGTTTTGATGGTTCTGTCGGGCGTCGATCATTGGACGGGTGCCGACGGAACGAAGGAGCCCAGCGGATTCTGGCCCGAGGAATTCGCCGTCCCGCACCGTCTCATGACCGAGGCAGGCTTCGACGTCGACGTCGCCTCCACAGCGGGAGGCAAGCCGACACCGGACCAAGAAGGTCTGAGCACCGAAGCTGTCGGCCCAGAGGCCACGGAGTTCGCCAAGTACCTTGACGAACATTCTGCGGAGTTGACCAACCCCACGTCGCTGGCTGACGTACGCACGGCTGACGACTACGACGCGGTATTCATCGTCGGCGGCCACGGTCCGATGGAGGATCTGGCTCATGACCCCGACGTCGGCCGGGTCCTGAGCGATTTCGATGCGGCGGGAAAAGTCATCGCGCCACTGTGCCACGGCCCAGGAAGCCTGCTCAGCGCGAACTTGCCGGGAGGAGGCTGGTTGTTCGAGGGCAGGAAGCTTACGGGTTTTACGAATGAAGAGGAGCGCCTCCATGGGTCAGCTGACCGCGCGCCGTGGTTGCTGGAGGATGTGCTGCGGTCCAGAGGGGCCGACATCCAATCGATCGAGGCTTGGGGCGTAAATGTGGTTGTCGACGGCAACCTCATGTCGGGGCAGAACCCCAACTCCAGCCACGCACTGGCGGAGAAGTTGATCGACACACTGAACAAGAGCGACAACCGTGCGTGATCGAAACCCGGCAGAGGAATGAGCTGCCGAGACCGCTCCGCAGCGCATGCGGTGTCCGTCGTCGCGCAATGACGGAATGCCGCCGCCAACCTCTGCCGTTGAGGCCCCACGGATGCTCCGGGTGCCTTCTGTGACCACGTTTGCCGTGCTGACTCACAGGGGCGAAGAGGGGACTGGTTGCTGTGAGTACCTCACGAGCACCGAGGCGGCAGGCACACACACTTGGGCTCCACGCAGACGTCGAGATGGTGGTCGACCATCACGGCGCCGTCACCGGCTGGAACGACGCGGCCCGTGATCTGTTGGGTTTCACACGCGACGAAGTTCTCGGAACGCCAGTGAGGAGCCTGCTCGGAGCGGAACACCCCGGACGCCGCGCCGAGGGCCAGATGCAGGAGTTCTCGGCGCCGGTGGTGCTGCGCTGCCGAGACGGCCACGAACAGGCGTGTCGAGTGCTGATACGACCGTGCGAGCACCGTTCGGAAGGCTGGACCGTACTGGTGAGGCCGGTCTCCGCCCGGTCGGACGCGAGAATCGTTGACGAGGCGGTGCTGAACGCTCTGTTCAAGCAATCACCCGCAAGTCTCTGCGTGTACGACAGCGATTTGTGTCTCCGCCGGTTCAATCCGGCGGCGGAAGGCATGCAGGGAGTCTTCGGCGAGCGTTCGATCGGCCTCATGCCCCATGAGGTGTGGCCGGATTCAAATTCGGTGGAGTTCGAATCCTGCATGCGGGAAGTGTTGGAGTCAGGCGTGCCGCATGTTGGTTTCGACAAGCGGGGTCGGCCGCCGGCCGACCCCGACCATGAGCACGTCTTCGCGAACTCGATTTTCCGTCTCGAGGATCCTCTGGGGAATGTGGTGGGTCTCGCTACAACAGCTGTCGAGATCACCGAGCAGCGAACGGCCGAGCAACGCATCGCACTCCTCGCAGACGCCAGCGCCGTGATCGGAACCTCGTTGGATGTGATGGAGACCGGTCAGCAGTTGGCCGACATCTCGGTTCCCCGCTTCGCCGACGCCGCCGCGGTCGAGGTGTTCACGCCTGTCATCTCCGGCGAGGAAGCCGACCCCGCCCGGGCCGATCTCCGAAGAGTGGGATTGCGCTGGGCCGGCAAAGCCGCCGCTCACGGGAAGCCCACTCGAGCCGGACAACCGAGATTTCCCTATCCCGTGTCCGCGGGAGAGCGGCTCACCGAGGGGCCTCGCCGCGCTGCCGTCCTGCTGCCCGGAGACGACGGAGAGCCGCTGCACCGTGGGACGTATGGCGAGCTGTCAGCCCACTCCCTCGTCGTACCGATGAAAGCCCGGGGCGCAATCGTAGGCGTGGTGACATTCTACCGAATGGGACTGGGCAACCACTTCTCCGACTTCGATGTTCTCACCGCCCGTGACCTCGCATCGCGCACCGCCCTGACCATCGACAACGCACGTCGTTACGCGCGGGAACACAGTTCGGTGCGCGTTCTGCAGCGCCAACTCCTCCCCCACCCCGCCGAGCAAAGTGGCGTGGAGACTGCCCACCATTTCGCTCCCGCCACGTCGGGTGCACACTGGTTCGATGTCATTCGGACATCGGGTGCCCGCGTCGCCCTCGTGGTCATAACGACGAATGAGGCCGGCCTGGCGGGCGCTGCCGCAGTAGGACGAATGGGGGCCGCACTCCAGGCTCTGACGGACCTGGATCTCGCCCCCGAAGAGGTACTGGCGCGACTGGACACACTGGCTTCTCGGATCACAGACGGACGTAGTGTCGACTCTGCATCTCACAACGATCACACGGCTCCCGTAACCACCTGTGTGTACGCCGTCTACGATCCGGTCTCTGGTCGCCTGTCCGTGGCCAGCGCCGGACACTCGCTCCCTGTCGTGGCGGGCCCCGATGGGGCCGTAAGGGCTCTCACCGTGCCCGTAGGCGCCCCCCTGGGTTCGGCTGACCGACACTCCACGGCCGTGGAGTTCGATCTGCCTGCCGGCAGCACACTTGCCCTGTACGCTCCGGCGCTCGAGAATGCTGAGCGGCCGGCGGACGAAAGCTCTCCTTCACTCACCCGAGCAATGAGCGCCGCAGCCGATGTCCCGTTGAGGCAACTGAGGAACGAGCTCGCGGAAGTATTGTCCGACGCATGGGCCTCACCCCGCGGAGCTGTCCTGCTGCTGGCCCGTACACAACGCCTCGACGAGGACCACATGGGCTCCTGGGACCTGCCCAACGACCCAGCTGTGGTAGCCACCGCCCGTAGTCTGGTAGCGCGCCAGCTCTCCTTGTGGGGGCTCGAGGAGTCAGCGTTCGTCACTGAGCTGGTGGTCAGCGAGTTGGTCACTAATGCAATTCGCTACGCCGAAGGTCCCATTCATCTGTGCGTTGTGCGCGATCACCGTGCACTGATCTGTGAGGTGTCCGACGCGAGCACCACAGCTCCTCACCTTCGCTATGCGCGCTCCAGCGATGAAGGAGGGCGAGGACTGTTTCTCATCGCCGAGCTCACCCAGAGGTGGGGCACACGGTTCAGTGACAAGGGCAAGACCATATGGACCGAGCAGAAGATCGAGGACGAGGACGGTCTTTCAGCTGGGGCACAGTTCGCTGCCTGACATTCGTCTCGCTGCGTCAGTCCCTCGGCCGGCCAGTGAGCAGTGTGCATCGTGAAAAGTGCGGGTCGGGTGGGCTGGTGTGCGCCGGGGTCGGGAGTACTCGGCTGGTCGGCGGCGGGTGTCCATGGTGCAGATCGTCTGACCGGTCGGCCGGAACGGTTCCGCCCCGCCACCTGCTCTTTCATCGGGCTCACCGTGCCAACGGCCTCCGTGTCGGCCAGGCGGCGCAGGAGCCGCTCAGTGATCCGCAGTTCCTCCCGCTCGGCCTCGACCTCCTGGAGCCGCTTGGCCAACTCCTCGGTGAGCGCGTCCAGTTTGCTCGGGCGAGCTGTGATCCGCTCCAGATCGGACATCCCCACATCCTCACCACGTCCTGCTGCGTACCAACACGGTGACGGGTTGTAGGTGGCTCGCTGGGGCAAGCGCAGCAGCACCAGGCGGTGTTGCTGATCCCACACCGCGGGAAGAGTGACGACGAGGCCGCGCTGCACGCCGACTACCGGAGGGATCGCTGTGCTGGTACTTGCGATGCCGCCGCCGCCGCAGGTTCCCGTTGGAGGCAAGGCAGTTCGCTGTCATGAGACCTGAATGACTATGTGAAGCACATCTGAACCGAGGACGACCCCAACCTGATCACCGCCCACCTGCGCTATGGGCCGTCCCGTAATCCCCACCCCCTGGGCACACCGTCCGTGCACGATCACACGCCGAAGTACAGGGCGAACTCGAGCTCATACGGATGCGGTCTGGCACCTGACGCGTTGGAACTCGGCCTCCGGCCAGCAACGGTGGTCGGTCTGCTGGCGATAGGGCGGCGGGCGAGGCCGATCCGGATCGGCGGCGAAGTGCCCGCGCGGGTGCGCCTCCCCGGCCGCGAGCGGGGAGTCAGGCTCTGCCGAGGCCGTTGAGAAACGTGTCCACGACGATGTCGGCCGCCTGCGGGGGTGCCAGGTCGGGGAACTGATGGGCGGCACTGGCCACCAGTTGGTCGAGGACCGCCCGCACCCATTCCAGGGGCACGTCCGAGCGCAGGAAACCTTCATCGACGGCGCGTTGGAGGAAGTCGGTCAGCCGTTCACTCTGGCCCTGACGCCGTTGGAGCGCGTCAGGGTCCTGCTGCATCAAGCGGGCCGTGTCGACCGGCCACTCACGGCTGACGGGGATGATGCCCTCCGCATAGCGGTGCAGTGCGACCGGCACCGGCGCCTCCGTGAGTCGCGCCTCGTCCAGGACCTGTTCGGTGGAGTCGAGCTTCGCCTCGAATACGGCTGTGAGCAGGGCTTCCCGGCTGACGAAGCGCCGGTGGACCGTGGTCCGGTCCACCCCCGCCTCGTTGGCGATCGCTGCCACGGACGTGCTCGGATCCTCGGCCAGCAGTCGGGCACCCGTGTGCAGGACCGTCATCAGATTGCGTGCGGCATCAGCTCTCATAGCGTCCGCCACCCTATCACTGCGGCGCTTCGGACATCATCAGCAACTCCATAGATTCGATAGATCTCACTACTGCAACACAACCGTTGCAGTTAAGGTTGAGAACCTCTACAGTGACATCTGTGCACCTCAATGAGGCGCACGCTCGAATGTTCGTACGAGAAAGGAGTACGTCATGCCACGGACTTGGCTGATCACCGGTGGTTCCCAGGGACTGGGTAAGGCGCTGGCGGTTGCGGTGCTGGCTGCGGGTGATCAGGTCATGGTGACCTCGCGTCGGCCGGAGGCACTGGCCGATCTGAAGGCGGAGCACCCAGAGCGTCTGGAGACCGCGGCGCTGGACGTCACGTCACCCTCCGAGGCCCGGAACGTGGTCGCGGCGGCGGTCAAACGTTTCGGTTCCCTCGACGTGGTCGTGAACAACGCCGGTTTCGCCACCAGTAATTCATTGGAGGACTTCCCGGAGGACGAGTTCCGTGCGCAGATCGAGACGAACCTGTACGGCGTCATCAACGTGACCCGGGCGGCGCTGCCGGTCCTGCGAGGCCAACGCTCGGGACACTTCATACAGATCTCGTCCATCGGCGGCCGCGTTGGTGGCACTCCCGGACTCGGCGCATACCAGACCGCGAAGTTCGGGGTTGAGGGCTTCTCCGAGGTCCTGGCGAACGAGGTGGCCCCGCTGGGCATCAAGGTGACCATCGTGGAGCCGGGCGGCATCCGTACCGGTTGGGCCGGGGGCGCGGCGCTGGCGGCCGGCAGTATCCAGGCCGACTATGAGCAGATCGTCGGACAGTGGCTGACCATGTTCGCCGACTACGCCGGCAACGAGCCGGGCGACCCCGCCCGCATGGCCCGGGCGATCATCGACATCGCGGACTCCAAGCAGCCGCCGCGTCGCCTGCTGCTCGGCCGCGACGCCCTGGGGCTCGCGCTGGAGGCGGGAGAGAAACAGCTCGCGGAGACCCGGCAGTGGGCCGATGTCAGCCGTTCCACGGACTACCCGGACGCGTCGGCGAGTGCTGCGGCGCAACCTGTCGAGATGACGCGGAATATCTGACTCGACATCCTCCGCGCCTGAAGGCCGGAGGCTCCTCCGATACCCAAATCGGAGCGGCTGAGCTGTAACCCTTCCACTCAAGATCTGTTGGACGAAGCAGGGTCTCTCGGAACAGGATTGTCCCATGACGCCGACGCGCTACTCGGTGAGGAAGCCGCCGACATGTCAACCTGACTGCTAGCGGCCCTCCACAAGGGCCTTCTCGTCCTCCCATCCGGCGCGAAAATCTGCTGAAGCCGCAACAAGACCGGCTGCGTCACAGCGCAGCGGAGCTCTCCTTCCGCCCAACACGACGCACCCCCCTGCACAGGGGCTGAGGTGACGGCACAGTCGTTCACCCACCGACTTCACGAAAGGCCGGAACCACCATGGCCGAAACGATCACCAGGCACGCCGACCGCCTGGCCATCCGCGAACTGGTCGATGCCTGGGCGCGTTGCGCCGATCGCCGCCTGCCGGACCAGCAGGCAGCGCTCTTCACCCCTGACGGTACCGTCACGGTCCACCGGCGTGCCGTCGACGGCATTCAACTCGGCAAGGACTCCTTCAACGCGGTCGCGGCGAAGGTCGCACAGACCGCACGGGACCAGGAGCAGTGGCGTGAGATCGCACTACTGGTTGAGCGAGGTTATCTTCGGGAGCCGTCTGGTTCGGCGTAGCCATATCGCCAACCGGTCTGGTTCGATGCCGCATTACACGAGCGACGCTCGTTTCTCTCGACAACGGTCGGTTCGCGGTTCCGGCAGGAACCACCCACACGAGCAGCGCGCGGCCGTCGGCGTCAGCCGCCGTCGGGGAGCGCGCCGCGCGCTGTGCTGGAAGGCCGTGTGAGGGTTCGTGCGTACGCGCCCTCATGGAGCAGGCACTCGCACGCCACCACCAGAAGACACCCGAGACCAGCCGCCAGAAGTTGTGGCACAACCTGGCCGCGCTCGTGCGCGACACCCGTTGCGCAGCTCTGCCGACGCGTGCGATCTCGCCTCACTTCCACCGCGATGAGCCCAACGCGCGAGCGCCTGCGGCGGCCAGGGCCGTAGGGGCCACCTGGGGCCCAGCTCTCGGGCGCGGGGTCGTTTCGGTGGTGATCAGGCTGCTGGGCTGTCAGGGTGGGCAGGAGGGGTCGCCGAGACTGGTGCCTGTGCCCGCCCGGTACGGTGAACGCGACGTGGTGAGACCGGTCCGACTTCGACACCTTCGAATCGGTAGGGTGCGCCGGGGACGGTCACGGTCTCGCCGTTGACAGGGATCTGGCGGAAGAAACCACGTGCGAGCAGCTGTTCGTTGGCCAGCAGGTCCTCGGGGGTGGATACCGGAGAGATGCTCACCCCGTGACGCTGCCCCTCCTCGCACAGTTGGACTTTGGTGCGGCCGGCGGCGTACCGCTCGAAGAGCGTGTGGAATCCCTGTACGGCCTCGGCGGAGCGGCGCCACTGCTGGTCGAGCCATTGCTGCCCACTCAGCTTATCGGCGATCCCGGCCGCCCCGGACTCGCGCAGCCAGCCGATGAGACCGTCCCAGGCCAGGGGGAGACCGCCGAGTCCGGTGACGAGATACACGTGCCCGTCCAGGCATCGGAACAGCCCCGTGCCCGCCTCGCTGGAGCGCGACCCCGTCCGGGTGCGCACGAGACCCTCCAAATCGAGGTACTGCACGGCGTTCTCCAGCGAGTGGGCAACCGCTTCCTGGGCGGACACATCCACTAGTTGCCCCGCGCCGTCCGCCCCCTTACAGTCACGCGCGAACAGCGCGATCAACGCGCC
Organism: Streptomyces sp. NPDC051217; assembly: GCF_044455465.1. Lineage (NCBI taxonomy): Bacteria > Bacillati > Actinomycetota > Actinomycetes > Kitasatosporales > Streptomycetaceae > Streptomyces > Streptomyces sp. NPDC051217. The sequence goes on from NZ_JBITEV010000028.1 coordinate 31,985, forward strand.
CACCACACCGTGCAGGCAAGCCGCCACTGAGGACTGCTCGGCGTACGGCCGTACCGGCGGATCGTCAGGGTCGCCGGCCAGACTCAACAACCCGCCGGCGGCGAGCATCGACAAGTCTGAGGCCGGGCGGTCGCTGTCAGGACCGGTCAATCCCCATGGCGAGACCGACAGATGGATCAGACGCGGGTACCTTGCGCTGAGGTCGTCAAGGCTTCTGCGCCGCAATTCCTCAGGACGCGTGTCGGTGACGACGATATCGGCCGAGGCCAGCATGGTCTGGAGCTCGGCCCGGCCGGCCGGTGAGGTGTCGTCGAGCTCAGCGATCGTCTTGGACAGATTGTTGAACACCGAACGCGCCGAGAAGTCCATGCCGGGCAACCGGCTGCCGGGGTCCTCGGCACGGCGCAGGGGTGGCTCCACCCGGAACACCGCGGCGCCCAGGTCGGCCAGCATCCGGGCGGCGTAGGCGCCGCGGGTCTCGCTGAGGTCGATAACCGAGACACCGGTGAGCATGCCCGGCCCATGCACTGGATTCACGTTAACTTCGCACATACGAATCATGCTACGGGAACTCGGAACAGTGGTCTAGGTTTGCCTTACTCATTGCGCACAGAATCTCGGATATCTCAGGCGTAACCACTCGTCGAGACCTCCAGACAAGCCCTCACCGGTACGGACGTGCGAATGCAGATTCGGTTTATCTCTGCCGGGGATCTCGGGTTCTCGGAGCGGCAGCGTGATCAGCGGGCATGCTCGGGGCTACTTCGAAGGCCGATGCCGTTGTCGAGGTGCCCCCCGCACACCGGCCACACGAGGGGGCTCCTGCCTGCGAGACCGTGACCGTCCTCAGCGCGCCCCGGAGATTCGAAAGATGTCGAGGTCGGCACGGTCTCACCACGTCGCGTTCACCGCACCGGGCGGGCGTAGAGGCTCTTGCCCCCGCACACGTACAGGACCTGGCCGGTGACGCCGGCGCTGCTCGGCCCGGCGAGGTAGGCGGTCGCCCACGCGACGTCGCGGTCCGACCCGATCATGCCCATCGGCTGGGCCTGCAGGAGTCGGTCCATCACGTGGGCCGGCTCTGCGCGCAGCAGCGGCGTGTCGATGAGTCCGGGTGCGATGCAGTTGACCCGGACGTCGTAGCGGGCCAGTTCGATGGCCATGGCCCGGGTGGCGGACACGACGCCGCCCTTCGCCGAGGCATAGGCGGTCTGCCCCCACCAACCCAGCCAGGCCCGGGATGCGATGTTCACGATGGTCCCGCCCCGGGCCCCGTCGAGGGTCATCTGCCGTGCCGCCGCCTGCGAGCACAGCATGACCCCGGTCTGGTTGACCGCGATGGTGGCGTTCCACTGCTCTTCGGTGAGTTTGCGCAGGCCCGCGTCGATGCTGATCCCGGCATTGTTGACAAGGATGTCCACGGGCCCGAACCGGTCGCGGGTCTGCTCGAACGCGTCCTCAACCGAGGAGCGCGAGGTGACGTCGAGCGGCTGACCGGCGGCGCTGCCGCCTTCGTCCGTGATGGCCTGGGCGGCCTGGGCGGCTTTTGGCTCGTTGAGATCGGCGAGCACCACGTTCGCGCCCAGGGACGCCAGCTCGCGTGCGATCGCGAACCCGATTCCCTGTGCCGCCCCTGTCACCAGAGCGGTCTTGTCACTGAGCATCTTGATCGTCCTTAGAACTCAAACCGAGAGACTGGACAGCAGGCTGGACCCGCCGTCGACGTAGAACATCTGGCCGGTGATGTAGCGGCTGCGGGGGTTGGCGAAGAAGGCGACCGCATTGGCGATGTCGGCCGAGGTGATCTCGTGGGACGTCAGTTGCCGGGGTTCTGTCCTTGCTCCGTCGGTGGGCAGGGTTCCGCGGAAGCCGGGCAGCACGGTGTTCACGGTCACCCCGGCGGGAGCCATTGCGAGCGCCAGGCTGCGGGCCGTAGCCACCAGGGCGCCGGCGGCCGCCGCGAGCTCGATCCGAGGGGCGGCACCGAGCCAGTCGCGCGCACTGACGGCGACGACGGATCCGCCCTCTGCCGAGGTCAGCTGTTGGCGGTGCGCATCGACCAGGTGCCGCAGCCGCTGTGCCTGCTGCGACGGGTCCGGGCCGGCAGCCGTGTCGTCGTAGAGACCGGGGTTGAAGACCAGCGCGTCGATCTTCCTGGTGACCGGCTGGTCGTCGAGTACCTCAAAGCCGGCGGCCTCCAGCTGTCTGACACAGGCGTCCGTGATGGCGTCCTCGACCCCGGTGACGAGGGCGACGTGCGCCTTGGCGGTCACTGGCCGGCCTCCAGGATGTGGACGGAGCAGGCTCCGTTGTCGACGCCGAAGATCCCTCCGCCGGTGGCGTGGGTGAGGGCGATGCGGGCGTTGTCGATCTGCAGTGCCTCGGCCTGGCCCGTGAGCTGCCAGTAGGACTCGGCGATCTGGCTCACGCCGGTGGCGCCGACCGGGTGTCCGCGGGAGAGCAGTCCCCCGCTGGGGGACACCGCAACGCGGCCGTCACGGGCGAATGCGCCTTCGCGGACGTCGCGGTGCGCCTGGCCGCGTTCGGAGATTCCGAGAGCCTCGGCGTGCAGGAGCTCGGCGATGCTGAACGCGTCGTGCAGCTCGACCAGGTCGATGTCGCGGGGTTCGAGCTCCGCCTGCCGGTAGGCCTGCGCCGCGGCCCGGAAGGTGATATCGGGCCAGGTCATGTCCCGGTATCCGGTGTGGAACTGTCCGGAGAGCACCACGCTGGCGCGGACGGCGACGGTCGGGCGGCCGAGGCTGCGAGCGAAGTCCTCGCTGCAGACGAGCACCGCGGCGGCACCGTCGCTGTTGGGGCAGCAGTGGAGCAGCCGCAGCGGGTCGGCCACGGGACGGGACTGTCCGACTTCATCCTGTGCCACCGGCTTCTGGAAGTGCGCCCGGGGGTTGAGCGCGCCGTTCCCACGGTTCTTCACCGACACCGCATCCAGGCTGGCCGTGTCGGCTCCGTAGTCGTGGAGGTAGCGCTGCGCGCGCATCGCGTAGGTCGCCGGCATCACGACGCCTTGGGCGATCTCGATGTCGTTGGTGGTCAGGGGCAACGCACCGCCGCCGAACACCGAGAGCTGGTCGACACCGACCACGGCCACGCACTCGTAAGTGCCGGCCGCGACTGCCTGACACGCCAGGTGTACTGCCGTGCCGCCGCTGGCGCAGGCGTTCTCGACCGTGAAGACGGGCGGTCCCGCGATCGCCCCGTGCTGCATGACGCGCTGCGCGATCAACGAGCCGCCGTAGACGCTGCCGACTATGCCGGCGTCGACCTGCTCGGGGGCGACTCCGCTGCTGCGCAGCAGCGCTTGCAGACTGCGTCCGCCGATCTCAGCGACGTTCTCCCCGACCTTCTTCCCGAAGGGCTCGACGGCCGCTCCGGCGATGAGGACCCGCTTCATCGGGCTTCTCCTTCCTCGACTGCCGTGGCGGTGTAGGACCACAGCTCGGTGGCTGCGCCGGGCGCCTGACCGGGGTGGCCAGGTGTCTGATCGGTTCCGATGCGGGCCAGCACGAGCTGGACGGGTGTGCCCGGGCGAATCGGGTCCTGGCCGGGGGAGTGCGCCAGGACCCGGACGCCGTCTACGTCGACGTAGGTAAGGACGTAGGGCGGCGTGAACTTGGCGGGGCCGACCCTCACCACGGTGGAGGCGTACGCGACGCCCGAGGGCCCGATCTCGGCCTCGGGCAGCTCGGTCAGGGTGCCGCGGGACTCCAGGGGCGGGAACCAGCGTGAGCCGTTCCCGGGGTCTTCACTGACTCGGAGCCTGACGCGGCCTTGTTCGTCGGTGGTGAGCCACTGCTCACCGATCACGTGGCGTTCTGCTGGGGGCTGCATATCTTCTCCTGGGATTGCCGCTGGGCTGAACACGCTTGCTGCTCGCAGTACGGGCACCGGGGCGTCAGGTGCCCGTGTAAGTGGGGGGCCGCTTTTCGGCGAAGGCCGTGCGGCCCTCGATCCGGTCGTGGGTGTCTCTGATCAAGCCCCACATCAGATGCTCGGTCGCGATCGACTGGGAGAGAGGCATATCGGCTGCTCTGGCGGCCATCGTGGTGATGGCCTTGAGGGCCAGCGGACCGTTGGCGGCGACCTGTTGGGCCAGTGACATGGCCTTGTCGAGCAGCTCGTCGGAACTGGTCACGTCACTGATGAGGCCGTAGGTGAGGGCGGTGGCGGCGTCGATCCGCTCGCCGGTCAGGAGCATCTTCATCGCGACGGCCGGTGGCACACAGCGCAGCAGGTTGGACACCCCTCCGGCGCCGGGGACCGATGCCCAGCGAGCCTCGGGGAGACCGAATGTGGCGGCGGTCGAGGCGATACGCAGGTGGCATTCGAGGGCGATCTCGAGTCCTCCGCCGATCGCATGGCCGTTGATCGCGGCGATGAGCGGCTTGTTGATGCCGAGTTCGCGCAACGTGATGGCCCGGATGTAGGTCCCGGAATCGACCGCGCTCTGCCAGGAGTTGAGGTGTCCGGCCGCGAACGGCGTGCGGTCGGGCATGGTGCGGCGCAGGTCGGCGCCGGCGCAGAAGGCCTTGGTCCCCTCGCCGGTGATGATTGCGACGTCCAGCTCGGGGTGGTCACGGAACTCGATGAGGGCAGCAGCGAGTTGCTGCATCGAGTCGGGGTCGAGGGCGTTGTGGACCTCGGGGCGGTTCATCCGGATCAGCCGGACGCGTGCGGTGTCCTCGACGTCGATGCTCATCAGCCCACTGCGCCTTCCTTGAGTGCCTTGTCGTAGTCGTCCTCGTCCATCCCGAGCAGCTGCGTGCACACGTCGTGGGTATCCGCTCCCAGCAGCGGGGCGGGGCTGCGCAGATGGCCGGGGGTGCCGGAGAGGGTGTAGGGGAGGTTGTCGTAGACGCTGGGCCCCATCTCGGGGTGGTCGAGCACCACCCAGTGGTGGCGGGCGCGCAGCTGCGGGTCGTCGTGCAGGACGTCGTGCGCGGAGGCGACCCTGGCCGCGGCGATGTCCCGCACGACGAGGAGGGCGGTCAGCTCGTGGGCGCCGAACCCACGGGTTGCCGCTGCGATGAGCGGGTCGAGCCGGTCGGCATGGTTCCTTCGCCCCTGGGCGGTACTGAAGTCCTCCTGCCGCAGGGCGCCGTCCTGGTCGACGCACTCAACCAGGACCTGCCACTGCTCGTCGGAGGCGATCGAGATCGCACACCACTCGTCGGTGCCGCGGCATGGGTAGACCCCGTTCGGTGCGTAGAAGTCGTCACGGTTGCCGTTTCGGGTCACCGGCTGTCCGGCGGCCGCTGCCACGATGGCCGGCCCGATCACGTTGATCGTCGACTCGATCTGGGCCAGCTCGATCCGGCAGCCTTCGCCGGTGCGGCTTCGGCGACGCAGGGCCGAGAGAACCGCGATCGTGCCGTGCAGCGGGTTCGGCACGTGGTCGGGGTAGTTGGTGCCGGTACCGACCGGTGGCCGGTCGGAGTACCCGCACAGCTCGTACAAGCCCGACAGGGCACCGATCGAGAGCCCGTAGCCGCGGTGGCGATGGTGCGGACCGACGTTGCCCTGCATCGGCATGTCCAGGTAGATCACGTCCGGCCGCACCTCGCGAGCGTGCTCGTAGCCGAGGCCGAGGCGGGCCATGGTCCCCGGCGTGAAGTTGTTGACCACCACGTCGCTTCGCGCTATCAGGTCGAGGGCGAGCGCACGGCCGCGGCCGGTCCGCAGATCCAGGCAGATCGACCGCTTGCTGGTGTTGCGGTTGGCGAAGTAGCCGCTGCGGTCGACCCCGGGCTTCCCGTCGCGGAACGGGTGCATGCTGCGGATGACGTCCGTACGGGTGCGGGATTCGACCTTGATCACCTCTGCGCCGTGGTCGGCGAGCGGTTTGGTCATGAAGGGGCCGGCACCGACCCACGAGAAGTCGGCCACCCTGATCCCGGTCAGCGGTAGTCGCTCATCGATTCCCATTCTCGAAGTCCAATCCGTATCTGCGTAGTGATCTCATCCTCAACGCATCCGCTGGAGCTTGTCAATCACCGAGGTTCCGCATGGTTGCGTCGTGAATGTCCACGCATCCAGCGCCTGGGTCAACCTCTTGACATGCGAGTGACGCAGCCCACACACTCCGAGAACTCGGATTTAACTTCGCAGAAATACGGAGGGTGGAGGGATGAATACCAGGAAGCCCAAGCTGCTGGTCCTCGATGACCGGGAAGGGGAGATCGGCCGGTCACCGGCCCTGGAGACCATGCGGACCATGGCCGAGGTCCACGTCTTGGGGCAGCCGTTGAGTGAGACTCCGGACGACCTCGTCCGGGACGCGCGGTTCATCGTGGCCGTGCGTGAGCGCACCCGCATCGATGTAGCGGTGCTCGACCGGATGCCGCACCTCGAGATGATCCTTCAGACCGGTGGGCACGCGTACCACATCGACCTGGAGGAGGCCGCCGAGCGTGAGATCGTCGTTCCCCTGTGGAGAGAGAACGCGGCTTGTGAGGCCGCGGTGCGCGAGCTGACGATCGGGCTGATGATCGCCGCGCTGCGCCGGGTGCCGGAAGCGGTGCGCGACACCGACGCAGGCAACTGGACCCAGAACATGGGAGGGACGCTTCGGGGGCGCCGGCTGGGGATCCTCGGCCTGGGTCTGCAGGGTCGTGCGGTGGCCCGGCTGGCGCGGGCTTTCGACATGGATGTCGTCGCGTCCGTCAGCGAGAGCGGTAACGCCCGGAGCGTGGACGGCATCCCCCGGATCCCCCTGGACGAATTGCTCGCGACCTCCGACGTGGTCAGCGTGCACCTGCGGCTCTCCGAGCGGTCGCGCGGCTACCTCAGCCGGGAACGGCTGCGGGCGATGAAACCCGGATCGGTGCTCATCAACACGGCCCGCGGCGCAATCGTGGACCCGGACGCACTGGCCGAGGTCCTCTCGAACGGGCCTCTGCGGGCAGCCGGCCTCGACGTGTTCGCGCACGAGCCGCTCCCGGCCGACTCGCCCCTGCGGAGGCTGCCCAACGTCGTGCTCACCCCGCATATCGGCTGGGTGGTGGCAGAGGCGTTCGCAGAATTCGCCCAGGGCGCCACCGATCAGCTCACCGACTATCTCCAGGGCAAGCTGCCCGAGTCCGAACTCGCCTTCGCGCCGCGCCGTCGGCAGGTCCCGGGCCACCTGGGAGGTGTCGCCGTATGAGCCTCCCCCGTACCAACCACTGGATCCAAGGCCGCGACACCGCCCCGGAGTCCGGCGACTACCTACCCACCCTCGACCCGATGAACAGGCAGCCGTGGGCGCAGATCGCCGCCGGCGACGAGGCCGACGTGCGCGCGGCCGTCACTGCCGCCGACGACGCCTTCCGCTCGTGGCGCCGTGTCGGGCCGACCCAGCGCGCCAACATCCTGTGGAAGCTCGGCGACCTCATCGGCGAGCACGCCGAAGAGCTGGCAGACCTTGAGTCGCGCGACGCCGGCAAGGTGATCCGCGAGGTCCTCACCCAGCAGAACATGCTGTCGACCTGGTACCACTACTACGCCTCCCTTGCCTACCAACTCGACGGTCGCCAGATCCCGCACGACAAGGCCTCGCTGCTGGCCGTGACGGTCAGGGAACCCTACGGTGTGATCGGGGTCATCCCCGCCTTCAACTCCCCCATGCTGCTCGGCTCGTTGAGCCTGGCTCCGGCGATCGCCGCTGGGAACACGGTCGTGGTCAAACCGCCGGAGGTGAATTCCCAATCCCTCCACCTGCTGGCCAAGCTCGCCACCGAGGCCGGGCTCCCCGACGGCGTCCTCAACGTCGTCCACGGCTACGGCGCGGTCGCCGGCGACGCACTCGTGGGAGACCCCCGAGTACGGAAGGTGTTCTTCACCGGCGGCGCGGACTCGGCGCGGCTCGTCACCGCCCGTGCCGCCCAGGGGCTGAAGCAGTGCGTCCTCGAACTCGGCGGCAAGTCGGCCAACATCTTCTTCCAGGACGTCGACCTCGACCGTGCCGTAGACGGAGTGGTGACGGGGATCTTCGCCGCCGCCGGGCAGACGTGCATCGCCGGGTCCCGACTCCTCGTACACGAGAGCATCGCCGACGAGTTGGTCCACCGCGTCGCCGCCCGGGCCAGGACCATCCGGCTCGGCGACCCCCGTGACCCGAGGACCGAGATGGGGCCGATGTCGCAGGCCAAGATCTACGACGGCGTGGTCTCACGGGTGGCCAAAGCCGTGGAGCAGGGCGCCGCCGTCGAGGCCGGCGGACTGGACCGGCTCTCCGACCAGGGCGGCTGGTTCTTCCCGCCCACCGTGCTGAGCGGCATCACCAACGACATGGACGTCGCACAGAACGAACTGTTCGGACCCGTCCTGTCGGTGATTCGGTTCGGCGACGAGGATGAAGCGGTCGCCATCGCCAACGACACACCCTTCGGTCTCGCGGCCGGTGTGTGGACCGATGACTTCCGGCGCGCCCACCGCGTGGCCCGCAACCTCGACGCCGGAACGATCTGGGTCAACACCTACCGCTCCCTGCACCCCGCCACTCCCTTCGGCGGAATCAAGGACAGCGGCCACGGGCGGGAGAACGGCCTGGACGGGTTCGCCGAGTTCACTCAGCCCAAGGCCATCTGGTTCGAGTCCGACGAGAACGCCATCAGCGACCCCTTCAGCCTCCGCTGACACCGGTGGACCACACCGGCCGGAAGGAGAAACAACATGCCCCTCCCGTACGATTTCATTGTCGTCGGCCACGGCGCTGCCGGGTTGGCCGCGGCGCTCACCTACGCCGAGAGTTCGGCAGCGAAGGGCGCCCAGGCGCGCGTCGCGATCCTGGACCGCGGCCCCAAGGAACAGCGCGGCGGCGCCACACGCTGGACCGGCGCATTCCTGCGGATCGACCCGGACGGCAGGCTCGACCCCAACTGGGTCGACTACATGCAGCAAGTCTCCGGCGGCCTGGCCGACCGCTCCTACTGCGAACGGTTCGAGGAACAGACCCCGGCGACCGTGGCGTTCCTGCGCGACCACGGCGTCAAGCTGCTGTTCGACGAGTTCCCGCTCGCCCATACCTTCGACAAGGGCTTCCCTTCGATGACCCCTCCGGGGCGGCCCGACGGCGGCGGCCTGGCGATCGTCGAGGCCCTGTCCACCGCCCTCGAGAGCTTCGAGGGCGTCGACTTCCTCTACGAGACCGAGGCGGTCCGCCTTTCGACAGACGACGCCGGCCGCACCACCGGTGTCGTGGTCAGGGATCGGTCCGGTCTGCAACGGACGCTCACCGCTCCCGCGACCGTCCTGGCCTGCGGCGGCTTCCAGGGCAACCCGGAGATGCTCACTCGCTACATCGGCGAGCGCGCCTGCGACCTGCCCATCATCGCCCCCGGTGTCGCGGGCAACCGCGGCGACGGGATCCGTATGGCGCTCGAGGCCGGCGGCGACACGGCCGGCCAGTTCGACATGATCCACGCCGAGCCGGTCGACGCCCGCAGCAGCGCCGCCGACGCCGTGCTGTACACATTCCCGACCGGCATCTTCGTCAACGAGGCCGCTGAGCGGTTCTACGACGAAGGCAACGACACCTGGGACAACACCTTCGAGAAGGTCGGCTACGAGATATGGAAGAACCAGAACCAGAAGGCCTTCTGGATCGCCGACGCCAAGACCCTGCGCATCCCCGGCATCGAACTGGGCTGGCTCTCCGATCTCGCCCCCGAGCGGGCCGACACGCTCCAGGAGCTGGCCGAACGTTTCGGGCTCGACCCGGCCAAGCTCGCCACCACGGTCGCCGAGTTCAACGCATCAGTCTCCGACGACGAGTTCGACTGGCGTACCCGCGACGGCAAACACACCACCGGCCTCGACATCCCCAAGTCCAACTGGGCGGTGCCGCTTGACGAAGGCCCGTTCATCGGGTTCCCGCTCACCGGCGTCATCTGCTTCACCTTCGGCGGCGTCCGTACCGACGCCGACGCCAGGGTCGTCGCGCCCTCCGGCACACCCATCCCCGGCCTCTACGCGGCAGGCGAACTGACCGGTCTCTTCTATCACGAGTACCCGGTCGCGACCTCGGTGCTGCGCTCGCTCACCTTCGGCCGGCTCGCAGCGGAGCACGCCTTTCAGGCAGCAACACAGCTCTCACCCGCCTGATCAGGCACTAAACCCCGACTGAGAAGTGCTCTCGCGTCCGGCCCCTGACGGCCGGACGCGAAGCCCGGCATGCCCGAACGCTCTCTTAAGGCCCTCTCCGGACGGACCTCGCGCCAGAAAGCGAAGCAGCGCCGCGCTCCTGTCGACCTTCGGGATCTTCGCCGTCGGCTTCCTCGTCCGCCCCTTGGGCGTATGGCTGCTCGGCATGACCAGGGCGTACGTGCGCTGTCCCAGCAGTTTGACCGTGTCAATCTCGACCAGTGCCTGAAGCAGGTCATGGGCGCTGCTCATGGGCAGGGAGAGGTCGTCGCGCAGGCGCTTGAGCGTGCGGCCCTCCTGGTGCTGGGCCGGATAGCCCAGGATCACCGACGCCCGTCGATGCGGACCGGGTACACGGCGTGTCCCCCTCTGTAGCCGTCGACGCGGTCGGAGTCGTGCGTCCTGCCAGGGCCATACATCGATTTGCGAAACGCCATTCGGATATGCGATTCGAAGGTCGGCTTCCTTGTTGCTCCATCGAGTCTCGCATCTCCCGCCGGGGCCCTCTCTCGGTATAAATCCTCACAGTTCGCACGCATGGTTGCGCCTCTTGACGGCACCCCGACTCCGACCTAGCATCACCGCTGCGTAAATGCGAAATTAACTTCGAAATTTCGAAGTCGCTCTCGTCGGTCGAAGCCCGGCCCCTCTCGCGTAGGCCGCACGGCCGTACGGCAGCTGGATCCAGAATCAGGAGATCCCCCTTGTCCGCACAGTTTGTATCCATCGCAGCGCTGCTCGCGATCTTCGTGATCGGCACAGTCCGTGCGGTGAACCTCGGCGCCCTGGCTTTCGTCGCGGCCTTCGCGGTCGGCGCCGGGGTACTGGGGATGGACACGTCCGAGGTGCTCGCCGGCTTCCCGGCCGAGTTGTTCGTCATCCTCGTCGGTGTCACGTATCTGTTCGCCATCGCCAGGAACAACGGCACCGTCGAGTGGCTGGTCCAGGCGGCCGTCCGCGCGGTGGGCGGCAGAGTGGCCGCCATCCCGTGGATCATGTTCGTGATCAGCGGCGTGCTTGTGGCGCTCGGCGCGGTCAGCCCGGCGGCCGTCGCGATCATTGCCCCGGTCGGCATGGTGTTCGCCGCCCGCTACGGCATCAACCCCCTGCTCATGGGACTGATGGTGGTCCACGGCTCCGCCGCGGGGAACTTCTCGCCCATTGGTGTCCTGGGCGTGGTGACCAACGGGGTCGTCGAGAACAGCGGTATCCCGGGCAGCGCCACCACGCTCTTCCTGAGCAACCTTGGCTTCAACGTGCTGCTGGGTATCGGTGTCTTCCTCGCCTTTGGCGGCCGGAGCCTCATCCGGGCGGGGCGCACGGCCGCCGTCTCCGGCACCACCGCCGTTCCTACTCCTGGATCGCGGGAGAGCGGAGCCCCGCATGCCGGGCCGGACGACGGAACGAGCGTTGTGACACGGCCCTCCGGAGTGAAGGCCCCGGCGAAACCACTGCCGCGGGCCGACGTGCCAACCGAGACGCTCACGCTCGACCGCGACCGTGTCATCACCATCGTGAGCATGATCGGCATGGTGGTGGGCGCCCTGGTGCTGGACCTCGACGTCGGTCTCATGGCCCTGACCGCGGCCGTCGTCCTCACCCTGCTGTCACCCACGACGGGCAAGGAAGCGGTCGGCCAGATCAGTTGGGGCATCGTGCTGCTGGTCTGCGGCATCGTCACCTACAGCGGCCTCATGCAGAGCATCGGCACCGTCGACTACCTCGGCGACGCCATCTCGAAGCTGGACACACCGCTTCTCGCCGCGCTCCTGATCTGCTACATCGGCGCCATCGTGTCCGCCTTCGCCTCCACCACCGGCATCCTCGGCGCCCTCATCCCTCTGGCCGTACCACTCCTGGCCGCGGGCCAGGTGGGCGCGGTCGGGCTGGTCGCCGCCCTGTCCATCTCCTCGTCCGTGGTCGACTCCAGCCCCTTCTCCACCAATGGCGCGATCGTCGTCGCCAACGCACCGGAGGAGAAGCAGGAGGTCGTCTACCGGCAGCTCATGAAATGGGGCTTCGGCCTCGTCCTCGTCGCGCCCGTCGTGAGCTGGGCCGGCCTGACCGTTCTCGCGAATTGGCGACCATGACCACACACGACATCTCTGCCGCCCTGGACAACGTCGCCGGCCACCCGCTCGACGGCGTCGCCCCGGCCACCGACCGCTTTCCAGGGCTACCTGGACCAGCCCAGGATCCCCGGCATCGCGCCGAAGCCGTCACCGAGGGAGAGTGAAGATGGCGAGGACTCTTGTCGTCGTCGCTCATCCGGACCTTGACCACTCCCCGCGTGAAATCGCGCGTGGACCGATGCTCTCTCCGCAAGCGGCGCCGCCGACATCCACGTACTCAGTGACAACCTCACCGACGGCCGGATCAACGTGCCCAACGAACAGGCACTACTGGCTGCGCACGAACGGATCATCCTGCAGTACCCGATCCATTGGTACAGCGCCCCGGGAGTCCTCCACGACCGGCTCGACGAGGTTCTTGAGCCCGGCTGGGCCTACGGCCCCGGCAGCCACGTCCTGGAAGGCAAGGAACTCGGCATCGCCGTCTCCACCTGGTCGACCGCCGAGGACTACACCAAGGCCGGCCGTTACCACCGCACCCTCGACGAGCTCACCTCCGCCACCACATACCGATCCCGCACCAAGCCACCCCGAGAAAGCAGACGCTCGCACGATGGAAGAGTTCCTGGTCGAGATGCGAACCACTCTCCCCGACGATCTCACCCCCGATACCCGCACCCGTCTGGAGCTGGGGGAGGCGGCGACGATCAACCGTTATGCGCACGAGGGCCGGGTCAAGCGGCTGTGGCGCACCAGCGACGGCGACGGTCCCTACACGGTGGGGTTCTGGCTCGCCGACGGCGAAGCCGAACTGCGGCACCTGCTGGGAAAACTTCCGCTGCATCCGTGGATGCACGTCACAGTCAGGCCGCTCACGCCTCATCGATTCGATCCGGCGAAAGCGATCTGACAGCGCGCAGATGCCGCTGGGCTGCATTCGTGACAGGCACCCAGATCCCCAGGTCTTGACTATTCCTCACGGCGGGATCACTCCCACCTGGGAAGACGTCGTACCGGCGAGAGACTCCCGACTGCGCTCAGAAGCCGCTTTCCGACAAGGGGCGACGCCGCCACCCGCTTGATTCCGGCGGGCTGCCGGGTTTGCGGGTGAGTTCGAGAATGTCGGTCGCTCAGTGGTGAGACTGCCTGAGGCGGCACGACTGCGGTGTTCCCCGAGTCCCGAGAACGCGTGGACGCTCGCCCTGGGACCACTGTGACGCTTCGCTTCGCGTAAACGACGACGTTCGAGACTGCCGTAGTGCGAGGTCGAACTGCACGCGGCTGCGCCGCGATGTCAGGACGCTGCCGGGTGCGGCGATGTCCCATGGCCCTACGTTCGCGTTGTCAGAGGGACCGGTCAGGATAGCGGGCATGACGGACGGAACGACTTGGCTTGCTGCCCCTCAACCCATCACCTTCGGGGGCTACTACGTGGTGCTCGCCCGCGGGCTCTCCACGGAAGAGCTCGCCGACCGCCTCGCGGCAACCGTGCTGTACGACACGGAGCACATCGCCTCGGCGGTCGGGGAACACACCGGAGCCTCCCTTCTGGAACTCATGGACGACACGTACGGCGACTCCTCGGACGGCATCGGCCTGCGCCTCGGCCGCGCCGGGGACTGGATGTACGCGGTCGCGTACGGGGGCTGGCAAGGCGAGTTCGGCCCGCTGACCCCGGTATCGCGTGACGGCGCGCATGTCTGCCTCCTGGAGTACGAGGAGGAGAACGGCAAGCCGGTCCCGCCGCACTTCGCCTACTTTCACGACGGCCGCCTGCTGAGCGCCTGCAACCTGCACCTGGACGCCTCGTGGGGCTACCAGGGGGTCGACGGCGACCCCGCGACGGCCGCCCGCCTGGAGAAACTGCTGACCGCCGCCGGCCTCCCGGACCCGGCGCGGGACCGAAGGGAGGTACACCACACCGCGCTGGTTGTCGTCGAGGAGTTCTTCGGGCTCTCGCTGCCCAAAGACGCGATCGTGAGCGGCACGCTGCCGGCTGTCCTGCTGGAACCGGCGTAGTCCACAACCAGGCCGACAGGACACCGGGGGGTGTTCTCCCACAGCCGGACTGCGGCTTCGCCGGTCAGCGCCTGCGCGCCGGGGGCGCGCATCAGCGTTTCCCCGTCCCTGGCCGGACTGGGACAGGCCGCCCAGCAGGAGCCCGTTCCGTGGGCGGGCAGCGTTCTTGCTGCCGCGGCCCGGAAGATGGGGCGGTAGGCCGTGGCGATCGCGTACTCGATGACCCGCACCGGCATCCGCTCGCCCGTGGCCCTGCCGCGCAGGCCGCTCAGGTAGGTGCGTGCCGTCGGGGAGGACCTTGACCAGCGGGAGGCGGAGGGATTTCCGGGGCGTGCCACGGCCGGAAAACGGGCGCCGGGGGGGGGCGCGGGCGGCTCGGGGCAACCCCCGCCTCGCGGGGCCCCCGCCGGGGCGCCACGGCCCATGGGCGCAGAACCGCCCAGACCCCCCGCATAGGGCTAGGGTGAG
>NZ_JBITEV010000029.1:0-38885 GCF_044455465.1 Streptomyces sp. NPDC051217
ACGAACACGACCGTCATCCCTCACCCGACGGGCTGATACCGCTCACCTGCAACGAGATCCAACGACTGTTCATCACGCTCGTCATCCAACGCGTCCTTGACCCTGTCCACCAGCTTGGCTGGTCCGTCCGGCGACGCCGCCACCAGGCCCGATCCCAGACCAGCCACTACCGGCGACAAGCCGCTCAAGCATGAAGATCACGATCTACGGCTGGAGTACTAAGGGCTGTCCCGTAAACGATCCCCGTCTCAGGATGGTTGGGGGTAGTCAGGGTGGTCTGCGTAGGGTGAGGCAAGGTCGAGCAGGTCGTCGCACGGCCAGGTCTCGCCGTCGTACTGCCAGTCATCGCGGTTGTCCCACGGTAGTTCGGGGTCACCCGTGGCTGGACTGAGCACATGGCGGGCGAGCACGCGTTGCTTGGCTTCGACCTCCCGCAGGACGCGAGCCGGGTCGTGCAGCGCCACGTGCAGGGCGATCGTGGGATGGAAGCCGGGGAGTTCTCCTTGGCAGAAGTCGACCGTGTGCCCGTGAGCGGTCCACTCCCCGCAGCCGTCACCGTCGCAGCGTCGGGCCAGGTCGGCCTCCTCGTCCAGCCTTGCGTGGAGGAACGTCACCAGGTCTTGGCCCATGAGGTCATCCTGGACGATGCGCCCGGCCCGGTCGCCTGATTTCCATGGTGTGGGCAGGCTCCGGCCAGCAGGCCGACAGCTGAATGATCAAGCCGTGGCCGGTGTGATCACGGCATCGGAACCGTCCTGGACAGCCCCGTTCACCGGGCTGAGCCCCCGCGCCTTCGGCAAGCTGGTGACCCCGTCGCGATAGAGCGCCCTGAGAGGGCGTTTCGTCCCGCTGTTTCAGCCTGGATAATCTGATCGCCGACCGGGAAGTCTTGCGACTGACACCGGTCGGCTCCCCTCGGCGCCACGGCGGTAACTCTTTTTGGTCAATTGGGTAGTTGACGAGTGATCCGCCATGCATCCTGGACTAGCTTGGCCGCATGGAGCGGCAGATACCATTCATGGCACAAGGCGTCCTGGAGGACGTTCTGGTCTGGCGGCTCAAGCGTGAGAACTGGGATGTGGTCGGGAGAAATCTGGCGGCCGTGGAGCTCGCGATCAAGGCCGGGAATCTTCCCGCGCTGCGACTGGCCGTGGCGAACATCGAGATGGCGGGCCCGCACCGCATCGTCGGCTTGGAGGACTGTTCGATGCTGCCGCTGCCGCAGGAGTACCGCGAGCGGGTCAACGAACTGATCCACTCCTTGGGTGCGATGTCGTCCGAGAGTCCGCGGACCACTGCCGGTCAGGCTCCCGGCACCACCCCGGTGAGCCCCGCCCCGAACCCCGACGCCTAGGCGCGCGCGGGATGCTCCAGGCCGAAGCACTGGGCGTGCACGTCTTCGTTGCCACCGGCGGCAAGCACCGGCACGACGCCCTCGCCTTTCTCAGGGATCTCTGGGACAGGTGCGGCGAGACCCTCCAGATGACAGAACCGATACCAGGGGTCGGCGTGGGCACGGACCCCGCGGTCGGGTGGCAGGCCCTTCTGGAGGACACCGCCCGCGGCACCGGTGGTACCCCGGCCGCGCGCGGACTGATCGCCGCCAGAACAAGATCAGGTCCGGGGGTCTGGCAGGCCGCTCTCCGCCGAGAGCACGATGCCTTGTGTCTCTCGGTCATGCTGGCCCCGGATCCCGCCGAGGGCCTGGGCTGGGCGGAGTTGGACACGCGGTGGACCGGGGTCGTACGAACGGTGGTGGCCGCCGGCCGGCCGGGCGAGGGCGTACTCGGAACAGCCCGGCTCTATCTGGCACGGCTCGCCGACCCCGCCCCCAGTGCCGCCCCGGACGTGCCGTCCCCGGAACCGGCCGGACCGTTGACAGCGGTCATACGGACACGGACACCGGCCGCTCCCTCGGCGGCGGACGCCTGGCCGTTCCGCGGGGTCGTGGTCCCGCAGGGCTTCGCCGTGTGGGAAGCCTCGGCCGCCGCGGACACACGCGAGGAGCGACGTCTCGCAGTGATCGCCACACACGACCGCGACCCCGAACTGACCGCCTGGGCCTGGACCACCCGGACCCGAGAATTGCCGCCGCTCGGCAGATATCTCCAGCACTCGGCCAGACTCCGCCATCAACTGCGCGTCTGGACCGCGGCCGAGGGCATCGGCCTGCTGCGCGCCCGGACGGACGTGATCATCAGCGAGTTGCTGGCGCGGTCTGCCGCCGCGCGCCACGGTCCGCACCGCCCTTCCGAACTTCTCAGCGCCGCACACGCGTTGACCGATCTCCAGGCACGTGAACGCGGTCTGGTCGACCGGTTGACGCGGATCGGCGAGATGGCCCGCACCGTCGAGATCGCCGCGGCCAATATGAGCGCCCTCAGTGGTGATCCCGCTCTCGGCGGACCGTTCGCCGACGACCGGGCACTGTCGGACTGGTTCGCGCAGCGCCTGGACGACGAAGCGACCTATCTGGAGGCCGCGCTGCGCCGTTGCGAGCGAGCCGGCACCTTCGCCGACCAGTTGGTCCAGCGCGATCTGCAACGTCGCCAGGAGACGTTCAACCTCGGTCTCACCGGCGCCGTCGGCGCGATCCTGATGAGCCTCGCCGCCGTTCAGTCCCTCCAGTACACCGTCCCGCTCCCCGGCGTGATGAAGCCCGCCGTCGTGACCGCTCTCGGCTCCCTGGCCCTGCTGGCCTCCCTCGTGGTGCTGCGTGTCGTGATGCCGGACCGGCGGTGGCCGCTGGTGCTGGTCCGGATGGGTGCGGGAGCGCTCGGTGGCGCCCTCGCCTGGGTGGTGGTCTCCGCCGTGGGCGGGGACGGCGTGACAGCGCCGTGGACAGCCGCGTACTCCGGACTCGGGGCGGTCGTCGGAGTGGCGGCAGCGACGAAACCCCGTCCCCCCGACCGCGGGTGAGCGTGCTGAAGGTGGGCCGCGCGCCCATGAGAGGACGGCGAGACATCATGAGTCACAGCAGCCCGTGGCACGGTAGGGACGAGAACCGCCGGGTCGAGATCATTCGCCAAGCACCCGGCCCCTCGGAACCGAACCTCTCGGCACCTGGCCCCGCCCGGACAGCGGACCTCTTCAGGAAGGGCATCGCCGCCCACTTCACCTTCCTGACCCGGCGCGAACTTCCCAGCCTGGGACGAGCCATCGACTTGTTCCTTCTGGCCATTGACTCGGCCAAACAATCGGGGAAGACCAATGACCCCTATTGGGTCAAGTGCTTGAACAGCTTGGGAGTTGCCTTCTTCGACCGCTACCGGCTCAACGGCGCAGCCTACGATCTCAACGACGCGCTCCGTCACCTCGTCGCGGCATACGAGAAGGCCGAGCCGGGCACCGTCCAGCGTGCACGAGTCCTGTTCAACCTGTCGTCGGCCCTCACCGCCCATCTGTCCGTGGCCAGTCGTCGGTTGCCGCGGGATCTGCGCGAGCGCCTGCCCTCCAGCCGGGCGCTGCGCGAGGAGATGAGTGACGAGCCGGGAATTCCCGTGATCGAACGGCTGAGAGCCGCGTGCGAGAGCGGGTACTCGGCGGTGGCCGAATCAGGCCCGGCGGCGGGTTACCCGTATCTCGCGCAGGCCGTGGGCCTGCTGCCTCGAGCGGTGTGGGGCGCACGTGAGCAGGTACTCGATTTCCTGGGCGGACACCGCGGGCTGGCGTCCGACGCGGCAGCGCTCGCGATCGCCGCGGATCGCCCCGAACACGCCGTACAACTCCTGGAGCACGGCCGGGCCGTCATGTGGGAGCAGCAACTGAGCACCCGCACCAGACAACAGGAGATGAGAGAGTCCGCGTCACAGGAGGCGAACCGGCTCCGGCGCCAGCTGGACCGTGTATACGCCGGACTGTCGGAACTGGCTCCCCTGGCCGACCGGGATCACGCGAACGTCCAGGAAGCCGACCGGGGTGGTGACTCCGGGGACGACCTGCGGATGGACACGAACCGCTGGGGCCGTCCCTGGCCGCGCGAGGGCCTGGGAACGGAACTGGGCGACTGGTCCATCGCCCAGTTGGAGAGCGAGTGGGTCCGCCTTTCCACCAGGGCTCAGGCAATTCTTCCCGCCACCCCCTTCACGGCTCTGGGGTACGCGGACCTGCGACGCGCCGCCGAGGGCGGCTACGTCGTCTACGTCAATGTCAGCCTCTGGGGCTGCGACGCCCTGATCGTCACCGTCGACCAGGAGCAACCCTCGCGCATTCCTCTCCCACGCCTCCGGGCCGCCGACGCCGAAGAGCGTGCGAAGCGGTATCTGGTTGCCATGACCGGCAACCAGGACGACCAGCAGGAGATCATCCGGGACACCCTGGACTGGCTGTGGCACGCCGTGGTCGCTCCCGTCATGAGCGAGGTCGCCTCGTCCCCGAACGCGGGACCCACACGCACCTGGTGGGTCCCCACCGGCCCACTGACGACGCTGCCGCTGCACGCGGCGGCCCCACGCGACGCGTCGGACGGCAGCTCGGCACTGGACCTGACCGTCTCGTCCTACACATCCACAATGAGCGCCTTGATCCGGGCCCGAAGAGCACACGAGGACCTCCCCTCCCCCGACCGGCGAAACAGGCGCAGCCATCTGCTGGTTGCGCCCGACACCACGTACCTTCCTGGTGCCGGACGGTTCCACGCCCTCCTCTGTGAGCTGATCCCGTGGTGGTATCGCACCACACTGTCCGATGCCGAGGCCACCCACGCCAGGGTGAGTGAAGCCCTTCTCAAGAACCCCTGGACTCAATTCGACTGCCACGCGGTGCAGGATCTGGGCGAGCCCCTCAAGAGTCACCTCGTACTGCACGACCAGCCCCTCACCGTCTCCGATCTGGCCGATCTGCCCTTCTCTCAGGCCGAGTTCGCCCTGCTCGCCGCCTGCACCACGGCCGTAGGCGGCGACCTGGTGCGTGACGAGTGGATCAGCCTGGCCGCCGCCCTGATGTACTCCGGGTTCCAGTCCGTCATCGGCACACTCTGGCCCGTGCCCGACGGCCCCACGGCGCGGATCGCCGAGAGCGTCTACGAACATCTGATGCGCAAGCGCAGAGGAGGGCCAGTGTGGCAGTTCTTCCGCCGCCCAACTCTCGACCACGCCAGGAGCGCGGAAGCCCTCCGCCTGGCCGTCCTCAAGGAACGTAGGAACCGTCCGGACCATCCCAGCGCCTGGGCCTCCTTCGTGCACTACGGCGTCTGAAAGAGCGTTTCATTCCGTTAAGGCGTTCGCTCCCAATGCTGGCCTCATATCAGCACACGTTGAGATCCGCTCGCGACGAGAGGATGCGTGCGGATCCAGTCGCCGCACCGGAACACTCGAGGCCGCTTCACAGGCATTTTTGGACTGGTCAATACTCTGGCGCGGGAGGGGAGGCTCTCGGACGAACAGGAGTCCTTCCGCCGCAGCACCAATCGCTGGTACGACGCTGCGTACACCGACCCCTCGACCATTGATCCCGCTATCTACGACGATGAGATCAACCCTGGCGCCGCAGCGTGATTCAAGCCGTCAGCCGCATCTCCTGGATCGGGTCCCCGGCTATCTGGAGATTCTGGCCGCTCACGGCGTCGATTGCCGGGTGCTGCGTTCAGCAGATCCAGGGCGGGTCATCTACGAGGACGACACACAGGTCGTGGTCGTACCATACAAGTTGGATTCCACGGCCCTCGCGCACCAGAACACCAACAATGACGTGCACGCAATACCCCTGGTTACGCGTCAGGCGTCCCGCCAGTTGTGCGTGGATCGCAGGTCGGTCGCCGACTCATGAGGTCAATCATCACAACGCGGATCATCGTCTCGGAGCGGTGCGGGTGGGTTTCGTAGTCTCGGGCAAGGCGCCGGAGGTGCATGACCCAGCCGAAGTCCGCTCGACGACCCAGCGCCTCGGAATGACCTTGAAGCCTTCTGGCCGGGGGCGCGCCGGGTGGTCTCGACATCGATCCCGAGGCGGGCACCATCTCGATAGCCTTGGTGCGGTAGCCGGTGTCTGCCCCGGGCTTTGGTGATGCGGGGATGGGTGGCGGCAACCTTCGAAAGCAGGCGGATACCGCTGACATTGTCCGAGACGCTGGCCGCGGTGACCCAGACGGCCAGAAGCAGTCCGAGGGTGTCGATGCCTACGTGGCGCTTGCGGCCGGCCACCTTCTTGCCTGCGTCGATGCCCTGGCCGTCCGCGAGACGTCGGCGGAAGTCTTGACGCTCTGGGCATCAATGACGCACGCACTTGGTTCGGTGCCCCGTCCCTCGGCCTCTCTCACGAGCCGGCGAAGGAGACTGTTGAGCTGCTCGAGGATGCCGTCTTCTTACCAAGCGGCGAAGTGTCCGTAGACGGTCTCCCACTGAGCGAAGTCGTTAGGAAGTACCGCCAGGGGACCCCCGTGCGGTGGTCGGCGTAGAGGACCGCCGGCGCAGATCATGCTCCGGTGGCCGCCGATACCCGGGGCCCTTCCCTCTCCGCTCGGCCCTCCAGGCCGACAATGGGTTCCAGGAGTTCCTATCGGGCATCGGACAGGTCGCTTGGATATGGTCGCTGTCGGCGAGGCATGTTTCTTAGGTACTGCCAACCGCCGGCCCGCTACAGGGCGCAAACGGGGCACGCGGGGGCGCCTTGGGATCGGACAGGAGCGAAGGGACCGAAACGGACCCTCCCGAGTCGTCATCCGCTCCCCAATCGCCAACTAGAACTCACCAGTCTCAGCCGTTCACGTCCCATCGCCAGCCTTACAGCGACCAAGCACCTTTACCGGGACGAAACACTCTTTGATGGTGGTGAGTTCATCTTCAGCGGTCCCGCCACCTGCGGTGACGAGCAGGCCGCCACCGTCACCGACATGCGGCTCTACGGGAAGGCGGCCGCCCAGGCATGGGACCGTCTCCACTCTAGTGACCCGAGTCGGAGATTCTTCGGTAGTTCTCGCCAGCGAGCTGGTGGGGCTCGGCTGCCACTGACCTGGGTCGCAGTCCACAGGACCCGACTCGACGAGACGCCTCGAACTACCAGGGAATCTTTGATTCAGGTCACTAGGCTGACCCGCCGGTTCTCATGGCTCGACCACGACGGCCCGCTGCCGATCACCGAGGGCACCATCATCCGGCTGGCCGTCGAGCACCTGCTGTCCGGCGGGGTGAACAAGCCGCTCTGCCTGTGGTGGTCACGGACCGGCGCCATCCCGGCCGTCGACCGCCGCTGGCAGTTCTTCCTCCGCCGGTTCGAGCCACTGAAGACAAGACGTCATCAGCCACACCCGGCCCTCCCGCGCCGCGACAACACCTTGTGGAGACGTCATGACCAGCAAGTATGCACACCCCGCCGAAGGCGCTGACCAGCCATGGTCAGGGCTGCGCACGGCACGTCGGGCCCCTTGGTCTGACTCGTGGTCGCCTCGACCATGGCGGCGTTCCTCTTGAGTCATCCGTGCGTCCCAGCCTCCCGGCCATCTGCCCGGGCACGGCATGGTCCTGCTCCTGGCGCTCGTTGACGACCGGGTCGTGTGGTGCGGCGGTCACGGCCTGGCGCTTGCAGTCGTCGCAGAGCTGCGGGTGGCTGTCCAGCGGGGTGCCCCAGTCCTCCGCCCGGGCTGTTTCCCACCGTTCGTCGGCGAACTTCGCCCCCGCAGCCGGCGCAGACGGGCGGGCGGGCCCTCGCGCTCAGCTGCCTTCTGCTCGGCTGCCCGCCGCAGCTGTGCCTTGTACTCCCGCTGACGGACCCAGGCCTCCTCCTGCGCGCGGACGTCGGCGGCGTCACGGCGGGGGCTGCCGATCGTCTCCACCGGAGACCGCGGGTGGTCGCGGCCGAAGCGGAGGAACACCGGGCCGGTCGGGCCGTGTTCGCGGAGGTTGCGCAGCCCGGTCGCGATGATCGGGATCTTCCCGTCGTAGTGATGGTGGCCGCTGTGCTGCCGCTCCCCCTGCCAGAGGTGGCGGGTGAGCTCTTGCAGGCGCGGGACCGTGCGGTTGGGGTTGCGGTCGCCGATGCGACTGAACACCAGTAGCACGGGTGGGTGCGGCACATCTCCTGGCCGTCCTGCGGGGGCCGTCCAGCGGCTGCGCCACATCGGCCGTCCTTGCCGTCAGTGTCTTTCATCTTCCGCCGGAGGACCCGGGCCTACCCCTCCAGGTTGTCGGCGAGCTCCTTGGGGGTCTCGTCGCAGTTGTCGACCTCGATGAACAGCAGCGGCACCCTGTCCTGCGAGGCGGTGAGGACGATGTCGGCCTGGGCGACGCCCTTGCCGGGTGTGTTCCAGGTGCCCGTGGCGGGCAGCGGGACGGTCCAGTACGAGGCGATGGAGCCGATCCCGCCGGGTGCGTCAACGGCTTCCCGGACCTCGAGCGGATCCTCAGCGAGCCGGGCCATGTTCGGCTTCGGCGCAGCATTGCTATGACGGTCTCGTTGACGGCCATGGGGTGAGAGGTGATGAAAGGCCCTGGTCATGCTGCAGCCGTTATCCATGGGGCAAAGCACCTTTGGGCAGTTCAGACCACTGATCGCGAATGCAGGCACATGAGGCAAGTGGTGCAGGAAGTGTTTCGGTCGAACACTTCCTGCGCGGTCCTTCGGGGCGCGGCAGCGCGTCCCCGAAGGGGTTCGGTCGAACCGCTTCCCTCGAACGCGTCAAGGGCGTCGCAGATTGTTGAAGGCAAGTGTGCCGGGGCACCGGTGACGCCCCTTCACCGCGTCCGGACGGCTACTGCCCGGGACCAAGCGCGCGCGGTGAGCGCCGTGGCGGTCGCGACGCTCGCCAGCAGGTCGTAGTCGAGGGTGTCCGGGGTGTCCGTGGGCTGGTGGTAATGGCGATTGCGGAAGTTTGCCGTACTGGTGAGCATGAGGGCCGGGACACCCCGGTTCCAGAACGACGCGTGGTCGCTGCGTCCGAGATGGAGCAGGGCCGGTACGGCCAGACCGATGACGGCTCCGAGCGTGCCGTCCGGCCGGGGATCGCGCAGCAGGACTGTCCGCAGCGAAGGTGAGGCCTCGGCGGCGGCGCGGGAGAACTCCTCGGCCGCCTCAAGGGAGGATTCCCGGTGCACCACCAGGGTGAAATCGCCGCGGTGATCCGCCGCCCGGACGGCTGCGGCGGCGGTCGGAAAGGCGCGCCCGGCGCCCGGGGGCAGCCGCTGGCTGCCGGCCTCGGACGAGAAGTTGCCGACCGATTCCAGGCAGATCATGCCACGGACTCGATGAGCTCGGGCCAGTCGCCGGGCCGCCTCGCGGGAACCGATCAGACCGACCTCCTCCATGTCGAAGATCATCAGTGTCACGCCGGGCGGCTCGGGAAGGGAGCCGAGGATCCGGGCGACTTCGAGAACCACCGCCACCCCGGAGGCGTTGTCGTCGGCTCCGGGACTCCCCACCACCGTGTCCAGATGCGCACCGACGAGGATCGTGCGCCCCGCCGGCGAGCTGGCTACCCGCGCGGGAAGCTCGGCCCTGAGGTTGACACCTGCCAGCCGGCGATGGAAACGCACTTTGAGCGGCCGTGCCTGATGCCCATGGTCGTCCGAAGAACCCAGCCGCCCGCGCACCTCGAAAGGCTCCCGGTGAACCTGCCAGCCGGCCACAGTCAGCTCCTCGGCGACGTACGCCTCGGCCCGCTCCATCGCCTTTGGCGCGTGCCGTCGGCTGCGCGGCTCCGACGCCAGCACGGCCACGTCGCGGCGGATACGGGCCGGATCGGATGGCGCGTGCCCTGCGTCCGGTGCTGCCATGGGACTCCCTACCTGGTCCGGTGTCCACGCGGATGGCCCTCACAGGCGACAGTATTCGCCGGCCTGGTGAGCAAGTGAGCAAGTGAGCAACGGTGATTCGTGTCCCGCCTGTCTCGCGCGCGGGCAGTGGATGTACCCGCGCACGGCGAACGTCGGCATCATCCGGCTCCTCACCTCGGGCACGCTGGACCTCTCGCGCGAACGGGTCCGGTCCTTCCCCCTCGATGCTGTCAACGACACTGTCGCGTACGCCGCCGCGCACGGCGGCCCGTTCGACCGCACCGTCCTCACCCCGTTCGCTGGCTGAAGCGCGCACCGGCATGCGAAGCGCTACGGGCCTGCTTCCGCTTCAACGCCGTCTCCTTGCCGGAGTGCCGGTGGTTCAGGTGCGGCGCGCCGACCCGCAGAATCTGATCAGCCGTCGCCACCTTCAACGCACCGAGCACGCACAGCACATCGCCACGGAAACTGTTCGTCGACCCCGCCGGGTTCGTCTTCCGCTTCCCCGCCATCAGCCCTGCTTGCGCCGATTCCCAGCCTGAGCGGGGGGTTTTCCATACCTTGGGGTGTGGGACGCCAAAGGGGGTTCCCCAGTGCCCTCCGAAGTGGGGCCCCAAGGAGCCTGCCCCGGCTTGCCCGTCACGCGCCGGCCTTCGGGCCCGAAGGTCGCCTGCACCCGGCCCTTGGGTGAGTGGTCATCATCGTCTCGTCTCCTTCACTGCCCCAGCCCGGGGCGGTCGTTTCGAAGGAGCAGCGTGCAGAAGCACCCTCTTGACCGCGGTCTAACGACGACCGGTAGCGAGGCTGGTCAAGGGAAAACACGGCGCGCGCCGCCGGGCGGCGCACCCGGACAAGGGGCAGGCGGCCCGGTCCGCCATCCGAGTCGGCAGCCGAACAGGCCCCGCCCGCACCATTGCGCAGCCGCTCGTGCGGGTCGTTCGCTTCTCACCGTCGTCACCGGTGGTCCCGTTCAGGCCCAGGCGCCGGTTCCTCTCCGAGCGGCGCATCACCTTGCCTGCGGAAAGCGTCATGCTCGCCACGACACGGACCCAGCGGGGCCCGCCACGCTCCGCCCACACCACACACACGCACCCGCCGACAGTAAGAGCCAAGACGCCGAGCAGTACCAGAGCGATCACGTTTCCCACCTCTGCGTTCATTCGTTCGGTCCTACTGATCGACTCAGGCCGGGAAGGGCGCTCCCGCGAGATTGAACGCCTCCGGGATCGTCAGCAGGTGGACCTCCCGACAGGCCGCGCGAAACGCATGACCAACGACCCGGCCCGCCACCTCCACACCCCTTCCAAATCGAATGCATGTCCTACGATGGGCGGATGGCTAAGCCGTCGCGCGGACAGGACGCACACCGCGACACCCCCGCCCGCGCTCTGCCGCAGGTGCGGGTGCTGCTTCCGGACGGCCGTGTCACCGGGCGGCTCGTCCGCCGCTGGCAGACCGGTGACGGCACCCGGGTGACGCCTTGGGCGACCAAGCGCCGGAACGCGAACATGTAGCGGCAGGCGAAGTCGTCGTTCGGATCGTCCACGCGGCCACCGGACCACTCCCCGATGTCGGCCACGGGCCCGGCGCGCCAGGCGGATGCCTGTGTGAGCGCAGCTTGCGGTTTTTTGTGCTTCTGTGTCAGCGACTCCATGAATCCGTCGTTCGCCGTGGTGGCCGTGTCGCCCCGCATCCCGTACATGCCGTCGGGGACAAGTCGCGGCATGGGGTGACCGAAGGTTCGTGTGTGAGTCACTGCGGCACGCCACTCGTCGGGCTGAACCGGCCCGTCCCGGTCCATGTACGTACCGTGCGGACGCCGTCGTACCGTGCAGTGGGCGTCACTTGCTGCTGGGTGATGAAGCGCCAGCTGTAGGCGGCTCTGTCCGGGGGCTTCTTCGTGACGCCCCGAGGAAGACCGCTGCGCCCACCTTCGCCCCCCGGCTTCACCGCCGACCTTCATCGCCTCACACCCCAACAACGCCCGCCGCTTCCATAAGACCGTCACGCGGGCCTTCGTCCCCGACCTCCGCACCGGCCAGTTCCGCCCCGGCCTGCGCATCAAGCGCGTCCGGTGCGTGCCCGGCGTCTACGAACTCACCCGGGACGGGAACGGCCGGGCCGCCCTGGTCGTACGGGCAGGAGCGCATACGCGGTGCGCAGCACATCGTCTGGCGACGGATCGGCATCACACCCTCCTCACCGCCCCTGAGCGGGGCAGGAGCGACGAAGCGGCAGGGGCGGCCCCATTGTTCGGAGCCGCCCGGCCGGGGGGCGGTAGCTGTTGCGCCCGTGCCTGGGGTCTGACGGATACGAACTGCGCAAGTGGAAGTAGTTATCGGTGTAGCGGATGTGGGTCGTCTCCTGTTCCGTGATCGTTCAACTCGCCGCCCCTGGCTTGAATGCATGGCACACCTAATGTCCTTGGAGGTTGTTCAAGGAAGGGAGACCCATGGATACCCTCCTCGCGATTCGGGCGCGCGGGATCACCAAGTCGTTCGGCGATTTCGTCGCACTCGACGGCGTCGACCTGGATGTGACGCAGGGGCAGATCCACGGCTTGGTCGGACCGAACGGCGCGGGCAAGACGACCTTGCTCGGCCTGCTTCTGGGTCTGGCCGTCGCCGGCAGCGGCCGCCTTGAGATCCTGGGTACGCCGGTCGGGCGGGCGCTCGCCGCTCCCGAGGGTGTTGCCGGCTTCGTGGACGGGCCGGGCCTCTACCCCTCGCTCACCGCCCGGCAGAACCTCGCCGCGCTGGCCGCACTGCGTGGCCGGGAGGCGCGAGTGGCAGGGATCGACGAGGTGCTTGACCGGGTCGGGCTCACCGATGTCGCCGACGACCGTGCCCGCGGTTTCTCCCTGGGGATGCGTCAGCGGCTCGGCCTCGCTGCCGCTCTCCTGACCAAGCCCCGGCTTCTCGTGCTCGACGAGCCGTACAACGGACTCGATCCCGCCGGCAAGAAGCACGTCCACGGGGTTCTCGCGCGGCTCGCGGCGGAGGGAACCAGCGTGGTGCTCTCAAGTCACCGTATGGACGACCTCGAGGCCCTGTGCTCCGAGGCAACCATCCTCTCCACCGGACGGGTCGTCTTCTCCGGTCCGCTGGGCAAGCTGGCGGCCGAGAACCGCGAACTCGAGTACCGGGTGCTCACTTCGGATCCGCAGGCCGCCCGCCCGCTGGCCGCCGGCACAGCCGGGATCCAGGTGGTCGACGACACCACGGCACAGCGTGATGCCCAAACGCTCGTCGTACGTGGGCCGGTGCCCGCCCTGGATGCCCTGGTGGTGCGGCTCGTGCAGGCGGGGATCGCGTTGCGCGAGCTGGCGCCCGTGGTGTCGCCGCTGGAGGCCGCGTTCCTTGCCCTCACCGAGCAGCAGAGCGAGCAGCAGGAGGAGGCAGTCCTATGAACGCGACCATCGCTGAGAACATCGCTGTCCCCACTCCGAGGGTGTCGGTGGTGCGCGGTTATCGCTTCGAGCTGGTCAAGCTCATGTCGCAATGGCGGATCCGCCTGGTGATCCTCGCCTGCTGGATCGCGCCGGCGCTCTTCGTCGCCGCGGTGAGTCAACAGGGATCGCTCCCCGTCGACACTCTCTTCGGTCGGTGGATGCACGCCACGGGGTGGGCCGGACCGTTGGTGGTGCTCGGTTTCGCGGGCACCTGGGCTCTTCCGCTGCTTACCTCGCTGGTGGCCGGCGACGTGTTCGCCTCGGAGGATCGGCTCGGGACGTGGCGCCACCTGCTCGTTGCCGTCCGGTCGCCGCGACGGATCTTCGCCTCGAAGGCACTGGCCAGCCTCACCGTCATCCTGCTGCTCGTGGCGGGGCTGGTCTGTTCCAGCGCGATCGGCGGAATCGTGGCGGTCGGCAACCACCCGCTGGTCGGCCTCGACGGCCACCTGCTGACGGCGGGCGACGCCGCCGGCAAGGTCTTCCTCGCCTGGGCCTGCGCACTCGCCCCCACCCTGGCCCTCGCCGCAATCGGACTGCTCGGGTCCGTCACGCTGGGACGGTCGCCGATGGGGCTGCTGCTGCCGGCCCTCGTCGCGCTCGCGATGCAGCTCGCCCAGATGCTGCCACTGCCCGTCGCCGTTCGTCTCGCTCTGCCCGGGTACGCCTTCATCTCCTGGAATGGCCTGTTCACCAGTACGGCGCAGCTCGGCCCGCTCCTGATCGGCATCGTGGTCAGCCTCGTGTGGGCCGTGGTCGCGAGCGTGCTGGCGTATCTGCTTTTCCTGCGGCGGGACTTCACCAACCTCTCCGATGACGGCTCGCCGCGCCGCGCTCTCATCGTCGGCGTCCTGCCACTCGCCGGACTCCTCGCCGTGACGGTCGGGGTCGTCGCCGGGGCGACCGGGACCACGGACTCGGGAATCGAACAGGCAAAGGTGCAGCGCTCGGTAGCCACGGCGTTCGCCCACCTCTATCGCCAGCAGACCGAGCAGCTCAATCGCCCCGCCGTCACCGAAACGCAGCTGAGGACCAGCGCGGCGTGCACCAAGGGCAACGTCGCGGACGGTGCACAGGGAGCGGGCAACGACTGGCGCTGCGTCATCTCCTGGCACCTCCCCGACGTCACGGCCACAGGCACGGCCATCTACCAACTGGACGTCACTCCAGACGGGCGGTACGTCGCCGATGGCGACGGGCCGAAGGAAGTGAACGGCTACTTCCTGGTGCGCACCCCGATCGGGGACGCACCGAACCCGCTTTGGCAGTTCGACGGCAATGTCGAACTGCTGGGCACCACGAAGGGACAACTCCATGCAGGTAACACGCCGTAGGCACGTCGAGAAGGCCCATGCCGGGCTTCTCGGCAGACGCATCGGCCGGGTACCCCTGGTGGCGGCCGGCATCACCGCCGTCGCCGTCGCCGCCGCGGGCACCTCTTTCGCCCAGACGGACCAGTTCGGCACCCAGCAGGTCGGCCAGACGACCGCAAAGGGCCAGGTCATCTCCAGCGACCAGTACCTCGCCCCGTACGGCAATCGCCTGGTCATCAACGACGGCAAGATCATGTCGTCCTCGGTCAGCCCGGACGGCACCCACCTCGCGGCCTCGGTCACCGACGGCGGTGGAGCGCTGTCGATCGTGGACCTGAAGAGCTGGAAGACGCAGCAACTCGTCGGCAGCGCCGCGTCGTCGGTTCCGCGCATCAGCGGCAAGGACGTGGGCCAGGAAGGCCCCACGTACTCTCCCGACGGCGAGCGGCTGTGGCTGGGCCGGACCGACGGCTACACCAAGTTCACCGTCAACCCGGACGGCAGCGTCGCCAACCCGGTCACCATCTCAATCCCGGCGGACGGGCCCAAGCACGCACTGGTCGGTGCGGCAGTGTTCTCAGCCGACGGCGCCACGGTGTACTCCGCGGTCAACGGCCAGAACCGGGTCGTGGCCATCAACGCGGCGACCGGCGCCATCCAGCGGAGCTGGGACGTAGGCAACGCCCCGCGCGGCATGGTCCAGGTCGGCGACAAGCTCTACGTCAGCAACGAGGGCGGACGGACCGCGAGGCCCGGAGAGACCACGATCAACTCCTACAACACTCAGGTTCCGGCCGACCCCGCGACCGGTGCCACCACCACGGGCACGGTCAGCGTCATCAACGTCAAGAAACCGGCTACCACCGTCAAGAACATCGACGTCGGTCTGCATCCGACCGCGATGTACGTGAAGAAGGGCGCGGTGTTCGTCACCAACACCGCCAGCAATGACGTGTCGATCATCAAAGCCACCAACGACAAGGTCGTGCAGACCATCTCCACCCAACCGTGGCCGGAGGCGTCGGTCGGCTACGAACCCGACGCGGTGACGCTCACCGACGACGGCCACCTGCTGGTGACGCTCGGCCGCGCCAACGCGGTCGCCGTCTACCGGTACACGAGCCCGCAGGACCCGGTCAGCTACGTCGGCCTGCTCCCGACGGACTACTTCCCCGCGGAGATCGCCACCGTCGGCGACCAGGTGGTGGTCTCCAACACCCGCGGTATCGACGCGCGCCGCCCCACCACCAGTACCGGGCACGGTACCCACGACACGACATCCAGCCTGACACGGTTCACACTGCCCAGCGACAAGACCATCAAGTCCGAGACGGACAAGGTCTTCCAGCAGAACGGCTGGACCGCCGGCTCGGTCAAGCTGGCCAAGGGCAAGAGCAAGGCGAAGCCGGTGCCGGTGCCGGTGAAGCTGGGCGACCCCTCGACGATCAAGCACGTTTTCATGATCGTCAAGGAGAACCGGACATACGACCAGATCCTCGGCGACCTTCCGCAGGGCAACGGCGACCAGTCCCTGACACAGTTCGGCGAGAACGTGACACCGAACCAGCACGCACTCGCCGAACAGTTCGGCCTGTACGACAACACCTACGACATCGGCACGAACTCTGCCGAGGGCCACAACTGGCTGATGCAGGCCGACAACCCCGAGTACACCGAGTCCTCGGCCGGCGAGTACCTGCGCAGTTACGACACCGAGGACGACGCCCTCGGCCACCAGAAGACCGGCTTCCTGTGGACCGGCGCACAGGCAGCCGACAAGACCGTGCGCGACTTCGGAGAGTTCCACCAGTTCCTGACAAAGCCGACCGGATCGACCTGGCAGAACCTGTACTGCGACTCCAAGAACATGAACGCGACGGGGCAGCAGTCCGCGTACTCCCTGGTCTCTTCCTCGCCGATCCCGTCACTCAACAGTGTCTCGGTGCCCGCCTTCCCGAAGTTCGACACCAGCGTCCCGGACGTCTACCGGGCGGAGATCTGGAAGCAGGACTTCGAGAAGAACGGCCCGGCAAACCTGAACATGTTCTGGCTCTCCAGCGACCACACCGGTGGTCCCGCGAGCCCGTCCGCCCAGGTGGCCGACAACGACCTCGCGGTCGGCAAGATGGTCGACGAGATCTCACACAGCAAGTACTGGAAGAACTCGGCGATCTTCGTCGTCGAGGACGACTCCCAGGCCGGCCTCGACCACGTCGACGGCCACCGAGCCCCGGTCCAGATCATCAGCCCCTACGCCCAGCACGGCGTCGTCGACAACCACTACTACTCCCAGATCACGATGGTCCGCACCATCGAGCAGATCCTCGGGATCCACCCGATGAACCAGAAGGACAGCGCGGCCACCCCGATGACCGGGGCCTTCACCAAGAAGCCGAACCTCAAGCCGTTCAACGCCCTGGCCAACCGGACCTCCCTGACGGACGGTCTGGCGACGCCGCCCTCCTGCGGCCTGGACGCACCGGCGCCGCAGGACCCCAAGGCCGCCGCCGTGCCGGCCACACAGGTCCCGGCCCCCATGAAGCCGCTCGCCGCGCAGTGGAACACCTGGAAGTCGCACCAGCGGCTGACCGGCCCCAACGCCGTGGCCGACTACGCGAACCCCGCGCAAATGAACCACCTCACCTGGTACCAGACGCACAACTGGAAGAAGCCCTACCCCGGCGAGAAGAAGATTTTCACCCCCAAGGACGTGCCCGGCGCCTACATACCGCCGGCCGATTCCGACAGCTGACCCAGGCACATCAGGTATACGGGGCCTCTGGCCGGCATCACCGCCGGCCAGGGGCCCCTTTAATGCCTTGACGATGACCAACTGAACGCCGTCCGGTTGCCCCGTCGAGCATGAGCCTCCTCGGACTGCCCAAGCATCTCGCGGGCGCCGAACTCGGCTGGTTCTGCCTGACGTCGGATCCGAGGATCGAAAGCGGCTTCTCACGTGCCGAATGTCTGCTCGCCGAGAACGTCGAGGAATTCGAAGTTCTCCGCGGTGGGCGATCCCGGCTGCGGCCGGAAGATCACCATCCGATGGCTGGTGGTGGAGCTGAGCACGACATCGCACTGCACATCGAGGGGCCCCGCATGCGGATGGATCAGCTGCTTGCGGGTGGAGCGGAGCGGCTCCACGGACATCTCCCGCCAGTACCGTCCGAACTCCTCGCTCGCTCGCAGCAGGTCGGCGATGAGACCGTCGGCCACCGGGTCCTCGCCTCTGCGTGCGGCAGCGGCGCGGAGGTCCGCCGCGTAGTCCCGCCCGATCCCGGCGTACTCCCCGGTCACGTTGAGGGCCCGGGAGGAGGGATCGGTGAACCAGCGCCAGGTCACGTTGCCGGCCCGGTCGTCGCCCAGTGTCCAGGAACCGAACAGCGCCTTGCTCAGCCGGTTCTGCGCCAGCATCGTGGACAGGTCGTCGAAGATGTGCGCGGGCACGGTGGTCAGGGCGTCCAGCAGGTACATCATCGCGGGATCGACGTACTGACCCGTCCCACCCGTCAGCGGCGGCGCGTAGTCGGCCAGCCGGTAGAGGTGGTCGCGCTCATCGACTGACAGCCGCAACGCCCTGGCCAGGCTCGACAGCATGGCCGGTGAGGGGTGTGCGTTGCGGGACTGCTCCAGACGCTCGTAGTAGTCGACGGAGATGTCCGCCAGCAGCGCGACCTCGGATCTCCGCAGTCCGGGGGTGCGGCGCCGGCCGCCGGCGACGAGGCCGACGTCGGCCGGCCGGAGCGCCTCGCGCCGTGCCCGCAGGAAGCTTCCCAGGTCGTTGTGGTGCATCTGGTTGTTCACTCCTGGATTGCCCGCATTGCCTGTGTGACGTACCGCTCGCCCGCCACCTCGTCGGCCGGTATCGCCTCACTGAGCGCGTTCAGCGTATCGGCGTCCACGGTGAGCGTCGCGGCGGCGGCGTTCTCCTCAAGGTAGGCGCGCCGCTTGGTGCCGGGAATCGCGGTGACACCCTGGGCGAGCACCCATGCCAGGGCCAGCTGCCCGGGCGTGACGCCGGCCTTCTCGGCGAGCACCCGCACACGGTCGGCGAGGGCGAGGTTGTGGGCGAAGTTCTCCTCGCTGAAACGGGGCGCGGTACGCCGCCAGTCGTCCGCCTGCAAGTCATCCAGCGAGCGGAGCTGACCGGTCAGAAGCCCGCGGCCCAGCGGTGAGTAGGCGACGAAGCCGATACCCAGCTCGCGTACCGTGTCGAGCACGCCGTTGGTCTCCACGGTTCGCGTGAACAGGGAGTACTCGGTCTGCACGGCTGAGAGGGGTGCCGCGGCGTGGGCTGCGCGGATGGTCTCGGCGGATGCCTCGCTGATGCCCAGGTAGAGGACCTTGCCCTCGGCGACGAGCTCGCCGAGGGCGCCGAAGGTCTCGGACACCGGCACATCCGGGTCCACGCGGTGCTGGTAGTACAGATCGATACGGTCCGTGCCGAGCCGCCTCAGTGAGCCCTCCACCGCGCTTCGCACGTAGTCGGGGTGGCCGCTCGGGCCGCCGAGGATTTTGCCGGCGGCGTCGAGCCTCATGCCGCCGAACTTGGTCGCGATGACGATCCGGTCCCGGTGAGGCGCGAGTGCGCGTCCGACCAGCTCTTCGCCGGTGAACGGGCCGTAGATGTCGGCGGTGTCGAAGAGGGTGACCCCGAGCTCGACCGCCCGGTGGATGGTGTCCACCGATCCGGCGTCGTCCCGGGCGCCGTACAACGCGGTCATCCCCATCGTCCCCAGTCCCTCGACCGACGTCGTCAGTCCCTGGCCACCCACCGCGTGTGTCCTGATGCTCATGTCTTCCTCCTGCTGCTTTTACCGGTCACCCGTCCGGTGGCCGCTCGGACCACCATGCGCCGAGGTCAGAAGGTTTCCAGCGTCCGGCTCAGACCCGCTTTCCCAGGACGACGCTGCGTGCCTGTCGCGGGTCGCACAGAGACCGGCACATCACGCTGACGCGTCGCTCGGACCCGGCGGTCGCCGTCGCCGCCGAGCCCAGGCTTGCGGGGGGCCGGCCAGCCGCAGTAACCCCCGGGGGCTGTCACCACCAGGGGCGGTCCATCTTGATCAGCTGTGTGGGGACGGCTGGTGCACTTTCGCCATCGCCCCGACCGGGTCGCGACGGCGTTTCCCTGGAGGTGGAACCGGCGGCGGGGCGGTTGTGCATCTGCCGGCCACCGCCATCGAGGAGGGCCGGGGCCTGTCCTCGATGACGGCATCATGGCCGGCAGCGCCTACCGTCTGCTGCCGGCCTGACGGCCCGGCCTCACCTCAGGTGCCGGGCGAAGAACCGAGCCCCGTCCTCCATCTCGGACCGTGGGACGCCGGTGTGCCCGCCGAGATTGGCGTGCAGGGACTTCTCCTTGGAGCCGAAGGCGTCGAACAGGTCCAGGGCCGCCTGCCGGTCGTTCCCTTCGTCGTCCCACTGCAACAGGACCCGTAGCGGAATGGTGACCCGGCGGGCCGTCTCGAAGATGGCGGCGGGCACGAAACTCCCGGCGAAGAAGCCGGCAACCGCGATGCGCGGCTCGACCACCGCGAGGCGGATGCCGATGGAGATCACTCCCCCCTCGAACCCGACCGGGCCGCCGATCTCCGGCAGCGAAAGGAGCGCGTCCAGGGCGGCCTGCCATTCCGGGACCGCCTTTTCGACCAGCGGGAGGATGAGGGCGTCGACGATCTCGTCGCCGACCGGCTCGCCGGCCTCCATCGCCCGGCGCAGATCGGCGCGGGCCTGCTCGGCGGCGGCCCAACGGGGCCGGTCACCGCTCCCGGGGAGCTCGATCGTGGCTGCGGCGAAGCCGTGCTCCGCCGCGTAGTGCCGGGCCCGGCCCGCCAGCCGGGGGTACATCTTGTGCAGCCCGAGGGGAGGGTGGCCGATCAGGATCAGCGGCGCCGGCGCGGATGCGGGCGTCCACAGGATGCCGGGGATCTCGCCGAGGGTGAATT
This sequence comes from Streptomyces sp. NPDC051217, assembly GCF_044455465.1. Lineage (NCBI taxonomy): Bacteria > Bacillati > Actinomycetota > Actinomycetes > Kitasatosporales > Streptomycetaceae > Streptomyces > Streptomyces sp. NPDC051217. The sequence goes on from NZ_JBITEV010000029.1 coordinate 20,417, forward strand.
CGCGCTCGAAGACGCCGTCGTCAAGGCGCTGTTCGGAAGTGAATCGCATGGTCGTGCCTTTCGGGAGTGCTCATATACGGCGCTCCCGGACGACCTGTCGCCCGACCGTGACCCCGGAGGGGAGCACCCATGTCGATACTGCGTTCACGGGTACCACCTCCTCGTTCTCTCGCACGGCCTCCGGAAGATTAGCGGCGCTCGCCTTGGTCCGCCAACGGGTTTTCGCGGAGGCTCCGTGGCCGGATGCCACGGTGCGTGGCCGTTTCGCCTGCTCGCCGAAGCTGAGGAGCTGCGCGCCGCGTCACGTGCTCCGCTCGGCGCGGTCCTCGGCGGCCCGGCGGCGTCGGGCGGCGGTCGTGAGCTGCGCTGCCGCGTCGTTCAGCAGGGTGTCCAGGACGACCGGGTAGACGCTGTGTGTCATGCGGCCGACCAGCAGTCGTGCGGTGGCGGCGATGTGGGGGTGGGTGGCGGCGGGAAGCCGGGCGTACGTGGAGCTCCACATCTCCTCGTCCGTCTCGCGGGCCTCGTCGGTGAGGGCCAGCGATCCCGCGTCCAAGGCGGCGAAGGCCAGACTTGAGTCGATGAAGGCGTGGTAGACGCGGACTGCCGTGGCGTCGGGGAAGCCCGCGCCGCGCAGGACGCCGAGGATCGCTTCGTCCACCGCGATCTCCCGGGGTCTGCCGGTGACCCGGCTGGCGGTCAGTACGGCGGCCTGCGGATGTGCGAGGTAGGAGGAGTGGATGGCGAGCCCGAGGGCGCGCAGGTCGACCTGCCAGTGCTCCGTGGCCGTCCAGTTGTCCAGCGCCCGTCCCATGAGTTCCTCGCCGATGGCCCGGGTCAGGTCGTCCATTCCCGCGAAGTACCGGTAGAGGGTGGTCGGGTCGGCGCCGAGGGCGGCGCCCAGCCGGCGGGCGGTCAGCCCGGTGCTGCCGTGCTCCCTCAGCACCCGCAGCGCGGTGTGCACGATCAGTGTCTCGGACAGTACGGAGCCTCGCCGGGTCGGACGACGCCTGCGTCGCGCCTCCTCAGGCACCACCTGTTTCGGCATCGCGTTCCTCCTCTGTTCTCTTTCAGCCGCCCACCAGGCGACCTTATGCCAACGCTGTTGACCCTAACCGGTGCCATCCCGTTGCATCGGGCACCGGCGGGCGCCGGCCTGCCGGGACGAAAGGTGTGCGACATGCGTGTACTGCTCGTGGGCGCCGGCGGCGTCGGAACCGCCATCACCCGGATCGGGGCCCGCCGGGATTTCCTGACCCACGTGACCGTGGCCGACTACGACCTCTCCCGGGCGGAGGCGGCCGTCGCCGCGCTGGGCAAGCGCGGGGACCGCTTCACCGCGCGGCGCCTGGACGCCTCCGACGAGGAAGCCGTACGCCAGGTACTCGTCGAGGACAGGTGCGATGTGCTGCTCAACGCCACCGATCCGCGTTTCGTCATGCCGCTGTTCCAGGCCGCTCTCGCGGCGGGCACGCACTACCTGGACATGGCGATGTCCCTGTCTTCGCCGCACACCACTCACCCTTATGAGCGCTGCGGTGTGAAGCTCGGCGACGGGCAGTTCGAGCTGGCCGGCGAGTGGGAACGGTCGGGCCGCCTGGCTCTGGTCGGCATGGGTGTGGAGCCGGGCCTGTCCGATGTCTTCGCGCGGTACGCGGCCGACGAACTCTTCGACGAGATCGAGGAGATCGGCATCCGGGACGGCGCCGACCTGACTGTGGACGGCTACGACTTCGCCCCCTCCTTCAGCATCTGGACCACCATCGAGGAATGCCTCAATCCGCCGGTGGTCTACGAGAAGGAGCGCGGCTGGTTCACCACCGCGCCCTTCAGCGAGCCGGAGGTCTTCGACTTTCCCGAGGGAATCGGCCCGGTGGAGTGCGTCAATGTGGAACACGAGGAGGTGCTGCTGATCCCCCGCTGGGTCGACGCGCGGCGGGTGACGTTCAAGTACGGCCTCGGCGACGACTTCATCGCCAAGCTCAAGGTCCTCCACGAGCTGGGTCTGGACTCCACCGCCGAGGTCACGGTCCCCGGGCGGAGCGGGCCGGTCCAGGTCTCGCCCCGTGATGTGGTCGCGGCCTGCCTGCCCGACCCGGCCACGCTCGGCGACCGCATGTCCGGCAAGACCTGCGCGGGGACCTGGGTCAGGGGCGTCAAGGACGGTGCCGCGCGTGAGGTGTACCTCTACCACGTGGTCGACAACCAGTGGTCGATGCGCGAGTACGGCTCCCAGGCCGTGGTCTGGCAGACCGCCATCAATCCGGTCGTCGCCCTCGAACTGATCGCCGGTGGCGTCTGGACCGGCAGCGGGGTCCTCGGCCCCGAGGCCCTGCCGCCCCGCCCGTTCCTCGACCTCCTCACCGCGTACGGCTCCCCGTGGGGCCTGCGTGAGGAGAACTGACGGCGCTCCGGGTCCGGCACCGTCGTGAGCCACGATCCCGTAGCGGACGCTGCCCCAGGCCGGGCCGGCTGCGCGCCTGCTTCCCCACCGGGTACGGAGTACGGGCCGCACTGGATGGCCCGAGAACTCAAGGGGGACGACAACCGAGGCTGGTGTCCGATCCCGTCCTCGCGAGGCCCCGCGGCGGGCACACACCGGCGGTGACGGAGACCGTACTCGCGTTCCTCGATGGCGCCCGCCGCCCCCTGAGCCGTCGCGTCGTGCCGGGCCTTCCCGGGTGAGGGAATGGTCGCTCGGGGACACGGGCGGCTGTGGCGGGTCTCCGCCACCCGTTAACCGCTGCGGCTGCCACGCATCGTGCGGTAGCTGTACACCAACAGGGCGACAAGGAGCAGACTCGACAGAATCAACCCAGCACCGGTAGGCCAGCCGCCCAAGGGCAGTTCAGGCATCAGGCCCCAGAACAGGCCGGCCGCCAGAAGAGCTGCCGCGGTGAGGGCGGCTCCGGTGATCCGAACCGGGGAGGCGACGCTTTCCTGGGCCGCGCGCATGGCGCGCTCCCGTACCGGGTCGACGTAGCGAGCCAGGGCGGGGAACTGATCAGAAAGGACCAGTAGCCCAGCGAGCACGAGCAGCAGGCCCGGACCGGGCAGGACGAGCAGTGCGATACCAACGAGTAGCAGCGCCACTCCTGCTACGAGCGCGAGCCCTCGACGTAGAGCGGTTTGTCTGTGCACCTCACTCACCTCTCTGGTCTCCCCGGACGGGACAGGGACGGGCGTCCTGCCTTGTGCGGTCATGGAGGGGGAAATCGCGGTCCGCTCCGCCCTTCGGGGTATCGGCCCCGCGCCGGGTCGAGATGAAGCAGGAGGCGGGGAACCCTCCGGGCGGGACTCGTGAAGTAGCGGGGCGAATCTTGGGTGTGTACGGCTGACGCAGGCCATGACAGTGGGTTCTGGGCTTCTGCCGGAGTCGTTCGTAAGGTGTCTGGCCAGTGAGTGTGTGCCGTGGGGGCGATCGTAATATGCGGGTCCTTGTGCGGCACGTGGCCGATGCCCTTGCCGAGCAGATGTCTCTGACCGCAGGTCTGTCCGAGGTATCCGCCACCGCCATTCGGGGGTCATGCCGCCCCGGTCTGCCGTGACCCGCGGCGGGTGGCACGTATGGGAGACGGCCCCATGGGCACCCGTTCCTCCGTGTGAGAAGGAGTGGCTGCGGGGGTACCCCTAGCAGTCCCACCGAACAGGACGAAAAGGAGGCACATCGTGCCCGCAGGATCCAGTCCCAAGCGAGAACGGCAGTACGAACACATCAAGGAAGGTGCGGAGAAGCGCGGTACGTCGGAAGGACGCGCGAAGGAAATCGCCTCGCGCACAGTCAACAAGGAACGCGCCCGGTCGGGTGAGGCCAGGTCCGCAAGCAAGACGTCCACACGAGACCCCAAGTCCGCCTCCCAGCGCGGGGGCGAGCGTTCCCACAGCGGGCCCCAGGGCCCGACGAGGGACCAGCTCTACGCGGAGGCGAAGAAAAAGAACGTCGAAGGCCGCTCGTCCATGAACAAGGAGCAACTACGCGAGGCAGTGGGCCGCTGAGCTCGTCGGTCAACCAGTCCGATGGATCAGCCGTGCGGTAAGGGCATGATTGACGCCGGTATCGAGCCCCCGCCCGAGCAATCCGTAGGCCGTGTGCCCAGAGAACTGAGCGTCTGGGCCGCCGCCAGCGCGTCGCGTGCCGCAAGCTGTCCCCCGTCACAGCAGCGGATGCGGTGAGACCCTGAAGATCGGCGGGTGGATCGGTCAGCCGGGACGGCCGGTGCGACGCCGACGTCGGGTCGCGCTCTTCAGCGTGAGATCGTGCTGACGCCCTGGCGAAGGCCCGCCCTGACTGAACGCGGTTCCCGGTGGTGGTGGTCAGCCATGCGAGGTATTTTCGGAAGCCGGACACGCTGAGGCGGGCATCACGACCGGGCGGTCCGCCAGCCTTCAACCCGGCCGCGAATGTAACCGGTCCGGCATTCGTTTCCGGCGAAGCTGCCCTGGGGCCGAACCCGGTGTCGGGGCCGGACGCCGGACGGCACACCTCTCCGGCTCCGCCACCTCGTTGCCGCGACCGGAGCATGGGAGGCACTGATGACGGGCAGCCAGCCGAACCAACCACAGGAACTGGCCGACCAGACCGTTGTGGTGATAGGCGCAAGCTCGGGAATCGGACTCGAAACCGCTCGTCAAGTCCGCGCGCTCGGCGGCCAGGTCGTCATGGTAGGGCGAGACCCGCGGCGACTTGAGCGAGCGGCGGAGGAAGTCCAACCGCTGAGCACCATGTCCTTCGACGCGACCGACACCGACCGCCTCCAGCAATTCTTCAGTGAACTCCCCAACACCGTCGACCACGTCATATCGACAGCCGGCGGTCCGTCCTACGCGCCTCTGGCCGACATGGACCTGGCGCAGACCAGTCGGCACTTCGGCGAACGCCTCTCCATGACGCTCGGGATAGCCAAGTACAGCCAAGGCAGAGTCCGGGACGCGGGAACACTGTTGTTCATCGGTGGCACCGGCGCCAGGCGCCCCGGCAAGGGCAGGGCCGTCACCTCGGCGCTGACAGCGGCGCTCCCGGCCCTCACCGCGAACCTGGCACTCGAACTGGCGCCGATCCGGGTGAACCTCATCGCCGCCGGATTCGTCGACACACCCTTGTCGGCCTCGCTCCTGGGCGAACAGCTCGAAGCGCGGCGCGAAGAACTCCGCGCCTCGCTCCCCATCCGACGGGTCGTCGGGCCAGGGGACATCGCCGCTCTTGCCGTACACATCATGCGCAACGAAGCCATGACGGGCGCGACGTACGACATCGACGGCGGCCAGCAACTGCTGTCCCCCTGACTCAGACTGGACCGCGGAGTGCTTGCGACACCCGCTGTCGCGCGCCTCAGGCGGGCTGCCGCACAACAGGCGCGCGGCGTCGGAGCGCGCGGTGATCCCGGTCGCGGACGTAGACCCGTCGAAGACCTTCCGCTCCGACGCACCTCGTGGCCGCTCCGCGCGACCCGCGAGGGCGAAGTGGGCAACGGCGCGGCGGCGCCCGAGGAATTGGACCAGGCCGGGACCTGTCCGGCGGATCATGCCTCGGACGCGGTGGCCCGCCGCGTCCATCTGTGGCGTTGTCGTTTGGTGAGGGAGGAAGAATAAACGGCATGACCATGGTGAAAGACATTGATGTCCGCGGTATGCGGCACTGCGAGACAACGGCGCTGGGCGTGCTGCTGCGGCATGAGGGACTGGACTTGTCCGAACCCCTGCTGTTCGGACTTGGCTCCGGGCTGTCCTTCATCTACTGGGACAGCAAAGCCATGGGCTTCCCCTTCCTGGGAGGCCGGGTCAAGCCTTTCGGGCTCACCAGGAACCTGGCCGCCGCGCTCGGGCTCGAGTTGCTGGTCCGGGAGACCACCTCCCCGCGCAAGGCATGGCAGAACGTGGCGGCACCCATCGACGCCGGTCGGCCGGTCGGCCTTCAGCTCGACAGCTACCACCTGGACTACTTCAGCACCAGGGTGCACTTCGGCGGGCACGTCGTGGCCATGTACGGCTACGACGAACAGGACGCCTGCCTGGTGGACACCGACCCGCAGGGCGGAGCCGTCTCGACCAGCCTCGCCGACCTGGCCAGGGCCAGGGCCGAGCGCGGCCCGATGAGCGCCAAGCACCGCTCCTTCACCATCACGGCGCCCAGCGGCCCGACGTCACCGCAGGACCGGATCATCCCGGCGATCAGGACCTGCGCCGACGCCTTCCTGAACCCGCCCATCGCGAATCTGGGCCACCGGGGCATCGAGAAGACCGCCAGGCAAGTGCCGAAGTGGCTTCAGCGCAGCGACAATCCGCGGGAGGACCTGCCACGGGCCGCTGTGCTCATGGAGAGGGCCGGCACCGGCGGCGCCCTGTTCCGCAATCTCTACCGGGACTTCCTCGCCGAGTGTGCCCAGCTGATCGACAGCAGCCGCCTGCGCACCGGCCACAGCCTGTATACCGAGGCCGCCGCCCTCTGGACACAGGTGGCCGAACTCGTCGCGACAGCAGGCGAATCCGGCGACGAGCGGAACCTCATGCAGGCCGGCTCCATCCTCCACGAGCTCTCGCGCATCGAACGCGACGCGATGCACGCGCTCAGCATGCTCTAGGCCGTGTCTGAACAAGACCCGCCTGGCGCGCGACGCCCGGCACGCACGCTCGCCGCGTTGTCGGACTCATCCACGTACGTCCAGTACGAGAATGATCCTCCGCCTTGCGATCGCACGCACCGACGAGTCATCAGCCCTCCGCGGCGGGCACGCGCCCGCCCTGCGGGCGGACGGCACTATGTGTCAGACACGGCCCAGGGGGCCTGCCCGGCGGGTCACGCGTGGAGCAGGAGTCGGATCGAGGCTTGGCGCAGAGGCGGCTCCAGCCGGGCCCATTCCGCCTGCGGCAAGTCACCCCGCCCCACATGGAACGGAACGATCAACGCGCCTGACAGTCACCCGAGGACCCGCCGAGGCCAAGCGTTCACCGCGGCCGTATGCCGGTGGAATCCGCTCGTCGCCCAGGTGGAGCCGTCGGCGGTGACCGCGAAGCCCTCCGTGTCCGGCAGGGCCTCCAGCCAGTCCCGGGCCCGGTCACCCATGGCGTACGCGGCCGTCGCCCGGGTGTCGGCGGTGGTCAGCCCTGCCGGGCAGACCACCGTGATCGAGGCGAGGCCGCCGACCGGGGCCTCGCCCGTGCGGGGGTCGATGACATGGCACCCCCGTTCGGCCGGACCCGAGGTGGCCACCCCCAGATCGCCGCGGGTCTCGACCACCAGCGCCAGCGCGCCCGGACGCAGCGGATCGGCGATCCCCACCCGCCACGGTCCGCCCAGCAGTTGGACGTCGCCGCCGCCGTTGAGGCAGACCCCGCCGGCACCGGCGGCGGCGATGGTTCGGGCCGCGCGTTCCACTGCCCAGCCCTTCACTAGTCCTGTCGGGTCCAGTCCCCCCGCGTAACCGGTCGTGAACCATCCCTCGCTCTCCCGTTCCGCCGCCGCGCACAGCTCCAAGACCTCGACGACCTCGGGCGCACAGTCGGAACGGTCCAGTTCGCCCCGCCCCAGCCGCGTGATCTGGCTGTCGGGGCGGTACGTCGAGAAGATCTCGTCGGTACGGTGCAGTGAGAGCACGGCAGCCCGGAGCGCGGCCCGTACCTCGGCCCCGTCCCGCGAGCCACGGATGTCGAACGAGAAGACCGTGCCCATCGACTCCTCGACATGGCGCAGCCGTTCGCCGCCGGTCCCCACTCAGACCCCGGCCTTGTCGAGGGCACTCTGGAGCGAGTCCTCATAGCCCTTGCTGGTGTAGCTGGCACCGGAGACGGCGTCGATCCCCGAGCTCTGCGCGGTGACCGCCGCCTGGTTGAGTTTCGGTACGGCGTTGGCGCTGACCGACTTGCTCTGAGCGTCGGAGTCGGGTGCCTGACGCGCCTCCGCTTTGACGATTCTTCCGCCGCTGAGGGTCAGCTCCACCTGTACGGGGCCGTACTGGGTGTCCACCGCGTCACCGAGCACCGTCCGCCGAGCCGGGGCCGCGTCGCCGGCCGGCGGGGGCTCGTTCGCGGGCGCCCCCGCCGGGGGCGCCTCGCCCACCGGGGCCGCGTCGTCGGCCGGGGCACCGTCCGGCGCCGGGACCTCGCCCGCGGCCGGGGCGCCGCCCGCCCCCTCGGCCGCAGGCACGGACGCCACCACCCCACCGGCGGGCGGCGCGGCAACTCCCGCCACCGACGACCCGCCCGGCTGCTTCAGGGCAAGCAGCAGGACGATGCCCGCCGTGGTCGCGGCGGCACCGAGCATGATCCGCCGGAGCGGATGCTTCCTCTTCATCGGCTGTCTCTCACATCTCGAAGGATTCATGATGAATACGGCGGTCGGGCACACCCGCCTCGCGCAGTGCCTCGTACGACTGGCGGGCCAGCCCGGTCGGCCCGCAGACATAGACGTCGTGGTCGTCGATGTCCGGCAGCAGCTCAAGCAGCCGCTGCGGAGTGATCTCCGGCCGGACCCCGTCCGGTCCGTTGACCGCGTACAGCAGCCGCGCGCCGCGCGCCGCGGCGATCTGCCGAAGCTCGCCCCAGAGCGCCAGGTCCTCCGTCTTGCTGGCCCGGTAGAGCAGGGTCAGGTCGCCGGGCTCGCCGGGGAGCGTCTCGAACAGCGCCCGCATCGGGGTGATACCGGCACCGCCCGCGATCATCAGCACCTTCTCCTGGCTACGCCGGGCCGCCGTCATCGCTCCGTACGGTCCTTCCGCCCAGACCCGGGTGCCGGGCCGCAGCCGCGATACGGCCTCGCTGTGCTCACCGTTCGCCTTGACGGTGATCCGCAGCAGATCGGGGCGCGGCGCCGCCGAGAGGGAGTAGGGATTGGAGCTCCAGCGCAGCCCGTCCGTGAGGAACCGCCAGCGGAAGAACTGGCCGGGCTGCGCGCCGAGCCGGTGCAGCCGGCGCCCGGTGATGAGGACGGAGACCACGCCCGGTGACTCGTACACCGTCCTCTCGACCCGCATGCGATGGCGCCGGTTGAGCCGGATCGGCGCCAGCACGCGATACCAGATCAGCAGGAGACCGGCCACGCCGTAGAGCACGTACCAGAGGGTGCGTGCTGTCGGGTTCGCGACGAACTCGGCGCCGGCGGCCAGCTGATGCCAGAAGGACAGATACACCGCGACGTAGGTGAGCAGATGCAGGTAGTACCAGATCTCGTAGCGCATCCTCCGGCGCACCGCCCGCGCGGAGATGAAGCCGATCATCAGCAGGAGCGCGGTGCCGATGGTCGCCTCGATCATCCGGGGGAAGTCGAGGACGATGATCAGGGTCTGCTCCACCAAACCGGTGTTGGCCTGGACGGAATAGCCTCCGACGGTCAGCAGGAGATGGGCGAGCACCAGGCTGACGGCGAAACGGCCGCTCATCGCGTGCCAGCGCGCCACCCGGTCCGAGCCCACCCGCCGCTCCAGCGCCGGGACCCGGGCCATCAACAGGACGACGACCGCGATCGTGTAGCCGCCGAGCAGTCCGGTGAGGCGGCCCGATCCGAGCAGCCACTCAGCCAGGTCGATGTGGACGACGGGCGTGTTCTGCCACCACAGGGCCATGACGCCGATCGCGCCCGCCCACCACATCGCCAACAACGGGCGTGCGCCCTGCCGTTGCGGGCGAATCGCGCGCATGGTCTGCCGTCTGGCGGCTCGGCCGTTGTGCATTATCGCCAAGGGACAACTCCTCGATTCTCCTCGGTGCCCGTCCATACGGATTTGAGCGAGGGCGAGTTCAATCGCGGAGCGGTCCGTGGATAGTCGACCAACGCTGCCCTCACGCGGCGGCGTCCGAAGGCGTAGAGCGCCGACGGTCAGACGCGCAGCAGGTCGGTCGACACCCTCCAGAGGCGCTTGGCGGTGGCGGGGTCGAGCGCCCATTCCTTGACGCCGTGCGGGTGCTGTGCGAGGTCGGCGTGGTTCGGGACGGTGTAGGCCTCGTGTGAATCGTCGAGGTAGTGGCCTCCGGAGTGAGCGAACTCCGGGGCGACGGCCGCGACGATGCTGGTGGCAGCCCCCTGCTCGACCGTTTTGTAACTGAAGACCCCGGCCGCCTCGGCCGCGTCGAGCGACGCCTTCTGTTGCGTGGTGAAGTTCCGCTGGAGTCCCGTCGCCACACCGCCGGGGTTCACCGCATTGGCAATGATGCCGTCGGATGCCCAGAGGCGGGTCGCTTCGACGGCGAATAGAGAATTCGCCGTCTTCGACCGGGCGTAGGCGATCTGCGGGTCGTAGCCGCGCCGCTCGAAGTGGAGGTCGTCGAAGTCGATGCCGGAACGCATGTGGGCCGTCGAACTGACCGAGACGATCCGTGCTCCGTCGCGGTCGTGCGCTCCCAGCGCCAGGGCGTCGTGAAGGCAGGTGGCCAGGGCGAAGTGGCCGAGATGGTTCGTCGCGAATTGCAGCTCCCAGCCCTCACGGGTTCGTTCGAGGCCCCCGGTGACCACGCCCGCGTTGTTGATCAACAGGTGAAGCGGGCCGTCCCACGCGTCGACGAAGCGCGTGACGGTGGTCCTGTCGGTGAGGTCGAGCCGGACAACTCGGGGCCGGATCTTCCCGGTCGACTTCTCCATCGACTCGGCGACGGCGTCACCCGCCGTCGTGTTCCGGACAGCGAGCGTCACCTCCGCCCCGGCAGCGGTCAGCACGCGAGCCGTCTCGATCCCGATGCCGGAGGATCCTCCCGTCACGATCGCGCGGACGCCGGTGAGGTCGATGCCCCGCAGCACCTCGTCCGCGGTGCTGGCGGCGGTGAAGGGCGTGGAGATCGGTTCGCGAGTAGTCATGGCGGCGACTATACGCACTAGACTTGATTTGTATAGTACGAGCCTGGCTCGTATGCTCATCTCATGAGCACTCCCGATGCCGGCCACGGGCCGTCGACAGTCGCCGATGCCGACCGGCGAACCATGGTGCTGGACTCCGCCATGGTCACGTTCGCGCGATTCGGTTACAGGAAAACCTCGATGGAGGAGGTGGCACGGACGGCGAACATCTCCCGGCCCGGGCTCTACTTTCTCTTCTCCTCGAAGGAGGCTCTGTTCCGTGCCGCGGTCACCCAGACCTTGGAGCGGGACATCACAGCGGTCGAAGACGTCCTGGCCGACACCGGCCGACCCCTTCCAGAGCGCCTTGTCGAAGCTTTCGACCAGTGGGCCGCCCGCTACATCGGCCCGCTGACACGCGATATCGCGGTAGTCATCGAGGACAACCCCGACCTCCTCGGAGAGATCACCAGGACCACGCCGCGACGTTTCGAGAAACTGATCACAGACGCCATCGCCGTCGAGGCAGGGCGGAAGGCGGCTTCCCCTCTGGCGCAGACGATGATCAGCGCATCGATCGGCCTCAAGCATCAGGCCGCGTCGCGGGAGTTCTACCTCGAACGACTAAAGATCGCTATCGATCTCCTCGTGCGCTGAAGGCGCTTACCGAAGCCGCGCGAGAGAGCCCGGTCGCCTCGTAAGGCCGCGGTCGTCTCGGCCTCGACGGACGGCCCGCCCGTCGAGGCGGAATCACAGTCCGGCCCGCGACGTCATCCCCGCACCGGGCACCTCGCACCGCACGCCGAGGGGATCGCGACGACTGGGGCGTGTCCGCGAAGGAGCGCCGTCCGCCCGCAGGGCGGGGCCCACGGCGGCTGGTGCGGTGCATCGCGAGGCGGAGGATCGGCGTTGTGGATGGACCGGACGTACGTGGCCGACTGAAGACAACGCGGCGAGGTGCCGTGCCAGGCGTCGCGGGCCAGGCGGGACTTTGCGAGACACGCCCTAGGACGGAGGACACGAATCGATCGTCGGCGCGGGTGACCCACCTGCGCCCTCCACGATGATCCGGGCCCTCGGGGCCGTCGGCCACGGAGGGACGCCGGGCATGGTTCCGCGTGAGGGAGACGACGTCGCCGCCGTCCGGCCCTCGCCCTCCGCACCCCCCGCACCCCCCGTGCCTCCCGTCCACCGCGTCGATCCGGCGCGGACGGCCAGCCCGACTGTGCAGGAGAGTTGGCGCAGCGCGGCGGCGCCGAGCGGAGGCGTACCGGCGGGAAACCGGATCACGACGCTGTCGGCGTCGCGGTCGGTTCCGACGGTGACGTCCGGCCGGGGCGTGTTCGGGGGCAGAGCGGTCGCGAGGTCCTCCGATTCCGCGCGGGTCGGACCGGCCAGCAGCTGTCGTACGGCCGAGGTCACCGGATCCAGACCGGGGACACGGTCACGGGCCACCGCGCGCAGGGCCACTCCGTCGTCCGGCTGCGCGTCCCCTGCTTCCCGCCCCGCGCGGTCGAGGAAGTAGACCGCGTTCGAGAGCGCCATGCCGGTGGCCGGTTCACCGACCTCGACGACCCCCGAGGGCGGCACTCTCCGCCGCCGCGGACACCCGGCGACGGGTCCTCGTCACCCTCCCCTTCGGCGTCCGCGTCCTCGCCGCGTGCCAAGGAGTCGTCCACCGGTCACCAAGTGGCCAAGAGCGGAACGGGGATCTTCAGCACGGCCGCCGCGGACGGCGGCCCCGTCGGCAAGGGCACCATCCGCCGGTACACCGTGCAGGTCGAAGGAGGAACCGGGATATCGGCGTCCGCCGCGGCGAAAGAGATAACGGACATTCTCGGCGACCGGCGCGGGTGGACCGCGAACGGCCACGACGGCTTCCAACTGGTCTCCTCCGGACCGATCGACTTCGAGGTGAAGATCGCGACGCCGGACACGGTGGACCAGATCTGCGGCGCCGCGGGTCTGCACACGCGGGGAGAGGTCAACTGCAACGTGGGCGACCAGGTGATCGTCAACCTCAAACGCTGGCTGACCGGATCCCCTCAGTTCCCCGGCCCACTGTCCGAGTACCGCGCCCTGATCATCAACCACGAGGTGGGCCACCGGATCGGCCACGGCCACGAGGGCTGCCCGGGCCCCGGCCGCCCGGCTCCGGCGATGATGCAGCAGATAGACGGTCTGCAGGGATGCCGGGCCAACGCCTGGCCGTACAACACCAGTGGCGTCTACCTCAGAGGCCCGAGCATGCCGTGACCGGCGCCCGGCAACGGCGCGCGGTGCTGCTCGCGGGCCGCGCCGTTGCCGGGCGTCGGCGTGTCGGCGTGTCGGCGTGTCGGCGTGTCGGCGTGTCGGCGTGTCGGCAAGGATGCGGTGGATCTGGATGGCGGTGTGGGCGAACCATCTGGCAACACGGCGACAGGCTCAGGGAATCGACGTGCCCAGGTTGGAGGGACGGAGCAGGAGGAGCGCGACGTCGTCACCGCGTCCCTCTCGCATCGTTTCGTCGGACCGTGAGAGCAGGTTCTCGCACAGCCCGTCGAGTGTGCCCGGCGGCGTCTGCGCGATGTGGTCCGCGAGATCCCTCATGGCTGATCCCATGTCGATGCCGGGCCGCTCGATGAGTCCGTCGGTGTACAGAACGAGCAGGCTTCCGGGCGGCAGCGGGACCTCGGCCGAGCGGTACTCGATGTCCGGGTCGATGCCGAGCAGCAGGCCCTCCGGCAGGTCCAAGACCCGGCTGCCTTCCTCGGGAAGGCTCAGGATCGGCGCCGGGTGGCCCGCCGAGGCCACCAAGGCGCGGCGGCGGGGCAGGTCGAGGTGGGCGCAGACGCAGCTCGCGAAGAGGTCTCCGCCGAAGTCCGTCAGGAGCCCGTTGACACGGAAAAGGACGTCCTCGGGTGGCGCGCCGGCCTGCACGTGAGTGTGTACGGCGGCGCGGACTTGTCCCATCAGGGCCGCCGCGGAAGCACTGTGTCCCTGTACGTCCCCGATTACGGCGGCCACGCTGTCCTCGCCGGTCCGGATCACGTCGTAGAAGTCACCGCCGACGTCGAGCGTGTGGGTCGCCGCGCGGTAGCGGGCGGCAACCTCCAGGCCCTCCACGATCGGCAGGGTCCGCGGCAGCAGCCCCACCTGAAGGCCCCGCGCGGCCCCGGCGCTGACGTCGTGGAGCCGGGCCCGCTCCAGTGCCTGGGCGATCATCCAGCTCAGCGAGGTCAGCTCGGCGCGCTCCTCCGGCGGGAACTGGCGCGGCTTGTCGTATCCGAGCACGAACGTTCCGATGGTGCGCCCGGAGACAGTCAGCGGCAGGAAGGCGTACGCACTCATCGCCACCTGCTTCTCGATGTCCGGAAAGTCCCGACGAAGTGCGGTGTTGTCCGTGTGGAAACTGGCGACACCCGATTCAAGGGTCTGCACTCCCTCCGTGCCGGCACTCAGCGGAAGATCGCGCATATGTTCGGTGATCGCCGGCGGAAAGCCGTGGGAGACGACAACACGGATGCGGCCCTCGTCCGCGATGAGCAGCAGAAGCCCTTGTGCGTCGAGGACGGGCATCATCTGCTCGACGAGTGACTCCGCGACCTCTTGGACGCCGGTGGCCTCCGCCAGTGCGGAGATCAGGTGCAGGAGTCGGAACAGGCTATGGGCGGGGACGGAGACCGGCGGATCGCGAAGGCTCTGTTCCCCCTCGGGAGCGACCTCAGGCGCCGCGATCTGCATGGTGACGCCCGTTTCTCCGGGGTGCAGCACGAACGCCAGCCACGTGCCGTCGGGACGCTGGCCGGTGAAGTTCGTGGGACGGCGACTGACGGTCGCGAACAGATAGGCATTCTCGGCAGCCGGGTCCCACAGCCAGGACAGCACCTCCCAGATGGGTATGCCGAGCGGCCCTTCGGCGTCACGCTCAAGCAGTTCACCGGCCGTGGCGTCCACGAATGTCACCCGGCCTTCCAGATCGAGCCCGAGGATCCCGCCGGGCAGGCGTTCGAGAAGTTCGAGCCCCGGGTCACTGTGCAACGGCGGTGGTAGGGGCAGCGAGCGCGGTTCGTCCCCGGGCCGCAGCGGCTCGCCGGATTCGTCGGCACGGCGCAGCGCTTCGGCCATACGGAGGCAGGAGCCACTGATCTGGCGTTCCTCGCGCCCGGACGGCGGGGACATCCGGCTTGCGGGCCACACCAACAGAAACGCTCCCCAGCAGGTGCCGTCAAGGACCAACGGGGCAACGTACATGGAGGCCGGAAACGGGAACGCCAGCGACGCACGGGGGTAGCGCTCCGCCATCTCCTGCTGGCCGCCGACCCACACCGGGTGGCACTCCCGGATCGCCTCGGCCACTGGGACGTCGGACGCCAGTGCCCACCGCCACCACGGCCACGCCATGCGTGCGGCCATCCCGGTGCCCACCGCCATGCTCACGGCGTTTCCGGGCGCGTACAGGTAGACACTCGCAAGGTGGGACCCAACGGCTGGGGCCGTACGGACCACCTCGCGGTCCAGAACCGCCCATGCCTCCCCCGCGGCGCCTTCGTCCTCATACACGCCCAGTACGACCTCTCGCGTCGAGGGCCCTGTCATCCCACCGACAGCTTGGCCCCCGACGTCGGAGAGATATTGATACGACTATTTTGTCACGTTTTCTTCCTAAGTATCCCTAGGGCCATCTCTGTGGCCCAGGCACACCAGCGAGGCGTCGGCGATCCGCAGACCGTCGATACCGTGGACGCGCGCAGATCCGTACCGATACAGCCTCGTCGTCCGCGCCGATGCGGCAGGCGCTCACCGGGTGGGACAAGGCTTCGGCGTGCGCGATGTGCCGTGCCACGCGCAAGGCGGTGACCATGCGGTCCACATCCCCGCTTTCGGTCACATAAGCGGGGTGTGACGACCGTGAGAGCACCGGCATCACCGGCGACATTCCTCTCGGGCCGGAACACCCCTTCGCCCTCGGGAGCACTGCCATCTTCACACTGGGTGAAGCCTGCTTCCGCTGCCGCGTCATGGAGACCCTGCGGGAGAGCCCCGGGGGCGCGCCGGACGGCAACAGGCAGCTGAGAAGAGAATCTTCCGGGCGGTGTCGAGAACGTGCGATCGGCTCCGACGTCCTCTGTGAAAGACCCTGACCCCGCATCTGCGGGATCGAACTGAGGGAGACAGATATGACCACCGCCGGTTTCGACTACGCCATCACCCGCACCCTGGAGGCCCCGGTCGAGCAGGTCTGGGCCGCCTGGACCCGCGCCGACCTGTACGGACAGTGGGCCAGCGCCGAGGAGGTCGTCCTCGATGTCCGGCCCGGCGGCGCCTGGAGTTCCGTCATGGTCATCCCCGGCGGCACCCGCGTCCCGCTGTCCGGCCGCTACGCCGAGGTCGTGGAGAACAAGCGACTGGTGATCGGCATGACCGTTCCGGGCCGCGAGGAGCCCGCCCTGATGAACGTCGACCTGGCCGCCGACGGCGACCACACCCGGATCACCCTGTCCCAGACCTTCGAAAGCACCGAGGAGCGCGACCAGTCCGAGTTCGGCAGCAACATGCTCCTGGACGGCCTCACCGCCTTCCTGGCAGCAGTCTGAGCTTGCTGTGCAACGTCCATTTCCGGAAGGGCAGTTGAGTGCCCACCGGTGAGTGACGGGTCGGTGCGACAGCGGTGCGGCCTTGGTGTGATCATGTGCGTCGTCGAGACGCTGTTGATCATGCCAAGGCCGCGAGGGTGAGTCCCCTGAACGACGCTGTCCCGCGTCGAGTCCTTGACGGTGTTGTCCGGGTTCCGGACCAACTTCTACGACCGTCTGACCGTCCGGGACGACGCGCTGTTCGAACTGACGGACGCGGTTGCCGTGCACCGAAGGACCGAAGGACAGGTGCGGTCGCCGGTCGCCGGTCGACCTCGCACCTCGCACTGGCGCCGGAGCACCACCACGGACACGGCGCCCTCCACGCGGGGCTCAACCGCGGCCGTGCACACGGTCGACGCGCAGGGGCCGCTGTGGCGCTGGTACATGATCACCGGCGCCTCCCCGGGCGAGCTGAGCGTCAGTGTGAAACGCCTCGACCGGGGCCGCGTCTCGTCGCAGCTGCACGAACTGCGCCCCGGTGAAAAGCTGTTGATCTCCGGCCCCTACGGCACCCCCTGATCTCGCCGGCCCGACGAAACGCTGCTGGACCTCGCCGAGGTCGCCGGGCTGGGCAGCCCGCGGCATGTCGCGCCGGCGCGTGCGGCACCTGCCGCCAACCGGTGAAGAGCGGCACGGCGCATCTCCTCACCCCCGCCGCCCCTACGTGGCCATGACGTTCGGCCGCACCCCGACATCGTTGTCGGAAGAGCGGCCGACACGGGGCGCGGCCCTACCGGATTCGGCCTTACGGTGTGTAGACGGCGTCACCGCCGTACAGCTGCCTGGTGAACGCGGAGACATCGGCGCTGCGATCGGCGCCGTCGAGGTTGTACGTCAGATAGACGCCGTACCCCTCGCTGACGGTACGGCGTGCGAGGTCGGCAGCCGTGCTCTGCGAAGTTCGGCCGATCTCGACGGCCGCCGGCGACAGCTTCGACTTGGGCAGTGCGATGCCGGGGACCTGCCAGCTGCCGTAGTACGGGTTCCACGCATAGTCGAACGTGGACGAGACGTCGACGCCGCCGTAGGAGAGCCGCGACGCGGCCGGGCCGATGTTGTAGAGGCTGATGACCTTGTCCGGCATGTTCGCGCGCAGCGCCGTCATCAGGTGCACGAACGAGCTGGCGTTGGGCTGGCCGGTGCCGTTCCTGCCGTACTCGGCGTATTCGTCGTCGAAGTCGATGCCGTCGAGGCCGTACTTGGCCACGGCGTCCGACAGTTGTTTCGCGAACGCCGAAGCCGCCTGCTGAGTCGGGAAGTTGGCGAACCCCGCGCCCTGGTGGTTGCCGAGCACCGAGAGGACGACCTTGATGCCCTTCTGCTGCAACGGCCGTATCTGCGTGGCGGCGTTGTCGAGGACGCGCTGTACGTTCTCGTTGAAGTGCAGATACGCCGTCTTCGTGCCCGTGTCGTAGTTGATGTTCGCCGCGAAGATCACGGCTACGTCGAAGACGTTGCCGCCTCCGCCGGCGAGGGTGTACTTGCCGACGTTGAGCAAGCTGTTGTTGTTCACCTCGACGTACGCCACCGAGGTCGGCCCCTGTTTCGCGGGGGCGGGAGCGGGAGCCGCTGCCGCGCCGGTCGTGGCGGTCGTGCCGAAGGCAAGGGCCGATACGACCGAGAGCGCGAGCGCGGCCGTCCGGACTCTGCTCCGTACCAGAGTGAACATCGTTGATCGGTCTCCCATCGCACGGGTCGGCGCCCGGCCTGTTCGAAAGCGCCGAGTGAACCCTCCGAGTTTTCCGCCCCCATGACCGAATCCCGGGAATCTTGCACGAACTCTCACGACTCCCACGCACGATCCATCTCAACCCGGCGCCTGCGCAAGGGAGTTGGTGCGTTCAATTCCACGGCCGACATGCTCCTGAGGGAGATCGGGCGGGCCCTCGCGCATCCAGGCGGCGTCGGCGGGCCGGTCTGTCGACAGCCTCCCGGTCATGGGCTGGCCCCGACCGGTCCGGCCCTCAGTTCCGCCTCCGAAGCGGTTCAGCGCCGGTTTGAGCTGTACTGAGATTTGTGGAGTCCCTGATGCCAGGGTTACGGTCCTGGCGAAGGAGATCCACCAGCACCATGCCAGCACCCCGTAAATACC
>NZ_JBITEV010000030.1:0-36176 GCF_044455465.1 Streptomyces sp. NPDC051217
GGCGGCGTCGATCAGACGCCGGTTGCCATGGCCGAAGTTGAGCGCCGAGTAGCCGGCGAGCATGTCGAGGAACCGGCGCCCCCCGACATCCGTCACCCACGCACCGTCCGCCGACGCGACGACGACGGGCAGCGGATGATAATTGTGCGCACTGTGCGCCTCCGCAGACGCGATGGCACTCTCCGTTGTCGCCACAGGTTCTCCGTTCGGTCGGGAAAACGGTTTCGGTCGAGCTGGGCGGCCCGGTCGGAGCTCTGTCCCCGGCTCTGGCACGGCAGCTCACGAGGGCGCCTTCGTAGTTTTCATTACCCAGCGAGCATGAGCGTAGTATCTGCTACGCGGAAGTCAACACTTCGAAAACCATGGTTCGGTAACGGTGACGACACGCCTCCCGAAGGGGCGCCACCTCGGCCATTCCTCGACGGCCCCCCGCCGCGCAGTTCGGTGGCGACCACATCTCGCCGCGCACGTAGCGGCTACTACAGCCGCTTGATGAGCACCGCGCCTCGTCCGTGCCTCCCGAGCGGGGCCGTGCCGCGAGGCTCAGGAAGCGTCGACCAGCTTCGCCAGCGCCGTGATGAGGCACCGATACGCCTCATCCGTGAGGTGCATGCCGTCCACATGCACGGGCACCCCCGACGCCACCAGTGGGGCGAGTACCGCATCGGTGTCCATCGCGCGGCTCGGCGACACGCTGTCGCGCAGCACCTCCCGGTACGGCTCCAGCCCACTGTTGGTGCGCCCGCGCGGCCCGATGCCCTCCTGCTCGACGACCGAGGGCGGCAGGAAGCCGAGCACGTCGGCGTTCGGAAACGCCTCGACGATCGAGCGGAGATTCGCCGCGAAGGAATCGATGTCGACGAGCCGTTCAGGAGCGCAGTCATTCATACCGAAGGACAGCACGACGACGTCCGGCGCGAGCCTGGCGAGGGTCGGCGCCCGACGCGCCCCGTCACGGCTCGTCCAGCCGCCGGCCGCGCAGTTCATGACAACGGCGTCAGCCCCTGTCTCGTCTTCGAACTGGTCGATCCGCGCCTTGGTGAAGCGCCCGAGCATGCTGTCGCCGAACAGGACGATGAGCCTCAACCGACTTCTCCCTTGATCTCGCGCGCTCCCCGAGCCCGTACCGGCACGCTACGGCGACCTGTGCCACCGGGCGGGCATCCGGCGGGGCCGACAGGAAGGCTGTTGACAGAATGGTACTAGCAGCCTACAAAATACCAACAGCCGCACGGTCCACGGATTCTTGCCGTCACGCCGTGGTCTTCGCTCGCTCGCGAGTGATCGCAGATTCGGAAAGAGGCCGAACCACCGCCATGCACATACTCGTTCTGCCCGGAGACGGGATCGGGCCGGAGATCGTCCCGCCGGCACTGGAGGTGCTCGAAGCCGCTGACGCCGCGTACGGGCTCGCCCTCACCTTCGAGACGGCCGACATCGGTCTCACCAGTCTCGCCCGGCAGGGGACGACACTCCCCCAGCCGGTGATCGACCGCGTCCCGGAGGTCGGCGGGGTGATCCTCGGTCCGGTGTCGCACTACGAATACCCGCCGAAGCAGGAGGGCGGGTTCAACCCGTCCGCGGAACTCCGCGTCCGATTCGAGCTGTTCGCGAACATCCGCCCGTGCCGGTCCATGGCAGGCCTGCGCCTTCTGCGTACACCGATGGACATGGTTCTCGTCCGGGAGAACACCGAGGGCTTCTACTCCGACCGCAACATGTACGCGGGGAGCGGCGAGTTCATGCCCGACGCCGACAACGCGTTCAGTATCCGGAAGATCAGCGCGCGCGGGTGCGAACGAGTGGCACGTGCCGCGTTCGACCTCGCCCGCCGTCGCCGGAGGAAGGTGACGGCGGTGCACAAGGCGAACGTCCTCAAACTCTCGGACGGGCTCTTCCTGCGCGAGGTTCGCAAGGTCGCCGCCGAGTTTCCCGACGTCCGGCTCGACGAACTGATCGTCGATGCCGCCGCGGCGGCGCTGATCCGGCGGCCGGACGATTTCGACGTGATCGTGACCACGAACATGTTCGGCGACATCCTCTCCGACGAGGCCGCCGAACTCTCCGGCAGCCTCGGGCTCGGCGGCTCGCTCAATGTCGGCCACGACGTCGCGGTCGCACAGGCACAGCACGGTTCGGCCCCGGACATCGCGGGTCAGGGGATCGCCAATCCCACGTCACTCATCCTCTCCGCCGCGATGCTGCTGGACTGGCGGGGGCGACGCGATGGCAACGAGACCATGGTCACGGCGGCCTCCGGGATCGAATCCGCCGTGGAGCGGGTGCTCGACGACCCGGCATCCCGCACCCGGGATCTGGGCGGAAGCCTCGGCACCGCCGCCTTCACCGCCCGCGTGATCGCGAGTCTGCGGGGCGCGAACACGGCGGCCTGAACCGACGCACCGAAGACCAGCCTCTCGAAAGGACCACGCATGCCCCTGTCAATCAATCCGGCGACCGAGGTCCAGGTCGCCGAGTACGGCGCGCACACACCCGGGGAAGTCGAGGCCGCCCTGACGGCTGCCGCCGCCGCGCAGCGGGAATGGCGCGCGACCCCGATCGGACGCCGGCTGCGGCTGCTGACCGCGATCGCCGGTGAACTCCGCGCCGAGCAGGAGACTTTCGCGCGGTTGATCACCCAGGAGATGGGCAAACCGATCGCGGAGGCACGTGCCGAGATCGAGAAGTCCGCGTGGACGCTCGACCATTACGCCGAACACGGCGAGCGCTACCTCGCGGCCGAGACCGTCGCCTCCGGTGCGACCGAGAGCACGATCGTTTTCGAGCCCTTGGGGGTTCTGCTCGCGATCATGCCGTGGAACTATCCGTTCTGGCAGTTCTTCCGTTTTCTCGCCCCCGCACTCGCCGCGGGAAACGGGGCGGTCCTCAAGCACGCGAGCAACGTGCCGGGCTGCGCGGTGCTGCTGGAGCAGATCGTACGGCGGGCCGGGGCTCCGGAGGGGCTGTGCACCACGCTGCTGGTTCAGTCCGGCGCGGTGGCCGGCCTGATCGCGGACGACCGTATCGCGGCGGTCACGCTCACCGGCTCGACCGAGGTGGGCGCGGTCGTGGCGGCGCAGTCCGGTGCGCAGTTGAAGAAGCACGTCCTGGAGCTGGGCGGATCCGATCCGTTCATCGTGCTCGCGGACGCGGACCTGGGCGAGGCGTCCACCGTGGCGGTCCGTTCCCGGTTCAACACCGCGGGGCAGAGCTGCGTCAACGCCAAGCGCTTCATCGTGGACGAGCGGGTGGCGGACGAGTTCGTCGAACTCGTCGTGGCCAAGGCCGGTGCGCTGGTCGTCGGCGACCCCTTGGACGAAGCCACCAACGTCGGGCCGCTGGCGCGGAGAGACCTTCGGGACGCCCTGCACGACCAGGTGCGGCGGACTGTGGCGGCGGGAGCGACCCTCCGGCTGGGCGGGAGCCCCGTCGAAGGTGCGGGCTTCTTCTACCCGCCCACCCTCATCGACCACGTCACCCCGCAGATGGCCGCGTTCACCGAGGAGACGTTCGGACCGGTGGCGAGCGTGACCCGTGTCAAGGGTGCCGCGGAAGCGGTCGAGCTGGCCAACAGGACCGAGTACGGCCTCGGCGCCGCCCTGTGGACGTCGGATCTCGGCGAAGCGCGACGGCTCGTCCGGCTCATCGACGCCGGCGCCGTCTTCGTCAACGGCCAGGTGGCCTCCGACCCCCGCCTGCCGTTCGGCGGGATCAAGAAGTCGGGTTACGGCCGCGAGCTCGGCAGCTACGGAATACGGGAGTTCGTCAACGTGAAGACAGTCTGGTTCGGCCCGGAGGTGAAGGGATGACCTCGGGGATCCACCAGCCGTCATTGATCCTCCGGCCCGGAGATCTCCCTGCCCGCGACCGTGGCGCGGGAGCCAGGACGGTCCCCTTGGTGACGAGCGCCCGGGGCGCGACCGCCTTTCTCAATGGCATCACGAGTTTCGAGCCGGGAGCCTCGATCGGCCATCATGTCCACAACGTCGCGGAATCGGTGGTCGTCGTCCAGGGAGACGCCGTCGTCGACATCGACGGAGCGCGGACGCCGCTGCGGGTCTTCGACACGACCTTCGTACCGGCGAACGTCCCGCACCATTTCGAGAACGCCTCGGACTCCCGGCCCATGAAGATCTTCTGGACGTACGCCTCCGTCGAGGCGACCAGGACCCTCGTCGTCTCCGGTGAGCACTCCCGCATCGATGCCGAAGGACAGGGCACCGCAACGGAGTTCGGTACGGCTGTGAGTGAAGTCGCGCGGATCGTCGTACGACCGGGCGAGGAGGAACAGTTCGAGGCCGCGGTCGCGACGGCGGCCCCGCTGTTCCAGCGAACGAAGGGCGCGCGCACGCTCGTTCTGGAACGCTCGCACGAAAACCCTCTGGAGTACCGCCTGGTCGTGGGCTGGGAGTCGGTGGACGATCACCTTTCCGGCTTTCGGGGCTCGGCGGAATTCCAGGAGTGGCGCCGGCTCATCGCCGATTCGGTCGCCGGGCTCCCGGAGGTCACCCACTTCAGGAACGTACTGACAGCTTTCTGAACACACCCGGAGTCAGGGGGGGGGGGCGCCCCCCCCCCCCCCGCCCCCCCCCCCCCGCGCCCCCCCCCCCGCGGGGGGGGGGGGCCCGGGGGGCCCCCCCCCCCCCCCCCCCCCCCGGGCGGGCGGGGGCCCCCCCCCCCCCCCCCCCCCCCCCCCCCCCCCTCACTCCCGGTCCCGCTCCATTGCCGTGATCCGGCTCAGGCCTCCAGCGCGCCGATCACATGACGGCCGAGGCTGCCGCGCACGTGCTTCTTCATGGCCCGCTCGGCGCTCCTGGCGTCGCCGGCGATCACGGCTTCCGCGATCGCGGCATGCTCGTGCCGAACGCGTTCCTGGTCCTCCGGGGAATCCGGCTTCGACTCCAGGCTCAACAGCCTGTAGCGGTCAGCCTTGTCCCAGAGACCTTCGAGCAGGGACATCAGCAGCGAATTGTGGGACGCGGTGTAGATACTGCGGTGAAAGGCCCGGTGGACGAGCAGGGTCTGGAAGTCGGTCGGCGTGGTGAGTGGCTCAAGGCTCTTGAGGGCCGCCGCGATGGCGTCCCTGTCCGCGTCGGTCCGCCGGTTCGCGGCGAGTTTGGCGGCCAGCGGATCGAGCTGTTCCCGGATCTCGAAGAGACTCCGCGCCTCCTCGGCATCGAGTCTCGTGACCCGCGCGTCCCGGTGCGCGTCGATCGTGACGAGACCTTCGGCGTCCAGTCGGCGGAGCGCCTCACGCATCGGCGTGGTGCTCACACCGAGTTCCACGGCGAGCTGCTCCTGGGAGAGGGACTGGCCCTGGACCAGCTCCCCGGCGAGAATACGGCGGCGCAACTCCTCGTAGACGTAGGCGTTCTTGGTAAGGGCTGGACGAGGATGGGCGCTCATCTACCTGACATTCTCGGCTCGGGCGGACGTCGTGGGATCAGGATGATACAGAGCCGGTACGGTCACCAGGACAAGCTGCTCACTATGGGCTATACGCTATGAGACCTTGGCCCCAGGGCCGTCGGAAGCGTCCTCGGCCTGCGCGTCGGGGGGTGCGACGGCCAGTTCCGCGGCGGGGAGCAGATAGCGGCCCGGGACCCCGGCGACGACGGTGAAGGGCCTGTCGTGCCCGGGGTACACCCGCGCCGCTCGTGAACGCACACGTTCCATCGACGCCGCGGCGGCTTCCTCACCCGCGGTGATCACCGTGCAGCGGCCCGAGCGCAGGGCGCGCGCGGAGGAGACGGCGTCGCCCGTCACCAGTGCGGTCCCCGCCACGGTGTCGACGGTGAGTCCGATCGAGCCGGCGGTGTGTCCCGGGAGGCCGGTGATGGTGACGCCCGAGCCGATCTCAAGACCGTCCGTGGCCTCTACGACGCGCAGTGATCGCACAATGGCGGCCGACCAAGGAGGTGTGACCGGGTCGTCGAGGGGTGCGCCTGCCAGGTGGTCGATCTCCGCCTGGTGCAGGAAGACGTCCGAGTGCGCGAAGAGGTCCGCGTTCTGGATGTGGTCCCAGTGCGCGTGGGAGAGCACCAGGGCGTCGATGTCCTCGACGGTCAACTCGTGGCGCGCGAGCGCCCGGATCAGAGCGCGTCTGCGGCCCGCGTGGGCGCAGTCGAAGAGAATCCTTCGCGAACCGCTGCTGACGAGGTAGACACCGCAGAAGCCGATGCTTCCCTGGTCGGAGGAGAGTCCGCAGCCCAGCAGGAGGGTTTGGACGACGGGCCTGTCCTGATCTGCCCGGTCCTGCCTCTTGCCCTGGCCCTGGCCCTGGCCCTTAGACAATGCCGCCTCGCATGAACCGGCGGTAGACGTAGGGCAGGACACCGCCGTGGGCGTAGTGGACGGCTTCCTGCGGAGTGTCCAGGCGTACCGTGACGCCGAAATCGAAGACGGCGCGGTCCGCTCGCCGTGGCCGGACCCTCACCGTCAACACGGACGCGGGCGCCCGTACCGCTTCTTCGACGCCGACGAGGTCGAACGTCTCGGTGCCGTCCAGTCCCAGCGACCCGGCACTCTGTCCATCGAGGAACTGCAGGGGAAGCACGCCCAGTTGGACCAGATTGGAACGGTGGATGCGTTCGAAGGACCGCGCGAGAACCGCGTCGACCTTCAGCAGGGCGGTTGCTTTCGCGGCCCAGTCCCGTGACGATCCCGTGCCGTATTCCTCGCCCGCGATGACGAGCAGGGGCGTGCCGGTGGAGGCGTAGGACTGTGCCGCCTCGAAGACAGGAACGACGATGTCGTCGCGGGTGAAGTCGGGGGTGACACCACCGCCGTGGTCCGCGGCCAGCAGATTCCGCAGCCGTGGATTCGCGAACCCTCCACGCACCATGACCTCGAAGTTCCCGCGGCGGGAGGCATAGGTGTTCAGCTCGGTCTCACCGAGCCCGGACAGATAGCGGCCCGCGCTGCTCCCCGAGGGTATGCGTCCCGCCGGGCTGATGTGGTCGGTGGTGACCGAGTCACCGAGCAGCAGGAGGGTCCGGGCGCCGATGATGTCCTTCGGCGGTGCGGGTGCCGAGGTGACGCCGTCGAGGAACGGGGGCCGGCGCAGATAGGTCGATCCCTCCGGCCAGTCGAACTGCTCGCCGCGCGCCGTGGGAACGGCTGCCCAGCGTTCGTCGCCGTCGAAGATGCCCAGGTAGGCGTCGGTGAACAGGTCGGGAGTGAGATGGGCGTTCACCACCGCGTCGATCTCGGTGTCACTGGGCCAGAGGTCGGCGAGCAGCACGGGCGCACCGCGCCTGTCCACACCGAGGGGCTCGGTCGTCAGGTCGTGCGTGATCGATCCGGCCAGCGCGTAAGCCACGACAAGAGGGGGTGAGGCCAGGTAGTTGAGCGAGACGTCGTTGTTGACGCGCCCGTCGAAGTTCCGGTTGCCCGACAGCACGGAGGCGACGACGACACCGCGTTCGGCGACCGCCGCCGCGACGCCCGGCAGGAGCGGACCCGAGTTTCCGATGCAGGTCATGCAGCCGTAGCCGACCAGGTGGAATCCGAGTTCGTCCAGCGGGCCGGACAGCCCCGCACGCCGCAGGTAGTGCGTGACGGTCTTGGAGCCGGGTGCCAGACTCGTCTTCACCCACGGCTTGGCCGTGAGTCCACGCGCGCGGGCGTTACGGGCGAGCAGTCCGGCCGCGATCATGACGTGCGGGTTGGACGTGTTGGTGCAGGACGTGATCGCGGCGATGGCGACCGCACCGTCCTGGACAGAGCCGTCGCTCCCGGCCGGGCTCGGCACCCGGGGCCCGGCGGCCGACGGGGCGGGAGTTCCCGTGAGCGGAGCGTGCCTGGCCGGTCTGATCCGTTCGAGTGCCGCGGTGGCGTTGGCGCCCACGGTGGCGAGCGGTACCCGGTCCTGCGGACGGCGCGGTCCGGCGAGGGACGCGGTGACCGAGGACAGGTCGATGCTCAGCAGTTCGTCGTAGCGCGGACGATGCGCCGGCTCGTGCCACAGTCCCTGTTCCTTGGCGTACGTCTCCACTGCCGCGAGGTGATCGGGTCGGCGACCGGTCAGGCGCAGGTAGTCGAGCGTCGCGCGGTCGACGGGGAACATGGCCGCGGTGGCACCGAACTCCGGGCACATGTTGGCGATCGTCGCCCGGTGTGCCAGCGGGAGCCCGGTGATCGCGGCACCGGTGAACTCGATGAAGGTGCCGACCACACCGTGTGCTCGCAGGGTCTCGGCGATGGTGAGTACGAGATCGGTGGCGGTGACCCCGGCACCGAGCTCGCCCACCAGTTCGACGCCGATCACCGGCGGCACGACGACACTCAACGGCTGCCCGAGCAGGGCGACCTCGGCCTCGACGCCTCCCGTGCCCCAGGCGAGGACGCCGAGCGCGTTCACCATCGTGGTGTGGGAATCGGTGCCCAGGCACGTATCGGGGAAGGCCCATCCGTCGCGTCGCTCGACGACTCGGGCCAGGAACTCCAGGTTGATCTGGTGCATGATCCCGCTGCCCGGCGGCACGATGTGCACACCGTCGAGCCGCCCGCCCCATTTCAGGAAGCGGTACCGCTCCGCGTTGCGCGCGTACTCCAACTCGACGTTGACGCGCAGCGCGTCCGGGCGTCCGGAGACTTCGGTGGAGATGGAGTGGTCGACCGTCAGGTCGCTGGGGATACGGGGACTCACCCGTCGCGGGTCGCCGCCCGCCGCGGCGACCGCGTCGCGCAGCGCGGCGATGTCCGTCAGCACCGGGACGCCGTTGGTGTCGTGCAGAAACACCCGGGAGGGCGAGAAGGGGACGACGCCTGGAGCGCCTTCGGTCCGGTCGCTCACCAGCGCCGCGATGTGCTCGGCCGTCACGGTGTGGCCGTCCTCGTGGCGGAGAAGGTTCTCAAGAAGGATCTTGAGGCTCATCGGCAACCGATCGGCGCCGGGTACGGCGTCGAGCCGGTGCACACGGAAGCGGCTGCCTCCCAGGTCGAGCCGGGCGAGGCTCCGATAGCTGTTCAACGGCGGCTCATGCGACGCGCTCACGTCATCCCCTCCTTGGAGCCTATAGGCTATATCAGCTGCCGCGTCCGAGACCAGCGCTCTTCTCCCGCGGCGCCCCCTACCTCGGGGCGGAGCTCCTCCCCCTTCAGCCCGCGGGCTCCCGCGTGACGAGAATTCCGTCGGCGTCGCTGTAGACACGACAGCCGGGAGCAAAGGTGACACCGCCGAAGGAGACGTCCACGTCTCGCTCTCCGGCGCCCTCCTTGCGGCTCTTCCGAGGGTTCGACCCGAGGGCCTTGACGCCGATCCGGACCTCGGCCAGCGCATCCACGTCGCGCACCGCGCCGTGGATGATGACCCCCTCCCATCCGTTGGAGGCGGCGGCCCCGGCGATGACATCGCCCAGCAGCGCGGTGTCGAGAGAGCCGCCGCCGTCGACGACGAGGACGCGTCCCGTCCCGGGTTCGGCGACCGTGGTCCTGAGGAGCACGTTGTCGTCGTAACAGCGCACGGTCGTGACGACGCCTTCGAACCACCTCCGGGCGCCGAAAAGACGGAACTGGGTGGTGCACGACTGGACGGTCTCCCCGTACTCGTCGCAGATGTCCGCAGTCGGTCTCATGTCCACTTCCTCATTGATCGGTCCGGTCAGGTCGGGGGCCGCGACGGCGGGCTTCAGCGGGACCGCGCCGCCACGCCCGGGTCCCAGCCCAGACGGGGCACCGAGGCCAGGAGACGCCGCGTGTACGGATCCGTGGGGCTGTCCAGCACCTGGCGCGTCGGCCCACGCTCGACGACACGCCCGTTGCGCATGACGACCGATTCCTCGGTGACGTGCTGCACCACGGCCAGGTCATGGCTGACGAAGACCAGAGCGACACCTGTCTCCCGGCGGATCTGTTCCAGCAGCGTGAGGATCTGCGCCTGGATGGAGACATCCAGCGCGGCCACCGCCTCGTCGAGCACCAGCACCGCTGGATCGACGGCGAGTGCGCGGGCGATGGCCAGCCGCTGCTGCTGCCCTCCTGACAGGGTGTGCGGCCGGGCGTCGGCTTCGCTCTCGCCGAGCCCCACCTGCGTGAGCAGTTCGGCCACCCGCCGCGCCGCGGCTGACTTGTCGTGCCGGCCGTGCAGTCTCAGTACGCCGTGCAGGCACTGGGAGGCCGTCAGTCTCGGGTCGAGCGAGACGTAGGGGTCCTGGAAGACGATCTGGATCTCCCGGGCTCTGCGCAGCCGGACCGCGCTGCCCGTTCGCCGGCGGCCCGCAGGCTCCGGGTGGCGCGGTGCGCCGTCCATGGTGATGGTCCCGGAGTCCGGACGCACCAGACCGACGAGCATCCTCGCCACCGTGGTCTTGCCCGATCCGGACTCGCCCACGATGCCCAGAGAGCCGCCCCTCGGTACCTCGAAGGAGACGTCGTCGACCGCGGTGAGTCGCCCTCCGCCCGGCAGCGTGTACGTCTTGCACAGCGAGTTCACGGCGAGCAGCGCGCTCGTGCCGGTCATGTGAGGCTCCCCTCGAGCGCTGCCGCCCGGCGGCAGGACACGGTGCCCCCGTCGGCCGTCTCGCTCTGCTTCGGCGTCCAGGAGGTGCACTGGTCTTCGGCGTGGGCACAGCGCGGAGCGAACGGACATCCGGGCTGTATGTCGGACAGGGAGGGCGGACGGCCCACGATCGGCCGCAGCTCGCGGTACTCGCCCAGCGTGGGCGAACAGTCGAGCAGCCCGCGGGTGTACGGATGGCGGGGGTGGGTGAACAGGTCCTCGGCGGCCCGGTGTTCCACGACCCGGCCGGCGTACATGACGTAGACCCGGTCGCAGTACGCGGCGGCGAGGTGCAAGTCGTGCGTGATGAAGAGCATGCCCAGGTCCCGTTCCTCCTGAAGCCCTTTCAGCAGCGCGAGGATGTCGGCCTGGGTGGTGACGTCGAGAGCGCTGGTCGCCTCGTCGGCGAGCAGGAGCGCCGGGTCGGTTGCCAGGGCGGCGGCGATGACCACCCGTTGGAGCATTCCTCCCGACAGTTCGTGGGGATACTGGTTCAGTCTGCGGTCGGGTTCATCCAGTCCCACATCGCCGAGGAGACGTACGGCGTTGTCCACCGCTTCGCGCTTGGGCTGCCCGAGTACCCGGATCAGCCGCTCCGTGAGGAAGTCGCCGATTCTGCGGACGGGGTTGAGAGACGTACGGGGGTCCTGGTAGATCATGGACACGCTGCGCGCGCGGTGCGCGCGCAGCTGCGTCTGGTCCATCGCGAGCACGTCCTGTCCCTTCAGGCGGACGGTGCCCGTCACGTCGGCGCCCGTCGGCAGCATGCGCAGTACCGTGCGCGCCGTAGTGGATTTCCCGGAGCCTGATTCCCCCACCAGGCCCACCACCTCACCGCCGGCCACCCGCAGGGAGATATCGGAGAGCAAGGGGCGTGCGACGCGGTCGGCCAGCTTGAGGGTCAAGTTGTCGATGTCGAGGAGCATGGGCGTCTACTTTCCGCTGCCGAGTCGGTCGGAGATCCAGACCCCGACGATGTTGAATGCCACCACCACGGCCGCGATGGCAACGCCCGGCACCAGGGAGGGGAGCAGGGCGCCCTGCACGATCGCCGCCTGGCCCTCCTGCACCATCAGTCCCCAGTCGGAGCTGGGCGGCTGTGCGCCGAAACCAAGGAAGTTGAGCGTCGCCAGGCTCATCAGCGCTTCACCGAACAGCACCACGAGGTATCCGACGAGCGAACGGCCGAGGTTGGGCACCAGCCGCTGGACACAGATCCGGGCGCCTCCCATGCCCTGCACCCGGTAGGCGTCGATGTACGGCTTGGACCGCTCCGAGAGGGCGAGGCTGCGTGTGTACTTGGCGATCGTCGGAGCGTAGGCGAGCGAGAGCCCCAGCACCGCCGTGGTGATTCCCTGGCCGAAGACCGCCACGATCATCACGACGAACAGCAGCCCGGGAAAGGCGTACATGACGTCGGTGATCCTGGAGAGCAGGCCGTCGACCCAGCCGCCCCGCCATGCGGCGAAAGTACCGAGGGTCACCCCGAGCACGGTGGCGAGGAGAAGGAGGATCAAGGGGGCGACAAGGCTGGACCGGGTTCCGTACAGCACCCGGGAGAGCAGGTCCTGGCCGGACACATCCGTACCGAGCGGGTACCGCGAGCTCGTGCCGGCCAGCGAGTTGGACAGATCGACGGCATCGGGCGCGTGAGGGGCGAGAAGAGGGGCGAGGGCCGCTCCGAGTACCAC
The DNA here is from genome assembly GCF_044455465.1 of Streptomyces sp. NPDC051217. NCBI lineage: Bacteria > Bacillati > Actinomycetota > Actinomycetes > Kitasatosporales > Streptomycetaceae > Streptomyces > Streptomyces sp. NPDC051217. Next base: position 12,193 of record NZ_JBITEV010000030.1, read on the forward strand.
CAGGCCGAGGAAGACGGTGCAGATGAGCACCGACAGGGGCGCCGTGCCCGCTTTCCTCGCGATGCCGAGGCCCGACCACCGGCGGAGGGCCGACGGGGGCCGCAAAGGTGCGGTCTGCTGGCCGGCGTTCATTTCTCGCTCCTGTTCAGCCGGACCCGCGGGTCGATCAGTGGATGCACCAGGTCGACGGCGGTGGTGACGACGATGTAGCCGACGACCATCAGCAGCAGCACGGCCTGTGCGACGGGGAAGTCGTGCACGTTGATCGCACCGACCAGGAGCGAGCCGATGCCCGCCAGACCGAACACGGTCTCCACGACGACTGTGCCGGCGAGCATGCCCGCCATGACCAGTCCGCACATGGTCATGATCGGTCCGAGAGAGTTGCGCAGAACGTGCCGGACGATGATCTGCCGCTCCGGCAGGCCGGTGGCGCGTGCCACCTCCACGTGCTCCGAGGAGAACGCGTCCAGCATCGCCTGCCGGGTCACCCTGCTGATCAGGGCCAGTGAACCGACCGCCATGGCGAGCGAGGGCAGGGTCAGGTGGTAGACCGTCCCCCAGAAGCCCTCGCCGCTCCCCGTCACCGGGAACCAGCGCAGCTTCACGCCGAGCAGGGCGATCATCGCGATCGCCGCGACGAACGAGGGCACGGAAGCCGCGAGTGTCGTGCCGCTGACGACGACGGAGTCCACCCAGCCGCGGCGCACCGCGGCCAGGATTCCCGCGCCGACGCCGAGGACGATCAGGAAGACCGAGGAGAAGACGACGAGCGTCAGTGTGGTCGGCAGCCGGGACGACACCAGGTCGACGACCTGGTCGTTGTACTGGAACGAACGGCCCAGGTCGCCGTGGACGCAGTCCCACAGCCACCTGCCGTACTGGACCGCCAGCGGCTCGTCCAGGTGGTACTCCTCCCGCACGGCCGCCAGCTTCTCCGGCGTGAGCCCTTCCTTGCCCCCGGCGAGGAAGACAGCGGGATCACCGGGGGCGGCGTACACGGCCACGAAGATCACGAACGAGGTGGCCAACAGCGTCGCCAGCAAGCCGGCGACGCGTCGTGCAAAGTGTGCTCGCACCGGTCTCAGCCCTTCCGGCCCAGACCCACGGCCCACGGACTGTACGGGCTGATCCCGGCGGCGGGAGCACCGGTCAGTTTGTCGTTGAGGATGAGGGTGGAGGGCACCTGGACGACGGGGATCCACACCATGTTGTCCATGAATCGCTTCTGGACGTCGATGGCCAGCTCGGCGCGGGCGGTGTCGTCGCTCGTCCCCAGTGCCTTCCTGACCTGGGCGTCGTACGCGGGGTCGGAGAACTTGACCCAGTTGTCACTGCTCCCCGTCAGAGCGTTGTCGTAGAAGCCCAGCGGATCGGCCGTGGAGATGTACCAGTCGTCGGCGATCATGTCGACGGAGGAGCGGACCTCGGCGTCGCTGTAGTACTCCTGGAAACGGGCGGGCGGAACGGTCATGATCTTGATCTTGAGACCGATGCTCTTCCCCGCGGCGCGCACGGCGTTGGCGATCACCGCCCGCCCCTGGGTGCCGTCACTGACCATCACCAGGGTCTGGTCGGCCTTGCTGCCCGCCTCCTTCACAAGCTTCTTCGCCCGGTCGATGTCGGCATCCGACGGACTGGCCGGCGCCACCGGCTCCAGGGCTTTCTGCGCCGTCCGGAACGCCTCCTCCTCGTAGCTCCACGCGCCGGAGCCGACGGGCGACGCCCAGGGCTCCACGACTCCGCTGAAGCCCGACTTGGCGACACCCGCCCGGTCGAGGGCGAGCGACAGGGCCTTGCGGATGTTCTTGTCCTTCATCGCTCCGCGGTCGGTCGGGATCAGCGACCAGGCCCGGGTGCTCGGCCCGAAGTAGACATCCACGCCCTTCTGCTTCCTCAGGGCGACGACGGGCCCCGTGGACGAGGTGACGTAGGAGCCGTCGGCGTTGCCGGTCGTGAAGCTGTTGACGAGCGTGCTGTCCGTCGCCCAGCGGAAGACCAGCGACTTGGAGAGCGCGCGGTTCTTCTCGTCCCAGTAGTCGGCGTACCGATCGATGGTTACGGAGGTGCCGGACTGCCAGCTCTTGAGCGTGAAGGGGCCCGAGCAGGCATCGGTGTGGCCCGGTGTACCGAAGTCCTCGCCCTGCTCGTCGATGACGGCGCGGTTCAGCACGATTCCGGCGTCGCCGGCCATCGACTGGGCGAACAGCGCGTCGGGGACGGTGAAGGCCACGGTGACCTCAAGCTCACCGGTCTTGGTGATGCTCTTGACGTTGGCGAATTTGTCCGACTCCTCCGCACCCTCGGCGCTGTGCCGCTTCAGGCTGTACACCACGTCGTCCGCGGTCATCGGCGATCCGTCATGGAAAGTCACCCCGTCGCGCAGGGTGATCACCAGAGTCTTGTCGTCCGGCCGGTCCGTCTTCTCCGCCAGGTGCGGGGAGCTGGTGAGGTCGGGACCGAGCTGGAACAGGCGCTCGCACACATTCGCCATGACCGTACGGCCCTGGTTGCTGGCCTGGCGGTCGAGATCGAACGAGTCCGGCTCCTTCTCCAGCAGCCAGTTGATCCGGTCGACGCCCCCCGCGGCCTTGGGCGTCGTCTTCACAAGGTCAAGATTGGCGGCGGCCGCGCCCGTGGCGTTGCCGTTGGTGTCGGTCGCGCCGCTGCATCCGGCGACGAGCGCCGCCGCTGCCGTAAGGGCTACAGCGGTTGCTGAACGTCCCACCAGAGCTCTGGAAAAGTGGGTGGTCATGGCAGTTTCTCCTGTCAGGCCTGCTGGAACGGCTGTCCTGGAAGTCCGGGAGACGCGGGCAATAGCTCGCGCGAGGTGGTCGGGCATGGTGGGCCAAGCCCTCGTACTCGGATGAGCAGCGGAGGGGAGCGTGGCCCGGCGTCGCACATCAGCCGACCCTGTCGGGGTGGGTGGGATGGGTCGGGCGACCACGGCGTATCGGTGGAGCTGGCACGGCAGCTCACAGAGGGTGCTTCGTAATGTGCATTACGCGGTGAACATGAGCGTAGTATCTACTACGCGGAAGTCAACACCTCGATAACATTGGTTCGGTAACGGTGACGACACGCCTCCGAGAGGACCGCACCGCGCCGATCACCGTGCGGGAAGCCGCCGGTCGGCCGCAGCACCACGATCACGCCTCGGTCGCTCCCGGGCCCCTCCGCGGCGCGGCGCCGTGGGAGCCCGCTTCTCGCCGCGTGCGGAAACCGTAGCGCCTGCTACGACAGGTTGCCCACCGGTCTCGTCCGCCGGTCCGGTCCGGTCGGCACAGAACGGGTCCTCAGGATTCGAACGAAAGACCCCTGTTCAGCCGGACAGGACCGCTGTGGCGATCTCCTCGAACACGGCCATGTCGTAGTCGAAAAGCGAGTCCGGCACGGGCCAGTGAAGGACGATCTCGGTGATGCCGACGGCCGCGTACGAGCCCGCGAAGTCGACGAACGCCTCCAGCGACCTCACCGGTGTCTCCGTGGTGAATCCGGTGAGCAGCACCTTGTCCAGTTCGTCCACGTCCCGCCCCTCCGCCCGGCACGCTTCGGCGAGGCGGGCCACCTGGCCGCCGACGGCGTCGAGGCACTGCTCGTGCGTACCGGTCGCGAAGAGTTTCGGGTCGCCCGTGCTCACCCACGCCTGTCCGTGACGCGCCGCGAGCCGCATCCCCCGCGGCCCGGTCGCGGCGACGGCGAAGCGGATACGGGGCCGCTGCACGCAGCCCGGGATGTTGCGGGTCGCCTCCGCCGAGTAGTACCTACCCGCGTGGGATGTCGTGGGCTCGCTCAACAGCCGGTCCAGCAAGGGGACGAACTCCCCGAAGCGGTCCGCCCGTTCCTTCGCCGTCCATGCCTCCTGGCCCATCGCCGTCGCGTCGAAGCCGTCGCCACCCGCGCCGATGCCCAGCGTGATCCGCCCGCCGGAGATGTCGTCGAGCGCGATCAGGTCCTTGGCCAGTGGCACCGGGTGCCGGAAGTTCGGCGAGGTCACGAGGGTTCCCAGACGCATCCGTTCGGTGGACACCGCGGCGGCCGTCAGTGTCGGGACCGCCCCGAACCATGGTTTGTCGCGGAAGCTCCGCCAGGACAGGTGGTCGTAGGTGTACGCGGTGTGGAAGCCCAGCTCCTCGGCGCGCGACCACTGATCGCGACCGCCTTCCTGCCAGCGGCGGACAGGCAGGATCACGGTACTCAGGCGCGGGAAAGGAGTCATGGCGGAAGTCCAGCCGCGTTTCCCCCCGCGGGCATTGTCGCGGAGGACGATCATTCCGGGCTCTTTCCTGTCCGCGCCGACAGTGCGTCCCGACCCCGACCGAGGTGAACTGTTGGCATGACCGCGACCGAGAACTCTCCCAGGGTGATCGACGGGCCCCACCTCTCCGCGCTGATCACCACGGACGACGCCATCGAGGCCGTCCGCGCGGCGCTGCTCGACGGACTCGATCCTTCGGCCGCCGCGCCACGCACCCACGTTCCGATGTCCGCGGGCCAGCTCCTGCTCATGCCGGCCGAGCACGCCGGCTACGCCGGTGTGAAGGTGGCGGGCGTCGCGCCCGGCAACCCGCGCCGCGGCATGCCCCGGATCACCGGTGTCTATGTGCTCCTCGACGCGGCCACCCTGCTGCCGCTCGCGGTCCTCGACGGCCAGGAGCTGACCCTGCGGCGCACGTCCGCCGTCTCCGCGCTCGCCGTCAACTGCCTGGCCGCGCCGGACGCCGGTCATCTGCTGCTCTACGGCACGGGCCCTCAGTCCCTCGCTCACGCCCGGGCCATCGCCCGGGTGCGTCCGCTGCGCCGCGTCGACGTGCGAGGCACGCACCCAGCGCGTGTGGAGGCTTTCGTCGACCGGTGCCTGGCGGCAGGGCTTCCCGCGGCACCGGCCGCACCGGACGCGCTGGGGGAGGCCGACATCGTCGCCTGCTGCACCTCGGCGGGCGAACCCCTCTTCGACGGCCGTGAACTCACGGACCGGGCCGTGGTCGTGGCCATGGGGTCCCACACCCCCGGAGCGCGGGAGACCGACACCCACACCGTCACCCGTGCCACCGCTGTCGTGGAAGACCCGGCGACAGCACTGCGCGAGGCCGGCGACATCGCGATTCCCGTCGCCGAAGGAGCCCTTCACCCGACGGCACTCGTTCCGCTGGCCGATGTCGTACGCGGGCGTGTCTCCGTCGACTTCTCCCGTCCCCGTCTGTTCAAGTCGGTCGGCATGGGGTGGCAGGACCTCGCTGTCGCGGCGCGCGTCCATCAGGCGGCCTGCGCGCCCGGCGGTGCCCGTGACTGACACGTCCGGGCGTTCCGGGGCCGGCACCGAGCCCCGCGGCCCGCGCCTGACCGGCGAGGAGCGGGCCATGGCGGCCGGCGAGGCGGGTGAGGCCGTGGCCTCGGCGATGCGCATCGTGCTGGGCGCGGCCCGCGCCTCCGGCGCCGCGCGTCTGCTCCCGGTGGAGTCCGCCCACATCGACAGCTGCCTCTACCACGGCGTGGCCGGACTCGACTTCGCCGAACGTCTCGTGCGGCTCGGCGGACGTACCGCGGTACCCGCCACTTTGAACGTCGGCTCGCTGGATCTGCTCCATCCCGGCCTGGCCCGGCCCGCCGGTCAAGACGCGGCGGGCGCACGGCGGCTGATGGACGCCTACACCGCACTCGGCTGCACGCCCACCTGGACCTGCGCCCCCTACCAGCTCGATCACCGCCCGTCCGCGGGCACGCACGTGGCCTGGGCCGAATCCAACGCCATCGCCTTCGTCAACTCCGTTCTGGGCGCCCGCACCGACCGCTACGGCGACTTCCTCGACATCAGTGCCGCGCTCACCGGCCGGGTCCCGGAAGCGGGGCTCCATCTCACCGCCAACCGCCGTGCGCGCGTCGTCATCGACTGCGCCGGTGTCTCGCGCGCCCTCCTCTCGGAGGACGCCGCCTGGGGGGCCCTCGGCATCGTCGTCGGAGCGCTGGCGGGCATCCGTGTGCCCGCACTCACCGGCCTGCCGGACGACGTCGACGAGGACCGGCTCAAGGCCCTGGGCGCCGCCGGCGCCTCCGCCGGCGGCGTCGCCCTCTTCCACGTGGTCGGTGTCACCCCGGAGGCACCCACGCTCGCCGCCGCGCTGCGGGGCGGGCTTCCCGAGGCGCGGCACACCGTGACCACCACGATGCTCCGCGAGGCGCGCGACCTGGTCTCCACACCGGAGGGAGCCCGGGTCGACGCGGTCTGTCTCGGGACGCCCCACTTCTCTCTCACCGAGTTCGAGCGGCTCGCCGGACTCCTGCGGGGCCGGGCGGCGTTCGACCGGGGCACCACCGTCTACGTCGCCACCAGCAGGTCCGTGCTCGCCGCGGCGCGCGAGCGGGGCCTCGCCCAGGAATGTGAACGCGCCGGCGCCGTCATCGTCACCGACACCTGCACCTACGTGACACCGATCCTCGATCCCGGGACGCGAGTCGTGATGACCAACTCCGGCAAATGGGCCTGGTACGCCCCCGCCAACATCGGCGTGGACGCGGTCCTTGGCTCGCTCGGTGAGTGCGTCTCATCGGCACGAGCAGGGGAGGTGCGCCGTGACGAAAGCCTCTGGCGCTGAGCCGCACGACAGCGGCGCGGACACGTCCGGCTCCGGCCGGACGATGCCGGCACGCACCCTGAGTCCCGGCGACGGCGCGGGCCGGCTGCTCCTGCTGGATGCGCCGGTCTCCTTCTGGGGCGGCGTCGACAGCACCGGGACGGTCGTCGACCGCCATCACCCTCGGCACGGCGTCCGCCTGTCGGGCCGCGTCGTCGTCATGCCGTCCGGCAAGGGATCGAGTTCGTCCTCGTCCGTGCTCGCCGAACATATCCGCGCCGGAGTGGCACCCGCCGCGATCGTCCTGCGCGAGCCGGACATGATCGTCACGCTGGGAGCCCTCGCCGCGGGTGAGCTTTACGACACGTGGGTTCCTGTCGTGGTCCTGGCGTCGGCGGACTTCGACGGGCTGCCCCGCGACGGCGCCGCCCGCGTCGAGGGAATGGAGCGCGGGGCGCGTGTGACGCTCGGAGTCGCCCTCCCGCTCAGCGTGGCGAGCGGGCGAGCCGGTGAAGCCGCAGTTGGAGAACAGCGGCCAGGACCGCGTCCGGATCCGCCAGATCCAGACCGCTGATACTGCTGACCCGGCGAAGACGGTACCGGTAGGTGTTGGGGTGGACGTGCAGCAGCTCCGCCGCCGCCACGGCGTCCCCGAAGACGGCGAAGTGGGTCAGGAGGGTCTCGGCCATCGTGGTCCGGTGCTTCTCGTCGTACGAGATGAGTGCCGTGGCCGGGCCGTCAAGTTCCTCCTCGCCCGCGGCCAGGGTGTCCGACAGCCTCAGCAGGAGTACCTGCATCTGTACGTCGTCGATCCGCGCGGCCCGCCCTTCGATCTGTCCGCTGCGCATCACCCGGAGCACCTTGTCGCAGTCCTCGTACGAGCGCCGGAGTTCCTGAACGGTACGCGCGGGGCGCCCCAGTCCCGCCCGTGTCCGGCGCGCCCCCGGCCGGTGTCCGGTGAAGTCCTCCAACAGGCGCAACAGGGCACGGCTGTCGTCCCCGCCCTCGTAGACCGGCACGGCCGCGTACACGGTGTCGCCCACGCGGCGCACCACGCAACGGGGACGGACGGCCGCCAGATGCATCCGGAGAGCCGCCGTCAGGTCCCGCAGCCGCTCTTCGGCACCGGGGTCCCCGGGAAGAGCGGCCTCGTCGCCGGGATCGTCCGTCCCGGGCTGTACCGCGATCATCCGGTACGGCCTGCGGGGAAAGCCCAGGCGACCGCCGGCCTCCGCCGCTCCCGCGGTGCCGGACAGTATCCGCCCGAGCAGGTCGTCGCGCAGGCCGGCCTCCACGTCCGCCACGGCGCGCGCCCGCAGGACATGCAGTGCGACCGTCTTCGCCGCTTCCCCGTAGGAGGTCAGTTGCTCCTCCGTCAACGATGTCGCCGGGGCGGCCCACATCGAGCCGACGATCTCCCCTCCGGCCCTCAGCGCCACCGCCACCCGGCCGAGGCGCTCCTGCCCCATGGGGGCGAAGACCAATGGGCGGTCGCTGGCGCACAGTTGGTCGAAGACATTCCGGCGCCGGTGCAGCTCGACGTATTCGTCCGGGTCCCTGCGGGCGAGGATGGTGCGCTTGCGGACGTCGTCAGTCAGCTCCTGGCCGCCGGAGTACGCGAGCACGTGGGCCGACCGGTCCTCGATCACGAGCGGCGCCCCGACCAGGGCGCTGACGGCGTCGGCTGTCGCGAACAGGTCGTCCTCGGCGGGCACTCCGCCGGTGAGGCGGCCGATCTCGCCGGCCTCCAGGCGGCTTCTCACGAGTGCGACGACCTGGGACCATGACGCGGAGCGTGCCAGGTGGAGAAGAGCGGTGCCGTCCGTGCCGGTTTTCTGAACTCCGGCGCCCGTGGCGTGACAGCGGTGCTTGATGACGACGGCGGCGGCTCCGTGCCGGTTCGCGGCCGCCAGCAGTGCCGACGCTTGGTCGTCGCGCTCGACACCGACCCCGAGGACGATCTCGCCCACCGCCGCGTACACGGGCTCGGCCGGGTCCTGGATGCTGATGCCGGTGACAGTTCTGTCCAGACCGAGCGGCGCGTGAGCCACCCACAGCACGGTCGTGCCGAGGGCGTGGAGCACTTGCCGCAGTGATGTCTCACCGGGTGGGTTCTCGTCCATGTGCCGTCCTCGTCGCTCGGTCCGGGTGGCCGCGGCCGAGCACGTCACGCGCCGTCGGCCGGGCGCCGACCGTCGAACGAGTCCTTCAGCGCCGTGAGGAACAGCTCGACGTGTTCGCTCTCCCAGATCAATGGGGGCCTGACCTTGAGCACTTCGTCCGCGCGTCCCGTGGTGCCCACCAGGACGCCGCGTTCCCGGAGGCGTTCCGCGAGTTCCGTCGCCGTGACCCCGCCCGTCTCCGCCGGCCGGATGTCGATCCCGGCGAACATGCCGTGGCCGCGGACGGTCAGTCCCATTCCCTGCCTGATTTCGGTACGCAGTTGCTCACCGACCCGCCCGCTCCGCTCGACGAGGTCCGTCTGTTCGATGACGTCCAGAACGGTCAGCGCCGCGGCGCAGGAGACCGGATTGCCTCCGAAGGTGCTGAAGTACTCGTCGACCCGCACGAACCGCTCGGCGATCTCGCGCCGGGTGACCAGGGCCGCGACCGGGTGGCCGTTGCCCATGGGCTTACCGAGGGTCACGAAGTCCGGTGTGAGGCCGAAGTCCTGGAACCGCCAGAGGCTCCGGCCGCCCCGTCCGAAGCCTGCCTGTACCTCGTCCGCCAGGAACAGGCCGCCCAGGGCGTGGGTCTCATCCACCAGGCCCCGCATGTAGTCATCGCCGGGTTCAAGGACACCGACGCTGCTGAAGATCGTGTCGACGGCGACCAGGGCCACGTCGTGTCCGGCCTGCCGCAGGGCGGCCCTCGCCCGACGTATGCCGTCGGTCGCCGCCCCACGGCCGGACTGCCGCGCGTCGGCTCCCGGAGGCGGAGGGACGAACACGGCAACGTGTCCGGGCCGCGCGGAGGCGGGGTACGCGTTTGTCGACAGGGGCGCCGTCGCCGCGGTGACCCCGTGGTAGGCATGGTCGGTGACCACCGCACCCGAGTTTCCTGTGTGGGCCAGGGCCATTCTCCAGGCCAGGTCGTTGGCTTCACTGCCGGAGTTGACGAAGACACACGTGTCCAGCTCCGGAGGCATCGTGGCCGTCAGCCGCTCGGCCAGCTCGACGACGTGCGGGTGCAGATAGCGCGAGTTGATGTTGAGGGTCCCCGCCTGCCGGCTGATCGCCTGAACCACGGCGGGGTGGGAGTGGCCGACGACGGGGACGTTGTTGTACGCGTCGAGGTACCTGCGTCCGTCGGCGGTGTGGACCCACGCTCCGGATGCCCGGACCACCTGTAGCGGTTCCCGGTAGAACAGCGGTGAGAGCGTGCCTCCGAGGTGTGCGCGGCGGCGTGCCAGCAGCGTGGGATCGGGCGGCAGGGCGGCGGCGGTCCGCGAGGTGCCGCACAGGCGGTGGAAGCGGTCGGCCAGCGCGGCCGGGCTCGGACGGCTCAGCAGCTCGATCATGCGCCAGCTGCCTTCGTCCAGGCTGGTGACGTACGCGTGGTTCTCGGGGTGCAGCGGCGCGCGCCAGGCGGAGATCAGCACCGTCGCGACGAGCCGCGCCAGGACCAACTCGCCGAGGACTTCCACCTCTTCCGGTTCGAGGGGCGTCATCTGTTGGTAACCGTCCAGGAAGCGGCCGGCGGGCCGCCACGGTTCCGCCGTCACCCGCAGCAGTGATGCCAGGCCGATGGCGAGGTCACTGACCCGGGCGGTGTGGTGCATGTCCCCGAAATCGATGACACCGGAGACCTGCCCGCCGTCGTCGACCAGCACATTGCTCAGGGTGACATCGCCGTGCAGGACGAATGCCGGCAGTGTGGCCGTCGCGGCCGGCAGGATGTCGAAGCGGTCGAGCAGCCCTTCCACCAGTTCTCGCCGACCGGCGTCGGGGAGCTGGGCGGCGAAGGGCCGCAGCCCGGTCACCACGCGTGGATCCCAGTCGAGCTGACGGAGCGCGGCGGGGTGCGTGAATCCGCGCAGGGCTCCCGACAGGCGGGCACACGTGGACCCGAAGTCCGTGCCGAACCGCGGGGAGAGAGCGGACTGGTCGGCCGCGGAGCCCGCCACCACGGTCAGGACCCGGACCTGATGGAGGCGGCCGTCCGGTGCCTCGACGGTCGTGGCCGAGGCCCCGTTCCGGTCCGGCAGGATCCGTGGGATGGGGAACGCCGGATCGACGGCCTCCACGTGCCGCATCGCGGCGTTCTCCATATCGATGACGGCGGGCTCGTCGGCGGAGTTGGAGACCTTGAGGATCAGGTGCCTGCCGTCCGTCGCCACGGCGAGAAAGTTGCTGTCCCGCTCGCTGCGCAGCGGCGTCAAAGTCGCCTCGATCCCGAAGCGGGTCCGCAGAATCCCGGCTGCGGCCTGGGCTCCGATCGCGGGCGCGGGTTCGAGGAGAAGCGCGGTCCGACGGTCCGGGGTACCGGTCTGCGACGTGGTCACGTGGTGTCCGTCCCGTGTGGGGTGGGCGTCATCCTTCGCCACCGGGCCCGTCGTAGAGGTTCCACGGCAGCAATTCGAACGGGGTCTCGCAGGGGTTTCCCGCCGCCACCCGGTACTCGCCCGAAGTGAGGTCGACGAGGCTGGACATGATGGTCTTGGACTTCATTACGTCGCTCTGCCGGGAGTCCGGGTGACAGCACACCCCGTACGGGTGGCCGGTGTGGTCGCTCATCGTGTCCGTGACGACCTTGCGGACCTGTGCGGAGTCGACGGCGTCCCTGGCCGCCGCCAGACCGCGCTCGATCACCTGTACCCGGTACAGGGAATCGGGGGACGACATCCGGTAACTGCCCCTCAGCGGTTCGGGCACGCCGTACTGATAGTGATTGCCGTGCACCAGCACCCCGTTGACCGGAGTGGCCCAGCGGTGGATCACGGGGGTGGTCTCCAGATCGACGGCGACCCCCTTGTGGTGGGTGACCAGCAAATTCGTGGCGATGTGCTGGCGCACCCGGTTGGGTATGTCCAAGGCGTCGCGGAGGTTGTCGCAGTCCAGCAGCAGGCGGCGCATGACGGGCTGCGGCAGGCCCACGGGGGTGCCGAACCGGCCGTCCAGTCCGTTGGCGTTGAGCGCGATACCGGCGGAGTTGGCGCCTTGGCGGCCGATCTGGCCTGCCTCCACCTGCATGATGACGGTGGGTCTGGGCGGCTGGACCACGCGCAGCATCACGGTGCTCGCCTGGGTGCCTTCACGCCAGTCCCAGTTCTGGCCGCAGTAGACGTGGCTGTCGCCGGTGGCCTCCGGCATCAGGGCGAAGGAGGAGCAGCCGTCCGTCTCTTCCGTCGCCCGCCCCGGAGCGAAGGCGCTGTCATGGCCGCGTACGATTTCGCCCCGCGCGTTGAGTGCCAGGATTTCGTCGGGACGTACGCCGGCGCCCTCGGCGATGGCGTCCATCTCCTTCAGCAGGTCCGGTGCCGCGCCCTCCACCACGCCGCGCCACTGGCGGGCGGCGTCGAGTACCTCCGGCCACCGGAGTCCGGACGCCACGGCGAAGGCTTCGCGGTAGTAGTCGACGGAGCTTCGGATCTCGCCTCGCGCCGCCTCTCCGTACGCGTGGCCCCGCTCCCCCGGGCCACCGCTGACCTCGATCAGCGGTATCGCTCGTCCTGCCATCAAGGATGCTCCACTTCCCGGCGCACACTGGCACCCGGACTCTAGTCTTGACTACACTCACACAGTGATCGGTAGTGAGCATTACCGGAAGGGTAGCTAGCATTACATGAACATTCAAGGGATGTCGTCATGACTACAAACGACAATGCCGAGGACTCGCTGCGCGAACGGGTGGCGAGCAAGCTGCCGGTCATGCCGCCCGCGGAGCGCCGTGTCGCCGAGTACTTGCGCGATCATGCGCAGAGCATCGTCTTCTCCACCGCCGAGGAGATCGGCGCGGCCACCGGCACCAGTGACGCGACCGTGGTGCGCACCTCGAAGACCCTCGGCTACTCGGGACTCCCCGATCTCAAACGAAGCATCGGCCAGCAGATCATCAACGCGACCCGACCGTCCGTACGTCTCAACCAACGCATCGACAGCGCGGGCAAGGAGACGGCCACCCTGCTCGACCACGTCTTCTCCGAAGCCGGCGAGCGGCTCGCCGAAACACTCAGACTCACACCACGGGAACAGTTCGACGAGGCGGTCGGCCTGCTCACCGAGGCCCACGAAGTGCTCGCCTTCGGCGTCGGCCTGTCCGAGATCCCCGCGCGGTTCCTCGCCATGAAGATGAATCGCCTCGGGCATCCGACACAGTTCGTCGGCGCTGCCGGTTTTCTTCTCGCCGACGGTCTTCTCGGGCTGCGGGAAAAAGACGTGGTCGTGATCTACGCACCCGCCCGGCTGACCACGGAGCTCAACGTCGTGCTCGACCACGCCAAATCGGTCGGCGCGAAGACGGTGCTCATCACGGACTCACTGGGCCCCACGCTGACGGACCGGGTGAGCGTCACGTTGCCCGCCGTCCACTCGGCCACCGGCTACACCGCCGAGGCCTTCAGCTCACTGCTGATGACGGACTGCCTGTTGCTGGGAGTCGCGGGACAGGACCGCGACCGGGCGACGGCCGGCTCCGAACTGCTCCACACCCTGCGAGCGGCCCTGGCGCCGGACGCCGAGCGTGGCCGGGCAGCCGCACGGCGCAGGGCCGCCCAGGAGGGAAAGTCATGACCGGATCCGCCTCCGTGCGCCGCTACGACTCCGCCCGGGTCCTCGACCCCGTCGAGTTCTACCACTCGGGGTCCACCGCCTTCTTCGCCTCCCAGAAGGACCAGCGCTTCTCGTACTGCTTGTACGTGCCCGCCGCGTACAAGACGGCGACCACACCGCTGCCACTGGTGGTACTGGTACACGGCACGCAGCGCATGGCCGAGCGCTACCGCAACGAATTCCGCGACTTCGCCGAGGAGCACGCCTGCGTGGTACTCGCGCCGCTGTTCCCGGCAGGCATCGTCGTACCCGGCGATCTGCACGGCTACAAGAAGATCGACGGGCACGGCGTCCGGTACGACCACGTGCTCCTCGATATCGTCGAAGAGGTAGGGCAGCGCTACCGCGTGAACACCGAGCGCCTGCTTCTGCAGGGCTTCTCCGGCGGCGGTCAGTTCGCCCACCGCTTCGCCTACCTGCACCCCGAGCGACTGGCCGCGGTGTCCATCGGCGCCCCCGGCAGGGTCACCCGCATCAGCCAGGACGTTCCGTGGTGGCCGGGCACGGCGAACATGAAGGAAGTGTTCGGCAAGGACCTGTCCCTGCCCGAACTGCGCGACACGAAGGTCCAGATGGTGGTCGGCGGGAACGACACGGAGACCTGGGAGATAGCCGAACCCGGCCTCGACGCCGGTGGCGACACTCGCGTCGAGCGCTTGATCTCACTCCGGGACAACTTCCGGCAGAACGGCATCGAGGTCCGGTTCGACATCGTGCCCGGCGTTGCCCACAGCGGTCTGGAAATCCTGCCGACGGCCCAGGAATTCTTCAGTACGGTCCTCTCCCGCTGACGGGGCCCCCTGGACGAGGGGCCTTACGCACGCCGGACGGGCAGGGGTGCGGTGATGACCGACTACGGACACGACCTCATGTTCGGGGCACTGCTGGAGCCGCTCGCCGACCGGCCCCAGGACGTCCTCGCCCTGGCCGAACTCGTCGAAGCGGCGGGGCTCGACGTAGTGAGGGGGTGGCACGGGCTCACCGATCGCACCGGCCGCACGAGCTCATCGGCCCAGGGAAGCCGTCACCTCTCGCGCCGCCCGCAGGAAGACTTTGACCGGTTCGGTGAGCCCGCCGTCGCGCCAGGCGAGCAGCAGGAGTGTGTCCGGGAGATCGGCCACAGGTACGGTGACAACGGCGCGGCCGGTCCGGTCGGCGGCGCTCTCCCCGACGACCACGATCAGCTGTCCGACGGCGACGAGGTCGACCAGTTCGTCGACCGCCGCGACGGGCGGCTCGGGACGGTAGGTCTCCTCGCCCCGCAGGTCCGCCAGCGTCACCGCGGCGCGCTCCGCAAGGCGGTGCCCCGCCGGCAGCAGTGCCATGGTCCGCTCGGTAGCCAGTTCCGTACGGTCCAGGCCACTGAGGTCGTCACTGGCACACAGAAGCCCGACATCGGCGTCTCCGGCGCGAAGCGCGGCGGCTTGGTCACGGGTGAACACCATCTCCACCGGACCGCCGCGGTGCCGGCCGGTGTGGGCGGCGACCAGATCCCGTAGCAGGCCGGAGCCCGTGCCGGGGTTGGTGGCGACCAGCAGAGATCCGGAGCGGTAGGCATGCCGCGCGCGGGCCACGGCCCGGTCCATGGCGTCGAGGATCCCGTGCGCCTCCACGAGAAAGACCTCCCCGGCCGGGGAGAGCGCCACGCGGCGGCTCGTACGCTCGAACAGCGGCACTCCCATCCGGCGCTCCAGCTGGCTGATGGCGCGTGACAGCGGGGGCTGGGAGATGCCCAGGCTCGCCGCCGCCCGGCCGAAGTGCAGCTCGCGCGCCACGGCGACGAAGTAGCTCAGTTCTCGCGTCTCCAGCCGATCCATACCTTCAGGGTACTGGTTCATGCCCAAACGATCATGGCTCTCCGGGTCCGGAGGTGGTGAAATCGACAACGGCGGCGGTGTGAGCCGCCCACCTCCGCCGAGCCCCCGAGGAAAGCGATACCCCATGAGCGACGAACGCCAGGTACAGCAAGTTCTAGCCCGTTATGTGCGTGCCGCCGACCACCGCGACGGGGCAGCCATGTCCGCGCTGTTCGAGACCGACGCCACCGCGGAGATCTTCTACAACCGCGCCGGCGTCCCGGAGAAGATCACCGAGCTGGTCGGGGCCGAGGCGATCGGCGGGGCCATCGCGGGACTGATGACGCCGCATCCACCGCGCGGTTGGAGCCACCACACGACCCACGACCACATCATCGAGGTCGACCGGGACAGTGCCACGATCGACGCGCAGTTCGTTGTGTACAACACCGTCGGCGACGAGCGACCCGAGGGCGGCTGGCCGCCGGGCGCGGCCGGCGCACAGGGCACGATCACACCGATCGAGAGCGGGTACTACCGCCCAGCACTGCGCCGCACGGACGGGGCGTGGAAGATCTCCCACCACCGCGTCATCCTCGACCAGCCGATGGCGTTCCCGGGAGCGTAGGGCAGCCGCAGGTTCTCCTCGTCGGGGCGTCGACGCCCGACGAGGGCGTGCCCGTAGCCCGAAGCGGGACGGGGGGCCTCCAGCACAAGCCGCCGCGCCGCCGGGGCAGAACCCCGTTGATCGTTCTGCGATGACACCGCTCGACCGGAATCATGTCCGAATGTGCGTGTTCCATGGCCGTTCAGCCATGGCCGGGTACTGGCGTTTGCCGGTCACTCCTTTCTTCACTGTTGGAGCGGTGCGGAGAAGCGGTGGCGGTAGTCGCTCGGGGTGATGCCGAGGTGCCGTGTGAAGCTGCGGCGCAGGGTGTCGTCGCTGCCGAAGCCCGCCGCGTGGGCGGTGGCGGTGATGGACTCGCCGGACAGGAGAAGTGTTTTGGCGAGTTCCAGCCGGGCGGCCTCGACGAAGGCGGCGGGTGTCACACCGAGTTCGGCGTGGAGTGTGCGGGCGAGATGGCGGGTGCTCAGGCCGGCGAGACGGGCCATCGTGTCGGTGGTGTGGGCGAGCTGGGGTGCGGCGAGGACGTCGTTGACGACGCGGCGTACGGCATCGCTGGTGGCCGTGGGGACCCGGGAGAGGGTGGTGAACTGCGACTGGCCGCCCGGGCGTTGGAGGAAGACGACGAGTTCGCGGGCGACGTCGCGGGCCATGGCCGCGCTGTGGTCCTCGCGCACGAGCGCGAGGGCGAGGTCGATGCCGGCGGTGACTCCGGCGGAGGTGATGACAGGGCCGTCCTGTACGTAGATGGCGTCAAGGTCGACCTTGACGCCCGGGTAGCTGCGCTGGAGGAGTTCGGCGTACTGCCAGTGGGTGGTGGCGGCACGTCCGGTGAGGATTCCCTCGTGGGCCAGCAGGAAGGCCGCGGTGCACACACCCGCCGTACGCGTCGCGCCGAGGTGGAGGGTCCGGACGGCCGCCAGCAGGTCGGCGCCGGCGGGGGGCAGCGCGCAGGCGCCGGGGACGATGACCGTGTCGTACTCCATGGCCTCGCCCACGGTCAGGTCGGCGAGCATGCGCGCGCCCGACGACGCGGTGACGGGCCCGCCGTCCAGGGAGAGGAGACGGGTCTCGTAGCGGGCGCCTCTGGTGTTGGCGGTGGTGAACACGTCGAGCGGGCCCGCGACATCGAGGAGGGTCATCTCGTCGTAGAGCAGGATCCCGACCGTGTGGGGAGACGACGCGGCACCGGTGTCCGGGCCGGGACCGCGGCGCTTCCTGGACCGCTGCGCCGGGTCCGGGTCGGCGATGTGCGTGCTCATACAGGACATCGTGCCTCTTCCACGGCGACAAGCGTCGGCGGGGCTCAGCGCGGTGCGATCGTGCGGACCGCGTCTGCCGTGGGCGTGCTGCCGCTGACGGCGCCGAGGGTCAGGCCTGCGGTGTTCGGGGTGTGCGCGATCTCCGCGAGTAGGGCGGCCACGTCCGCGCGCGGGATACCGCCCTCCGCGGGTGAGGCGGCCAGTGGACCGGGCGGGGAGGTCAGATCGACGGTGCCGGACGCCGGATCGTCGGTCAGCCAGCCGGGGCGCAGCACGGTCCACTCCAGCGCCTCGCGGACCCGGACGGCGTCGTCGGCCGCGCCCTTGATCCGCAAGTAGTGGGCGAAGCCGTCCTCGCCGGGGTGGGACGCGTCGGCGCCCATCGAGGAGAGAAGGACGAAGCGGCGTACGCCCATGGTCTGGGCCGCGTCCGCGAAGCGAACCGCGCCGAAGCCGTCGACGGCGGTGGTCCGCGCGGGCCCGCCCTTGCCCCCGGCGCCCGCGGCGAAGACCGCCACGTCGGCGCCGGCCAGGACCCCGGCCAGTGCGCCCGGCACCGCCGTTTCCAGGTCGATCAACTCGGGGCTGGCTCCCGCAGCGCTCACGTCCGCCGCGTGGTCCGGATTACGGATCAGCCCCACCACCTGGTCGTGACGCCCGACGAGGATCCGCTCCAGCCCCAGCGCGATCCGACCGTGTCCCCCGGCGATGACGATGCGCACGAATCGATCCTCTCGACAGCGGCCCGGGCCGACCTGGCGCCGGGCTCTCACCTCCAACGATCCCCCGGACCAGGCCGTCCTGCCACGCGCCCGCGGACACGGGACCCGCACATTCGGACATGCCGCCAGACCCCCTCTTCCGGCGCTTTGAAGAATCCGGCCGGGCCGGGCCGAAGACCGAGTTGGTTGTTCCGCCCGTGATCGTTTTCACCGGTTCGCTCGGCCTGGTCCCCAACCAGGTCGTGCTGTCATGGCCGCGCATCCGGGGCGAGGGCGAGCCGGCCGTCCACCGCGCGGCTTTCCATTCGTTCGTGGGCGGTGACCGCCTCGGAGAAGGGCAGTACCTCGACCTCCACTTCACCGAGACCTGCGGTGAGGGCGGTCCGGGCCGCTTCGAGGCCGGGGGGCGGATCGCGTCGGGGTGGGTGGGCAGGTACGCACCCGAGTTGAAACCGGACACGGTGACGCTGCGCAGCCACAGATCGTTGCTGCCGATCGAGTGGTCCCAGTCGCCGCTGGCGTTCCCGCAGACGAGCAGGCGACCGCCCGGCGCCATCAGGTTCAGGCTCTCCGTACGCACGTTGCCGCCCACCGGGTCGATGATGATGTCGAAGCTCTCCCCGGAGAGCGACTCGCCCAACTCGGCGGAATCGACCACACGGTCGTACGGCAGCCGGCTGCGCCCCGCCGGCGCGGTCACCATCGCGATCAGCAACCCGACCGCGACGCCGCCCACACCCAGCTCCCACTCCACCTGCCCCCCGCCGTGCGTCACTCCCGGCCGGCCGTGACCCTGGCCTGACGAGAGCCTGGACCGCCCGACCCGCGTGGATCCGGTGCACCTGGCCTGGCTTTTGATCCAGTCTGCTCCAGACGACAGGCCCTCACGCACCACAGCGAAAAAGGTTGCACGGTCGAACCATATGGTTGTACGGTCGAACCATGTCGGAAGATGGTGGAGCAGCGGATCCTGCCCTGCTGCAAGACGCGCTGCGGGGCTTCGTCCGTGCCTTCGGGCTGCACCAGCCCGAGAGCACCCCGTGCGGTCGGGCGATCCCGGTCTCCGAGGCGCACGCCCTCGGTGAGCTCGCGCAGGAGGGTGAACTGCGGCAGGTGGAACTGTCACGCCGGCTGCGACTGCAGAAGAGCACCGTCAGTCGGCTCGTCGGGCAGTTGACTGCTCGTGGCTGGGTGGAACGTGCCACGGCCCCCGACGACGGCCGCGGGATCATCCTGCGTCTCACACCCTCGGGGCGGAACGCCGCGCACAACCTTGCCGAGGCGAGGCGGGAGAAGTTTTCCCGGCTGCTTGATTCGATCCCACCCCACGAACGGGCGGGCGTACTGCACGCCCTCGGAGTCCTCACGGAGGCACTGGATGAATGACGGCAAGCGCCGGCGATTGACGGTCGGCGTCGCCGCAGGGGGTGTCTGCGCCGCACTGGCCGCAGCCCTGCTGACCGGCCGCGCGTGGGAGGACAGCGGCGACCTGCCGACCGACAGGCAAGAGACGGTCGCCGAACGGGGTCGGAGTGTGATGCCCTTCGACCTCGAACAGACCACCCACCACTTCACTCCCACCAAGACGGGCGGGCTCCAGGACGTCGTCGCCGACCAGCCCGGCGGCGAGAAACAGATCGGCCTCATACGCACCCATCTCCGGCAGGAGGCCAAAGCGTTCAGTCAGGGCGACTTCGGCGACCCCGCCCAGATACACGGCGCAGGCATGCCAGGCCTGGCAGCACTGGAAGCCGGCTACAAACGCATCCAGGTGCGCTACCGGGAACAACCCGACGGGGCGAACCTCACCTACGACACCGAAGAGCCCGCGCTGGTCGACGCGCTGCACGACTGGTTCGAGGCGCAACTCGGCGACCACGGTGACCATGCCGAAGCCGGGCGCTCATGACATGACGAACCTTCATGACCCGTACGAGCTGTGGGCGTACCCTCCGTCGAGGACTTCCGCCGCCTGCGCACCGATGCCGGCCTCTCGGACAAGGCCCCCGAAGCGGTCGCGCTCGCCCTTCCCAACACATGGCACGGGGTGATCCTCCAGCACGAGGGGAAGCCCATCGGCATGGGGCGCGTCATCGGTGACGGCGGCACCGCGTTCCAGATCGTCGACATCTGCGTGCACCCCGCACACCAGGGGCGCGGCCTCGGCAAGCGCATCATGGCCGCCCTCACGGAGGAACTGGAGCGCCGGGCACCCGCAACCGCTTATGTCTCACTGATCGCGGACGGCCCCGCGCGCCTCCTCTACGAGAAGTTCGGCTTCGCCGACACCGCCGCGCACAACTCCATCGGCATGTACCGCGTGATGAGCGGAAGCGCCGGGTCCAGCGGATCACGGCCGGAGCCGTAAGCAGGGGCGACTCCCACCAGCCCACTCACCACTGCACGAACCTCTACTGCCACGCCGGCACCCTGCGCGACGACCTTGCCTGGCGCACGGTGCCGGCGGCGGCCTGGACCTCACTGAACGCCGGTCCGTACTCTGCGCAGAATCCCGTCGATCACCTGCCGGTGATTTCGCCACCTGCCGCAACGCCTGTTGCCGACCGGAGGAACGGCCGCAGCCGTTCCCACTCGGCATCACTCAGACCACGACGCCCACGACGCCCACGATCACCTGCGAGAGAGCTCATTGAAGCGAGCCCGTACTTCACACTCCGGCTCGGGGCATCAGTCGTTGAGGTCCAAGCGAAGCCCTTCGGTGACACCAACCATCTACAACTGGCCGCGGACAGGCCCTGGCTGTATCGGCCCGGAGGGTTGCGTGACGTCTGTCTGCCCGCGCCCCGGACCCCTCAGGGCAGTACAGAAGCCAGCGATTTGGGCAGGTTCGCTTTCAGGTCGTCCCACTCGCCGGTGCTGACGTGCCGTTGGAGAGCCCTGAGGACGGTGCGTACAAGCTCTTCGGTGCCGCCTTCGATCGCGTAGGGGAATTCCTCCCGGACGCGGGTGAAGAATTCCTCCCTGTCCATTTTCATCGGCGTCTCGGAGGGCTGCCAGCCTTCGTAGTAGATGCCCCGTACCAAGGTCGGCAGTTGAGCGGCGAACTGCGCGCTCTCCTCGACCGACAAGCGGTCGCGCAGAGGGTGCAGAACTCCTCGCAGCGCGGCGTAGGACTGTTTCCGGCGGTCCTTGGGCCACCCGAAGTCCTCCTCGATGTCTTTGAGGAGCTTGTTCGCCTTGTCCACCATGGAGTCGAAGGAAGAGAAACCTGTGTCGACCATCGTGCGGTCCTTTCGCTTGCTTGGATGGGCGGACCCATGGGGTCCGGGGTGGGGTTGGACGGTGGGGCGGATGTGGGGGTCGATCGGCTCACCCTCCACGCCGCCGCTCACGCCCTCGCGCAGAACGCTGCCCGTTATCGATCGCCTCCGTCGTGCCGGTCGTCCTGCGACTCATCGCCTTCTCCGGCCCTGCCCGGGGGTCGGACCGCGGCGAAAGTGTCGCCGGGGCGCCGCTCCGCGCGGGATTCCCGGACGGCTTCGCGGAGTGCCTTCCGGAAGCGGCCGGGGCCCCACGACCGGCCCCCGACTGCCTTCTTGAGTTCGACGCGCTTGAGCGGGCCGCTTGCGTCCAGGGTCTTCGCCACTTGCTCGATCTCGTCGTCCAGGGACTGCTCGGCCATGGCCGAGGAGCGGCTCTTCGTACCCATGGTGCCGACCATGCCCGGCGAGTAGAATGAACTGCCGGTTCCGGGCCGGTACTGCCGTGCCCCCGTCTGCTCGCGCTCGTGTCGGCGAGCCGTCCGGGCGGCGATCCGCCGGTCACGGTCCCGGGCTTTCGCACGCACCCCTTCCGGCCGGGCACGGTCACGCTCGGCCTGCGGAGAAGGCTCGTCACGCCAGTCCGCCTCCGCCTCCTCCGCGGTCAGCGGAGTGGCGATGTTCTCGAGGGACTGCTGCTCCGCGCGGACGCCGAAGAACACCTCCGCCACTCCGCCGAGGGCCATGGCGGCAGCTCCGATGAGGAAACCGGCGGCCACCTGATTCGCGTCACCGCTGTGGATGAACTGGCCGAACAGCACCGGCCCGGTGATCCCGCCCACGGCTGTCCCGACGGCGAAGAACAGGGAGATGGACAGCGCGCGGGTCTCCATCGGAAACACCTCGCTGACCGTCAGGTACGCCGAACTCGCCCCGGCGGACGCGATGAAGAAGGTCACCGAGACCAGCAGGAAGAACCACCAGGCCGTCAGCGAGTCATTGATCATCAGCACCGCGAGTGCGACGGCGACGGCCGCCGAACCGAAATAGGTACCGGCGATCATCGGCTTGCGGCCGACCGTGTCGAAGAGCCGGCCCAGGAGAAGCGGGCCGAGAAAGTTCGCAACGGCGAAGACGGCCATGAAGTACGGCACCGAGCCCGAGGAGACGTCGAAGAAGCCGCTGAGGATCGTGCCCAGGTCGAAGACGATCGCGTTGTACAGAAACGCCTGTCCGATGAACAGGGCCAGTCCGAGAATCGCGCGGCGCGGATATCTCCGCATCGCCGTCCGGGCGATCTCCGAGAAGGGGATGACGTCTCGCTGACGGATGGTGATCGCCGCACCCGGGTCCGGCAGCTCCTGCCTCGTCTCCTGGCGTACCTCGGACTCGATCCGGTCGACGATGCGCTCGGCCTCCTCCTCCCGCCCATGGATGAACAGCCATCGAGGACTCTCCGGGACGTTGCGGCGCACCAGCAGGATCCCCAGCCCGAGGATGCCGCCGAGACCGAAGGCCAGCCGCCAGCCGATGTTCTCCGCGAAGGCGTCGCTGAGGAGCCCCACCGCTGCCAGGCTCCCGATCGCGGCGCCGACCCAGTAGCTGCCGTTGATGGCCAGATCGACCTGCCCGCGGTTGCGCGACGGGATCAGTTCGTCGATGGCCGAATTGATCGCCGCGTACTCGCCGCCGATCCCCATCCCGGTGATGAATCTCGCCAGGAGGAAGTACCAGAGCGCGGGCGAGAAGGCGGTCGCCACCGTGGCGATGATGTAGATCCCCAGGGTGACCATGAAGAGTCTTTTACGCCCGAAGCGGTCCGTGAGGCGGCCGAAGAACAGAGCACCCAGACAGGCTCCGGCCACGTAGATCGCGGCCGCCGTGCCGATGTCGGCGCTACTGAGAGCGATGCCGCTGCCCTTCTCGATCATACGGGAGGCCACGGCCCCAACGATCGTCACCTCGAGTCCGTCGAGGACCCAGACCGAGCCGAGGCCGATCACGATCCGCCAGTGGAAGCGTGACCACGGCAGCCGGTCGAGCCGGGCAGGGACGCGTGTGGTGACAGTTGCCGTAGATGCGTCGGTGGTCATGGCGTTCCTCTAGGTCGGAACCGGCGAAGAATATTCAAACGTGACGGCACATCATGTCTCCCATATAGTATTTTTCCATGCTGAACTGCCGCCTTTTCGGACATCGCTTTCGCTTCTCCAGCGAAGACGAGACGATGCGCTGGCGCTGCGAACGCGGCTGCGGGGCCGGGGGCGCCAAGCGGTATCCGACAGCCGAGGACGCCCAGCGCTACGCGCGGGGGCTCGACCGCGAAGACCGCAAGGACCTGGGCCGCAACGCTCCCCTCGTAGGCCTGTTTCCCTTGCGATTGGTGCGTGCTCTGCGCGGACGGAAGCAGCGGTCCGATTCCGGACCGGATACGGATCGCCGGCACACGGGCATGTGAAACACGGGCACGTGAGGTGTACTCACCACACGGCTCCCCCGGTGGGGATGGACTGACGGGAGACGGTCTGCCCGGACTGGCCGGGCACGCACGTCTCCTCACCTCCGCCTGAGAACATTGGATCAATAAATGTGACGCATGTCCGTATCAGCGTGGCGAACGGGTGCGTTCCGCCGGCCCGACGGCTCTCCTCAGGCCCAGGTGTCGTCGAAGGACAGTACGAATATGTCGCCCCTGGCCCCGGCGGACGCGAGCGCGCCGATCGCCTGCCGGGTGGGCAGGCACGACTGGGGCGCGTGGTGAAAGTGGCGTCGTCCGCCCGCAGGGCGGGGCTCACGGCGGCTGGTGCGTGCCATCGCAAGGCGGAGGATCGCCCTCGTACCGGGCGTACTCGGGCGACCCGACAACGCCGCGAGCGTGCGTGCCAGGCGTCGTGAGCAAGACGGGACTTTCACCACACGCCCTAGGTGTATTGACTCGCAGGGTTGTTCACACGGCTGATGGGCGGGTGTCCGCCCAGTGCGGTGTGGCAGCGGTGGTGGTTGTAGGTGTGGAGGA
>NZ_JBITEV010000031.1:0-25443 GCF_044455465.1 Streptomyces sp. NPDC051217
GCTGACGTCGGGGATTGTTCTCCCGGACACGGGCGGTGTCGTGTTCACCGGACGGCTGTCCCTCGACACCCACCCCTGGCTCACCGACCACGACGCCTTCGGCGCGGTGGTGGTGCCCGGCGAGGTGTTCCTGGAGCTGGCGCTGACCGTCGCCGAGCAGACGGACCGCGGTCGCGTCGAAGAACTGACCCTGGACGCGCCGCTCGTCATGGCCGGCACCGAGGACGACATGACGCTCCGCGTCATGGTCGACGATGCCGGGTCCTTCAGCGTGTACTCGCGCCGCGACGAGCAGGCGGCCTGGCTGAAGCACGCCACCGGCGTACTGACCTCCGGGGCCGACGGCGCCGGCGGGGCCTCCTGGACGCGCGATGACGCCACGTACGCCGCGCTCCTCGAAGCCGCCTCACACGCCGCCGGACTCCACTCCGACACCCTCCCCGCCGGCGAGCCGGTCCTCGCGCACGTGTGGCGGGGAGCCTCCGTACGCGTCGACGAGCAGGGGCTTCCGGTCCTGTCGGTGGAGTCGGCCGAGACACGCGCCATCTCCACGGACGAGGTACGGGCACACACCGGCGGCCGTGAGTCGCTCTTCCACGTCGAGTGGGTCACCGCCCCGGCACCGGCCGCCTCGGAGGCCGATGCTCATGTGGTCTACGAGTGCCCGCCGGTCAAGGAGTCCGCGCCGGAAGGCTTCCGGGCGATCACCCATGAGGTGCTCCCCGTCCTCCAGCGGTGGCTGGCCGACGAACAGGCCGCGTCCTCCAAGCTCGTGGTCGTCACGCGTGGCGCGACCGACGGCAGCGACCTCGGGCACGCCTCGGTGTGGGGCCTCGTACGCGCGGCGGAGTCGGAGCACCCGGGCCGGTTCGTCCTGGTCGACCTGGACGCCGACACCGAACTGCCCGACGAGGTGCTGCGCCTCGCCGAGCCCGAGATCGCCGTGCGGAACGGCGAGATCCGGGTACCGAGGCTGGCCCGCGTCCCCGCGGTCGACGGGCTTGTCCCCTCATGGGGCTCGCACGGCACGATCCTGATCACCGGTGGTCTGAACGGCCTCGGGGCCCTGGCCGCACGGCACTTGGCCGCGCGGCACGGCGCGAAGAGCCTGCTGCTCACCAGCCGACGGGGCATGGACACGCCGGGTGCGGCCGAACTGGTCGCGGAGCTGACCGGATCGGGCGCCCAGGTGGAGGTCGTCACCTGTGACGTGACCGACCGGGATGCCCTGGCCGCCCTGTTGGCCGAACGGCCCCTGACGGGCGTGGTCCACTCCGCCGGTGTGCTGGACGACGGGCTCATCGGGGCGCTGACGCCCGAGCGGCTGGACACGGTCATGCGGCCGAAGGTCGACGCCGCCTGGTATCTGCACGAACTCACCCAGGACCACGACCTCTCGTCGTTCGTGATCTTCTCGTCCGTCGCCGGCACGCTCGGCGGCGCCGGGCAGGCCAACTACGCGGCGGCGAACGCCTGGCTGGACGCGCTCGCCCGGCACCGGGCCACCAAGGGCCTGCCCGCGGTGACCCTCGGCTGGGGACCCTGGATCGAGGTCGGGGGCATGGCCGACCGTCTGGACGACGCCGAGCTGGCGCGTCTGCGGCGTACGGGAATGCCGCCGCTCTCCCCGGAGGAGGGGCTGGCGCTGCTGGACGCGGCGACCCTGCCCGGACGGCCGGCGATGTCCCTGCCGGTCCGCTTCGACCTGGCGCTGATGCGGTCCCACGCCGAGACGGGAGCGCTGCCCGCGATGTTCGGCGGACTCGTACGGGTGCAGAACCGCCGCGCGCCGGCCGGCCGGGCGTCGTGGGAGCGGCTGTCCGGGATGTCCGTACCGGAGCGCGAGAAGTTCCTCCTTGAACTGGTCCGGGGTCATGTCGCCCAGGTGCTCGGACACGGTGGCGGCGACGAGGTACCGCCGGACCGGGCGTTCAACGAACTCGGCCTCACCTCGCTGGGCGCGGTCGAACTGCGCAACGCGCTCAACACCGAGACGGGGCTGTCCCTGCCCCCGACCCTGGCCTTCGACTACCCGACCCCCCTGGCCATCGCCGAGCTCGTGCACGAGGGGCTGCGGCCGGCCGAAGCCGATCGGGCGACGTCTCTGCTGACCGAACTGAACCGGCTCGAAGGCGTTCTGACCGAGCTGGCGTCGGACGACGGTGAAGCCCACGCCAAGGTGACGGCCCGCCTCGAAGCCATGTCGCGGCGGGCGCGGGACGCCCGGAGCGGGGTGGCGGACGAGCCCGTCGGCGGCCTGGTGGCCGAATCCGATGACGAGTTGTTCGCGGTGCTGAACAAGGAACTGGGACTGTCCTGACGGCTCCCGCCTCTCTGCTTTGTGAACTTTCACGGATTGGTTGATGACGATGTCGAAGGACTCCAACGACGACCGGCTTCGCGAGTATCTGCGGCTTGCCACCGGCGAGTTGCAGCAGACTCGGCGCCGTCTGCGTGAGGTGGAGGACCGGGAACGGGAGCCGATCGCGATCGTGGGAATGGCATGCCGTTTCCCCGGTGGCGCGGCCTCGCCGGAAGGTCTGTGGAAGGTGGTCGCCGACGGCCTGGACACGGTGGGGGAGTTCCCCACCGACCGGGGCTGGGACCTGGACGGGCTGTACGACCCGGACGGGACGGGCGAGGACACCAGCTACGTCAACAAGGGCAGCTTCCTTGAGGGCGCAGGTGACTTCGACCCCGAGTTCTTCGGCATCAGTCCTCTTGAGGCGATGGCGATGGACCCGCAGCAGCGGCTGCTGCTGGAGACGTCCTGGGAGGCGGTGGAGCGGGCCGGTATCGACCCGCCCTCGCTGAAGGGCAGTTCCACCGGGGTGTACGCCGGGCTGGTGTACCACGACTATCCGAGCAGCAGTGTGACCGGTGCGCTGGTCTCCGGCCGCGTCGCCTACACCATGGGTCTTGAGGGCCCCGCGGTCACCGTCGACACCGCCTGCTCGTCGTCGCTGGTCGCCCTGGACATGGCCATCAAGGCTCTGCGCAGCGGAGAATGCTCCCTCGCGCTGGCCGGCGGTGTGACGGTCATGTCGACCCCGGTCACCTTCGTGGAGTTCAGCCGCCAGCGCGGTCTGTCGACGGACGGCCGCTGCAGGGCGTTCGCCGCGTCGGCCGACGGCACCGGCTGGGGCGAGGGCGTCGGCATGCTCCTGGTGGAGCGGCTGTCGGACGCCCGCCGCAACGGGCACCCGATTCTCGCGGTCGTACGCGGCAGCGCCGTCAACCAGGACGGCGCCAGCAATGGCATCACCGCCCCGAACGGTCCCTCCCAGCGCCGGGTGATCCAGGCGGCCCTGGCCAACGCGGACCTGACCACGGCCGACGTCGACGTCGTGGAGGCGCACGGTACGGCCACCACCCTGGGTGACCCGATCGAGGCTCAGGCGCTGCTGGCCACCTACGGGCAGGACCGCGCCGAGGACCGGCCGCTCTGGCTGGGCTCGGTGAAGTCGAACATCGGTCACACGCAGGCCGCGGCGGGTGTCGCGGGCGTCATCAAGATGGTCCAGGCGCTCCGTCACGGCACGCTGCCGAAGACGCTGCACGTGGACGAGCCGACCAACCAGGTGGACTGGGCGGCCGGGAACGTACGGCTGCTCACCGAGACCCAGGACTGGCCGGAGGGCGAAGGCCCGCGCCGCGCAGCCGTGTCGTCGTTCGGGGCCAGTGGTACGAACGCGCATGTCGTCCTGGAGGAGGCCCCGCGCGCCGAGTCCGCACCGGCCGGGGACGCGCCGGAGCGGCAGCAGAGCCTCGAACTGCCGGTCGTGCCCTGGCTGATCTCGGGGAAGACCGAGGCCGCCGTACGCGCCTACGCCGAGCGGCTGCGCGACTCGGTGGCGGACGCCCGGCCGCTGGACGTCGGATGGTCGCTGGCCACACAGCGCGCGGCGTACGAGTACCGGGCCGCCGTGCTGGCACCCGATCAAGAGGGTTTCGCCCAGGGGCTCGAAGCCCTGGTGAAGGGTGAGGCGCCGGTGGCGACGGCCCGGCCCGGGGCCGGCGCGGTCATGGTGTTCCCCGGCCAGGGGTCCCAGTGGGTGGGAATGGCCGTCGAGCTGATGGCGTCGTCGCCGGTGTTCGCGGAGCGGATGGCCGCGTGCGAGAAGGCACTGGCGCCGTTCGTGGACTGGTCGTTGAGCGAGGCGCTCGGCGACGAGGCACTTCTGGAACGCGTGGACGTGGTGCAGCCCGTCCTGTGGGCGGTCATGGTGTCGCTCGCGGGTCTGTGGCGGCACTACGGCGTCGAGCCCGTCGGCGTGGTCGGTCACTCCCAGGGCGAGATCGCCGCGGCGAGTGTGGCCGGAGCGCTCTCGCTGGAGGACGGAGCCCGGGTCGTGGCGCTGCGCAGCAAGGCGCTGCTGGCACTGTCCGGCCAGGGCGGCATGGTGTCGGTCGCCCTCCCCCGGGAGGAGACCGAGCGGCTGATCTCCCGCTGGGGCACTCGCACGGGCATCGCGGTCGTCAACGGCGGTACCTCGACCGTGGTCTCGGGCGAGGTCGAGGCGCTGGACGAACTGATCGCCTCCTGTGAGGCGGACGGTGTGCGGGCACGACGGATCCAGGTGGACTACGCCTCGCACTCGGCCCAGGTCGAGCGCATCGAGCAGGAACTGCTCGACGTGCTGGCACCCATCAAGCCCCGCGCCGCGCAGATCCCCTTCTACTCCACCGTGACCGGCGGGCTGCTGGACACCACCGGCCTGGACGCCGGGTACTGGTACCGGAATCTGCGGCAGACCGTGGAGTTCGACCAGACCATCCGCAATCTGACCGAGCAGGGCGTGGGGGTGTTCATCGAGGCCAGCCCGCATCCGGTGCTGGCCCCGAGCATGGAACAGACCACGATCGGTACGCTGCGCCGCAACGACGGCGGGCTCGGCCGGCTGCTGACCGTTCTGGCCCAGGCCCACACCCACGGTGTGGGCGTCGACTGGGCGAAGGTGTTCGACGGAACCGGCGCCGGGCAGGCCGAGGTTCCGACGTACGCCTTCCAGCACCGCCGCTTCTGGCTGACCGACGAGATCGCGAACGCCGACGCCGCGTCCATGGGCCTGGGCTCCCTGGGCCACCCGCTGCTGGGCGCCATGGTCATGCTCGCGGGCTCGGACGAGGTGGTGCTCACCGGACGGCTGTCGACCGGGTCACTGCCCTGGCTCACCGACCATGTGGTCGAAGGATCGATCCTCTTCCCCGGCACCGGATTCGTGGAGCTGGTGGTACGGGCCGGCGACGAGGTGGGCTGCGGCCGCATCGAGGAGCTGACGATCGAGGCCCCGCTGGTCCTCGCCGAGCGCGGCGGGGTCGCCGTGCAGGTCGTCGTCGGAGGGGCGGACGACGCGGGCCGCCGCGAGGTCCAGGTGTACTCCCGTGACCAGGACGCGACCGACCTGCCCTGGAGCAGGCATGCGACCGGTCTGCTCACCGCGGGCACCGCGGCCGGCGGGAGCGAACTGACGGAGTGGCCCCCGCCCGGGGCCGAGCCGCTGGACCTCGATGTCGACACCCTCTACGAGGAGTTGGTCGGCATGGGCCTGGCGTACGGGCCGACCTTCCGGGGCCTGCGCGCGGCCTGGCGGGCCGGCGACGAGGTGTTCGCCGACATCGCCCTGCCCGACGACGCCAAAGCCGACGCCTTCGGTCTGCACCCGGCGCTCTTCGACGCGGGTCTGCACGCCATCGGACTCTCCCCGGCCGGAACCGGCGACTCGGCCATGCTGCCGTTCGCCTGGTCGGGAGTGGAACTGCACGCCGCCGGCGCGAGCGCGCTGCGCGTACGCATCACCGCCGTGCGGGACGGCGTGGCGGCCCTGGCGATCGCCGACGCGACCGGCCGGCCCGTCGCGACGGTCGACTCCCTGGTGCTGCGGCCCCTCACGGACGTCAGGACCAAGCCCCGTACGGAATCGCTCTTCCACGTCGCCCTCACCCCGGTCCCCGCCGGAACCACCCAGGCGGAACCGCCCACCGACGCCGAGGTGTTCCGCCTCCCCGGCGGATCGGACGTGCGCACGGCGGTGAACCTGACCCTGGGAGCGCTGCAGGCCGCCGAGTCCCGTCTGGTGGTCGTCACGCGCGGCGCGGTCTCCGTGAACGGCGGCGACGTCGACGACCTGGCCGCCGCGGCCGTCTGGGGCCTGGTCCGCACCGCCCAGACCGAAGACCCCGACCGGTTCTTCCTGATCGACCTGGACGGCGACGCCGACGGTCCGCAGGACGGGGACAACACCGCCCTCGCGCTGGCACTTTCGACCGGTGAGCCGCGTGTGGTCGTGCGCGAGGGCGTCGCCCACGCGCCCCGTCTGGCCCGTGTGACCGCGGCCCCGGAGACCGGGGACGAGCCGGCGCCGACGTTCGGCGACGAGGTGCTGATCACCGGTGGAGTGGGAGTTCTGGGCGCTCTGATGGCCCGGCATCTCGTCACCGAGTACGGCGTGTCACGGCTGCTGCTGACCGGTCGCCGGGGCGCGGACACGCCCGGCGCGGCCGAGCTGGTGGAGGAGCTGACCGGGCTGGGCGCCGAGGTCGAGGTCGCCGCCTGCGACGTCGGCGACCGCGACGCGCTGGCCGCGCTGCTGGCCGGGCGTTCCCTCACCGGCGTCGTGCACGCGGCGGGTGTCCTGGACGACGGTGTGATCGGGTCGCTGACGCCCGAGCGGGTGGACCGGGTGATGCGCCCGAAGGTGGACGCGGCCCTGTATCTGCACGAGCTGACACGCGACATGGACCTGAGCGCCTTCGTGCTGTTCTCCTCCGCCGCCGGTGTGATCGGCTCGCCGGGGCAGGGCAACTACGCGGCGGCCAACGCCTACCTGGACGCCCTGGCCGAGCACCGCCGCGCGGGCGGCCTTCCCGCCCAGTCCCTGGCCTGGGGCGTGTGGCAGACCAGCACCGGCATGGCCGGCACCCTGACGGACACCGACAAGTCCCGCATCGAACGCGGCGGCATCCTCTCGCTGTCCCACAGCGAGGGTCTGGCGCTCTTCGACGCGGCCGCGCGGGCGGACGAACCCGCCGCGCTCGTCCCCGTCAAGCTCGACCTGCCCTCCGTCCGCGCCGGCGGGTCCGTACCGGACCTGCTGCGCGGGCTGATCCCCGTCGTCACCCGTGGCACCGCCCGCACCCGCGCCGACGCGGACGGGCTCCGCGAGCGGCTCGTGGGGCTCAACGAGGACCAGCGCCTCGACCTGCTGCTGAACCTGGTCCGCGCGCAGGCCGCCACCACGCTCGGCTACGCCGGACCGCACGCCGTCGACCCGGAGCGCGCCTTCCGCGATCTGGGCGTCGACTCCCTCGCGGCGATGGAACTGCGCAACGGGCTCGGCCAGTCGACCGGCCTGCGCCTTCCCGTCACGCTGGTCTTCGACTACCCGAACCCGACCGTTCTCGCGCGCCATCTGCTCGACGAGGTCTCGGGAACGGTGCACGAGAGCCGTGTCACCTCCGTCGCGACCCCGGTCGGCGACGACCCGATCGCGATCGTCGGCATGGCCTGCCGCTACCCCGGAGGCGTGACCTCGCCCGAGGACCTGTGGCAACTGGTCGACAGCGGCACGGACGCGATCTCCGACTTCCCCACCGACCGGGGCTGGAACCTGGAGCGGATCTACGACCCCACGGGCACCCGCCCGCGCACCAGCTACGTCGACAAGGGCGGATTCCTCTACGACGCCGCCGAGTTCGATCCCGGCTTCTTCGGGATCGCCCCGAACGAGGCCCTGGTCATGGACCCGCAGCAGCGACTGCTGCTGGAGGCGTCCTGGGAGGCGCTGGAGCGCGCGGGGATCGACCCCACCACGCTCAAGGGCAGCCCGACCGGCGTGTTCGCCGGAATGATGTACCACGACTACACCCACAACAGCAGCACCGGCGCCATCGCCTCCGGCCGCGTCTCCTACACCCTGGGGCTGGAAGGCCCCGCGGTGACCGTCGACACCGCCTGCTCGTCCTCCCTGGTCGCCCTGCACCTGGCCGCCCAGGCCCTGCGGTCGGGCGAATGCACGCTCGCCCTGGCCGGCGGCGTGACCGTGATGGCCGCGCCCGACAACTTCGTCGAGTTCAGCGAGCAGCGGGGCCTGGCGACCGACGGCCGCTGCAAGTCCTTCGCCGCCGCCGCCGACGGCGCCAGCTGGAGCGAGGGTGTCGGCATGCTCCTGGTGGAGCGTCTGTCGGACGCCCGCCGCAACGGCCACCCGGTGCTGGCCCTCGTACGCGGCACCGCGACCAACCAGGACGGCGCGAGCAACGGTCTGACCGCCCCCAACGGGCCGTCCCAGCAACGTGTCATCAAGCAGGCGCTGGCCAACGCGGGCCTCGCGGGCGCCGATGTGGACACCGTCGAGGCGCACGGCACGGGCACCACCCTCGGTGACCCGATCGAGGCCCAGGCGCTGCTCGCCACCTACGGCCAGGGCCGCCCCGAGGACCGGCCGCTCTGGCTGGGCTCGATCAAGTCGAACATCGGTCACGCACAGGCAGCGGCGGGTGTGGCGGGCATCATCAAGATGGTCGAGGCGATGCGCCACGCCAGACTTCCCCGGACACTGCACGTGGACGAGCCGACGCCCCAGGTGGACTGGGAGGCCGGCGACGTCCAGCTGCTCACCGAGTCGAGGGAGTGGCCGAGCGACGGCCGCCCGCGCCGCGCCGGTGTGTCGTCCTTCGGCATCAGCGGGACCAACGCCCACGTCATCATCGAGGAAGCGGCCCCGGTCGAGGAAGAGCCGGTGGAGCGGCGGGGGTTGCCCGTCGTGCCCCTGGTGCTGTCCGCCCGGACACCTACGGCGCTCCAGGCCCAGCTCGACCGGATCACCTCCCTCGACGCGGACGAGCTGGACGTGGCGTACTCCGCCGCGACCGGCCGCGCCGCCCTGGAACACCGCGCCGTACGCATCGGCTCCGAGACCGTGATCGACTCCGTCACCGAGGGCAGGCTGGCGTTCCTGTTCACCGGACAGGGCAGCCAGTGGGCCGGGATGGGCCAGGAGCTGTACGAGACCTTCCCCGTCTTCGCCACGGCCTTCGACGAGGTGTGCGCCCTTCTCGACCCCGCCGTGCGCGAGGTCATGTGGAGCGACGAAGAGGCCCTGAGCCGTACCGAGTTCACCCAGCCCGCGATCTTCGCTCTCCAGGTCGCCCTGTTCCGCCTCGTGGAGTCCTGGGGCATCAGGCCGGACCTCATGACCGGCCACTCCATCGGTGAACTGGCCGCGGCGCACGTCGCCGGGGTGTTCGATCTTCAGGACGCCGCCCGGCTGATCACGGCGCGCGGACGGCTGATCCAGGAACTCCCGTCCGGCGGGGCGATGCTGGCGATCCGGGCCACCGAGGAGGACGTCACACCGCTTCTCGGCGAACAGGTGAGCATCGCGGCCATCAACACCCCCGACTCCGTGGTCGTTTCGGGCGCCGAGGCGGCCGTCACCGCGATCGGGGAGCACTTCGCCGACCGCAAGTCGACCCGGCTGAAGGTGTCGCACGCCTTCCACTCGCCGCTGATGGACCCGATGCTTCAGGAGTTCCGGAAGGTCGCGGAGAGTGTCACCTACCGCGAGCCGGTGATCCAGCTGACCAAGGACGTCGCGTCGGCCGACTACTGGGTACGGCATGTGCGCGAAGCGGTGCGCTTCGCCGACGATGTCCGTCACCTGAAGGACCAGGGCGTCACCCGGTTCCTGGAGATCGGACCGGACAGCGTGCTGACCGCGATGGTGCGGGGGACCGTCGACGGCACCGCCGCCGCCACTCAGCGACGCGACCACCCCGGCACGGAAACACTCTTCACCGGCGTCGGCAGGCTGTTCGCCGCCGGAGTCCGGGTCGACTGGAACGCCGTCTTCGACGGGCGCGGCGCGCGCCGGGTCGAACTGCCCACCTACCCGTTCCAGCGCCAGTCGTTCTGGATCGAGTCCGGGCGCGGCGCGGACGCGTCCGACCACCCGCTGCTGGACCGGACGGTCGCGATCGCGGGCGCGGACCGCACCGTACTGACCGGGCGTCTGTCGCTGGGCTCGCAGCCCTGGCTCGCCGAACACGCGGTCGCGGGCACCCTGCTCTTCCCCGGTACGGGCTTCGTCGAACTGGCCGTCCGCGCGGGCGACGAGGTCGGCCTCGGCCGGATCGAGGAACTCAACCTTGAGGCGCCCCTGGTCCTGACCGAACACACCGCCACGGCCGTACAGGTCGTCGTCGGTGAGGACGACGGAGCCGGCCGCCGGCCGGTCGAGATCTACGCCCGCGGCGCGGACGAACTCCATCTGCCCTGGGCCCGGCACGCCGCCGGAACCCTGGCACCGGCCGCCGGAGCCCCGGCCGCGGCGATGACACAGTGGCCGCCGCCCGGCGCGGAGCCCGTCGACCCGGCAGGGCTGTACGAGGGCCTGGCCGAGGCCGGGATCGCGTACGGGCCGGCGTTCCAGGGCCTGAAGGCCGCCTGGCGCGACGGTCAGGAGGTGTACGCCGAGATCGCACTGTCCGCGGCGGCCGACCGCTTCGGGATCCATCCGGCACTCCTGGACTCGGCCCTGCACACGGTCCCGCTGCTGTCCGAGGACGACCGCGTCGTCCTGCCGTTCTCCTGGGCCGGAGTGGAGCTGCACGCCTCCGGCGCCACCGCGCTCCGGGTCCGGATGACGCCCTCCGGCCAGGACCAGGTGGCCATCCACGCCGTGGACGGCGCCGGGCAGCCGGTCGTCTCCATCGACGCGCTGACACTGCGTCCGATGGCCGCCGGGTCGCTCACCCGCGTCGACTCGCTCTTCCAGGTCGAGTGGACGCCCGTCGCCGTACGCGAGGACGCAGCCCGGGACATGAAGGTGTGGCGGACCGAGGGCGACGACGTGCTCTCCACGCTGCACCCGCTCCTCAAGGCGGTCCAGGCGGAGACCGACACCCTCGCGGTGGTCACGCGGGGCGCGGTGTCCGTGGCCGGTGAGGACGTCACGGACCTGGCCGGCGCCGCCGCGTGGGGCCTGGTGCGCAGCGCCCAGTCGGAGGAGCCGGACCGGTTCGTCCTGGTCGACGTGGCCGGTGAGGACGACAAGGCGGACATCGCCCTGGCCCTGGCGGCCGGAGAGCCCCAGGTGGCCGTCCGGGACGGGAAGGTCTACGTACCCCGGCTGCGGGCCGCGTCGGTCACCGAGTCCGAGCCGTCGTCGGTCTTCGGCGACGAGGTACTGATCACGGGCGCGTCCGGCGCCCTCGGTGGACTGGTCGCACGCCATCTGGTCACCGCGCACGGCGTACGCCGGCTGCTGCTGACCAGCCGCCGGGGGCTGGACGCCCCGGGGGCGACCGAGCTGATGAAGGAACTCGGCGGGCTGGGCGCGGAGGTCGAGGTCGCCGCCTGCGACGTCGCCGACCGCGACGCGCTGGCCGCTCTGCTGGCCGGGCGTTCCCTCACCGGCGTCGTACACGCGGCGGGTGTCCTGGACGACGGTGTGATCGCCTCGCTGACACCGGAGCGCCTGGACAAGGTCGTGGCGCCCAAGGCCGTGGCCGCCCTGAATCTGCACGAGTTGACCCGGGACATGGACCTGGGCGCGTTCGTCCTGTTCTCCTCGGCGGCCGGTGTGATCGGCACCCCCGGACAGGGCAACTACGCGGCGGCCAACGCCTACTTGGACGCCCTCGCGGAGCACCGCCGAGCGGGCGGTCTCGCCGCCCAGTCCCTCGCCTGGGGCCTGTGGACGACCGACTCCGGCATGGCCGGTGAACTGGCCGACGCCGACCGGCAGCGCATCGACCGCTCGGGCCTCGCGGGACTCTCGCCGGAGCAGGGGCTCGAACTCCTCGATGTGGCGGGCTCACTGGCCACCCCGACGCTGGTCCCCATGAGCCTGGACACCCGGTCCATGAACGCGGCCGACGTACCGCCGATCCTGCGCGGACTGGTACGCGGCAGCTCACGGCGTGTCGTCGCGGCGGACCATGCGGGCGGGGCGGCAGCGCTGCGGCAGCGCCTGGCCGCACTGCCCGCCGACGAGCGGTACGACGAGGTGCTCGACCTCGTCCGTACCCACGCGGCGGCCGTACTGGGTCACGCGGGACCGGAGGCCGTCGAACCCGAGCGGGCCTTCGGCGACCTGGGATTCGACTCCCTGGGAGCCGTCGAGTTCCGCAACACCCTCAACGCGGCCGCCGGGCTGCGCCTGCCCGCCACGATGATCTTCGACCA
This sequence comes from Streptomyces sp. NPDC051217, assembly GCF_044455465.1. Classification (NCBI taxonomy): domain Bacteria; kingdom Bacillati; phylum Actinomycetota; class Actinomycetes; order Kitasatosporales; family Streptomycetaceae; genus Streptomyces; species Streptomyces sp. NPDC051217. Next base: position 12,191 of record NZ_JBITEV010000031.1, read on the forward strand.
CCCCACCGCCCGGGTGCTCGCCGAGCACATCGCCGCGGAGCTGGCGCCCGACGGCGACGGCGTGGACGCCGACGACGAGACGGTCCGCCGCCTGCTCGGGTCGATACCGCTCAGCAAGCTGCACGACGCGGGACTCATGGACGCCCTGCTCGAACTCGCCGGCGTCGGCGCCGCCCCAGGTACGGCCCCGGCCGTGCCCGAGGAGGAGTCGATCGACGAGATGGACGCCGAAGCCCTGATCAGCATGGCCCTGCAGGACACCGATCTGGACGAAGCGACGCGGGAAGTCTGAGGACACGATGGCCGACACCGACCAGAAGCTCGTGGCGGCGCTGCGCGCGTCGCTCAAGGAGTCCGAGAGCCTGCGTACGCGCAACCGCGCCCTGCAGGCCGCCTCCCGCGAACCGATCGCGATCGTGGCGATGAGCTGCCGCTACCCCGGCGCGACCTCGCCCGAGGAGCTGTGGCGGCTGGTCGCCGACGGGACGGACGCCGTCTCGCGGTTCCCGACCGACCGGGGCTGGGACGAGGCGGGGATCTACGATCCCGAGCCCGGCAAGCCCGGCAAGACGTACTCGCGTGAGGGCGGATTCCTCTACGACGCCGCCGAGTTCGATCCCGCCTTCTTCGGGATCGCGCCGAACGAGGCGATGGTCATGGACCCGCAGCAGCGGCTGCTGCTGGAGGCGTCCTGGGAGGTGCTGGAGCGCGCGGGTATCGACCCGACGACGCTGAAGGGCAGCCCGACCGGTGTCTTCGCCGGGATGATGTACCACGACTACACGTACAACAGCAGCACGGGCGCCATCGCCTCCGGCCGGGTCGCGTACACGCTGGGCCTGGAGGGCCCGGCGGTGACGATCGACACCGCCTGCTCGTCCTCCCTGGTCGCGCTGCACTGGGCGGTCCAGGCCCTGCGGTCGGGGGAGTGCACGCTCGCCCTGGCCGGCGGTGTCACGGTGATGGCGACGCCCGAGACCTTCATCGAGTTCAGCCATCAGCGCGGGCTCGCGGCCGACGGCCGCTGCAAGTCGTACGCGGCCGCCGCCGACGGCACCGGCTGGGGCGAGGGCGTCGGCATGATCCTCGTGGAGCGGCTGTCGGACGCCCGCCGCAACGGCCACCCCGTACTCGGAGTGGTCCGCGGCACGGCGATCAACCAGGACGGCGCCAGCAACGGCATGACGGCCCCCAACGGGCCGTCCCAGCAGCGCGTCATCAAGCAGGCGCTGGCCAACGCCCGGATATCCGCCGACGGCGTCGACCTGATCGAGGGTCACGGCACCGGCACCACACTCGGCGACCCGATCGAGGCCCAGGCGCTGCTCGCCACCTACGGGCAGGACCGCCCCGGGAACCGGCCGCTCTGGCTGGGCTCCATCAAGTCGAACATCGGTCACACGCAGGCCGCCGCGGGCGTGGCCGGCATCATCAAGGTGGTCGAGGCGATCCGGCACGGCGTCATGCCGCCGACGCTGCACGTGGACGAGCCGACGCCCCAGGTGGACTGGGAGACGGGTGACGTCCGGCTGCTCACCGAGACACGGGAGTGGCCGGACCAGGAACACCCGCGCCGCGCGGGCGTCTCGTCCTTCGGTATCAGCGGCACCAACGCCCACGTCATCATCGAGGAGGCGCCGCCCGTCGAGGAGGAGGAGGCGCCGTCGGCCCCGGCCATCGAGGGACCGGTCCTGTGGACCCTCTCGGCCAGGACCGAGCAGGCGCTGGGCGCGCAGGCCGAACGCCTCCACTCCTACCTGCGGGAGCGGCCGGAGCTGTCGCCCGCCGACGTCGGCCTGTCGCTCGCCACCGGCCGCGCCGCCCTCGAACACCGGGCGGCGATCGTCGCCGAGGACCGCACGGCCCTCCTCGGCGGACTCACCGCACTCGCCGGGGGAACCTCGTCGCCGTCCGTCGTCACCGGCAAGCGGCGCGAGGGCAAGGTGGCGTTCCTCTTCACCGGCCAGGGCAGCCAACGCCTCGGCATGGGACGGGAGTTGTACGACACGTTCCCGGCCTTCGCGGCGGCGTTCGACGAGGTGTGCGAGGCCACGGGCCTGCCCCTCAAGGACGTGATGTGGGGCGACGAGGCGGCCCTGCACCGTACGGAGTCCGCACAGCCCGCGATCTTCGCCCTCGAAGTCGCCCTCTTCCGGCTGGTCGAGTCCTGGGGGATCAAGCCCGATTACCTGGCCGGACACTCCATCGGCGAGCTGGCCGCGGCCCATGTCGCGGGCGTACTCGGTCTGGGGGACGCCGCACGGCTGGTCGCCGAGCGCGGACGGCTGATGCAGGCGCTGCCGGCGGGCGGCGCGATGGTGGCCATCGAGGCCACGGAGGAGGAAGTCGCCCCGCTGCTCACCGACGAGGTGGGGATCGCCGCCGTCAACAGCCCCACCTCGGTGGTCATCTCGGGCGCCGAGGACGCGGTGACCGCCGTCACCGAGCACTTCACCGACCGCAGGACGAGCCGCCTGACCGTCTCGCACGCGTTCCACTCGCCCCTGATGGAACCGATGCTGGACGACTTCCGCAAGGTCGCCGAGAGCGTCACCTACGACCGGCCGCGCATCCGGCTGGTGAAGGACATGGCGTCCGCCGAGTACTGGGTACGGCACGTGCGCGACGCCGTCCGGTTCGCCGACGACATCCGCCGCCTCCAGGACGAGGGCGTCACGCGCTTCCTGGAGATCGGCCCCGACGGGGCTCTCACCTCCATGGCCCGCCGGACAGCACCCGATGCCATCACAGCCGCCGCCCTGCGCCGCGAACGGTCCGAGGCCGGAACGCTGTTGACGGCGGTCGCGCATCTGCACACCAGCGGCGCCTCTCCCGACTGGACGGCCCTCTTCGCGGGCCGTCGGGCACGCCGGGTCGATCTGCCCACCTACTCCTTCCAGCGCGCCCGCTTCTGGCTCTCGGAGCCGGTGACCGGGGGCGGCAACGCGGCCTCCATGGGCCTCACCGCGCTCGACCACCCCCTGCTGAGCGCCGAGATCGCCGTGCCCGGCTCGGACACCGTTGTCTTCACCGGGCGCCTGTCCACGGACACCCACCCCTGGCTGGCGGACCACGAGGTCCTGGGCGCGACGCTGCTGCCCGGTACGGCCTTCGTCGAACTGGCCGTGCGCGCGGGCGACCAGGTCGGCCACGGAGTCCTCGACGAACTGACGCTCCACGCGCCGCTCGCCCTGCCCGAAGCGGGGGGCGTACGGCTGCGGCTGACGGTCGGTGAGCCGGCCGGCGACTCGGGGCGGCGCCCCCTCACCATCCACTCGCTCGTCGAGGACGCCGACGCGGACGCACCCTGGGTCCTGCACGCCGAAGGCGCCCTGGCGCCCGAGGACTCCGCCGTACCGGCCTCGTTCGATCTGACGCGGTGGCCGCCGGAGGAGACGGCGAGGATCACCACCGAAGGCGCGTACGAACGGTTCCGGGAGCTCGGTTACGCGTACGGCCCGGCCTTCCAGGCACTCAAGGCCGCATGGCGCGTCGGCGACGAGATCTTCGCCGAGGTGGCGCTCGCGGAAGAGGCGACCGACGCCGAGCGGTTCGTACTCCACCCGGCCCTGCTCGACTCCGCCCTGCACGCGGTGATCCTCAGCGCGGGCGAGGACGACGCCACATCGCTGCCGTTCGCCTGGAAGGACGTCCGGCTGCACGCCTTCGGCGCCACCGCCGCGCGCGTCCGGTTCACCCCCAACGACGACGGCGGGACAACCATCCACGTCGCCGACACGCAGGGGCGTCCCGTCGCGACCGTGGGGTCCCTGATCTCCCGGGAGGTCTCGGCCGAGCAGCTCGCACCGGCGGCCCCCGGGCCCGGCGACTCCCTCTTCCACCTCGCGTGGACACCCGCCACGGTCCTGGCCGACGAGGCCGACGAGGCCGACTGGACGATGGTCGCGGACCTGGCGGAGCTCTCCGACCGGGTGCCCGCGACCGTCGCGCTGACCCTCCCCGCCGGCACGGGCCGGATCGCGGAAGACGTCAGGACGGTCACCGGCGAGACACTCGCGGCCCTCCAGACCTGGCTCACGGACGAACGGTTCGCCGACAGCAGGCTCATGGTGGTGACACACGGGGGCGACGACCTCGCGCACGCCTCCGCCTGGGGCCTGGTTCGCGCCGCCCACTCCGAGGACCCCGGGCGCTTCGCGCTGCTCGACACCGACAGCGACGACACGGAGACGATCGCCCGTGCCGTCGCGTCCGGCGAGGCGGACCTGCGCATCCAGGACCAGGAGATCCAGGTCCCCCGGCTGGCGCGCGTACCGGCGGCGGACGCCGAGACCGCGGCACACACCGAAGCGGCATCCGACGGTCCGTCCGACGGGGAATCACCCTGGGGCCGGCCCGGAACGGTGCTGATCACCGGCGGTACGGGCGGACTCGGCGCGCTCGTCGCCCGCCACCTGGTCACCGAGCACGGCGTCCGGGACCTGCTGCTGACCAGCCGCCGCGGCATCGAGGCGGACGGCGCGGCCGACTTCCAGCAGGAGCTGGCCGCCCTCGGCGCGACGGTCGAGATCGCCGCCTGCGACGTGGCCGACCGGGACGCCCTTCGGACGCTGCTGACCGGCCGCACCCTCGGCGCGGTCGTGCACACCGCCGGCGTGCTGGCCGACAGCATGATCGCCAACCTGACGCCGCACGGCCTCGAACAGGTACTGCGCCCCAAGGTGGACGGCGCGCTGAACCTGCACGACCTCACCCGAGGCCAGGAACTCGGCGCCTTCGTCCTGTTCTCGTCGGCCGCAGGCGTGTTCGGCTCGCCCGGCCAGGGCAACTACGCCGCCGCCAACACCTTCCTCGACGCTCTCGCCCAGCACCGCCACGACGAGGGGCTGCCCGCGCAGTCCCTCGCCTGGGGGCTGTGGGCGGACACCGGCGGCATGGCGGGCGGGCTCGGCGAGGCGGACCTCCAGCGGCTGCGCCGCCAGGGCATGCCCGCGCTGACGTCGCACGACGGACTCGCGCTGTTCGACGCCGCCGCCGCCAGGCCCGAGCCCGCGCTGGTACCGATGAGCCTGGACCTGCGGGTGCTGCGGAGCGGCACCGGCGGCGAACCGCCCGCCGTACTGCGCGGCCTGGTCCCGTCCACCCGCCGCCGCGCGGCGACAGCCGACCCGGCGGCGCTGCGCGACGAACTGGCGGCGATGCCCGCCGAACAGCGCGAACGGGCCCTGAGCGACCTGGTGCTGAGCCTCGCGGCCTCCGTCCTCGGACACTCCGGCCCCGAGGCGGTCGACCCCGCACGCGACTTCCTGGAGTCCGGGTTCGACTCGCTCACCGCGATGGAACTGCGCACCGCGCTCAGCGCCGCCACCGGGGTGAAGCTGCCCACGATGGCCGTGTTCGACAGCAAGAACCCCTCCAACCTCGCCCGTCTCCTCGTGGACGAGATGGAGTCGGGTCTCTCCCGCCCGGACACGGCCGACGAGCCGTCCCCCGGCCAGGACGAGACCGTGACCGAGCTGTTCCGGGGGGCCGTGCGGGCCGGTGACTCGACAGGAGCGCTGGCACTGGCATCGGCGGTCGCCGCGCTGCGGCCCAAGTTCACCACGCCCGCCGAACTCGGCCGCCCCCCGAAGACGGTGCAGCTGGCCGACGGCGCCCGCCGCCCCCGGCTCATCTGTCTCTCCACCCCCATGGCCGGCGGCGGCGTGCACCAGCACGCCCGCCTCGGCTCCGAATTCCGGGACGTCCGGCCCGTAACCGCGCTGGCGCTGCCGGGATTCCAGCGGGGCGAGCCGCTGCCCGAGTCCGTCGAGGTGCTGTCACAGGTCCTCGCCGAGGCCGTGCTCGCGGCGGCGGACGGCGATCCGTACGTACTGCTCGGCTACTCCTCCGGCGGCATCATCGGCCACGTCCTCGCGCGTCACCTGGAGGAGACGGTCGGCAACCCGCCCGCCGGGCTCGTCCTGATCGACACCTTCCGCGTCGAGGACACCGCCATGAACGTCGGCTTCGGCCACCTCATGGGCGAGCTGCTCACGGTCGAGACGACCGTCGGCAGCTTCGACACGGCCCGGCTCTCCGCGATGCCGTACTACTTCCAGGTGCTGGCGGGCTTCGACCCCGAACGGCTCGCGGCGCCGACCCTCTTCGTCCAGGCGTCCGAGCCGTTCGTCCAGCCCCCGGAGGGCATCGACGTGGCCGAGATGCGGGCCCAGCCGTGGGATACCGAGCACACCCTGCGCACCGTCGAAGGCAACCATTTCTCCCTCGGACAGGAGCACGCCCCGGCGACCGCCCGAGCCATCGAGGAGTGGCTGGAGACGCTCGACTGAGCCGTGGCCGACGTCAGGATCCCCCGGAACAAGTGCACGCCGCGTGCGGGGACGCGGCACCTTGAGAGAGACCCGAAATTAGGTGGTTGAGAAATGGCGTCCACGCCCACGGCCAAGGGAACTGTTCCCTTCCGGGAGTTCAAGACCTGGTACCGCGTCACCGGACCGACCGGAGCGGGCCGCCCGGCCCTCGTCGTCGTGCACGGAGGCCCCGGCTCCACCCACGACTACCTGACGGGTCTGTCCGTCTACGCCGAACGCGGCTGGACCGTGGTCCACTACGACCAGCTCGGCAACGGCGGCTCGACCCATCTGCCGGACGCCGACCCCGGTTTCTGGACCCCGCAGCTGTTCCGGGACGAGCTGGAGAACCTGCTGAGCCGGCTCGGCATCGCCGACGACTACGTCCTGTTCGGGCAGTCGTGGGGCGGGATGCTGGCCGCCTGGCACGCCTCGGACCGCCCCGCCGGGCTGCGCGGCCTGGTCATCGCCAACTCACCTGCCTCCTACCCGCTGTGGCTCTCCGAGATGGACGTACTGCGCTCCCAGCTGCCGCCGGGCGTCGACGACACACTGCGCGAGCACGAGGCCGCCGGCACCACCGACAGCGACGAGTACATCGAGGCGATGCTGGTCTTCTACGCCCGGCACGTCTGCCGGGTCCAGCCGTGGCCCGGTGAGCTCATGGCCTCATACATGGAGGCCGTCAGCGATCCGACGGTCTACCGCACGATGAACGGTCCCAACGAGTTCCATGTCATCGGCAGCCTGCGCGACTGGTCGGTCATCGACCATCTGCCCAGCATCGACGTGCCCACGCTCGTCCTGTCGGGCCGTTACGACGAGGCCACCCCGGTCACGGTGCGCCCCTTCGAGGAACTGATACCGGACGCCCGCTGGGAGATCTTCGAAGACTCCAGCCACGCCCCGCACTTCGAGGAGCCGGAACGGTTCTACGAGGTGCTCGGCGCATTCCTTGACACGGTCGGCGCACGCGACGCGCAGACCACAACGGTGAGCGGAGGCTGAGACGTAGATGGACGCCCAGGTCGAGGAGATCGTCGAGGCGCTGCGCGGCTCGCTCGTCGAGAACGAGCGGCTGCGGCAGGACAACGAGAGCCTGCGCGCCGCCGCGAGCGTGGCCACCGAGCCCATCGCGATCATCGGCATGGCCTGCCGGTTCCCCGGCGGCGTCGGCTCCCCGGAGGAGCTGTGGGAGCTGGTCGACGAGGGCCGTGACGCCATCGGACCGTTCCCCGGCGACCGTGGCTGGGACATGAGCGCGCTGTACGACCCGGAGCCCGGAAAGCCCGGCAAGACGTACGCGCGCGAGGGCGGATTCCTGCACGACGCGGCCCAGTTCGACCCCGAGTTCTTCGGGATCAGCCCGCGTGAGGCCCTCACCATGGACCCCCAGCAGCGGCTTCTGCTGGAGATCACCTGGGAGTCGATGGAACGGGCCGGTCTCGACCCGGCGTCCCTGCGTGGCAGCCGCACCGGTGTGTTCGCCGGCGCGATGTACCACGACTACGGCATCACCAGCAGCGACGGCAGCCTGGTCTCCGGTCGTGTCGCCTACACCCTCGGCCTGGAGGGCCCGGCGGTCACCGTCGACACGGCCTGCTCCTCGTCGCTGGTCGCGCTCCAGTGGGCCTCGCAGGCGCTGCGCTCGGGGGAGTGCACCCTGGCGCTGGCCGGTGGCGTCAGCGTCATGGCCACACCCGAGACGTTCATCGAGTTCAGCGAGCAGCGAGGGCTCTCCGCCGACGGCCGCTGCCGCTCCTTCGCCGCCGAGGCCGACGGCACCGGCTGGGCCGAGGGCGCGGGCGTCCTGCTCCTGGAGAAGCTGTCCGACGCCCGCCGCAACGGGCACCCCGTGCTGGCCGTCGTGCGCGGTACGGCCGTCAACCAGGACGGCGCGTCCAACGGCTTCAGCGCGCCCAACGGCCCCTCCCAGCGCCGTGTCATCCAGCAGGCGCTCAGCGCCGCCGGACTGACCCCCGCCGATGTCGACGTCATGGAGGGCCACGGCACCGGCACCTCCCTCGGCGACCCCATCGAGGCGCAGGCACTTCTCGCCACGTACGGACAGAACCGCGAAGAGCCGCTGTGGCTCGGGTCGATCAAGTCGAACATCGGCCACACCCAGGCCGCCGCCGGAGTCGCCGGCGTCATCAAGATGGTCGAGGCCATCCGGCGCGGCACACTGCCGAAGACACTGCACGCCGACGAGGCGTCGCCGCAGGTGGACTGGGACGCGGGCAATGTCCGCCTCCTCACCGAGTCCCGGGCCTGGCCCGACGCCGACCGGCCGCGCCGCGCCGCGGTCTCCTCGTTCGGCGTCAGCGGCACCAACGCCCACGTGATCATCGAGCAGGCGGAGCCCGACCCCGAGCCCCGCCCCGAGCCCGCCGCGCCGCGGCCGTCCTCGGACGTGCCCGTGCCGCTGGCGCTGTCGGCCGGCACCGAGACCGCCCTGCGCGCCCAGGCCCGGCAGTTGGCCGACCATCTGCGGAACACTCCCGGCCTCGACCCCGTCGACATGGGCTTCTCCCTCGCCACCGCACGCGCAGCGCTGAGCCGCCGCGCCGTCGTGGTCGGCCACGACCGCGAGGAAATCCTCGGCGCACTGGACGCGTTGGCCGACGGCGCGCCCATCGGCGCCGCCGCCCGGACGACCGGACTGACCGCTTTCCTCTTCACCGGACAGGGCAGCCAGCGGCTCGGCATGGGCCGCGACCTGCACGCCGCGTTCCCCGTGTTCGCCCGCGCCTTCGACGAGGTGTGCGCCGTTCTCGACCCCGCCGTGCGCGAGGTCATGTGGAGCGACGAAGAGGCCCTGAGCCGAACCGAGTTCACCCAGCCCGCGATCTTCGCTCTCGAAGTCGCGCTGTTCCGGCTCTTCGAATCATGGGGTGTACGGCCCGACTTCGTCGCCGGTCACTCGATCGGCGAGCTCGCCGCCGCCCATGTGGCCGGCGTGTTCTCCCTCGCCGACGCCGCCACGCTCATCACCGCCAGGGCGCGGCTGATGGGGGCGCTGCCGACGGGCGGTGCGATGGTGGCGGTCGAGGCCACCGAGGACGAGGTCCTCCCGCTGCTCTTGGACGGCGTCGGCATCGCCGCCGTCAACGGCCCCACGTCCGTGGTCCTTTCGGGTACCACGGAAGCCGTGGACACCGTCGTCGAGAAGCTCGGCGCGCGCAGGACGAACCGCCTCACGGTCTCCCACGCGTTCCACTCACCGCTGATGGACCCGATGCTCGACGACTTCCGCCGTGTCGCCGAGGGCGTCACGTACGCGGAACCGGCCGTCCCCGTCATGGCGAGCGGCGACGTCACCACCGCCGCGTACTGGGTCGGCCATGTCCGTGACACCGTCCGCTTCGCCGACGCGGTGACCCGGCTGGAAGCCGAGGGCGTCACCCGGTACGTCGAACTCGGGCCCGACGGCATCCTCACCGCCATGGCCCGCCAGAGCCTCACGACCACCGCCGAGACCGCCGTACTCGTCCCGGCCCTGCGCCGCAAGGAAGCCGGAACCGTCGCCGTCCTCACGGCGCTCGGCGGACTGCACGCGGCGGGCCTGAAGGTCGACTGGACGGGCGTGTTCGACGGCCGCGGCGCCCGGCGCGCCGACCTGCCCACCTACCCCTTCCAGCGCGCCCGTTACTGGTTCGACAAGCGCGGCATGGGCGGCGACGTCACGTCCGCCGGCCTCGACCGGCCCGACCACCCGCTGCTCGGCGCGATGGTGCACCTGCCCGGCTCCGACGGCGTGGTGTTCACCGGACGGCTGTCCACCGGGGCCCACCCCTGGCTCCGCGACCACACCGTGATGGGCTCCGTCCTGCTGCCCGGCACGGCGTACGTGGAACTCGCCGTGCGCGCCGGGGACCAGGTCGGCTGGAACCGCGTCGAGGAACTCAGCGTCGCGGCGCCCCTGTTCCTGCCCGAGCACGGCGGCGTCCACATCCAGGTCGCCGTCGACGCGCCCGACGAGTCCGGGCTCCGCCCGGTGAGCGTGTTCTCCCGTGCCGACGACGCCCCGCTCGACCGCGAATGGGTCCTGCACGCCGAGGGATTCCTGGCGCCCGACGCGGGCGAACCGGCCGCCGACCTCCTGGCATGGCCGCCGCGCGACGCCGAGCCCCTCGCCGTCGAAGGACTCTACGAGCGGCTCGAATACGGGCCCACGTTCCACGGCCTGCGCGCCGCCTGGCGGCGCGGCGACGAGCTGTTCGCCGAGACGGCCCTCCCCGAGGGTGTCGACGCCGGAGGCTTCGGCCTCCATCCCGCCCTGCTCGACTCGGCGTTGCACGTGCTCGACCTGGCGGGCGAGGACGCGACGGTACTGCCGTTCTCCTGGTCCGACGTCACCCTGCACGCCGAGGGCGCCCTGGCCGCACGGGTCCGCCTGAGCGTCCGGGCCGACAAATCGGTGTCCCTGGAACTGGCCGACGCCATGGGACGGCCCGTCGCCTCGGTCGGGTCGCTGACACTGCGCCCCGTCACCGCGGACGGCCTCTCGCCGGCCGCGGCCCGCGTCGCCAACGCGCTCTTCCGGGTGGACTGGGTCCCGGCCGGCGAAGCCCGGCCGGGTGCCGACGACACCGAGGTGAGCGTTCACCACTGCCCGCCGACGACCGGCGACACCCTTGCCGCCGTACGCGCGGTGACCACCGGCGTACTGGCGGCCGTCCAGGCCGCCGTGGAGGGCGCCACCTCCCTCGTCGTCGTCACCAACGGCGCCCTCGACGGCTCCGACCTCGGGCACGCCGCCGTATGGGGACTCGTACGCGCCGCCGAGGGTGAGCACCCCGGCCACTTCTTCCTCGTCGACACCGACGCCCCCGTCGACCCCCGCCGGATCGTCGCCGCGGGCGAGCCCGAACTGCGCGTCCACGGCGACGAGACGCTGGTGCCGCGCCTGGCCGGCGTACCGCTCGAACCGGCCGACGCCGTCTGGGACACCACACGCACCGTCCTGATCACCGGCGGGACCGGCGCCCTCGGGGCGGCCGTCGCCCGCCACCTGGTCACCCGCCACGAGGTACGGCGGCTGCTGCTGACCGGCCGCCGGGGCCCGGACGCGCCCGGAGCCGCCGAACTCGCCCGGGAACTCGCCGAGTTGGGCGCCGAGGTCGAGGTCGTCGCGTGCGACTCCGGCGACCGCGACGCCCTGGCCGCACTGCTCGACGGCCGGACCATCGGCGGAGTCGTACACGCGGCGGGCGTCCTGGACGACGGCGTGATCCTCTCCCTGACCCCCGAGCGCATCGACCACGTGCTGCGCCCGAAGGCCGACGCGGCATGGCATCTCCACGAACTCACCCGCGACATGGGGCTGACCGCCTTCGTGCTCTTCTCGTCCGTCGCGGGCGTCCTCGGCGCTCCCGGACAGGGCAACTACGCGGCGGCCAGCACCCTCCTCGACGGCCTCGCACGGCACCGGCACGCGGGCGGACTCCCCGCGCTGTCACTGGCCTGGGGTCCGTGGGCCGGAGAAGGCATGGCGGACGGGCTCGCCTCGGCCGGCATGCGGTCCCTGACGCCGGAGGAGGGCCTCGCCCTGCTCGACGCCGCCACCGGTGCGGCCGAGCCCGTACTGGTACCCGTCCGGTTCGACCTGGCAGCCTTCGACACGCCGCCGCCCATCATGCGCGGCCTCGTCCGAGGCCGGTCGCGCCGCGTCCTCGACACCGACGCGTCGGCGACCGCCGTGCTGCGGCAGCGCCTGGCCGGACTCGGCGAGGCGGAACGCGCCGCCGAACTCCTCGGCCTCGTCCGCGCGCAGGCCGCCATGGTCCTCCGGCACGCCGGAGCCGAGTCGGTCGATCCCGACCGGGCCTTCCGCGACCTCGGATTCGACTCGCTCACCGCGATCGAACTGCGCAACCTGCTCGGTGGAGCCACCGGACTCCGCCTGCCCGCCACCCTCGTCTTCGACTACCCCACCCCCGGCGTCCTGGCCGGACACCTCCTGGAGGAGCTGTCCGGAGCCGTGGAGAAGGCTCCGGTCGCGACCGTCGCGAGCCCGTTGGACGACGAGCCGATCGTCATCGTCTCCATGGCGTGCCGCTACCCGGGTGGCGTCGACTCGCCCGAGGGGCTGTGGCGGCTCGTCGACGACGGTGTCGACGCGATATCGGAGTTCCCGGCCGACCGGGGCTGGGGCGTGGAGGACATCTACGACCCCGAGCCCGGCATTCCGGGGAAGACATACGTACGCGACGGCGGATTCCTGCACGACGCCGGCGACTTCGACCCGGACTTCTTCGGCATCAGTCCGCGTGAAGCTCTCGACATGGACCCGCAGCAGCGGCTGCTTCTTGAGACGTCGTGGGAGGCGCTGGAGCGCGCCGGGATCGCGCCCACCACGCTGAAGGGCAGCGCGACCGGTGTGTACGCCGGGGTGATGTACCACGACTACCCCGGCGGTACCGGCGGCGGAAGCATCGTCTCCGGCCGCGTGTCCTACACCCTCGGCCTCGAAGGCCCCGCGGTGAGCGTGGACACGGCGTGCTCGTCGTCGCTGGTCGCCCTGCACTGGGCGGCGCAGGCACTGCGTTCGGGTGAGTGCTCACTCGCCCTCGTCGGTGGCGTGACCGTCATGGGAACACCACAGTCGTTCATCGATTTCAGTGAGCAGCGCGGGCTGGCCGCCGACGGCCGCTGCAAGTCCTTCTCGTCCTCCACCGACGGCACGGGCTGGGGCGAGGGCGCGGGCGTCCTCGTGGTCGAGCGTCTCTCCGACGCGCGTCGTCTCGGGCATCCGGTGCTCGCGGTGGTGCGGGGGAGCGCGCTGAACCAGGACGGTGCCAGCAACGGTCTGACCGCCCCCAACGGGCCCTCCCAACAGCGTGTGATCAAGCAGGCGTTGGCGAACGCGGGTCTGTCGGCGGCGGATGTGGACGCGGTCGAGGCGCACGGCACGGGCACCACGCTGGGTGACCCGAT
>NZ_JBITEV010000032.1:2459-3605 GCF_044455465.1 Streptomyces sp. NPDC051217
TGCGTATTTCCCAAGTAGCACGGGGCCCGAGAAATCCCGTGTGAATCTGGCGGGACCACCCGCTAAGCCTAAATATTCCCTGGTGACCGATAGCGGATAGTACCGTGAGGGAATGGTGAAAAGTACCGCGGGAGCGGAGTGAAATAGTACCTGAAACCGTGTGCCTACAAGCCGTGGGAGCGTCGCTGTGTGTGCTTGCACATGCAGTCGTGACTGCGTGCCTTTTGAAGAATGAGCCTGCGAGTTTGCGGTGTGTTGCGAGGTTAACCCGTGTGGGGAAGCCGTAGCGAAAGCGAGTCCGAACAGGGCGTTTTAGTAGCGCGCTCAAGACCCGAAGCGGAGTGATCTAGCCATGGGCAGGTTGAAGCGGCTGTAAGAGGTCGTGGAGGACCGAACCCACCAGGGTTGAAAACCTGGGGGATGACCTGTGGTTAGGGGTGAAAGGCCAATCAAACTCCGTGATAGCTGGTTCTCCCCGAAATGCATTTAGGTGCAGCGTCGTGTGTTTCTTGCCGGAGGTAGAGCACTGGATAGGCGATGGGCCCTACCGGGTTACTGACCTTAGCCAAACTCCGAATGCCGGTAAGTGAGAGCGCGGCAGTGAGACTGTGGGGGATAAGCTCCATGGTCGAGAGGGAAACAGCCCAGAGCATCGACTAAGGCCCCTAAGCGTACGCTAAGTGGGAAAGGATGTGGAGTCGCAGAGACAACCAGGAGGTTGGCTTAGAAGCAGCCACCCTTGAAAGAGTGCGTAATAGCTCACTGGTCAAGTGATTCCGCGCCGACAATGTAGCGGGGCTCAAGCGTACCGCCGAAGTCGTGTCATTCCAGTATTGAGGGCCAACGCCTGCTGGGATGGGTAGGGGAGCGTCGTGTGCCGGGTGAAGCCGCGCCGGAAGGCAGTGGTGGACGGTTCACGAGTGAGAATGCAGGCATGAGTAGCGATACACACGTGGGAAACGTGTGCGCCGATTGACTAAGGGTTCCTGGGTCAAGCTGATCTGCCCAGGGTAAGTCGGGACCTAAGGCGAGGCCGACAGGCGTAGTCGATGGACAACCGGTTGATATTCCGGTACCCGCTTTGAAACGCCCAGTGTTGAATCCTCTGATGCTAAGACCGTGAAGCCGTCCTGGAGCCTTCGGGTG
>NZ_JBITEV010000032.1:3702-5277 GCF_044455465.1 Streptomyces sp. NPDC051217
TGAAGGGGAGTGGTGGAGCCGTCGGTCCAAGGTGGTAGTAGGCAAGCGATGGGGTGACGCAGGAAGGTAGTCCAGCCCGGGCGGTGGTTGTCCCGGGGTAAGGGTGTAGCCCGAGAGATAGGTAAATCCGTCTCTCATGGGGGTGAGACCTGATGCCGAGCCGATTGTGGTGAAGTGGATGATCCTATGCTGTCGAGAAAAGCCTCTAGCGAGTTTCATGGCGGCCCGTACCCTAAACCGACTCAGGTGGTCAGGTAGAGAATACCGAGGCGTTCGGGTGAACTATGGTTAAGGAACTCGGCAAAATGCCCCCGTAACTTCGGGAGAAGGGGGGCCATTTCTGGTGATCATCTTTACGGTGTGAGCTGGGGGTGGCCGCAGAGACCAGCGAGAAGCGACTGTTTACTAAAAACACAGGTCCGTGCGAAGCCGTAAGGCGATGTATACGGACTGACGCCTGCCCGGTGCTGGAACGTTAAGGGGACCGGTTAGTCACATTTCGGTGTGGCGAGGCTGAGAACTTAAGCGCCAGTAAACGGCGGTGGTAACTATAACCATCCTAAGGTAGCGAAATTCCTTGTCGGGTAAGTTCCGACCTGCACGAATGGCGTAACGACTTCTCGACTGTCTCAACCATAGGCCCGGTGAAATTGCACTACGAGTAAAGATGCTCGTTTCGCGCAGCAGGACGGAAAGACCCCGGGACCTTTACTACAGTTTGATATTGGTGTTCGGTTCGGCTTGTGTAGGATAGGTGGGAGACTGTGAAGCTTGGACGCCAGTTCAGGTGGAGTCGCCGTTGAAATACCACTCTGGTCGTGCTGGATGTCTAACCTGGGTCCGTGATCCGGATCAGGGACAGTGTCTGATGGGTAGTTTAACTGGGGCGGTTGCCTCCTAAAGAGTAACGGAGGCGCCCAAAGGTTCCCTCAGCCTGGTTGGTAATCAGGTGTTGAGTGTAAGTGCACAAGGGAGCTTGACTGTGAGACCGACGGGTCGAGCAGGGACGAAAGTCGGGACTAGTGATCCGGCGGTGGCTTGTGGAAGCGCCGTCGCTCAACGGATAAAAGGTACCCCGGGGATAACAGGCTGATCTTCCCCAAGAGTCCATATCGACGGGATGGTTTGGCACCTCGATGTCGGCTCGTCGCATCCTGGGGCTGGAGTCGGTCCCAAGGGTTGGGCTGTTCGCCCATTAAAGCGGTACGCGAGCTGGGTTTAGAACGTCGTGAGACAGTTCGGTCCCTATCCGCTGCGCGCGCAGGAGTCTTGAGAAGGGCTGTCCCTAGTACGAGAGGACCGGGACGGACGAACCTCTGGTGTGCCAGTTGTCCTGCCAAGGGCATGGCTGGTTGGCTACGTTCGGGAGGGATAACCGCTGAAAGCATCTAAGCGGGAAGCCTGCTTCGAGATGAGGACTCCCACCCACTTGATGGGGTAAGGCTCCCAGTAGACGACTGGGTTGATAGGCCGGATATGGAAGCACTGTGAGGTGTGGAGTTGACCGGTACTAATAGGCCGAGGGCTTGTCCTCAGTTGCTCGCGTCCACTGTGTTAGTTCTGAGACAACGAACA
>NZ_JBITEV010000033.1:0-1530 GCF_044455465.1 Streptomyces sp. NPDC051217
AGGACAGACTCGCCGACGCGAAGAAGAAACTCGATCAGGAGAACAAGGACAAACCCAGGGACGGCGACAAACCGGAGGACAAGCCGGAGTCCTGCGCCGTCAAGCACAGCTTCCTGCCCGGCACTCCCGTGCTGCTCGCCGACGGCCGTCGTATGGCGATCGACAAAGTGCGTGCCGGTATGCGCGTCGTCGCGACCGACCCCGAAAGCGGTCGTACGCGGGCCCGTGCCATCGAGCGGACGATCACCACGTACGACGACAAGGACTTCACACGCCTCACGGTCCTCACGGACTCGGGCGCCGAGGTTCTGACGGCGACCGACACCCACCCGTTCTGGCTGACGGACCAGGGCCGCTGGGCGGACGCCGGGGACATCGCGGCCGGGGACGACCTCCGTACGCCCGCAGGTACGTCCGTGCAGGTCACGGCCGTCGACCGCTACACCAAGCGGCAGACCACGCACGACCTCACCGTCAATGGCATCCACACGTACTATGTCGTCACCGGTGACACACCGGTCCTGGTGCACAACAACGACTGGTGCACCGACGAGGAGCGGCTCGAAGACGCCGGCGACATCGCCAAGGGGCACGCGAACGACAAGCACGCGAAGGACTTCCCCGGCGTCTCGGCGGAGGAGCTCGGCAAGCTCGCCACCGACGTCATGAAGAACCCCTCGCGGACCAAGCCCCTCGGCAGCGGCCGGAAGGCGTACCTCGGCAAGGACGGCACGACCATCGTGATTCACGACCCGACGCATCCGGACGGCGGAACCATCTTCCGCCGGGATCCTACGACGCTGGACGACTACTGGGAGGAACTCGACTGATGGCGGGAAGCGACGTCGCGGCGAGCGCTCTGCTCGCCGGCGACGAGACCGCGTTGCTGCGGCGGGCCCTCCTCGAATGGGGCGGTCCCGCCCGGTGCGGTGATCAACTCGCCGTCGGTATGGGGTTCGAGAGCGAGCGCGACCTGCTCGACCAGTGCTCCCGGCTGCGGCGCGCGCTCGCCGACGACGTGCCTCTCGCCCCGGTCGACTGGGCGCGGATCCTGCTGGCCGTCGAGATCGTGTTCGTCAGCGATCTGGTGGGCACGGGCTTCGAATGGCCGACGACCACCGGGCGCGATGACGAGACGACGATCAAGTCGCTCCGGTCGATCCAGCGGAAGCTCCGGGGAACGGTCAGGCCCTACTACGGCGGGACTCCGAGCGACGCGTGACGGTGACGTAACCGCGGGAACTGCACGGCCCGTTCCTGTAGTCCTGTACGGGCAGAGGCCGACGTATAGGGGGAATGGGTCGTGCGTCGATTCCGGCACAGGTTGCGCAAGACGGTCCTGCCGCGCACTGACGCGCGGCTGTTGGGTGCGTTGCGCAGATCGTCTCAGCGTGGGCAGGGGGCGATCGAGTACGTCGGCCTGATTGTCGTCGTGGCGGCGATCGTGGGCGCGTTGGTGGGTACGGGGGTCGGTCCGGCGCTGGCCGATGGGATCAGTACGCAGGTCTGCGAGATCACCGGTGGGGGCAA
>NZ_JBITEV010000034.1:0-1305 GCF_044455465.1 Streptomyces sp. NPDC051217
TTGAGCTGTACTGAGATTTGTGGAGTCCCTGATGCCAGGGTTACGGTCCTGGCGAAGGAGATCCACCAGCACCATGCCAGCACCCCGTAAATACCCCGATGAACTTCGTGAGCGGGCGGTCCGCGAGGTCCGCGCCACCGGCCGCCCGATCGCGCACGTCGCGAAGGACCTCGGCATCCACAAGGAGGCCCTGCGCGGCTGGGTCCGCCAGGCAGAGGCCGACCATGGCGAACGCGACAACCGGCTGACCACCGCCGAGCACGACGAGCTCAGACAACTCCGCAAAGAAGTAGCGGAGTTGAGGCGGGCCAACGAGATCCTCAAAGCCGCCTCCGTGTTTTTTGCCCAGGAGATCGACCGTCCCCGGACGAGGCCGAGCAGGTGATCGACCATCTGCGTGCGAACGGTCTTGGGGTCGATCCCGTCTGCCGGGTACTGGAGCTGTCGCCTTCGACATACTTCGCCCGCAAGAAGCGGCCGAAGTCGGCCCGCCGGCTCCGCGACGAACAGCTCATGCCGGTGATCGAGCAGGTCCACGCCGAGTCCGGCGGCACGTACGGGGCCCGCCGGATCACCCGCGCGCTGCGGCGCAAGGGTGTCGAGGTGGCCCGCTGCACCGTCGAGCGGCTCATGGCCGAACGCGGCCTGGAGGGCGTGATCCGCGGCCGGCGGCGCCGCACCACGATCCCGGAGCCGTCGGCGCCCCGTCCGCCGGACCTGGTGGACCGCAACTTCACCGCGGCGCGGCCCGATCAGCTGTGGGTGGCTGACATGACGTATGTCCGCACGTGGTCAGGCTGGGCATATGTGGCGTTCGTACTGGACGTGTACTCACGGATGATCGTCGGCTGGCAGGTCGCCGACCACATGCGGACCGAACTGCCCCTGGACGCCCTGGAGATGGCGCTGTGGCGCCGGAGAATCAAGAAGGACTCCGGCCTCATCCACCACAGCGACAGGGGTTCGCAATATGTGTCGATTCGATACACCGGCCGGCTCGCGGACATCGGCGCCTCCGCGTCGGTCGGTTCCGTCGCGGACTCGTACGACAATGCCATGGCCGAGGCGCTGAACGGCACTTTCAAGGCCGAGCTGATCGAGATGCAGGGCCCCTGGAAGGGCCCCGCCCAGGTCGAACGGACGATCTTCCAGTGGATCACCTGGTACAACGAAGAACGCCTGCACTCCGCGCTCGACTACGTGCCACCAGCCGAGTACGAACGCGACTTCTGGCAGAGCCAGGAACGAGCCCCGCAGTCCGCCTGAAACAAGATCACCGGACTCTACGAAACTCGGGGCAGCTCA
>NZ_JBITEV010000035.1:0-1095 GCF_044455465.1 Streptomyces sp. NPDC051217
GCGCCGCTTCAGGCGTGTAGCCCTTGCGTGTGCTGGGCGAAGCTGTTGTGCTGCGTGAGGGGATCGCGCCGGGCTGATGTCGGGAACGGGCCGTGTCGAGGGGGGTCTTGTGGGGGAACGGGCCGGGGTGTCGAGGGGCCGGTGGCGTGAGTGGGGCGGGCGGAGGTCTGTCTCGTGAGTCCGGTGCTGGATACGGCGTTCATAGCGCCGCGGGACCGGGAGGAGGTGGTCCGCAACGCGGTGTGGGAGTCGATGGTGGCGGTCGACATCGAGCACGGTCCGCCGGCCGAGGACATCTCCGTTCGCATCGGGCTCGGCACGGTGGGGCCGCTGAGGGTCTGTTCGGCGCGGGCGACGGCGGTCACCCTGCGCCGTACGGAGCGGCTCGCCCGGAAGGACGAGGAGCCGGCCGTCACTCTGGGGGTGCAGATGGCGGGCAGCAGCATGGTGGTGCAGAACGGCCGCCAGGCTCTGCTGGGGCCGGGAGACTGCGCCGTCTTCGAGTCGGCCGCTCCCTACACCCTTCTCTACGACGGGGGAGTCGACTACCGCTTCATCCGTTTCCCCCGGACGGCACTCGCGCTGCCCGGCCGGCTGCTGCGGGACGTCACCGCGGTCCCGCTGGGACCCGGCAACCCCCTCGCGCGCCTGGCCTTCACCTACTTTGCCCAGCTGGCCGTCAGCGACGAACTGCACCGGGGTGTGCACGCCGACGCCGCCGTGCGGCCCAGCGTCGAACTCCTGCGTGCCGTCCTGACGTCCCAGCACGGCAGCTCCCACCTGGCCAGGGCGCCGCTGGAGGCGACACTCACCCTGCGGATCACTCACTACATCCGGGAGCACCTGGCCGACCCCGGCCTGTCGGCGGCACGGATAGCCGCCGCGCACGACATCTCCGTACGGCACCTCTACACGGTGCTGTCCCGCTCCGGCATCAGCCTCGGAGACTGGATCCGCACCCGCCGCCTGGCCGCATGCAGACGGGACCTGGCCGGCCCGAACGGCCGCCTGCGGACCATCGCCACCATAGGACGAAGCTGGGGCTTCCCCGACGCGACCCACTTCAGCAAAGTATTCAAACAGGCATACGGAATC
>NZ_JBITEV010000036.1:0-1056 GCF_044455465.1 Streptomyces sp. NPDC051217
TGTATTGATCACGAGCGTTGTTGACACTCGGTAGGTCTTGAATATGGCGAAGACCTCCGGTGTGGTGGGAGCTGTCTGGGAACTCACCGCACGGAGGTCTTCGTGTCTCACCGTAATGCCCGGTTGACCGTCTTCGGTAGGCGACTGCTGGTCGAACGTGTCGTATCAGGCCGCCCGGTCGCCCATGTGGCCGCTGAGATGGGTGTATCGAGGGCCACTGCCCACAAGTGGATGCGGCGGTGGCGGGCCGAAGGCGAGGCCGGGCTGCACGACCGGTCCAGCCGGCCGCGCACGACGCCGCACCGGACCCCGGCCGATATCGAGGCCCGGGTGTGTGACCTGCGGCGGGCCCGCAAACTCGGCCCCGCCCGGATCGGCCCGGTCCTGGAGCTGCCCGCCTCGACCGTCCACCGGATCCTGACCCGCCACGGTCTCAGCCGGCTGTCGTGGCTCGACCGTCCCACCGGGACTGTGATCCGACGCTACGAACGCGAGCGTCCAGGCGAGCTCGTTCACGTGGACGTGAAGAAACTCGGCCGGATTCCCGACGGCGGCGGCCACCGCGTCCTGGGCCGGGAAGCGGGTCGGCCAATCCGCGGGATGGGATTCGACTATGTCCACTCCGCCGTCGACGACCACTCCCGCCTTGCCTACAGCGAGATCCACGCGGACGAAAAGGTCGCGACCTGCGCAGGCTTCCTCACCCGCGCGGCCGCGTTCTTCCACAGCCAGGGCATCACCCGCATCGAGCGGGTCCTGACGGACAACGCGTGGGCCTACCGAAAGGGCCTGGCCTGGAAAGCCGTCCTGGGCGAGCTCGGCGCGAGCGGCAAACTCACCCGCGCCTACCGGCCCCAGACCAACGGCAAGGTCGAACGCTTCAACCGCACCCTCCTGGACGAGTGGGCCTACCTTCGGCCCTACACCTCGAACCAGGACCGGACCGAAGCCCTCACAGACTTCCTCCACACCTACAACCACCACCGCTGCCACACCGCACTGGGCGGACACCCGCCCATCAGCCGTGTGAACAACCCTGCGAGTCAATACACCTAG